>JAXDBS010000045.1:0-49138 GCA_034678545.1 Cloacimonadaceae bacterium (SeqCode) | reverse complement strand
ATCAAGAAGGTCGGCCTCGGCATCCCGCTGTTCAAACAGAATGCCGAACTCTGCAACGGCAGTTTTGACATCACCAGCCAGCCCGGTTTGGGAACCGTTCTGAAAGCTGATTTCGAACGCGACAACATTGACCGGTTGCCCCTGGGCAGCCTGAAGGACACCTTACTGGGAGCCATCATCGGGCACCAGGACATAGATTTTCACATCAACCTGATCAGCCGAGACAAGGGCAAGGAGCAGTCTTTCCACTTTGACACGCAAGCGATCAAGGAAGAGCTGGGAGACATACCGCTGACCTATCCGGACGTGATCGAATACATCGAACAGAGTTTAATAGAAGGAATACAAAATACAAATATGGAGGAAGTCTGATGAAAACACTGGCAGACCTTAAGAAAATTCGCGAGAAAGCCCAGGAAGAAATGAAGCTGCGCGGCAGCAACATGCGGATCAAGATCATTGTCGGAATGGGCACATCCGGTATCGCCATGGGAGCCCGGGAAGTCATGAAGGCTTTTCTGGAAGAGATCTCCCAGCGCAATCTGACCGATGTTCTGGTTACCCAGACAGGCGAAAAAGGCCTCTCGTCCATGGAACCCGTCGTGGACGTGGTCGAGGAAGGCAAGGACAAGGTCACCTACGGAAACATGACCCCCGAAAAGGTGAAGCAGGTCGTGGTGGAGCACATAGTCAACGGAAGGATCGTCTCCGACTTCGTCGTCACCACCGGCAGCTAAGGGGGTTGGTCCATGTCTCTGAAAAGAATAGACCTGCTCATCTGCTGCGGGTCGGGGTGCGTGTCGGCCGGGGCTCTTAAGATCAAGGAAAAGATCCTGGCCGCCCTCAAGGACAAGGGCCTGCTCAATGAGATCAACATCATCGAAACGGGCTGCATGGGGCCGTGCGACCTGGGGCCCGTGATGGTTGTCTATCCGGAGGGCGTGTTCTACAAAAAGGTCAGCCTGGATGACGTGGACGAGCTGGTGGAGGAGCACTTCATCAAGGGGCGTCCGGTCCGGCGGCTGATGCTGGAGAGCGACGCCAAGCAGCTGCTCGCGACCCAGAAGGACATACCTTTTTACCAGAAGCAAGTCAAGGTGGCCCTGGCCAATTGCGGTTACATCGATCCGGAAAGCATGGAGGAATACATCGCCCAGGGCGGCTATGAAGCTCTGGGCACGGTCCTGACCTCCCTGAAACCCGCCGATGCAATCCAGGTGGTGGAAAAGTCGGGCTTGCGCGGCAGGGGCGGCGGGGGATTCCCCACCCATCTGAAATGGAAGCTGGCCGCCGCGTCCAAGGGCGATCCCAAATATGTCATCTGCAACGGCGACGAAGGCGATCCCGGCGCTTTCATGGACAGGTCTCTCCTGGAAGGCGACCCGCACCGCGTCCTGGAAGGGATGATGATCGCCGCCTACGCCATCGGGGCATCACGGGGATTTTTTTACATCAGGGCGGAATATCCGCTGGCCATCAAGCGCATCAAGGGCGCGATCGATCAGGCCAGGGAAGCCGGGCTTCTGGGCAAAAGCGTTTTCGGCAGCAAGTTTGATTTTGACGCCGAAGTCCGCACCGGGGCCGGGGCTTTTGTCTGCGGCGAGGAAACCGCCCTCATCAGTTCCATCGAAGGCGAGCGCGGCCATCCCAAACCCAAGCCGCCCTATCCTTCGGACCACGGTCTCTGGGGCCAGCCCACCATTGTCAACAATGTGGAGACCCTGGCCAACCTGCCCACCATTTTCCTGAAGGGGGCGGACTGGTTCGCCTCCATGGGAACCCAAACCAGCAAGGGCACCAAGGTCTTCGCCCTGACCGGCGACGTCAAAAACACCGGCCTGGTGGAAGTCCCCATGGGCATCACCCTGCGGGAGATGATCTTCGAAGTGGGCGGCGGCATTGCCGGCGACAGGAACTTTAAGGCCGTCCAACTGGGCGGTCCTTCCGGCGGCTGCCTGACCGCGGAGCACCTCGACGTCCCGGTGGATTACGAATCGCTCAAGGCCAAGGGCGCCATGATGGGCTCCGGAGGAGTCATCGTCATGAACGACTCCAACTGCATGGTCAGCATTGCCAAATTCTTCCTGGAATTTTCCGTGGAGGAATCCTGCGGCAAATGCTCCCCCTGCCGGATCGGCCTCAAGCAGATGCTGGACATCATGGAGCGCATCACCTCCGGCCGAGGCAGGGAAGGGGACATCGAGGAGCTCGAACGCCTGGGCGTTGCAATCAAGCAGTTGTCACTCTGCGGACTGGGCCAGACGGCTCCCAATCCCGTCCTCAGCACCATTGCCTACTTCCGCGATGAATACGAAGCCCACATCAAAAATAAAGGCTGCGCCACCAGCGTCTGTCCGGACCTGATGCATTACCTGATCGACAAGGACAAGTGCATCGGCTGCGGCGCTTGCGCCAAGAAGTGCCCCGTCAGCTGCATCAGCGGCGGCAGGGAAGAGAAATACACGATCCACCAGCCGGACTGCATCAAGTGCGGAACCTGTTTGGAAGTGTGTCCCGTCAAGCCTGTCAAGGCGGTCAGCAAGGTCCCGGTAATGCATCCGGAGGTCAGGTCGGCCCGGGAAAAGCCAAGTCAGCAATCAGAATATGAAGAATAAAGGAGAATGCATGTATCAGGAGATCTTTTCCAAATACGCACCCACTCCGGACAACCTGATCTTCATCCTGCACGACATCCAGGATAACGATCCCCGCCACTACATATCAGAAGAAGCGGTCCAGGCGGTGTCCGAGTACCTCAAGATCCCCTCCAACCACATCTACGGGGTGATCACGTTTTATTCCATGTACAGCACCCAGCCCCGCGGCAAGTATGTCATCCGGCTCTGCGAATCGCCCCACTGCTACATCCGCGGCTCGGAGAACATCCTGCGCAAGATGAAAAACACCCTCGGCGTCGGGATCGGCGAAACCACCAAGGACGGCCTCTTTACTCTTGAGCTCTGCGCCTGCCTCGGCGTCTGCGGAAACGCGCCGGTCATGATGATCAATGACGACGTTTACGGCGACCTCACCGAGGATAAAGTGGATGAGATCTTTGCCCGTCTCAGGGAGGCGAAATGAAATACTTCAGAACCCATGTTTTGGTCGGTGTCAACGAGGCTTCCAAGCAGGCCGGAGTCGAGAAATTCGTCGCCGCCCTGCGGAAGGAACTGGAAAAATCCGGCCTCCAGGAAGAGGTCAATGTCCTTGAGACAGGGCCGCTCGGATTCTTCGGCAAGGGCATCTGCCTGACCGTCTATCCGGACAATGTCAATTACGAAAACATCAAGGCGGAAGACATCCCGGAACTGGTCGCCGAGCATTTCCTCAAAGGCCGCCCCGTCCACAGGCTGATGTTCGACGCCGGCAGCCGCTTCACTCCCAAGTTCAATTACGAGAGCCGCATCGTTCTGCGCAATTCCGGCATCATAGATCCCGAAAGCATTGACGAATACCTGGGCACCGGCGGTTACGAAGCCTGGGAAAAAGCCCTGCTTCAGATGAAGCCCGCGGACATCGTGGAGGAAGTCAAGCAGTCCGGCCTGCGCGGCCGCGGCGGGGCGGGCTTCCCGACCGGCCTCAAATGGAGCTTCACCGCGCCCATCAAGTGCGACCAGAAATACGTGGTGGTCAACGCCGACGAAGGCGAGCCCGGCACCTTCAAGGACCGCCTCATAATGGAAGGCGACCCCAACCAGTTGCTGGAAGGCATCATGATCTGCGCCCGCGCCGTCGGCGCCACCAAGGCCTTCATCTACATCCGCGGCGAATACAAGCTCAGCATCGAGCGCCTGCGCAAGGCCATCGCGCAGTGTTACGAATACGGCTTGCTGGGCAAGAACATCTTCGGCAGCAAATTCGACCTCGACCTCGAGATCAGGATTGGGGCGGGCGCTTATGTCTGCGGCGAGGAAACAGCCCTGATCGAATCCCTCGAAGGCAACCGCGGCAACCCGCGCTGGAAACCGCCCTTCCCGGGTGTCAAGGGCCTCTGGGGCTGCCCCACCGTTGTCAACAATGTGGAGACCCTGGCCAACGTTCCTTTTATCATCAAGCACGGCGCCGGCGAATACAAGAAATTCGGGACGCCTGACTGCAGCGGCACCAAGGTCTACACCATCCTCGGTGACGTCGCCTATCCCGGCCTCTGCGAAGCGGATATGGGGACCACCCTGCGCACCATCATCAACGACTATGCCGGCGGCATGAAAAAAGGCTTCCGCTTCAAGGCCGCCCTCATCGGCGGAGCGGCCGGCGTCATCCTCAGCGACCGTTTGCTGGACGTGAAGATGGACCTGAACAGCCTCAACCAGTATTCTGCCGTTCTGGGCTCCGGAGCTATCCTGGTCATGGACGAGCACGCCAGTATCGTGGACATGCTCTGGTCCATCCTGCGCTTCTTCCGCCACGAGTCCTGCGGCAAATGCTCACCCTGCCGCAACGGCACGCAACAGCTCTATGACATCATATGCAAGATCAGGAAAGGCGAGGGCACGGAGCAGGACCTCGATTTGATGCTGCTCATTGCCGAGACCATGCAGCAGACTTCGTTCTGCGCCCTCGGCCAGTCGCCCGTGATGCCCGTCCGCAGCGCCCTGGAAAACTTCCGGGACGAATTTGTGGCTTCAACAAAGAAATAAGATAGATCTGGAGGAAAACCTCATGGCTAAAACAGTCAATATCTGGATTGATGGACACGCCATTGAAGCCGATCCCTCGATGAACATCATCGAAGTGGCGGACAAGCACGGCATCCATATCCCCCGCCTGTGTTACCATCCCGACCTGCCTCCCACCGCCAACTGCGGTGTCTGCGTGGTCGATGTCGCCGGCAATCCTTTGCCCAAACGCGCCTGCTGCACTCCCGTGACGGAAGGCATGAAGATCACGACCAATTCCCCCAAACTGCGCTCCTACCGCAAGACCCTGGTGGAAATGATCCTCAGCAACCACGAAGTTGTCTGCCCCACCTGCGCCGCCAACAACAAATGCGAGCTGCAGACCCTTGCCAACAACCTCGGAGTGGACCCTGACCACCTGCCCACCATCCTGCGCAAGCAGCCCAAGGACGATTCCAGCCTCTCCATCATCAGGGACGTCAACAAATGCATTGCCTGCGGGCGTTGCGTCACCGTCTGCAACGAAGTGCAGACCGTCTATGCCCTCACCTTCGCTGACCGCGGCTTTGAAGGGCACGTGGACACCTCCTTCGGCAAGGGCATGGCCAACAGCCCCTGCGTGAACTGCGGACAGTGCACCGTTTACTGCCCCACCGGCGCTCTGCGCGAGAAAAGCGAGATCGACGCCGTCTGGGAAGCCATCCTGGATCCGGACAAGCATGTCATCGTCCAGGAAGCCCCATCCATCCGCGTCTCCCTCGGCGAGGAATTCGGCATGCCCCTCGGCTCCGTCACGCCCAAGAAGATGTACGCCGCCCTGCGCAAGATGGGATTCGATTCCGTCATGGACACCAACTTCACTGCCGACCTCACCATCCTGGAAGAGGGCACCGAGTGCGTCGCCAAACTCAAGGCCGGCGAAAAGCGCCCCCTTATCACGTCCTGCTCGCCCGGCTGGATCAAATTCATGGAAACCTATTACCCCGACCTTGCGGATTGCGTTTCCACCGCCAAGTCGCCCATGTCCATGTTCGGCGTCCTGGCCAAGACCTATTATGCGCAGGAACACAAGGTCGATCCGGCCAAGATCGTCTCCGTGGCTATCATGCCCTGCACCGCCAAGAAGTTTGAGGCCCGCCGGCCCGAACTGCGCGACTCAGGTTATCAGGACACCGATTATGTCCTGACCACCCGCGAATTCATCCGCATGATCAAGGAAGCGGGGATCGATTTCGCCAACATTCCGGAAGAGGAACCGGACGAAGGGATGAGCTTCTATTCCGGCGCGGGGACCATTTTCGGCGCCACCGGCGGAGTGATGGAAGCGGCCATCCGCAGCGCCTACTTCCTGGTCACCGGCAAGGATCTGGAGAATGTGGAGATCGGCGCTGTGCGCGGCCTGGAAGGAGTCAAGGAAGCCGCGGTGGACGTTCCCGGTTTTGGTGAGGTACGAGTCGCGGTTGCCCACGGCCTGGGCAACGCCCGCAAGGTTATGGACCGCGTACGCGAAGGATTGGCCACCAAGGGCGAATCACCCTGGCATTTCATCGAGATCATGGCCTGCCCCGGCGGCTGCGTCGGCGGCGGCGGGCAGCCCTACGGCAATGACATCGCCTCCCGCGCCAGACGCGGCCTGGCACTCTATGAAGAGGATCGCAACCTGCCTGTGCGCCAGTCCCACCGCAACCCCGAAGTTACCAGAATCTATGAGCGCTTCCTGGAAAAGCCCAATTCACCCATCGCCTTGAAGCTGCTCCACACCTACTACTTCAAGCGCTCCGTGACCTCCGGACAGGTCACCGAACAGGCTACCCACAAACATCATTAAATGAATATCTGCAGGCAGTAAGGCTCCCAACCGAGCCCGCGTAAGATAAAAGCCGCCTGCCGCGCCCCGCCTGACGGGGATTATATATAATGAACAGCCCGCCTTTCCCGGCGGGCTTTTTCTTTCGTGGCGACACGCGTCTCCTTTATGGAATGTAATGACATGTGTCCCCGTATGTCCTGGTACAGGCGGGACGCCTGTACCTACAGTATCTCCCCGGCGAAGGCCGGGGTCCAGTTTGTTTGATTCTCGCCCGTCCGGTCACTTCAGCTCGTTCCCGGCCTGCGTCGGGATGGCTGGTGGTGGCGCGGGGCGTGTCATTCACTCCCTTGCCGCCTTTGCTGACGGCCATTAACAGCGTCCACATTTTTCCGGGGCAGAAGCGCATTTTTCCAGTCACGCGATTCGGGCGCACCTCTGCCGCCACAGATTTTAGGGTCAAAACAGGTGGGTAAGGGGGAGCGGTCCCGCTCAGCGGTTCTGGACTAACTTGACGGCCAGGCTGTCGTCGGGCGGCAGGATCTCCATGGTCACGCGCATCACGCCTTTGCGAAGCATGCCGATTTCGCGGGCGGCGGCGTAGGACAGGTCGAGTTTGCGGTTTTTCTTGAAGGGTCCGCGGTCGTTGACGCGGACGATGACTGATTTTTGAGTGGAAGGGTTGGTAACTTTGAGGATGGTGCCAAAGGGCAGAGTCCGGTGGGCGCAGGTCAGGGCGAAACGGTCGAAGCGTTCGCCGCTGGCGGTCTTGCGGCCGTGAAAGCGTTTGGAATAATAGGACGCCAACACGGTGTCGACCTCCGCCTGCAGCCCCGGCGGCTCCTGCGTGTGCAGGGAGTCAACCACCAAGGCCGTCTGGGCCTGGCTGATGACGTCTCCGCCATTCACCGCCGCTGGTTCAGCCTGCTCCAGCGGAACGCTGTACAGGTGAAGCGCCATGACGGCGGAAACTAGGAATATGGTTCGTCTTTTCATATATTTTATGATTTCCCCCGGCCGAAAAACGGCCTTATATTTCCCTTTTCTGAAAAGGGGGTAATGCTGTCAAGAAAAATAATACCATATCCTTATCTTACTCTATGTCGGACAATCAGTTAGGACTTGTAAACTAATGCCTTACCGACCCTTCTTTCCGAGTTATAAACTCCTCGCCGCTTCCCGGCCGCTCCCACTTTAACCCTGACTATGAAAAAACTTGGGCATTACCTTCAGATAAAGGCAAAAACGGCTTTACCTGAAGGTCAGATAAAGGTGATCGGAGACTTGAGCTCAAGGCAGGAGGAAAAAGCTGAAAAACCGCCCGGGTTGCCCTGTGTCTATGCAATTATACCTTCCAGATTTACCAGCCCCTGATCGAAGTCATTCCAACCGGGATCGCCCGGCGGCACGGCTCAAGCCGTTGGAAACCCCCTGTCTGATAAAGACGGGATGTTCATTATCGCGTCATTTATACATTGGCAGGGCAATCTTGCCCGTAATGGAAAAAGAAAAGGTTGTCTCTGCCGCACAGGCCTGTATTAGGGCATGTCGAATGCCGAAGGCAAGCAACGCTGGTTACATCCCGCAGGTTATTTTGCCGGTTCCTCCCTTTCCGCTTTGACCAGATAGAATTTTTGCGCTGCGGGTATGTTATCAATGTACAGGGTTGTATCGGTTGTGCCTTCCAGATGGGAAAAGTCCCCACTGGCATCCGAGTCGGAGTAAACATTGAACCTGGTCACGCTGATCGGATAACTCCATTCTATATATACTCTGTCATAGACCGGATGGCGATGGATCGCGATATCCTGGACGGTCGGCAGGGGCAGCCAGGTGATGCCAACCGGCCCCAGGTGATTGTTGTTCTCATTGCCTTCCGCGACTTCCCCGTCCCCGTCGATCAGCAACCAGGAGTCCCATTCCCCGGCCATGGCGGGATCGTAATTGCTCACATAGTATTCGTAATCGACCGGAAGGCCTGCCGGCAGGGAGGAAATATGAAGAGTCTGGTCCCAGGGCTCGCCCACAGCCGGGGCAGTGGCCCTGTCGTAATACAGGTGTAGCCAATGCCCCACCCCGCAGGTGGTGGTGCTGCTGTTAACAACAGTAACCTTGAGGGTGCGCGGGTCTCCCAAAAGGGGATCGGGGGTGGCGGGTGACCATTCCGCGCGAAGTACTTTCAGGTCATAGGAGGGGGTAGCGGTATTCCAGAAGACGCGGTTATGAATATCGTTGTCATTGGCTTCTCCGTAAAAAGCGCCGGTCGCGTTGGTGAAATTGACCACGCCGGAATTCACGTTCTTTGTGACATTGCTGGCCCCGCTCCAGGTGTTGGTGGGGAATTCGGCGTTCACGATCTGAATGATATCGGAATTATCCAAAGTAAGCAGGGTCCCCCCGGCTTCCCCGTCACTGAAATAGCAGGCATAAAAGGAATGGGAAGGATCGACAATGGCTCCGGGGCGGACGTTCACTCCATGGTCGGAAACGTTCAGGAATCTGGCGTTGCGGGCGGCGATGGTTCCGCCTGAATTAACGTTTAGATCGTAATAGCCGCCACTGCTGCAGATGAAGGCGGGCGGTGTGAGCAGGCTGACCGCTTCCAGCCTGCCATCCGAATTAACCTCCAGGGAGTTGCCGTTCGCCAGATAAAGATAGGCCAGATTATCCACCTGCAGGGTGCCAGCGTTGATGATCACGTTTCCGGAACACCAGGCGGTGTAATGGTTTAGGTCGAGTTTCCCTCCCGCCACGGTCAGGGTTCCGGTACAGGTCAGGTCGTTCGCCAGGGTAATGGTATTGGCCCGGGTGCCGTCCCTCGCCGCTTTGTTTATCACCAGGTCGTGGACGGAGCCCGCGTACATATCCAGTTCAGCGTCGCTGGCGCCGGCTAGGTCAAGCGTCCAGCCGCTGTGGCTGAAGGTACTTCTGTAGCACTTGAAGCTGCCATCGCAGCAGATGGTTCCACCGGTAACATAGGAGTTGAATGTATTTGTCGATAACAGGTATATTCCGTAGCCGTGACGGTAGATCAGGCCGCTTCCCATGATGAGGCTGCCGTTGCCGCCGTTAGGCCAGTAGGAGTCCCTGCACGCGCCATGAAGGTGCAGTTCGCCCCCTGCTATGATCAGGTCTCCCGCCAGGTCAAGGTATTGCCCGGCTCCGGTATCCCTGTAAAAATGGATGCTGCCGGAGGTAAGCTGAACGGTGCCCAGGATGGCATTATCGGGCATGTCCAGCGCGATGAAAGTGCCGCCGGAGACATACAGCTTGCCTTGGGTCCAGTTATAGGAGTTGCATTTGACCTGCGCGCCCGTGTTTACGCGCAGTTGGTAGGAGGCTGTATCTTTATTCAGTTCGAGCATGTTGAATTCTTCATCATAATTGAAAGTGCTGGCCAGGTTTCCATCCAGGATCACCAGGCCCGTGCCCTCTGCAAAAGCCGTGGGATCCACTAAATTGTTCCAGTTGCCGCGCACGGTCATAACCGGCGGCGCCACGAAATGTCCCGCCTCGATGACGAAATTGCCGTTGATGTCCAGGGCGGACATGGCAGTGACTGTGTTGTGATCTGGATTTGGTTTGTTTATCTTCAGATTGAAGAAGTTTGACCCGGTTGCCAAGTATACTTGAGAATCAAAAATCCCGGTCATCTCCACTGTACCGCCGGCAGGATTGAAATCGGTACGGTTCACCTCGAAATATCCGTTTGTGATGATGGTTCCGCCCGTGATATTCTCGTTCAGGGTCCAGGCTCCCGTATCGATTACGATGCCATAGGGATTGACGACTTCCAGGCTGCCGCCTGTCATTTCCAGGACTGCATTGGCATGCTGGGGCCAGGTGGCGGGGAAGATGAGTGCCTCTATGTAAAAACGGCCGCCCAGGATATGCAGTTCACCTCCCAAGTCGGCAGAGGATGACCAAGTGTTGTCGTAGATGTTTATTTCTCCTTCCAGGTAAACGTACCAGACGCCGGAGATGTATTGGTCCGTGAGGTTCCCGATGTTCAGCGTGCCCGCAAATACTTTGATGCTGCCGTAGGTCCAATCCAGGTAGTCACATGACACAACGGCCGTGCTGTCATCCATGCACCAAGCTCCACCCGTATTGCTGATAATGATGTATTTGAATTGCTCCGTGCAATTGCAATACTGGTCGGCATTGCCGTTGAAATTTACAGTTGAATTCCCTTCGGTAAAGGCATCGGGGCCAACAGCATTGATCCAGTCCCCGCCCAGTTTGATGGTGTAGTTTACAGGATTCAGAATACCTGATAAAATAGCCAGATCGCCCTTAACAGTTAAGTCGTGATTCAGGGTCACAGTGAATTGCGTTTCGATGTGCAGATGGTTCAGATACGAGTAACTGCCTCCTAGGGATATAAAATGCGAACCGCCAATTAAAACCAAAGTCCCATAATCCCAGTGCAGGCCGAAGTCCACTCCCGTGTTATAGTCCAGCAGGTCCCCATACAGCCAGACATAGCCTGAATAGAGACCGTAAAATGTTGCTCCGTTGTTATTCGCAAAATCGCCCCGGATATAGAAATTATGAGTTGAGCTGTTGCTTATGGCCAGGAAATAGGGATAGGATACGTTGTTACGTACGCTTGGCAACCACGTATCGGGGGAATGGTTGATTATGTAGCAATTGTCGGAGGAACTGACGAATTTTACATGCCCCATCTCAAAATCGACATTGGTATCGGCTTCAAAAGTCATGTTTCCGTGCGCGTAGATCTCTGCATCACTATCAGTTATGTCAACCGAGGAACTGTCATGCCAGGTAATGTCGCCATGTACATCCAAGTCCGTGTTGTCCGTCATGCACAACTGGCCATGGATGTCCATATCCATGGCTACGCTAAGGTCGTAGGAACCAACTGCTACGCTGGCTCCGGCGGCAATTAACAGGGTGCGGCAGCTTCCATCCGCGGTGGATGTCTCCGGATAGTTACCACTCGTTACATATGGTATCACGACGTCGGTGGTCAGGTTGGGAACACCCAATGGATGCCAGTTCAGTCCATCGCTCCAGTCAGTGGACCGCAATCCTGTCCACTCGAGTGCTGACATTGCGGTCAGAGTGATCATTAAAGTGAAGATGATTGGAAAGATCTTATTCATGTTAACCTCCCGGTTCATAAATGCTGTTATAATTGCTGTTAAGTTTTTCATTTATGATATGTCCTGCTTGTCCTCATGTCCGGATCTGACTCCTGACGGGCAGGAAGCGCAACGGGTCCGGATACGCTTTTTTCCTGGGGGTCGTCGTCCACCCAGGTTGTGAGCAGATAGAAGTAGTGCGGAGCGTAAACAGTATCGTAGAAATAGGTGTAGGGATAGTCCACCACAGCGAGAAAGTTCTCCCAGACCGGTTCGAGGACAGGAGAAGTGCTGCGGTAGATCATGACACCGTCGCAGGGCTCGGGATAACTCCAATGGAGGCGAAAGGAATTTCTTCCCATGTACTGGATGCTGAGGTCAGTGATCGCGGTCAGGTAAATCCAGGTGATGTGGAAGGGCCCGTGGATATTGTTTAATTCATTGGTTTCAGGGACATATTGGTCGGTATCGATCTGGAGCCAGGAATTCCACTGGCCTTCGTTTAAAGTATCGGCATTGCAGACTGTAAAACAGTAATCCACCGGAAGCCCGGCAGGAAAATACTCGGGGAAGATCCAAACATTTCCGAAGTCTCCAGGGTTGGGGGCGGAAGCCTGGTTGTAATACAGGTCGATGACAATTCCCGTTGAATTGATATTCTGGGTTCCGGCATTCAGGCAGGTGACCTTGAGGATGACAGTGTCCCCGACGGCAACCTTGGGTTTGGACCAGACGGCTTTGACGATCTGCAAATCATAGGAGCCGGATGGACTTGTCCAGACCAGGCGGCTGTAGACATCGTTATCATAGGCTTCGCCGCTGAAAGCGCCGGTGGCGTTGGCGAAATTGGTCACGCCGGAATTCACGCTCTTGGTGACATTGCTGGAGCTGGTCCAGGTGTTGGAGGGGAAGACTGCATTGGAGATGAGCAGGTTCTGGTTGGTATCCAGGGTGAGCAGAGTCCCGTAGGCCGCGCCGTTGCGGAAGGTGCAGCTGGTGAAGCTGTGGGCCGGGTCAACTGTAGCGCCCGGCTTTACGTTCACGCCGTAGCCACCTACCTTTTCAAAGACTGTATATTCGGCGCCAACCGTGCCGCCGGACTCCACGCTGAATGTGAAGGTGCCGGAGGCGCAGGTCACCGTGGTAGGGACGGAAGATGTTCCGTAAGCGTAAAAGACACCTCCACTCCAAACATAGAGGTTGCTGGAATTAGTCATGGTAAGGGTACCGCCTGATCCGAAGTTAAAAACGCCTCCGTCCTGGATGAAGCAGTGCCCACTGCAATTCAGGTCGTAACCGTTTGTATTAAAGGTTCCGAAGTCCACATCCAGGTCGTGACAGGAGACACTGTTCAGGAGGGTAACCGTGTTGGAACGGGTCTGAGGGTGGGTGACGAACGGCCTATCAGCAAACGGCGTGCTGCTCCCGATCGGGATTTCCAGTTCATCAGCCCGGGCGGCAGTTTTATTGATCCGGAGATTGTATAGCGAGCCGGCCATCATGTTCAGGTTGGCATCCTCGGCGGAGTGCATCTCCAAAGTGCCCCCGGTGGGATTAAAATCGCCCCTGTTACAATAGAAGCCCTGGTCAGCCCGGATGGTCCCTCCGCTGATGTCGGTGGTGAAGCCGGGGCCGGTATTGACATAGATCAGGCGGTCATGGACTTCCAGAATTCCGGAGGTCATGGTCAGCGATGAAGCGGTTACATATGGCCAGAGCATGTTATCGGTTCCGCCGTGGATATGCATCTCGCCGCCCTGGATGGTGAGATTGCAGCGCAGGTCTACATAACTGAATGCGTCCTGATGCAGTTCGATGTAGCCGGTGCTGAGCTGGATGGTCCCATAAATCCCGTCGTCAGCCAGATCCTGGGCAGTGAAGGAACCGCCAATAACATGAAGGGTCCCGGCCGTCCAGTTATAAATCCCGCAGCTAACGGTATTTTCCGAATTAATGTTGAAGATGCCGCCGGTTCCCTTATTGAGCTCCAGCTGGTAAAAGGTCTCGGTGTTGCAGTTTGTATAACCCGTTCCTGCAAAAGTTACAACTCCGGTATATTCATTGAAGGCGGAGGGGCTGGCGGAATTGGTCCAGTTGCCATGCACAGTCATATTTGGCGGGGAATTGAAAGCGCCGTTTTGCAGAAAAAAGTTACCGAGAATGGTCAGATTGGAATTGGCAGTGACCGTGTTGCTGCGCTGCAATTGCACGGAGCGGCCGAAGCGGTCTGTGCTCCGGAAGACTTTGTCAAGGCCGGAACGGGGAGCGCTTTTATTGATATACAAACTCCATAGATTGGCTCCGGTTACCTGGCTGACATAGCTGTTCAGGCTGCCGTAGAGCTCGATTTCACCACCCGCGGGAGTGAATTCGGCGCGGTCTATATAAAAGTGCCCTGTCGTTCTGATCTTGCCGGCAGTGATATTCTCCGAAAAGTTATAATCAGAATTTTCTATGCAGATGCCGACATCGTGGAAGTCCAGAGTTCCCCCGCTCAGGGTGACGTACGTATTCGAGGAGTAGGACCAATAGGAATCATCCGTTCCGCCGTAAACGTTGAAGACGCCGCTGACGATGTCAAGGCTGCCGTTCAGATCCACGAAGCCGTTATAATTGCAGAGGTTGACGGTGCCGTCATTGGCCACTTTCCAACTCCCGAAAATGCCGTTGTCGGCCAGATCATTAGCTGTAAAAGTTCCATAATCCACCTGCATGGAACCAGCGGTCCAGTCAAAGTGGGCGCAGGTGATAGTTGCCATGGTGGTGTAGACCAGGAATCTGCCGCCGGTTTTGCGGAGTTCGAAGTTATAAAAATCCTCGCTGAATGGACAGTACTGATCGGCGCTGCCGCTGAAAATGACGGTTCCGGTGCCCTCTGTGAAAGCGGCTGGCCCGACCAGGTTATACCAGTTGCCCTGGACATACAGGGTCGCGGAGACAGCTTCCAGAGTGCCTGAATTTATGGTAAGGTGATTGGTGACAGTCAACTCCGAGGTCAGGGTAACTGAATAGTCCTCGCCTTTGCTGATTGTTAAATCATATACTTTATTGCTTGCAGGGCCTGGATTGATATAGGAATGGAGGTTTCCCGCCATGACCAGGGCGCCGGCGTCAAACTGGAAAGCTCCTCCGTAATAATTGCACAGGTCTCCATACAACATAATGTTACCGGCAAATGTGCTGAAGACCTTGTTGTCTCCATACACATGCAGATTTCCGTTGATGGTCAGGTTGGTAGAGTCAGGTCCGCTAAGGGTTGAAATATGGCCGACATCTTTGTGACAATGTATACTGCCGAGAGTGGCTGCTGCATTGATTATAATATTGGAATTGGTATTGCCCCAGAATTCCAGGGTACTGGTACCCAGGCTGATGGCGGTGCCTTCGGAAAAATGCAGGTCCTGATAGAGCTGGATCACGGGGCTGGCCGTAATGCTTGCCGCCGAACCGGGATGGAAAATCAGATCCCCTTGGACTTCCAACTGTCCGGCGTTGTCTATCATTTCCAGGATTCCGTAGTTATTCAAATTCCCACCCACGTACAACTCTCCTGTATGAACCCTGAGGCTGGCTCCGGGTGCGACGGTCAGATTGGCACATTCAGCTAATCCACTCACGATTGGATAGCGGTCCAGCCCATTGGGAATTATCACGTACTGGTCGGAGGTCGGGACGGAGTTTTGACTCCAGTTGCTGTATACTCCCCAGCCCGCGCTGAAGGCTCCGGTCCAGACATTGGGCGCAAATTCGCTGACCTTAAAGGTGATGGTGGAATTCCATGTTTGCGCGGAACCTACATCAGTGATAACCAGATTTCCGAGGGTCGGAGTATAGGCAGTGTCGTATAGAAAAGGTGAGGGATTAGTGTAGTTGTGGATTTCCGTGCGGCCGAATGATGCGTTGAAATGCGCATCATTAAGATAGCCGTTGTGGTTGATCCAGCCGTCGGGTCGGTAGACATATATTTCATCGGGTGGTCCGAAGGCATTTCCGCTTACCTGCTCACCCTGCAAGGATTCAGTGACGCGGTAAACGATTAATCCGGTACCGGGCACTCCTGTCTCATAGCGCCCCATCTGCCGCCGGTATTCCAGGACATAATACTGTCCCTGGATGGTGGAGCTGATCTTGTAACAGGAGAAAGGGCTGTCGTAAACGGAGGTCAGTGTGTACTGGGTGGGCGTCTGGGTGGGAATGATAAGCGGTATAGATGCAGCCCAATTCAGATAATGTATTTTTTCATAAGCAGTCATATGCTGGGCGTTGTCATTGGACATCAAACTCCAGTAGCGGACAGGCTCGATCGTATGGTCATTGTAACGGTAAAGATCAGGCAAACCGAGCACGTGCCCCATTTCATGACAGATCACACTGGTACCTATACCGTCGTCGAAATCAAATACGTAACTCCAGACCTCCTTGCCGTTAATGGTCCCCACAGATGCTGTCCAGGTCCAGAAGGCAGGCCAGAGGATGCCTGCATTGCCGTCTGTCGTACCCCTGAACACAAAAGTCAGCGCGTCCACTCTGTTGTCTCCATCCCCATCTACATTCACGCCCGTCGGCACCAGTGGGTCAAGCATACCGCACAGTTCGCCGAGCAGGTCGCGGTGCCTGTTTGTCAGTTCAGTCTGGTCATGGTAGCCGTCCGGGTTGGTGACTTCATTGTAGGGGCGGTAGTAATCACGGTCATGCCCCACCTGAAGGGAGAGGATGTTGCTTCCGCTTGAACTGTAAAGATATGAATACAGGTCGAGCTGGTTGTCCGAAACTTCAAAGTAATAATTGCGCATGGATGACTGGGTGTCCGAATTAAACAGGTCATCATACCAGTCATAGTTGTGCGAGGTGGGAAACTCTGTCTGATCGTGGAAGCGGACAAAACAGACCACGTTGTCGAGCAGGCCGGTGGTCGGAGTGCGGAGATTGCGCCTGTTTTCCAGTTGTTCCTGATAAAGCCTTTCTGATTCAGCGGGATACTTCATCAGATTTGGCTCAATCCCCAGCATCGCAGGATCAGAGCCGCCCACGGCAAAATCCGAAGCCTGAATTTCATTGCCGTCCGGGAGGGCATAAACGGCATAACCGGTGTGCGGATGGATCAGGATGGTATAGCCGTTGGCGTCGTGCATACGGCGATAGTATTCATCACCTGTGACAAACAGGTTCAGCTTCGTCCCATCCGGCTGGATGAACTCAAAAGTCTTGTTCTGCACGAAGTTGGCTGTCAGTGATAGGCAGCATAATGTGAATAATGCAGCTAGCACGATCTTCATCGGAATCCTCGCTTTCCTGCCGGGGCAGGTTCATATCTTATTGACGGCGCTGCCTGGCATTCCGAACCAAGGGATCGGGGTGCTCTGTCTTGGCGGCAGTGACAATCTCGGCTGTGACGATGTAAAAGAGCTCGCTTCCGGGGGTGGCGGTATATACGGTGGAAGGATACATCACGTGCGTAATGTAATTCTCCGGGCCGGGAGTGAAGCAGGGATCGCTGCTGGCGTAGATGTTGAATTCATCACAGGGAACGGGATAGCTCCACTCCAGTCTGATATTGCCTGATACGGTCAGATATTCGATCGACAGGTCAGTAATGGGCGGCAGATTATACCAGGTGATGTTGAAAGGTCCATGTTTGTTATTGTCTTCATTGCTCTCCGTGACATACTGGTCGGAGTCAATCTGCACCCAGGAACTCCATATGCCGAGGCTGTCAGGATCGGTTATGGTGACCTGGAATACCTGGTCCACCGGTAGGCCGGCCGGAACATAAGGCAGAGGATAGTATTGCTGTCCGACCTGTCCCGGTACTGGGACCGAGGGCGGATTAAAATAGAGGTCCAGGTAGAGGTAGTCGGAATAGCATTCATATAGGCTGCAGTTCAGGTATGTGACTGTGCAGGTTACGGTCTCGCCCAGCAGGGCAGAGGATTTGGACCAGGCGGCTTTTGCGATCTGCAAATCATAGGCCGCGGAAGGCGAGGTCCAGAGGATGCGGTTGAAAAGGTCATAGTCATAGCTTTCGCCGGCAAAGCCGCCAATGGCATTGGCAAAATTGACCACTCCGGCATCCGTGTTTTTGCGCACGTTGTTGTTGCCTGTCCATGTATTGGTGGGAAAGTTGGCGGCGTTGATCAGCAGGTTCTGACCGTTGTCCAGGGTCAGCAAAGTCCCATACATGGTGCCGTTCCGGAAGGTGCAGTTGTGGAAGGAATTGGCCGGGTCCACGCTTGCTCCGGGCTGGACATTCACTCCGTTGGTGCGCAGGTATTCAAAGACTGCATAGTTCGCTGACAGGGTTCCGCCGGCTAGGACATTTAAATTGTAGTAGCCGGTGGAATGAGTTATCCTGGCACTGGAGGTGGAGGTTCCCAGCGCTTCCAGCCTGCCTCCGGACCGGACGCTGAGAGACATCGTTCCGGCCAGGGTAACAATTGCCGCCGCGTCCACTTCCAGTGTCCCGTAAACATCCAGGTTGCCCCCGCAGGCAAGGTTCTTGCCATTGCAGTCCAGGCGCCCGGTTTGAATGGTAATATTGCCGGCGCAGTACGCGTTTAGGTTTAACGTGACTGTGCTTGACCTTGTGCGGATACCCTGATAAAGGGCGCGGGGATCCGTTTCCGGGATCTGTCCGGGCAGAATTTCATCCCCGCTGCGCGCAGCTTTATCGATGACAAGGTTATACAGGCTGCCCGCGATCATGTTCAGGCTGCAGTCCGCGGAGGAATAAAGCTCCAGGGTGCCTCCGGACGGAGTAAAGTCAGTTCTGCCGCACCAGAAGTCTCTGGAAGTGCGGATAGTGCCTCCCGTGATGTCAGCTGTGAAGGTTCCGGAATTGTAAACATAGATCAACTGGTCATGCACGTCGATAGTGCCTCCGCTCATGGCAAGGGAGGCAGTGCTGCCGAAAGGCCAATAGCAGCCAGCTTCGGGCTGGCCCCCATAGAAGTGCAGGGAACCGCCGCTGATGGTCACGTTCCCGCCCAGGTCCAGGTAGGTGGAGGTGTCTTGGTGGAGGGTTATGCTTCCTCCCGTCAGCTCGACCGTACCGAGGATGGCCTCGTCTGTCATGTCGAGGGCTGTGAAGCTGCCGCCGCCGACATAAAGCTCGCCGGATGTCCAATCGTAGGAGCCGCAGGTGAGGGAACAGGTAATCCCTAAACGGAGAGCGGCGGTGCCCGCCTTGTTCAGTTCCAGGCTGGCAAAAGTCCCGCTGGCGTAGAAATTGCAGTCCTGCGTTCCGAACAGGGTTACATGGCAGGACCCTTCCGAAAATGCGGCATCGGAACTCAGAACAGTCCAGTCGCCGCCAACGCTCATAGTAGCCGGGGCGATAAAGGTCCCGTGGTCCAGCCAGAAATCATCGTTCAGGATCAGTGGGCTGAGACAGGTGACTGTCTTGCTCCGGGTCGCGACATGGCTTTGGCCGAAGCGGTCGGTGACCGTTTCCGCCACCGCCGGCGGGCTTTTTTCCATGGTCTTATTGATCCGCAGTTTGTTCAGCCAGGAGCCTGTCTCCACGAACAGCCCTACGTCAGCGCTTCCGTATATTTCGATCGTCCCTCCGGCGGGATTGAAGTCGGCGCGTTCCACCAAGAACTGCCCGATTGTGCGGATGAGGCCGCCCGTGATGTTTTCCGTGAAATCATAACCATTCGCGATAAAGATGCTCTGGTCCTTAAAATCGAGTACGCCGCCGTTCATGGAGAGGGAGGCGTCACTGGCATACGGCCACCAGGAGTTGTCGCTGCCGCCGTAAACGTTGAAATTGCCGCCGTTAATGGCCAGGTCGCAATTCAGGTCCACAAAGCTGGTGTCATCCTGAGTGATATTAACTGTCCCAAATGTGTTCACAGTCCAGGAGCCGAAGATGCCGTTGTCCGCCAGGTCATCAGTTGTGAAACTGCCGTTGTTTACAGTGACCGGGCCGGCCGTCCAGTCGTAGGAAGCGCAGGTGACCGCGGCGCCTGAATCTATCCTGAGGCCGAAAGTGTTGTTCACCTCCAGATTATAAAAGCCTTCCGAGTGGCTGCAGTACTGGATCGCAGTCCCGTTGAAGATTACTTTGGAAGTGCTTTCCGCAAAGTAAGCAGGCCCCGCATTATTGGCCCAGTCCCCTTTAACGCTTATTGTGGAAGTTCCGGCGTTCAGGGTGCCCCGGCTGATAGCCAGACTGCCGTTGATCAGTACGTCTGAATACAGGTAAACCAAGCCGGCGTCATTTTGTGTGTTTATGACCAGATTGTTTAAGCAGGATTCCGGACCCGCAAAAGTCATGTACTGGTCGTAGCCGAACATCACAAGCGTTCCGGCAGAGCAGTGCAATCCGCCTACCGTATTGTTGTCGCAGTCAAGGTCCCCTACAATAAATACGTTCCCCGCGTAATCCACATTCATCTGCTTTCCGTTGGACAGCCATAAATTGCCCAGGATCAGGAAAGGCTGCGTGGAGGCGGCGCTGACGGTCAGGGTGGCAGGATACATAATGCTCATATTGATGTTATAGAATGAGGTGGTGGAACTGTGATTGGTCAGGACGGAGGAATCCTCACCCTGAAAATATACTGTCGCTGGATAAAAATCTATGTCCGAGCCAGCTTCCATGGTCATGTTCCCATAGCAGATAAAGTATGCGGGATCGGCTATGATATCCAAAGTGGAACCCGATTGCCAGAATAAATTGCCGTCCACCCGGAAGGTGCTGGGTTCATAGATCTGCAACTGGCCGGCCATGTAGGCGTTGCCATACGCATGGATGGGCGCTGAACCGAGGATCCAGTCTCCCAGCCTGATCAAAGCGCCGTTCTGCAGGGTCAGGTCATGGCAGACGCCTGTATCTTCACACAGCAAGGGATACCTGAATAATCCGGATGGGATAACGACATCATAATAGGAGGCCGGAACTTGCTGCGGACTCCAGTTTGCGGCAGTGTTCCAGTCATATGAAGCGGCGCCGGTCCAGGTCAGCGTTTCTCCAAAGGACAGAGTAGCGGCAAAAAACAGGAATATAAGGAAAACAGCTTTTTTCATGATATGCTCCTTGTCAGGATGGGAAAATTGATATATTGGTATTTGTAACTACAAAGTTGACTGCCCTCTGAACCTCTCCTGCCGCTAAACTGACTCTGCATAGCGCTTCCGCCCTGCCTTCAACTGGAGGAAAAGAAACTAAACAAGCAGGCCATCTTTCGCCTCCCTGAAACAAATCCATTATCCTTAAACATTCATATCCGTGTCAAGAAAATAATTGTTTCAGGGAGATGTTTTAACCTGCCTGCTGAAATCAGTTTTGATTATTGTCTCCGATTCAGATTTCTTCTTTATCTTTTCCCGCCCGCCACCCTTTATGGTATGGGGCTACGCACCAAGCCTCGTTACCATCTAATTGCATTTGCAGAGGATTTTATTATTAGACCAGCAGTCTTTTACCGTCCCGGAAGAATTTGGCAAGAGCTACAAAGATGATTATAATTTCCAGCCTGCCTAAAAACATGGCTATAATATCGGTCCAGATAATTGCCAGAGGCATTCTCACGGTTGTGATGCCGACGGAGAGGCCGCTGTTGGAGAGCGCGCTGGCGAATTCAAACAGGCTGTCTTTCAGGTTGAATCCGTAGGCTGTATAGATTATCAGGCCCAGCACGTATATCCCGAGGTAGCAGGAGAGGAACAGGAACAGGGAGCGGATCACGGTGTCATTGAGATATTGCTTTTTATTGCCCCACCAGTAGGATAGCCTGACCACCCTTCCCCTGGGGCTGGTCATCTCCTTCAGGATGCGAACTAAGCTCTTATAAATAAAGTACAGTCTGTATTGCTTGATACCCCCGGCGGTGGAGTTGGTGCCACCTCCGATCAGCATCAGCAGAGATAATATCAGCAGGCCGAACTCAGTCCAGTGCGTGTAGACAGTCGAGGTAAAACCCGTGGTGGTGAGTGCTGAGACGCTTTCGAAGAGAGTGATGCGGAAGCCCTGGGAAAGCGAGCCGTAGAGCCTGTCCGCCATGACCAGCATGAGCAGGACTGAAGCAAGAGGTATAAGAATAAGCTGCACCTTGATCTCGCCATTGCGTAAAAAAGCGCGGACTTTCCCGCTGAAGAGGATATAGGCATTCAGGAAGTTCCAGTTGCCCACAATCATCAGGACAATGGAAACCGCTTCAAGCGGCTGGGAACGGAACCATGCAATGCTATCAGGGTGGGTGGAAAAACCGCCCGTGGAGAGGGCTGCGAAGGTGTGGATGACGCAATCGAACCAGCCCATGCCGAACACGCGGTAAGCCAGGACGCCAACTACGGCGTAGGCGGAATAGATTATCATTACCAGCCGGGTGGAGTGCTTGATATTGGGCACCAGCAGGTCGGCCTTGCCTTCCGCCTGGGTCAGCCCAGCGCCGTAGATCCCGTTGCCGAGTGCGATCAGGAATACTGCTATGCCTGCGCCGCCCGCGTATTGCATGATGCTGCGCCAGAGGAAAAGCAGCTTTGTTGCGACACTGAAGTCTATTAATGAAAGGCCCGTGGTCGTGTAGCCGCTCATGGCTTCGAAGTAGGCATGTGAAAAGCTCAAACGGTTCAATGCCATGACAGGGAAGGCGGAAAGCCCACACATCACGATCCAGGCCAGGGAGATGGAAACGGCTGCCTCTTTGTAGGCAAGGGGGCCGCCGGACTTGTTGCCAATCAGTCTTCCCAAAACCAGGTAGAGCAGCAAAGCCAGCAGTGCTGGGAACAGGAAAGCCCCCGCATCCTCCAGCTCTGTCTGGTCGAATACCAGGTAGAGCAGCGGTGTTAAAAGCAGGACGGCCAGCACAAGCATCAGTGACCCGAAATAGTACAGAATCCTCTTATAGCTGTCCAGCAGGAGTCTGTGATGCTGTTTCAGCAAGATGTCCCCTACACTTCCGAGCCAGTGATCATCCGGACCACCCGGGAGTGGTTCTCCGGCGTACTCAGGACAAGGATCTTGTCGTTTTGCTGAAGGACGGAATCACCATCCGGGACAATCACTTCGTTGCCTCTCAGAATGCTGACCAGCAGGGAATTGGCCGGCCGGTCCACTTTCTTCAGAGGCATATCCAGGATCGGACAGGATGAGTTCAGCCGGAATTCCGTCAGCAGGATACTGCCTTCTTCCGTGGGAAGCACTGAAATGATGTCATCCATCTGGACGCTTTGCTCGATTAGTCCGGAAAGCATCTCGGTGGTGGAGATGGCCTTGCAGCCAAGCTTCTGAAACACTTTCGCGTTATCCGGATCGTTCACCAGGGCCAGAGTTTTGCTGATGCCGAATTCCAGCCTGGCCAGCTGGGAGATGATCAGATTGTCCTCGTCCTGAGGAGTCACGGCCACCAGCAGGTCGCAGTAATACGCGTCTGCGCTGCGCAGCACTTCCGGCTCGCTGGCATTGCCGACTATGATGTCAGCCCTGGTCCGGCGCGCCAATTTCTCAGCTTCCTCCCTGTCCCGCATGACGACAGTGACCCTGTAGCCTTTGGACAGGAAGCTTCTGGACAGGAAGTAGGGCAGCCTGCCCTCGCCCGCTATGATAATGTGCATAACGGCCTCAGCCCTGCCCCAGCTTAAAAAACTCATCCGCCGCCAGCAGCATGGGACAGACTGTGCTGACGTTCAGGTTCTTGTATATGATTTCCCGCTTGGGGTCATAAACTCTCGCCATGACTTGGGGAACCATGTAAATATCTTTCGCTACCTGGGCTACCATCAGGTTGATGTTATCGTTATTGGTCACGGCCAGCAGGGCGTCAGCTTTATCTATTCTGGCCTGTATCAGCACAGCCATTTCGATCGCGTCGCCTTCTATGGTGAAGCCGCTGAAGTCGGAGCCGAGCAGGCTGAATTTTTCCGCGTTACTGTCCACAACCACCAGGCTGTGACCCTGGCTGCTGAAGCGTCCGGTTAAAACTCTGCCCAGCCTGCCGCAACCGATTATGATGATGTACTTGTTGTTCATGCTCATTTTCTCAGAAGTGAGGACATCATGTCAGTCAGTCCCACTGAATTGGCTTCCATTGAAGTTATCCGCTTCAGGTTTTCCAGGGCGGGTTTGTATCCCTTGTCGAACTTTAATGCCATCTGATAGGCCTGCACGGCCGCGACACTGTCGCCCAGGATTTCCGTGACGGCTCCCAGCAGGTTGTAGGCCTCTGCTGATTCCGGGGCCAGGTTTAGTGCGTTCTTCAGGGTATTGTGGGCCTTGTGGAATTCCCTTTCCTGGATCTGGCGCTTGGCAAGTTCTAGCAGTTCATTGTAGCTGATGGCTTTGCTTTCCTGCAGCGATTTCCGCTCTTGCAGAGCGTTGACGATCTCTCTCAGAGCTCCCGGCTCGAATGGTTTCCGGATAAAATCCACCGCCCCGTATTTCATGGCTTGCACCGCAAAATCAATCGAGCCGTAAGCCGTGATCATGACCACGGAAACTGCGGTTTTCTGTTCATGGACCTGCTGCAGGACTTCCATGCCGCTGATCCCGGGCAACCGGATATCCAGGAACATGATGTCCCAGCTGGAGGAATTCAGCTTTTGCAGGGCGGTTTCGCCGTCCGGGCAGATCTCGCAGCTATGCCCCTGGCCGCTGAATGTGGCCCGGATGGTGTTTGCTATGTTGGCTTCATCTTCCACGATCAGGATTTTCATTGCTGGCATAATCAACCTCCCGTTGATCATTATGTTTGATCGGCCAGTGGCAGGGTAAAGATGAAAGTGCTGCCCCGGCCGGGCTCGGATTCCACCCAGATCGTGCCGCCGTGGGCGCGGACGATTTCTCTGCAGATGGAAAGGCCAAGGCCCGTCCCGCCGATATTCCGGGGTGAAGGAACCTGGTAGAATTTATCGAAGATTTTATTCTGGTGCTCATATGGAATACCGATGCCGTTGTCGGCAACGCTGAACTGGGCAAAAGAACCTGCCCGGGCGGCCCTGATCTCGATTTTTCCTTTTTCCGGGGTGAAGCGGAGAGCGTTGCTGAGCAGGTTGGTCATGATCCAGGCGATTTTGCTGAAGTCCCCCCGCACTTGCAGTCCGGTCTCAAAGTCGCCCTGCAGCTCGATCTGCTTATTTGCCGCCTCGGTCTGAAAACTGTGCAAAGCCTTGCTGACTATGGCCTCCGCCGGGATGCTCTCGAAGCTCAGCTCTATCTTGCCCGCCTCGATCTTGGAAATGTCCAGCAGGTCATTGATCAGTGCCTTGAGCCGGTTGGTGTCCTCGACCGCGATCTGCAGCAGCTCCTGCTCAGCTTCGCTGAGTTTGGTTTCCGCCGATTCTTTAAGCAGCGAAATGCTCATATTGATGCTGGTGAGGGGGGTTTTCAGTTCGTGCGAGGCGATCATCAGGAATTCGCTTTTCAGTTTGTCCAGCTGTTTCAGGTGTGTAATGTCCTGCAGCAGGATCATCACGCCCAACAGCTCTTCCGGCTGCAGGAAGACGGGGGTCAGGAAAAACTGCAGATACTGCCTGGAACCACCCTGCCCGGCTACGAGGATGTTCTGTCCTTCCAAAAATGAAGGCGGCTTTTTCTCCGCTGCCGTGGTTTTAATGAACTCATACATGGCCTCGTTCCTGATCAGCTCCAGGACATGCCTGCCTTTGCAGGCGGTGGGAGTGGAATCGAAGAAACGCGCGCCCGACAGGTTCGCGTTGGCAATGTGGAATTCCGTGTCCAGGAGGAAAAGCCCGTCGTCCATTTTCTGCAGGATGGCTTCGTTTATCTGTTTTTCGCGCAGGATGCTGCGGATGTTCATTTCGTGGTATTCACTCAGTTTCTGGGCCATGTGGTCAAAGGCGCCGCTGACGATGCCCAGCTCGTCCGAGGCGCGGTATTCCGTCCGGGCCGAGTAGTCGCCTTTGCTGACCTTGTCCATGGCGGCCAGCATGTTTTTCAGCGGCCTCACGATCAGCGAGGACAGGGTCAGGCTGAGGACCGCGGCCAGCAGCAGGCCCAGCAGGCCGATCACCACCAGTGTGAAAGTGGCCTTGTGGGCGATGGTTTTAGCCCGTTGGCTGGATCTGGTCATCACGTCCTGGTTGATCTTTGCGATCTGCATGCAGTAATCCCTGACGGTGTTCAGGCCCGGCCTCACGTGTTTGTCCAGGTATCGGTAGGCCTGTTCCGGAGAGGAAAAGCTGCTCTGCTGAAAGCCCCCTGCCCGATAGATGTAATCCCGGTAGGCCTGTTCCAATTGTTTGGAGGCTTCCAACTCGCCGCGTTCAGTAATGTTGCTCTTCTCAACCAGCAGCCATTGTTCGAAATCGAGCTGCACGTCCACAATTGCCTTGCCGGACGCTTCGCTCTTTTGGATGTAGTGTTCATACACCAGCCGGTAATGCTGTTCCACGTTATCCAGCATCTTGTGCATGGCTTCGATACTGAGGTAATTCTGTTTCAGGATCGCCTCGCTGGCCTTGCCCAGTTTCAGCAAACTGGAGAGGGACACGACGAAGACGACCAGCAGGATCAGCATGACCAGGCCGAAGCCAAGCAAAATTTTTTCCCGCAGCTGCAGGTTCAGCATTTTTTTCATTTATCCAGGGCTTTACTGACCGCAGATCTCAGTTCGTCCGGCGTAAAAGGCTTTTCCAGAAAATCGAGAGCGCCCGTCTTCATGGCCTCCACGGCGGTCTGGACCGAACCGTGGGCGCTGATGATGATTACTTTCAGGTCCGGGTACAGTGTCCTTACCCGCCTCAGAACTTCCATACCATCCAGGCCGGGCAGCTTCAGGTCCAGCAGCAGGAGGTTAAAACTCTCTCTGCTTAATATTTCCAGCGCTTCCTCACCGTTGATGGCATCCGAGACTTGGATATCTCCGGAATCCAGGCAGCGCCGCACTGTGACCCGGATATTCTTCTCATCGTCAACTACGAGATACTTATGCATTTATGCCTCTTTTCAGGCTCTCTTATTACCTGCAATTGGCTTGTCAAGTGATATTTTCCACCTGCCTTGGTTCCAGCCCGCCTGTTTGGGTGCTGGTTCACCGGTTTGTATAATTCTGTCGTTCCTGCGCAGACAGGAACCCAGCCTGTTTTATCTTTTCCCGCCCGTCACCCTTTATTGTATTGGGCTTCGCCCCATACTCCATTACTATCCAATTGCCACGTCCTTCCTCCGGACTACTGTATCAACTGGATCACTCATATCTGGGTCGCTTTACATTTCAATCCCTAACTCCCTCACTCGTTTCCTCCCTAAGTTTCTCATCCCGTCATCCCTGCCCCGCCCTTAATAGCATTACTTACCCATTACGGACAAAGTCCGTAATGGGTCCGTAATGGATCCGTAGTGCAAGCAGGGAAGAGACTGCGGAAAAGGAGGGGGCAAATTTAGCGCTTTACAAATCCGGCAGATTGAAATATAAGGAATTAACTTGAAGGAAAGTATGAAAACAGAACTGCTCTTATCGGTTGTTTTGCTGACCGTTCTCGCTGCGCTGCTCCTGGCTACGGGGCTTGGCGCGGTCACCATATATGAGATCCAGTACACCGCCAATCCGGGTGCGGGCACTTATCCGTCCCCCCTGTTCAATCATGCCGTAACCACTCAGGGGATCGTCACGGCCAGCGGTTACAGCGGCGGCAGCGGTTACTTCATCTCCATGCTCATGGCGGTCTCCCTGTTTGGTATCTACGCAAAAGCCCGGTAAAAATCAAACCGGTTCCCTGTATGTTTTTCCACCCGCGCGCGGATTGTTGTCAAGCACTTTTAAACCCGGGCATTTACTGCTCATTTTATTCATTGGCGTGTTTGCTGTCTCATCTGTTACAGTCTAAACTCAACGTGAACAATCACTGTGGTATCCACAGGATTCCCGCCCGGCCACCACTATCATGGTTATGGGTTGAGGGTTATGAGTTACGGGTTATTAGTTACGGGTTAAGGGTAAATGGTAAAGGCTACGCCCCATGTCCCGTTACTACGCAACGTCGTTCCTGCGCAGGCAGGAACCCAGCCTGTTTTATCTTTAAGGACCGCGCCTACCGTCGCTGATCCTGGGTCCCTTTCTAACACACCAGCCGACTGCGTCTGCCGGGGCCCCCGACCTTCACGAAGACGACAGTCTTCTGACATGTTTCTACACTTCCGTCGTTCCTGCTCCTACACGATTATGGGTTATGGGTGACGGGTAATGTATCCCGGGAAAAAAAAGACTCCCTGGTGGGGAGCCTATTATAATCGGATTAAAAAAACTGTGTGTTACTCGGCGGGGATGACGCTGATGTAGGTGCGTCCCCGGGCCTTGGTCTTGTATTCCACCTTGCCTTCAATTTTGGCGAAGATGGTGTGGTCCTTGCCCATGCCGACGTTGTCGCCGGGATGGAACCTGGTGCCACGCTGGCGGACGATGATGTTGCCGGCCAGGACATATTCGCTGCCGAACTTTTTCACGCCCAGGTACTGGGGATTGCTGTTACGTCCGTTTCTGCTGCTGCCGACGCCTTTTTTATGTGCCATAACTCACCTCGTCAAGCTGTCACGATGTCTGTGATCTTAATGTCTGTATAACTGGCGCGGAAGCCTTTCTTGACGCGGTAGCCTTTCCTTTTCTTTTTATGGAAAATGACCACCTTCTTGTCTTTTCCGCTGCCGACTACTTCGGCCAGGACCTTGGCGCCTTCCACGACCGGCCGCCCGAAGAGGATCTCGTCCTCGCCCCGGAGCAGCAGGACCCGGTCGATCTCGACCTTCTGTCCAGGCTCGGTCGCATTCAGCAAGGGGACGCGGATGACCGCATCTTTTTCGGCCCTGTACTGAAAACCCTGATAATCAATGATGGCGTACATTTTAGCTCCTCAAGCCTTGCATAAATACAAAGTTTGGACAAAATCCCGGCAGGCTGTTTTGCTGTCAAGTGGTATATTTGGAAGTGATGTCCCTGCCGTCTGCCAGGTTGATTACCTTATAGCTGTCCTGGCGGGCGGAGGCGTCCTCCTCAAATTCGATCTGCTGCTGATAGGCCCTGAAGTAATCGGGATTGCTCTTCACGAAAGCCATGACCTCCGGGTGCACAACAATCTTCAGCCTGTCCTTCTGAATGAAATACTCGGCGCGCGAGAGCCAGCGGTAGATGCGCATCACGACGGCGTCGCGGGAAAGGATCTTGCCGGTGCCGTTGCAGTGGGGGCAGGGCTCGGAATAGTTGGAGACCAGGGAGGTGCGCATGCGCTTGCGGGTCACCTCGACCAGGCCCAGTTCGGTGAAATTGTACACCTTGTTCTTGGCGCGGTCGCGGTTGAAGCCCGCCCGCAGCATATCCAAAACCTCTTTCTTGTGATTGTCGTCGGTCATGTCTATGAAGTCGATCACGATGACGCCGGAGAGGTCGCGCAGCCTGATCTGGCGGGCGATTTCGGCGGCCGCCTCGAGATTGGTCTTCTTGATCGTCTCGCTGTAATGCGTGCTGCCAGTAAAACTGCCGGTGTTGACGTCCACGGAGACCATGGCCTCGGTCTGCTCGATCCGGACATTGCCGCCGGAGGGCAGGTATACGCGGGAGTGGAAGATGGTCTCGATCTTCTTTTCGATCGCCCAGGCGTCAAAGATGGGGGAGTCTTCCTTATAGACCTCAACCTTGGAAGCCAGCTCCGGAGCGATGTCGCCGAGCATGGAAACGATGCGCTTGGCAAAGGATTTGTCGTCCACCACCAGGCGGTCCACATTCTCGCCGAAGAGGTCGCGGATGAGATAATTCTCCAGGGCGTTCTCCTCAAAGATGCAGACGGGCGGCTTGACGTGTGCCATCTGCTTTTCGATCAAGCGCCAGGTCTTGGCCAAAGCGTTGTATTCGTTGGTAAAATCCTCTTCGCTGCAGCCCTCGGCCTCGGTGCGGACGATCAGCCCGACGTCCGGTTCACGCAGGGAATTGAGGATGTTGCGGATGCGGTTCTTTTCTCCCGCGCTGTAGATCTTGCGGGAAATGGCGATCTTGGCCTTGTTGGGAAAATAGACCAGGTACTTGCCCGGGATGGAGATCTGACCCGTGAGGCGGGCGCCCTTGCTGCCGATCGGGCCCTTGTGGACCTGAACGGTGATTTCCTGACCGGGCTTGAGCAGCTGGTTGATCTTGGAGGAATCGCTGCGGGGGACGTGGCGGTGCGGCTGGTCCTTCTCGAAGATGTCGAGGAAATCGACCACGATGTCCGAATAATGCAGAAAGGCGGTGCGTTCCAGGCCGATATCGATGAAGGCGGCCCCCATTCCGGGCAGGACATCCTTGACCGTGCCCTTGTAGATGTTGCCGACGATGTTCTGCCGGTCCTGCTTCTCGACAAACAGTTCCACCAGCCGGTTTTCTTCCAATACGGCCACCCGCTTTTCCAGGGGATGGACATTGACAATTATTTCAGTTAAGATGTGTTTTTTCATTGCTCTGGTCCCGAATTATACAGCCTGAGCCACTTCAGTCGAACTCGACAGGCATGACGCAAAGCGCGGTATAGGGCTTGAAGATGCCCAGAAGCTGATCCTCCAGCCGGCCAGCCAGATCTTTGAGGCTGAACGCCGCCCTGACCAGCTGGCGGTTGCGCAGATACTTGGCAAACATTTCCCAATAGGGCGTCTGGCGCGGCAAGACAACTGTCTGGTAGGATTTGACGCCGGCCAGCTCCGCGGCCTTCATCACAGCCTGTTCCAGGGTTCCGACCTGGTCCGCCAGATGGTTGTCCACGGCGTCCTGGGCAGACCAGACCCGGCCGCCCGCCAGGTCTTCCAGACTGTCCGGAGCGATCTTGCGGTACTTGGCCACACGCTGCTTGAATTCTTCATAAACGCCGTCGGATGTGCGCTGCAGAGAAGCCAGAAGTTCGTCGGAAGGCGTATTCATCAGGTTCATCGCTCCGGCGTATTTGCCAAAGCCGATCGTCTGGTTGCTGATCCCGATCTTGCGTCCCAGCCCCGAAGCATCCGGCAGCAGCTGGATCACTCCGATCGAGCCGGTGACGGTGAAGGGATCCGCCATAATGTAGTTGGCCGGAGCGCTGATGTAATACCCGCCCGAGGCGGCGCTGCCGCTCATGGAGACAACGATGGGCAGTTCCGAGCGCAGGGACTCCAGCTTGCGGTAGATCAGCTCAGATTCGAGAGCGCTGCCGCCGGGGCTGTTTATCCTCAGCACCACTGCCTTGATCTGCTTGTCGGCCTTGACTGATTCTATCAGCTTCTGGACTTTCCCGGCGCTGATCCCGTCGTCATAACCGATCGCCGAACCGGGTACGATCCCGCCCTGCAAATAGCAGACAGCGATCTTGTTCTGGTCCGTCAATCCGGGTTGGGCGGGATTGTAGTCATAAAAAGAAAGCAGTTGTTTGGGTTCGATGCCGTAACGTTTGAAAAAATCATCTTCTCCGGCCAGCAGGTCCACCAGTCCTGCCTGTTTGGCGTAATCCGCCGAGACCAGGTAATCCTGCCGCAGCTCAAAGATCTCCCGGACCTTTTCTTCGCTGAGCTGGCGGCGGGAGGCAATGTGCTTGATGGTCAGCTCATAGCGGTCGCTGAGCACTTCGCGGAGGTTGCCGTAGGTCTCCGGGGTGAGCGAAGTCTGGGAATAAGCTTCGCCGAATCCCTTGAATCTGCCGGACTGGATAACGTTGATCTTCAGCCCCAGCTTGTCGAGCAGGTTTTTGTAAAAGGAGACATTGGCCCCGACGCCTTCCAGGAAAAGGCCGCCGGAAGCAGCAGGCTCCATGGCTATTGTATCCGCCAGGCAGGCCAGCATGTAGTCCCGCTGGCTCTGCATCTCCAGGTGCGCCAGGACGGGTTTGCCGGATTGCTTATAGACCTTGAGAGCGCCCGCGATCTCGTTGATTCCGGCCATTCCGATCTGGGCAAAGGAAGGCTGGATCAGGATGCCGCGGACGCGTTTGTCCGCAGCCGCCGCTTTGATCCTGGTGCAAATCTCCTCGACGGACAGGTTTGCGCCCATGAATCCGTAGGCGATCTCGTTGTAATCATTTACCATACCCGCGGGATTCAGGCGCAGCCAGGTGTCGCTGCTCACGGGCTTGCGGGGCGCGGCCGCGCTTACGGTCATCCTGTAGCCGATAAAAAAGACGAGCAAGGCAATCAGGGGGAAGACCAGGCAGCCGATCAGCCAGTAATTTTTCTGCATTGAAAACTCCAATTTTATAATATAGAAATCTGATTGGTTCCGTCAGATAAAACAAATGGCGGAGATGTAGGGATTCGAACCCTAGAAACGCCTTTTAAACGTTTACACGATTTCCAATCGTGCTCCTTCAACCAGCTCGGACACATCTCCGCATCAGCGTGGCACATACTTTTTTGCACCTGCTTCCTGTCAATCAAAATCTAATGCCTGAAATGGCGCATCCCGGTCAGCACCATGCACATGCCCAACCCGTCGCAGGCGGCGATGACTTCCGCGTCATTTTTGGATCCGCCGGGCTGGATGACAGCTTTAATTCCGTGCCCGGCCAGTAGCTCGACCGAGTCCCGGAAAGGGAAGAAACCGTCCGAGGCGCAAACGGCGGAAGCCAGGTCATGATTGAACTGGATTGCTCTGCGGATGGCAATCCCCGCCGAGTCAACACGGCTGGTCTGGCCCATGCCCAGGCCGATCGTCCGGTCCACAGCAGTGAGAGCGATGGCGTTGGACTTGAGAATGGACACGGCCTTCCAGGCAAAGCGCAAGGCGTCCATCTGCTCCAAAGTGGGCTGAACTTTTGTCACCACTTGCCAGCCCTCTTCGGATAAGATCCCGTTGTCCCAGTCCTGGACCAGGTAGCCGGTTATGATGCTGCGGACGTCCTGTTGGCAGCGCGCGTTCTGAAGCTTGTTCCTGTCAAAGCAGATCAGCCTTCTGTCCTTGCGCTTGCGGAGCACGTCCAGAACCTGGGGTCCGTAATCGGGCGCGATGATGATTTCACTGAAGATTTCGTTGACCTTGGCAGCGGTATTGAGGTCGAGGGTCCGGTTAAAGGCCAGGATTCCCCCAAAGGGCGAGAGGGGATCTGTGGCAAATGCTTTCTGGTAGGCTTCGGACAGGTTGCCTCCGCTTCCGATCCCGCAGGGATTGGTGTGCTTGAAGATCATGGCGGTGGGCCGCTCGTACAGCAGGATGCTTTTGAGCGCGGCGTCCAGGTCCAACAGATTGTTAAACGACAGCGGCTTGCCGTGCAACTGGGTCCAGCCGCCGGGCCTGTCGCTGAAATAGCCGCCCCGCTGATGGGGGTTTTCGCCATAACGCAAAGGCTGCACCAGGGGCGCTTCCAGGAAGAGTCTGTCCAGCCAGGGCTTGGAATCACTTTCCTGGTCAGCGGTGCCTGTCCCGGGAGTGAAATATTCGGCGATGACTTTGTCATATTGAGCCACGTGCCGAAAGGCTTTGGCCGCCATTTCGCAGCGCCAGGCGAGGCTGGTGTTTCCATCCCGGCGGATCTGGGACAGAGTCTCGGCATAATCCTCGGTGTCGGTGAGGATGGTGACATGCTTGAAATTCTTGGCGGCGGAGCGGATCAGGGTGGGGCCGCCAATGTCAATGTTTTCGATGATCTCCTGCTCAGTGGAGCCGGGATTGGCCGCTACTTTGGCAAACGGGTACAGGTTTACCGCCACCAGGTCGATGGGTCTAAGGCCGAGCCTGTCCATCTCTTCAGTATGCTCCGGGACATCCCTGTCCGCCAGGATGCCGGCGTGCACGCCCGGATGCAGGGTCTTGACCCGCCCGTCCATGATCTCCGGAAATCCGGTCAACTCCGATACCCTGGTGACGGGCAGAGCGAATTTTGATAGATAGGAGGCGGTCTTCCCCGTGGAGATGATCTCAAATCCCAGATTGACCAAGCCTGCGGCCAGCAGATCGATTCCGGTCTTGTCACTGACGCTGATTAGAGCTAATGGTTTCATTCTTTCTTTTCCTTTTCCCCGGTTAAAGTTTCCACCAGCTCGGGCAGCTTCTCCTTGTGGAGCAGAGTGACCATTTCCTTGTCCATTTTCCTGTCCGTGTACATCTCCAGAGTGACCCGCACATAATGCTTCTTGCTCACCGTATCCAGCGCCTTTTCCTTATGCTCCAATATCGAAACCAGCACCACGCCGCCCAGGATGATGACCCAGTTGAAATAGATCCAGAACAGGAAAATGGGCAGGGATTTCAGCACCCCGTAGACCATCTCGATATTGGTGAGATTGTAGATGTAAAGATCGAACAGGCTTTTGGCCAACACCCAGACGAGCGTTGTCCAAAAAGCTCCGCGGTACAGGGCTTTTCTGCTGATCTTGATCGAAGGCAGGATCATGTACAGGAACACCAGGGCCAGGAATTCCAGTATGAACGGCAGCAGAAACACCAGCTGCTTGCGGAAGAGCGGAAAATTCAGCAGGCTGGAGATGATTGGCAGGGACGAGCTGGAAAACAGCATCAGTATGATCAGGAAGCCGAAAATGATGGTTCCCAGGAATTTGAGCAATTGAGCCAGAAGATTCTTGGGCTGCTGGTACTCCATGGCCAGGATGCGGTCGAAGGTGTCCCGGATCACCTTGAACAGCGAATAGGAAGTGATGAGAGCCACGATCAGGCTGAAAATATTGAAGCTGGCCTGCTGCGAGATCAGTTGGGACAGCAGGCTGCCCACCTCGCCGGTGGAGACGGGCATGAAGTTCTCATACAGTTTGATGTTGGTCTGGGTCAGCAGAAAGGAGATCTTGGGTATCAGGAACACGATCAGGATCAGGAACGGGACGAAGCCCAGCAGCGTGATGTAGGTAAGGGCGGCCGCTTCCTTCAGGATCCCTTCCTGCATCGCTTTCAGGTAAAACAGCTTCAGAAAAGCGCCCGTTTTCTGCATCAGGACCTGCCGCTTGTCCCTTTCCGTCAGATGGGAGAGAGCTTTGATCAGGTCCTGCCAGCCCAGCTTCAGATATGTCCGCACCAGGATGGAAAGCCGCTTCCGCAAGGGTTTTCTGACCAGGTCTTCTTCGCGGTGTTCAGTTTCGTTCATCTCATTCATTCCTCAAAGCTATGACCGGATCCAGGTTGCTGGCCCGGATGGCGGGCATCACGCCAAAGACGATTCCCACCCCGACCGACACCAACAATGCCACATACACCATCTGGACGGAAGCAACCAGTTCCATGCTCAGGTATCCGCCCACCAGGTTCAAAATGGAATAGCCCAGGATGATGCCGAATACACCGCCCAGAGTAGTCACCAACACGGTCTGCACCATGAACTGGATAAAGATATCCAGCCGCCGCGCCCCGATCGCGATCCGCACCCCGATCTCGCGCGTCCTTTCCCGGATGGAGGCCAGCATGATGTTCATGATCACGATCCCGCCCACCAAAAGAGAAACCACCGCGATCAGGATGAATATGGTGGTGAAGATGCGCGAGTTCTGTTCCATCTGGTCCATCATCTCCTGGGCGGAACTCACTTCGAACAGCTTTTTCCCCTGCTTGAGGTTGAGGATGATGCCGTCCAGTTTGGCCTGCAGTTGCAGAGCTTCCTCCGGACTGGCGGCCTTGATGCTGATCTGCATGATCTTCTGGCCGGGCATGATCTTGTGCAGCATCGTGGTCAGCGGGATGAAAGCCCGCCGGTTCATGTATTCCAGGGCGTTGTCGCCGCCCCAGCCGCCCTGCATCTTCAGCATTTTGGTCTCCATGACGCCCGCCACCTGAAAGGCCTGGCCTTCGGCGTACACATAATCCCCCAGCGGATCCTTGCCGGAGAAAAGTTCCCTGGCCACCGTGCTGCCCAGGATAATGACATTGTTGTAGTTGTTCAGGTCATAATAGTTGATGAACCTGCCTTTGGCGACATTCCACTCATCCACGGCCGTCAGGTCGGGATAGACTCCGGTAATGGTTGATTTGTAATACAGGGAACCCTTTGTGATGCCGGTCTGCCGGGCGCTGATCACGGGATTGAAAGCTGTTGCTTCCGGGATCAGGGAGCGGATCAGGTTGACTTCATTAACTGTGAAATAAGCCAGGCTGCGGTCGCTCTGGTCCATGTCCCAATTGGGCCGGACCTCGATCTTGTTCAGACCGCCGCGCTCTTCCATCCAACTCAGGGTGGACTTGTTCATGCTGTTGATTATGGCCAGCACCACCATGATGGACATCACGCCCAGGATGATGCCCAGCACGGTAACGGCCGTCCTGATTTTGCGCGTCAGGATGTCGGCCAGGCCGATCTCTATTGATTCACGCAGCGAGATCGCCATCCACGATCTTCCCGTCTATGATCTTGATGATGCGGTTGGCCCGGTTGGCCACGTTGATGTCATGGGTGACAATGATGATCGTGTGGCCCTTGGCGTGCAGTTCGCTGAAAATGGAGAGGATGTCCCCGCCGGCCTGTGTGTCCAGGTTGCCTGTTGGCTCGTCTGCCAGCAGGATAGACGGATTGTTCACGATGGCGCGCGCTATGGCCACCCGTTGTCTTTGGCCGCCGGAGAGCTCGCCCGGCTTGTGCTTGAGGCGGTCGCTCAATCCCACGCTGGCCAAAACTTCCCCCGCCTGCCTGATCCTCTGCCTGTAGGGCATCCCGCCGTACATCAGGGGCAACTCCACGTTCTTCAGGACATTCAGGTGGGGCAGCAGGTTGAAGGTCTGGAACACGAACCCCACCTTCTTGTTCCTGATGGAGGCCAGTTCGCCCTTGCCAAGTTCGCTCACCTTCAGCCCGTCCAAGTTGTAGGTACCCTCCGTCGGCGTGTCCAGGCAGCCGATGATGTGCATGAGCGTGCTCTTGCCCGAACCGGAGGGGCCCATGATGGCCACGAACTCGCCCGCCCCAATGGAAATGGACACTCCGTTCAAAGCCCGCACCGACACCTTGCCCATGTCATAATCCTTGATAATGTCCTTGGTTTCGATCAGCGGCATAGCTTAGCTCTCAGCTTCTTTCAGTATTTGTTCGACCTGTTCCAGTAAATCCGGAAGGTCATCAGTTACGGTCTTCCAAATAATGGTCAAATCGACTCCCATACTCAGTGTATGTCCTCTTCATATGAATTCAACTTCAGCCAGGACCCGGTTCCTGATCTCAGGCTTGAGAGCGTTGAGCGTTACCAGATCAACTTTCCGGCCCAACAGGTTTTCCAGGGTATCCTGGATATCAATGAAATCAAAGAGCGAGACCGGCTCTGACAGTTCTATCAGCGTATCAACATCGCTGTTTTTCTTCTGCTGATTCCTCACCCAGGAGCCGAATAAGCCAATCTTTCTGATCGGGTATTTCTTCAATAAAGAAGTCTTCCCTCTGCTGATCAGGCTTATCAGTTCTTCCTTTGTTACTGTCATCTTAACTCCAAAACTGATATCTCGCTCTTATTCTTGATATGTAAATCACACATTTTTACCCAATTGTCATGATTTAAGCTTGCCTGCCATTGTCAATAAAAAGAGGAATATCATCATTAATTGCCAGGTTAAGATCATCCGAAGCGAATAACAGGAGGCGGTTCTCCCGCCTCTTTCTGCTTATTTATCGTTCGTGTTTTTCGTGTTTTTCGTGGACGCTTAGAAATACAGGTCGCGTCTGCCCTCCTTAAGCTGATTGAGTTTTTCCCGCACTGTCTGCTGCATGTTTTCATCGGGAATATCGGCAAGCTCTTTTTCGATCAAAGCCAGGCCTACCTTGAGAGTCTTTTCTGAGGAGTAGTCATAGAGATATTCGGCAAAGGTGAGCAGGGCGTTAGGGGTGCAGAAGCGTTTCACGAAGCCGGGAATGGCGAATTCCATGAAGTGTTCGCCGGTGCGTCCGGCGCGGTAGCAACTGGTGCAGAAGGAGGGGATGTAGCCGTTTTGCGCCAGCTCAAAGATCACTTCATCCAGGCTGCGCGTGTCGCCCAAAACGAACTGGGCCTTCTTGGCCGATTCCTCGTCCATGGCGGCGTAGGAGCCCACCCCGATGCTGCTGCCGGCGTCGATCTGGGACACTCCGTAGGACAGGACTTCGTTGCGTATTTCGATCGGTTCGCGCGCGGTCAATATCATACCCGTGTAGGGGACGCTCAGGCGGATGGTCGCCACCAGGTGCTTGAACTGCTCGTCAGTGACCCGGTGGGGCGGGTGTTGGGTAAAATCTGTCCCGACGGCCGGTTCGATGCGCGGGAAGGAGATCGTGTGCGGCCCCACCCCGAACATCTCTTCCAGATGCAATGTGTGGTAGAGCAGCCCCATCACTTCGAATTTGTAGTCATACAGCCCCATTAGGGCGCCAATCCCGAGGTCGTCTATGCCGCCCTGCATGGCCCTGTCCAGTCCGTGCAGGCGCCACAGGAAACTGCTCTTGGGACCCCGGGGATGCATCTTTTCATAGGTTTCCTGATGATAGGTTTCCTGGAAGATCTGGTAGGTGCCGATGCCGACCTGTTTCACCACCCGGAAGCCTCCCACGTCCAGCGGCGCGGCGTTGATGTTGACGCGGCGGATCTCGCCTTTGCCGTGCTTGGTCTGATACACGGTTTCCACGGTCTGGGCGATGAACTCCGGGCTGTATTTGGGATGCTCGCCGTAAACCATGATCAGCCGCTTGTGTCCTTTATCCTCCAGCGAGATGGTCTCGGCGACCAGTTGCTCTTTGGTCAGGGTGCTGCGCAGGCATTCCTTATTCGAAATGCGGAAACCGCAATAGACGCAGTCGTTGACGCATTCGTTGCCCACGTAGAGGGGGGCGAAGAGTACGATGCGGTTGCCGTAGATCCTTTCCTTGAGCGTCCTCGCTCCTTCGAAGATGGTCTGGACAAGTTCGGGCTCCCGCACGTTGAGCAGGGCCGCCGTCTCGTCCGGATCCAGCCTCTGCTTGTCCAAAGACTTGCTGATGATGTCCCGGATCCGGATGGGATCAGGGTTTTTCTGCCCTTCCAGGTGACGCAGGATTTCCGCGTCAGGGATGAATGACTTCAGGCCGTCGGTGTCAAATTTCATTTTTTCTCCTGTAGTTGTGGCAAGGACAATCCTGTCCGTGATACTGTCATTCCTGCGCGGGCGGGAATCCAGCCTGTTTTTCCTTGCCGGCGCAGGCCGGTATCCAGCTTCATCTTTTCCCGCCCGCCACCCTTTTATTGTATGGGGCTTCGCCCCATGCTCCGTTTTAGCAAGCCTTCATTCCTGCGATAGCGGGAATCCTGTTTTTCATATCTTAAGCGTAATGGTTTTCACATTTACTGATTTCATCTGTCCCAGCTTGCCGGAAAAGGCGCCCATCTCGTCCAGGTTCATTTCCATCACCAAAAAGATGACCGAGACGTTCTTGTCCCGCATGGGATAGCCGACGCGCAGCTTGATCTGCGGCGCGTAGGCGTGCAGCAGATCGCTGACCGGATGGAACGCTTCCTCCACATCGTTGATGACGATCGTGACCACGTGGATCTTGTCTTCCAAATTCTCTCCCTTAGCCGGGGACAGGGAAGCTGGGTGCAGAATTGTCAAAACCGTTGACTTTTCCCTCGATGACAGACGCTTCCCTCATCTCAGGCGCAGTATCTGATGACAATCTATCCCAGTCGCCTTATCTGGCAAGGGAAATCTCTTCCTGCTTCATTGGGCTGCCGAAATCTGTTCGGCAGAGGCAGTGCAGCTGCCTACAGTAGCGTCCTGCGGCCTCTGTGGCAAACGGATTTTGCCACCCCCAATATAGTCGCTGCGGCAAACGGATTTTGCCGCCCCTATTGCCAATGCACTGTATCGAAACGGTTTTTTTCTTCCTAATTTGCTCTTTTTTACCAATATGGTTCAACAGTAAATCCACAGCATATCAAAAGCAGATTAAAAGCATATTATAATACAGATGGCATACTGCAGATATACTGATGATATGCTGCAATTCTATTTTTGAAATAAGGGAAAAGCAATATGCAGAAAAAGGTGAAAAGGTGACTGGAGGCACCTTTACCTTATTTTCTGATGAGAGGATAATAATACCGATAAAGGGATGAACAGGATTCCGGTCTGCATGGATATGGGTGCGATTGTTTTTAAGAAGGAAAAGGGGGCAAGTCCGAAAAGACTTGACACTACGCATCCATGAAAATATAATAAAACAAAAAGATAATTTCATGGCATTAAGTGAGATAAAGGGAGCAAACGATGGACCCCAACCGCCCCCGCGAGATCAGTTTGCCGGACACGCTGCCGGAACCCAAGACCTTCCAGCCGGGCATCCGCCGCGCCCCCGACCGGGGCCTGGCACTCAACCGCCGCGAGCTCGGCCTGGCGCTGAAAAACGCACTCAGATATATCCCCAAACACCTGCACGCCGAAATTGCGCCGGAGTTTTTGCAGGAACTGAAAACAATGGGACGCATCTACGGCTACCGCTACCGCCCGGCCGGAGCGATCAAGGGCAGGCCTGTGGACTCCTACGAAGGCTGCCTGGCGGGACGCGCGCTGCAGGTGATGATCGACAACAACCTCGATTTCGACGTGGCGCTGTATCCCTACGAACTGGTCACTTACGGCGAGACAGGCCAGGTTTGCCAGAACTGGATGCAGTACCTTTTGCTCAAACAATATCTATCCGCAATGACGGAAAACCAGACTTTGGTGGTGTCCTCCGGGCACCCGGTGGGGCTTTTTCCCTCCCGTCCCGAAGCCCCAAGAGTGATTTCCACCAACGGGCTCATGATCGGAAAATGGGACAACCCTGATCAGTTCAAGCGCCTGACCGCGCTGGGTGTGGCGAATTATGGCCAGATGACGGCCGGGGGTTGGATGTACATCGGCCCGCAGGGCATTGTGCACGGCACTTTTATCACGCTTCTGAACGCCGGCAGAAAATACCTGGGCCTCCCGGAAGACAGGGACCTGGCGGGAGTGTTATTCGTTTCCTCCGGTCTGGGAGGCATGAGCGGCGCGCAGGCCAAGGCGGTGGAAATCGCGGGCGGGATCGGAGTGATCGCCGAAGTGGACAAGAGCCGCATTGACACAAGGCACAGCCAGGGCTGGGTGAGCCGGGTCTCGTCCGACCTGGAGGAAATTTTCCGCTGGGTGGATGAATACAGACAAAGCAAAAAGGCAGTCTCCATCGCCTACTACGGCAATATTGTGGACCTGCTGGAATACATTGACACACATAATATCAAGGCCGAACTGCTCTCCGACCAAACAAGCTGCCACGTGGTCTATGAAGGCGGCTACACGCCGGTGGGATTCAGTTTTGAAGAAGGCAGGGAACTCCTGAAACTGGACCAGATATCTTTTAATAATGCAGTCGACGCATCCCTGAAAAGGCACTTCCACGTATTGAAAAACCTGACGGGGAAAGGCTCCCGCTTCTGGGACTACGGCAACAGCTTCATGGCTTCCGTGTTCGACGCGGGTGAAAAAGGCATCACGCGCAACGGGACGGACATTTCGGAAGGTTTCATCTGGCCCTCCTACGTGGAGGACATAATGGGCCCCGTCTGCTTTGACCGGGGCTACGGACCCTTCCGCTGGGTTTGCCTGTCCGGCAAACCGGAAGATTTAAGAAAAACGGACCGGGCCGCCCTGGCCCTGATCGACCCCACCCGCTGCTCTTTGGACCGTGACAACCACCACTGGATCGCCACGGCGGAACAGAACAGACTGGTGGTCGGCACCCAGGCCCGCATCCTCTATTCCGACGAGGAGGGGCGGGTCAGGCTGGCGCTTAAATTCAACGATTTGGTCCGCCAGGGAGAAATCGGCCCCGTGCTGCTGGGACGCGACCACCACGATGTTTCAGGGACTGATTCACCTTTCCGGGAAACGGCCAATATCTATGACGGCAGCAACCTCACGGCAGATATGGCAACGCAGTGCTTCGCAGGAAACGTGGCTCGGGGAATGACCCTTGTGGTGCTTTCCAACGGCGGCGGAGTCGGCATCGGCAGAGCTGTCAACGGAGGCAACGGCATCCTGCTGGACGGCAGTGAAAGAATGGACGAAGTGGTCAAATCAGGTTTGTCCTGGGACGTGATGGGCGGCGTGGCCCGCAGGAACTGGGCGCAGAATCCGCCCGCCGTGCAGACCGCCCGGGCCTGGAATGATAAGCACCGGGGCGAAGGACAGATCACCGTTCCATTCGCCGCCGACGAGCAGCTGATCGAGTCGCAGGTCAAACAGCTTTTGGGAGAGTGAAGATGGCAGGCCACCTGGAAGAATTCGCGCGCCTGATGTGGCAGGAAGGCATCTCCGAAACAGTGATCAAGACCTTTGCCGCCTATTACGGAATGCTCACTTCGGGAGCCGGAAGCAAGATCCCGGGCGCCGCGATCGAGCCTCCCGGGGGAGAAAACCTTATCCACTACGCTAACCTTCCGGAAAAATACGACGACCGCATCCTGGCCCGGACCGTCATCATTAAGCTGAACGGCGGGCTGGGCACCAGCATGGGCCTGTCCAAGGCAAAATCGCTGCTGCCCGTGAAAGGCAACCTGAACTTTCTGGACATCATCGCCCGCCAGGCCCTGACCCTGCGCGCGCAGCACGGGCTGGACATCCACCTGCTTTTCATGGACAGCTACAACACAAGCGCCGACACGCTCCGGTACCTGGAAAAATATCCCGACCTGGCGGCCGGGGACCTGCCTTTGGACTTCATTCAGAACAAGTTCCCCCGGATCAGGCAAAAAGACCTGATGCCTTTTGCCGCGAGGGAGGAAGCCCAAAACTGGAATCCGCCCGGGCACGGCGACATCTACACCGCCCTGTATGCCAACGGCCTGCTCGACCGGCTGCTGGGGCTGGGAGTGAAATACGCTTTCATCTCCAACTCGGACAACCTGGGCGCCACGGTGGACGCGGCCATCCCGGCCTACATGGAATCTCATTCCGTGCCATTCCTGATGGAGGTTTGCCTGCGCAGCGAAGTGGACAAGAAGGGCGGCCACCTGAGCCAGGACAAGGCCGGCAACCTGCTTTTGCGGGAGATCGCCCAGTGCCCGGAAGACGAGTTGTCCGAGTTTCAGAATATCGACCTGTACAAATATTTCAATACGAACAACATCTGGATCAACCTCGAAACGCTGAAAAGCGAGATGCAGAAGAGCGAAGGGGTGCTGCTGCTGCCACTGATCATCAATCCCAAAACGGTGGACGGCACGCCTGTCATTCAGCTGGAAACGGCCATGGGCGCTGCGGTCAGCACCTTTGAGAAAGCCCGGGCGCTGGTCGTGCCGCGCTCCCGCTTCGCCCCCGTCAAGAAAACGACCGACCTGCTGGCCATCTGGTCCGACGCCTATGAACTCAACGACAAGTACCAGATCCTGCTGAAGCGCGGCCGCAAGGACCCGCCGCTGATCATGCTGGATGACAGGTTTTACGGCAGGATCGGTCAGATGCAGGACCGGTTTCTGGACGTGCCTTCCCTGCAGAACTGTGAGTCGCTGAGCGTGGCGGGGGACATCACTTTCGGCGAAGACGTGATCTGCATGGGCAACGTCTGCATCGTGGCGGACGCTCCCGCCCGCCTGAAGAACCGCGTCTGCGAGGGAATCATCAACCTGTGAGGTGAGCTATGTCTTATCCCGTGTATTGGGTGAACGCTTTTACAGACCAGTATTTCAAGGGCAACCAGGCCGCCGTCGTAGTGGTGGACGATTTTCCGCCCGAGGCGTCGATGCAGGCCCTGGCCAAAGAATTCGGCTTTTCCGAATCCGCCTTTGTGAAACGCCTGGGATTCGGCAAATACGCCATCCGCTGGTTCACTCCGGAGGTGGAGGTCAGGCTCTGCGGGCACGCGACCCTGGCCGCGGCCAAGGCAATGTTCCACGACGTAATCCCGCACGAGAAGATCATCCTGTTCCAGAGCCTGTCCGGCGATTTACTGGCCCGCCGCCAGGGCGAAGAGATCCAGCTTGACTTTCCCATCGACGAACCGGTCGCGATCGAGGCGGACAACAAGATCGTCAAATCCCTCTGCCAGGCCAACGCGGAGGAAGTGCTGTTCTGCTCCCGGACCAGGAACCTGGTCATCGTGTACAAGGACGCGGACACGGTGCTCTCGCTCAAACCTGATTTCAAAGAGCTGAAAAAGCAGAAGTCGGACAACGTGTTCGGCATCATCGTGACGGCAGCCTTCGCCGGCAACTATGATTACATCTGCCGCTACTTCGCGCCCTGGGAAGGGATCAACGAAGATCCGGTCACAGGTTCTGCGCAGACCTGCCTGGCGCCCTACTGGTGTAAAAGATTCAACAAGGCGGAGCTGGCCGGCTTCCAGGCTTCCGATCGGGGCGGGGATTTTACAGTCAGGCTGGAGGACACTCGGGTGCTGATCTCGGGCAAGGCGTTCATCTATCTGAAGGGCGAGATCCAAAGAGGTTTCTGATGATCAGCAAAGCGCAAAAAGTCCGGCTGGGAATTTTCCTGACCATCGGCAGCCTGCTGATCCTGATCTTCGCGGGCGTGGTAGCGGGCGGCAAGCTGTTTGAACGCAAGGACGTCTATTACGTCGAGTTTGACGATGTGTCCGTAACCGGGCTGCAGGTGGGCGGCGACGTGCTTTACCACGGGATCAAGGTCGGCCGGGTGGACAATATCAAAATCAAACCGCAGGACGTCAGCAAGGTTATTGTCTCCATCAGCATGGAAGCCGGCACGCCCATCAAGGAGGACGTGCGGGCCATCCTCGTCTTTGTCGGGATCACTGGCCTGAAGGCTGTGGAACTGACAGGCGGCTCCAACGAGGCGGAAACCATCAAACCCAAAAGCTTCATCCCGACCGGGACCTCGACCCTGGACACCATCACCGGCAAGGCGGAATCGATCGTGGAAAAAATCGACAGGATCGCCGCCAACCTGGAAAACATGACCAACGAGCAGAACCAGAAAAACATCGCCGGGATCCTGGAGCAGACCAACCTCATCCTGACCGACACGCGTGCCAACCTGACCGGAACCCTGAACAGCCTGAATATCATTGTCAGAAGCGTGTCCGTGATCGCGGACTCCACCTCAACCAACATCGGCAAACTGACTGACAGCGCCAGACTGGTCATGCTGGACACGCGCTCCCAGATCCGCAGTATCGGGAGCCATACGGACAGCCTGGTGCTGAAAGCAACGCGGGACATGGCAACCATCACCGCCAGCATCAACAGCACCCTGACCCGCATCAACCAGGTGGTCAATTCCGCCCAGTTCGATTCCCTGATCACGAACACCAACACGATCTCCGGCAAGCTTGCTTCGGCGGACCTCAAGCAACTGGTGACGGATTTGAACACCACGATCATCCAGGCCAACAGCCTGCTGGGCAACCTGGACCGGACCGTAACCCGCGGCAAAACGGATTTTCTGGAAACGCTGGAATCCTTACGGGAGGCGGCGGAAAACCTGAATGAATTCGCGCGCGAGATATCTGAGAACCCTCCCTCACTGTGGATGGGGAAATAGGAGCCCGGACATGAAGAAGACCATTTATTACATTGCCCTGTTCCTGCTGGCCACTCTTGGTCTGACCAACTCCGGCTGCGCTTTCCTGAACAAGCGTCCGGTGGCCGCCAACAATTACTATGTCCTGGATTACCTGCCGGCCACAGAACAAGCCGGCCTGATCCAGGCAAAGGCTTTCGATAAAACGCTGGAGGTCTTTGAGACCAGCCTGCCGCGCACCTATGACCGCAACCAGATCGTGCGCAAGAAGTCCTACAGCCAGATTTCGTATTTCCCGAACGAGTTCTGGTCTACGCGGCTGTATGAAGCAGTCCCGAACCTGATCGTGCGGAGGCTGAGGGCGTATAACATCTTTAAGAACGTCAGCCGCGACCTGGGCGAGACCAAACCCGATTTTTTCCTGGAATCGTTTATCCAGAACATCGAATATGTGGACGGCCCCAAACCCTTCGCCTTCCTGCGCATGGAGATGGTGCTCAAGGATTCGCGCTCGCAGGCCGTGGTTTTCGCCAACCGCAACGAGGCGTCCAGGCCCTTGCTGGACACATCCATGGAATATGTGGTGCAGTGCTTCAACGAAATGATCATGGACGAAACCGATATGTTTGCCTCCAAATGCATCGATTTCCTAAACGGCAAACCGGTGGAGGGTTCGTTCCTTGTCGCATCTAGGGAAAAGGCTGACAGGCCTGCCTATGCCCTGGAGCAGATCTGGGATCTGGAGGAACTGGACGCGCAGACCGGGGAGTTGCGCGTTCCCCTGCTCATGGCGACGGAAATTCCGCTGGCCTTTGAGGCGACATATAAGGACTCAACCAACGCCCGGAGCGAAGCGGTTACTGGCATCATGAACGAAGTCATGGTGCTGCACCAGGGTTTGTGGAACATCCAGCTGACCAGTGATCAGATAATTTCCACCGATGTCTTTGTCAGGCCCCAGATGCGCACGGTGGTCAAGCCTTTCTGGAGCGAGATGATCGTCCGCGTAATTGATGAGAGCCAGACCCGGGTCAAGATGAGGTATGACGTCTTTGCCAAAACCCCCGGCCAGGACGCTTATGACCTCAAAGTGAACACCCGCTACAGCCCCGCAGACGAAGTGGGGGAATATGACCACCTTTGGGTCCTGCGGCCGGGCAATTACCTCATTACAGTGAACGGCGCCGCTCCAAATTCTTACAAGGATTTTACCACGATCTCCCTGGAACCCGCCAAATCGTACATCCTGACCATTGTCGTTGATCCCAATGGAGACCGCTCCGTCCTGATCGGCGCAGGCTTGCTGGAATCGCCGGTGACGAGAGGCAGGCCGCGCATCCACAAAGGCGCGATCCACACCGATATTAATCTGGCCTCCAATAACTCCGTAGACAAGGACAATCCCACCAACAGCATCAGCCTTTCCGGCGAATTCGACAACAAGCTGGAGTATGATATCTGGCCGCTGCACTACATTACGCGCAGCATTTATGACCTGGGCTTTGACAAGACGACCGGCACGGACTTTCGCGTCAACATCGATGACTATTCCCTGAAGAACGCCCTGGTCCTATATCCCTGGCAGGAGAATCGCTTCCTCCGCAATTTCGGGCTCTACGGCAGAGGTGACATCAACACGCATTTCTTCAAGGAATATTCCTTCTTCACCACTGATAAAAACTTTATCAAGATCTCCGGGGACGGGGATTCGCTAATCGTTCCCAGCGCTAAAAAACTCAAGATCAAGGATGAGTTCTACCCGCTTCGGCTCAAGGAAGGAACCGGCCTCACCTACCGGATAAACCTGTCCCCGCGCATATCGGTCAACCTGCGTTCCGGTTTCGGCTGGCAGCAGGATCATGAAGACGGAGTCTACATCCTGGATAAATCAGTGATCCTGGACACGCTCAGCTATGACATCTATAGGGAAATCTCGTCAACTAAAACCCAGGGCTTGGAAAACTCAGTCATTATAGGTATGAACAATCTGCTTGGCTTCCTGAGCGTCGCCTCCACCATCGACATCCTCTTTCCCATGGGAACTGCCGATAAATCGACCAAATACGATAATGAGAATCTGATCAATATCAAGCTCTACCGCAATATCTCGGTGGACATCAGGGCCAAAGTCAAATACAATAAAGCGCTCAGGGATTATGTCCAAACAGACTACTCCGCCTTCCTGAGGCTGTCCCTATATTATTAATAGCATGGAAAGCCCGAGGCTGTCAGACAACACGCTGTTCCTGTCGGGAGAACTGGGATTTGATACCATTCCCCGTTTGTCTGAACAAGTGCATTCACTGCTGAAGAGGGAAAAACCGGACAGAATTGATATCTCGCAGGTCACTGGTCTGGATAGCGCCGGGGTTGCCTGGCTGGAATCGATCCTCGATTATCTGCAATCAGAAGTTACCGGTGCAGAAATATGCGGAGCCAGCGAGACACACCGGGCTTTGCTTTCCACATTTTCCGGAAGGGAAGTACCTGTGGGGACGCCTCCCGTCAGAGCTGGTTGGTTCGAGCAGGTGGGCGGCAATCTATATTCAGGCCTGCAAGGCTTTGGGTGTGCCTTGATTATGGCGGCTGATGTCTTTTACTGGAGCTTTCGGGGCTTGGTCAGCCGGCGCGGCCAGAAGAAGGGCGCCACTGTCCAGCAGGCTTTCCTTCTCGGCGTTCAGGCCTTACCGGTGGTGGGGCTGCTTTCACTCATACTGGGTTTCATCATGTCGCTGCAGTCAGCAGTGCAACTTCGCAATTTCGGTGCCAACATCTTTCTGGCTGATGCGCTGGCCATTTCTTTCGTGCGTGAGTTGGGTCCCATGATCACAGCTATCATCGTGGCAGGCAGAAGCGGCAGCGCCATTGCATCGGAGATAGCTTCCATGCAGGTTTCCGAGGAGATCGACGCTCTGCGCATGATGGCGATAAATCCCATTCGCTATGTCGTGGTGCCGAAGTTCCATGCCATGTCACTCGTTTTGCCCATACTGGTAGCTTTCTCAATTCTGATCGGACTCCTCAGTGGGTTACTGATCGGGCTGAGTTATCTCGAGGTCAGCCTGCAGACTTTCGTGTCCCGCATGGTGGAGGCCCTCACGCTGAAAGACATTGTCATCTGTTTTGGCAAGTCGCTGTTCTTTGCCTGGGTGATCGTGATCATCAGCAGCTACTACGGATTTTCTGTCAGGGGCGGAGCTGAGGATGTGGGACAGGCTACAACCAATTCCGTGGTGGCGTCCATCATTGCCATTGTCTTTTTCGATTCTGTGTTCAGCCTGGTGTACTTGTAGGCGGTGTTGATTTTAAGTATGGAAACGAACGTAACCAATAGTGTTCCTCCTCTCATAGAGGTCAACGGACTGTATGCCGGCTATGGCGATGCTCAGGTGCTGGACAACGTTTCCGTACGGATTTATCCAAACGAGATCACTGTCATCCTGGGCGGCAGCGGCTGCGGGAAGACCACCCTGATAAAGAACATCCTGCGGCTGCAGCAGCCAATCTCGGGCAGCGTCAGGTTTTGGGGCGAGGAAGTCACCGGCATGGAGGAAAGCGAATTCAACGACAAGGTCCTCTCCCGGATCGGCATGCTGTTTCAAGGCGGGGCTTTGCTCAATTCCATAACCATCAAAGATAATATTTCCATCCCTTTGGAACAGCACACCCGCTTGTCTGAAGAGATGATGGGCCGGATCATCCGCACCAAACTGCATCTGGTGAATCTGGATAATGTCCTGCATCTTCTTCCCTCCGAGCTATCCGGCGGTATGAGAAAAAGGGCGGCCCTGGCCCGAGCTCTCATCCGCGATCCCGAACTCCTGATCTGTGACGAACCTTCTGCCGGGCTCGATCCCCTCACAGCCCTGGCTTTGGACGAGCTCATCCTGAACCTGAGACGACAGCTCAGGATGACTATCATTGTTGTCACTCACGAACTGGCGTCCATTCACCGCATAGCCGACAAAGTGATCTTCCTGCACGATGGACGAATGCTGTTCTCGGGAACCCTGGCTGCCGCAAAGCAAAGCGGGATAAGGGAGATCGAGGACTTCTTCCAGGCCAATGCCTGAACAAAAAATCTAGAACCGTGACTTCGCAGACAAGATTTATCAATACTCGTTGTCTTACCCGTTGAGCTTTCTTGCTGCTTCATTGAATATCAGAGTGGGTAACCTTACGTGAAATACAACAGAACACATAATCATCAGGCCAGTCGGGTTTCATTATCCCAACCTAGAGATCTTCCAGAGCATTGGTTGCTTTTTGAGATTGAGC
>JAXDBS010000044.1:0-108313 GCA_034678545.1 Cloacimonadaceae bacterium (SeqCode) | reverse complement strand
GATACACTATTTATCCGGAATCCTGAAAGAGAAGAATCCGACAGACGCCGTGCTGGATGTGCAGGGAGTCGGCTACCAGCTGAAAATTCCGCTGAGCACCTATGAAAAACTGCCGGCGGTGAATCATCAGTGCTCGCTGCACACGCACCTGTATCTTAGCCTGAGCCAGGATGAGATCAAGCTTTACGGCTTTGCAACAGTGGCCGAAAAGGCCGTGTTCATAAAGCTGATCTCGATCTCGGGAATAGGACCCAAGATCGCGCTGTCTCTGATCTCATCCATGAACATCGGGATGTTTGTCAAAGCAGTGCAGAGCGGAGAGGAAGGCCTGCTGGCCAAAGTGCCCGGGATCGGGAAGAAAACCGCGCAGCGCCTGATCGTCGAGCTCAGGGACAATATCGGCCAATTTGCCGATCTGCTGGATTCCAAGGAGAGGGCGGTGCAAGATCTCGGCCTGGCGGAGGTGGAAAAAGCCCTGATCGCACTCGGTTATTCATACAAGGACGTGCACAGCGCCCTGCCGAAGCTGAGCCCTGAAGATAAGAAACTCCCGATCGAACAGCAGATCAAGCAGGTGATCAGAATCATTTACAAGAAGCCATAAATGAACATCAGACAGGAAGCCTTTGAGATCATAGCCAAGGTTCTCAAGCACAGGGAATATTCGGACAGCCTCCTGCGCCAGAAAGCGAAGAAACTCAGGTCGCAAGGCTCGGATGACTCTGCCCTGCTCTATCAGCTGGTTAAAGGCACTATCAAGTATCAGCTCCACCTCGATCACATCTGCAGGCAGTATACGGAACCCTCGAAATATGACAAGACCGACGTCAAGATACGGGCTCTGCTCTACATGGGCCTGTATCAGCTCAAATTCATGGATTCCGTGCCAGACCATGCAGCCATCCATGAAACCGTGGACTTGGCCAAATCGCTGTACGGAGAGCCTGTCGGCAGTTTTGTTAATTCCGTCCTGCGTTCGTATCAGAGGCACCCCGAGGTCAAGTATCCCGGAGACGCGGCGGAACGCATTGCCGTCGAGCATTCCTTCCCTCCGAACCTGATACGGAGCTGGATCGAACTGTGGGGGCAGGAAAAAACAGAAATGCTGGCCATGTATTTCAACGAGCCTTCCAAGCTGCATCTACGGGTAAACACGATAGCCACAGACTCAATAAAGCTGAGGCATTATTTTGAGAAGCGGGGCATCAGGTGCTCCGGATCGGAAGCCAGCCCCAACATTTTGATCTGCGAAGAAGCGCTTCTCGCCCTGGAAGATGTGGCTTTCTCGGAAGGTTACTTCTCAGTGCAGGACACTTCTGCAGCGCTGATTGTGGAGTTGCTGGATCCCCAGCCCGGGGAGTCAGTACTCGACCTGTTCGCCGCTCCGGGCGGCAAATGCACCTACATAGCGGAAAAGATGAAAAACACCGGGGAAGTCATTGCCGTGGACAAGTCTCCGTCAAAAATGAAATTGCTCAAGCAGGCGATCGAAAGATTGCAGTTAGAAAACATCAAACTGGTGGTCCAGGACGCTTTCAGTTACGGGCCGGTGGCGCCAGCTTACAATCGGGTGCTGGTGGATGTCCCCTGTTCGGGATGGGGCGTGCTGGGCCGCAAGGCGGACCTGCGCTGGCAGCATCATCAGAATATCGCAGATCTGCTCAGGATCCAGGAAAAGGCGCTGAATTATGCGGCAAGCTTTGTCAAAAAAGGCGGCTGCCTGGTTTACTCCACCTGTACGATGAATCCCCCGGAAAATCAGCTGATGGTGGAATCTTTCCTAAAAAAAAACGACAGGTTCAAACTGGATAAAGCAGCGGCCACAGCATCAGCAAAATATATGCACAGGGGATACCTTATGACCACTCCCTTTCAGCACTTCATGGATGGAGCCTTCGCAGCCAAGCTGGCCTGCACGGGATAATGCGGCATGAGTAACAGCAGATTCACTATCGCGTTTTATTATTTGGGAATAGGACTTGGCATCATACTTGTGGTTGCTTTCATTACCAGTCAGATCGCGATGCCGCTGCTGTTCAGCAGGGATAAATCGGTGGAAGTGCCCAATGTAACTGATATTCCGGCATCCAGCGCCAGGTCGATCCTGACCGATGCCAAACTGCACAGCATCGTCAGGGATTCGGTTTGGTCCGATGACACGGAAATGGGTAATGTCATTTCTCAGAAACCGGAGGCCGGAAGTTTGATCCAGCCTGACGGGACAGTTTATCTCGTGGTGAGCATGGGCTCAAGGTTTGTGGAGGTTCCGGATCTGGAGGGTCTGGATGTGCAGACCGCCTGGATCGTTCTGAAAAACAACAAGCTCAGGTTTGTAGTTACTGATTCATTGGCCTCGGACAGGCATCCAGTCAATACAGTAGTGCAAACTGATCCCGCCAGGGGGGAAAGGGTTGAAAGAAACAGCCGGGTCAAGCTCAGCATAAGCAAAGGTTCGGCCTATCAGCAGGGCTTTTACGATACTCTGGATGTTGATGCCGATTATTACTGAAGCAATGTTGCGATGGTATAATGAACAAACAAGAACTACTTGACAGAAACAAAGGCCAAAAGTTTAAGGAAGCCAGAAAGCGCCCTTGGCTCAACTGGATAGAGCATCTGACTACGGATCAGAAGGTTAGGGGTTCGAATCCCTTAGGGCGTGCCATTTTTTTGCCAGCTCAAGCTGGCTCTTTTTTTACGGATAAGCATGAAAAACAACGATTCAGAGCGCAGTAAACACTTATTCAATCTCCGGCGCATATATTCAATAATGCTAAAATATTGGATCTATGCGGCGGGTGGCATTGTCACCATGCTCTTCTACGCGCTGATGAACAGCATCAGTATAACGCTGGTGGTTCCTGTGCTGGATGTGGTATTCAAGCCGAGGGGAAATGCTGTTGAAATTCATACTGTGGGATTGATGTACCGCGAGCTGGCGGGAGAGCTTAGTGCCTTTTTCAGCCATGAATTCAGTGTGTTCAGATTAGATGCAATCAGGCATTCTCATCTTTTAGAAAATTTGAAAAGCGTGATTGTCCAAACCGATCCGTTCGTAGTATTAAAAGCTGTCAGTATCCTGATCGTCATGATCTTTTTGATCAAGAATGTTTTCTTTTATCTAAACAAATATATGTTCACCAATCTCAGGGGCAGGACCGTCCGGGACATCAGAACATTGATGTTCCGGAAATACCTCTCCCAGTCGCTTGCTTTTTTCAGCAAGAACCGGGTGGGGGATTCCCAGGTAAGGATGGATAATGATGTCACCATAGTCAGTGCCGAATTCATCTCGAACCTGTTTATTGTCCTGCGTGACATAGCAGTGATGATATCCTGCCTGATCGTTGCCTGGCTGATGAATCCCAGGCTTTTCCTGATCAGCTTTCTCGTCACGCCCGTTTTCATCATTTCCATCGGATACATCGGGCGGAAGATCAAGGTTTATGCCAAGCGGATCCAGGCGCAATACTCATCCATGTTTTCACATGTCGAGGAAGCGCTTAACAGTATGCGCATCGTCAAGGCCTTTTCCAAGGAAGATTTTGAGCTTGATACATACAGAAATATCAACAACCGGTACAGAAAACTATGGCAAAAGGTTGAGATGTATTCCGCCCTGAATCTGCCCATCAGTGAGATCAGTACTGCTCTGATCGGAGTCGTTCTGCTGCTGGTCGCCGGCAGTGAGATGCTCAGGCCTGACAGCAACTTTTCCTTAGGCCAGTTTACCGCGTTCCTGATCGCCATTTTTGCCACCCTGCATCCGCTCAAGACACTTACGAAAGCTTACGCGGACATCAAAAAAGCATTGGTTTCCCTGGATCGGATTTCCTATATTTTTAACCTTGAGCCTGAAATCATCGAAGCTGTAAATCCAATTGCGAAACAGTCTTTTGAGCGTTCGATTGTGCTGGACAAGGTTAATTTTCAGTATGGTGAGAATCGCTGGATCCTCAAAGACATAAACCTTTGTATAAACAAGGGCGAAAGAGTTGCCATCATTGGAGGAAGCGGTGTCGGAAAGACCACACTGGTCAATCTTCTCAACCGGATGTATGACATCACCTCAGGCAGCATCAGAGTGGATGACATCGACATCAGGCAGATCCGGCTGCTTGATTTGAGAGCCTTGTTCGGAGTGGTGCCGCAGGAATCTCAGCTTTTTTCCAATACCTTTGCCTACAATATCCAGTATGGGAGCCAGGATGTCCTGACTCCGGAAGAGATCAGCAAAGCTGCCGAAATCGCCTACGCCAGCGATTTCATTGAGCAATACCCCGACAAGTATGATCACCAACTCCAGATTAAGGGAGCAGATCTCTCAGGCGGGCAGAAACAGAGGCTCTGCATTGCCCGGGCGCTGGCGGCCAACCCTCCGATCCTAATCTTTGACGAGGCAACATCTGCTTTGGATACAGACTCAGAAAGGAAAGTTCAGGAAGCAATCAACCGGGCGACGGCCAACAGAACTGTGATTGTGATAGCTCACAGGTTGTCAACCATACTCAATTCAGACAAGATAGTGGTTTTGGAGAATGGAGTAATAGTTGGAATCGGCAAACATGAAGAACTCCTGGCTGACTGCCCGCGATATCAGCAGCTTTACAAATTGCAATTCGAAATCCAGAAGCAGGGCAATGCTGGATGACTATTAGCGGTTTTTCTTTTGTCAGAAACGGCATAAAACTATATTATCCCGTCCAGGAAGCCATCCGGTCCATTTTACCCATTTGCTCCGAATTTGTTATAGCGATAGGCCAGGGAGATCCTGACGATAAAACAAGAGAACAGGTTGCCACCCTGAAAGATCCCAGAATAAAAATCATAGACACAGTATGGGAAGAAAAGTACTTCAAAAAAGGCATTATCAATTCCACCCAGACTGACATCGCCATGCATAGCTGCAGTGGAGATTGGCTTTTTTACCTGCAGGCGGATGAAGTGGTTCATGAGAAATTCCTGCCAGTCATTCAACAGCGCTGTGAACAACTGCAAGCCAACGACCAGGTCGAGGGTTTGTTGTTTGGATATAGGCACTTCTGGGGCGACTATGAACACTATCATGCGGGACACGGTTGGTATCCTCATGAGATAAGAATTGTGCGCAATCTCCCCCAGATCCATTCCTACCAGAGCGCCCAGTCATTCCGCTGGTTTGACTACTATGACAATCCGCGCCAGGAAAAGGGAACACGGAAACTAAATGTGGCAGCCGTTGATGCCCAGATTTATCATTACGGCTGGGTCAGGCCGCCCCATCTGATGCAAAACAAGCGTAGGTCTTTGGATTCTGTCCATTGGGGTCTGCAAAAAGCTTCTGAGCATTACAGCAAAGAGCGTGACTATTTCGATTACGGACCATTGGATTTGCTCGAAGTGTTTCGGGGAACCCATCCCAGAGTTATGGAAAAGAAGATTGCCGAAATGAATTGGCGGGACAAACTGATTTACAGCGGCAAACCGGATCGAAGCAGAATACCTCATAAGCATGAGCTGTTTAAATACCGCCTGCTGAGCAAGGTTGAAAAGGTTTTTAACGGCGGTAGACAAATCGGCGGTTTCAAAAACTACCGTTTGCTGAAAGGTGTCTGATCCTACTCTGCCGAGTTGAACAGGCGCCTGATATTCTATGAACTCCGTATCGGTTGTTATCATCACTTTGAACGAGGAAAACAACATCGAGCGTTGCCTGCAGTCCGTGACTTGGGCTGATGAGATTATTGTTTTGGATACGGGATCCAGTGACAGGACAATTGAACTATGCCATCAATTCAAATGCAAAGTGATCAGCTCAGAGTGGCTCGGCTTTGGCAAAACGAAGCAGAAGGCCGTCTCTTCTGCTTCCCATGACTGGATTCTTTCCCTGGATGCCGATGAAGTGATAACTCCGGTTTTGGCATCGGAAATCAGCAGTCTGTATGATTCTGACCCGCCTTATCAAGGTTACAGGATCAGGAGACGCTCATTTTATTTGGGGAAACCGATACGCTTTTGCGGTTGGCAGAAAGACAAGCCGCTGCGGCTTTTTAACAAGCGTTCTGGAAGCTTCAATACCAAACCGGTCCACGAATCCGTTACGATAAATGGTCGAACGGGTCTGCTCAGGGAATACATGCTGCATTACACATATCCCGACCGGGCAACGCACTTTAGAAAGATGCGCCTCTACGCCGAACTGGGCGCGCAAATGCTGCGTGAAAGAGGCAAGAGGTCTTCTTTCTGCGAAGCTTGGCTCAGGGGCATCTTGAAGTTCCTCAAAATGTATGTCTGGGGACTTGGGTTTTTGGACGGGAAAGCAGGGCTTAACCTATGCCTTCATTCGGCTTGGGGCGTCTATTACAAATACAGGCTCGTATGGGAAAAAAGCCGCTCAGAATAATCCATCTGGATACGGAAAGAAGCTGGAGGGGGGGGCAGCAGCAGGTGGTTTATCTGCTGGAGGGTCTGCTGCGCAGGAATATTGACACGCAACTGATCTGCCCTTCAGGATCAGCTTTGCAACAATATTGCCGGGATAAAAAACTCCCTCATCTTGCCCGGACCTTTCATAACGAACTGGATTTCTTGGCAGGGAAAGTTGCAGACCGGTTGGCCGGCAATGATGATAACTCTATTCTGCATTTGCACAGCGGGCACGCTGTCAGCTGGGGGCTTTGGGCTAGGCTTTTCAACCGCAGGATTAGGCTGGTGGCAACCCGCCGAGTGGATTTTTCGATACGCAAGAACATGCTTTCCGGGCTTAAATACAGGACCAATATGCTGGACCATATCGTATGCATATCGGAACACATCAGGGGAGTCTTGATTCAGGACGGCATACCCCTCCACAGGTTAAGCGTCATTCCGAGCGGAATAGACCTGCATAAATTCGATCAGGTCAAAGCGCCTGATAATTTCAGGCAAAGTCTCGGGATTTCGGATCATGCCATCCTGGTCGGCACCATCGCAGCATTGACAGGGCACAAGGATTACCCCAATCTGATCAAAGCGGCCGCTCTGGTCTGCCAGAGCAGGCCAGATATCTGGTTTGCGGCGGTCGGCGAAGGTGAATTGCTGGAAGGACTTAAGCGCATGGCTGCACAACTGAACGTGTCCGATCGGTTCCTGTTTTGTGGATTTCAAAAAGATGTCGGCTGTTTTCTCAAATCTTTCGACATCTTTGTTCTGGCCTCGAAAATGGAAGGTTTGGGAACTTCTCTTATGGACGCCATGTCGGTAGGATTGCCCATAGTAGCGACACGGGCCGGCGGCATACCTGAGATCATCACTGACTTGGACAGCGGTTGGCTCGTGCCGATAAAGAATCCCAGCGGTTTGGCCCAGGCCATATTGAAACTGGCAGGAGATCCGCAACTCAGGAACAGACTCGGCCGGCAGGCTTTACACGCCGTCAGCCGCTTTGATATCAATAACACGGTGGATGCATACATTGAGTTATACAGGGATCTGCTGCATGAAAGCCTATAGCAGGATTCTGCTGGTCCAGACTGCTTTCCTGGGGGATGCGATTCTCACCACGCCTTTACTGCGGGCTATAAAGCAAACGTTTCCGGAAGCTGCTTTGGATGTGCTCTGCATCCCCCAGACCAGGCTGGTTTTTCAATTTAACCCGCATATCAGAAAGATTATCAGCTTTGATAAAAGGAAGCTTTCAGGCCGTGTCAGATCGATCTTCAGCGTGTTTTCCTTCCTTAAGAGGGGAAATTATGACCTGGCGGTTTCAGCGCAGATGTCTTTGACAACTTCTTTGTTGCTCGTCTTGGCAGGCATACCGGAGAGGTTGGGATTTCCTAGGCAAGAGCTTACAACAATGACAGTGCAATTGCCCAAAGGCATGCCGGTTGTGAAGAGATACCTGCGTCTGATGCAAGTTTTCAGCGATAAGGAGTTTAACTTTCAGACCGAGTTGTTTTGGGATCAGGAAACGGAAGCGGAAGTGGAAAAGAAGATCGAAGCTCTGTCAAGCACAGGCGAACCAATCGTCGGATTGGCGCCCGGTTCCGTATGGCCTACAAAACGCTGGCCTGCAGAATATTATGCGAATCTGATCCGGTCCCTGGCTGAGAAAGGCATCAGTCCTGTGCTGATCGGGGGAAAGGAAGACCGGGAGCTTTGTGGGAACATAGCGCAACAGTCTGGCGTAGAGCCGTTGAATATGGCGGGGGAATTATCCGTGCTGGGTTCTGCAGCTCTCATTGAAAGGCTGAATCTTTTAGTTACTAATGATAGCGCTCCTTTGCATATTGCTAATGCCGTTAAAACCGATGTTGTCGCCATGTTTGGCCCCACAGTGGAAAGATTTGGCTTTTTCCCTTTCAGGGATTCCGATCGAGTTCTGCAAATTGATCTTGCTTGCCGGCCCTGCGGCAAACATGGCGGCAAAAAATGTTCCCAGGGTCATTTCCGCTGCCTGAGAGACATTAATCCTGAAACTGCTTTGCTAACAATTCTAGAGGTATTGCAAAAAAAGAAATGAAAAAAATAATTCTGCTGACGGGCGACAACCACTTTTTCGGCCAGACCAGAAAACCTTGGGTGTCCGCCAACACACTCGGATTAATCCAACTGCTACAGGATGCAGGATTGGAAATAACAGAAATGCCCTTTCACAGAGTTATTAACTCCCAAATCCCAACCAGGGATGCCGTTGTTATCTACACCTTCAGCCAACGCGGCAACTTGCGTGCCTATATCAGAGATGCTATTTACGCTTTGAAGCAACAAGGGAATGCAGTTATCCCATCCTATGAGCTCCTGCTATGTCACGAAAACAAGGGATATCAGGAATGTTTGAAAAAGGAACTGGGTATCGCCAGCCTTCCGGCTTTGTATTTCAGCAGCAGCAAAGAACTGGCAGGTTATGAGTTCGAATTCCCGCTGGTTTTGAAAACGATCGACTGCTCCAACGGCAAGGGAGTATATCTGATCAAGAAACGGCAACAACTCGAGAATTGTCTGCGCAAGCTGGAGCGCGGTGTTAATTTCTGGCAAACTCTCGATCTGGCCAGGAGAAAGTATCTGCGCCCGAAACGAAGTTATCAGGGTTATCCGGATTTTGATCCCAGACAGGATTATCGTCAATACAAGGATTACATTACTCCCGGCCGGCAGTTCATCCTGCAGAAGTTTGTGCCCGGCCTTGAATATGATTACCGGGTGATCATATTGGGCGGCAGATATTATGTGTCCAAGCGACTGAACCGTAAAGGCGATTTCCGGGCCAGCGGAGCCAAACGTTTCACTTTCAATTTTGAGGTTCAAGATGCATTACTTAACTATGCACACGAAATCTTCCTGAAATTTAACGCACCTTGCCTGTCTCTGGATATAGGAAATAACGCTGAAACCTATTACTTGTTTGAGTTTCAGACCCTGCATTTCGGCATCAATGCCATTGTCCGGGGTGAAGGCTACTATCGATTGACTGCAGACGGATGGGAGTTCGTAAAAGAGCAGACCGTCTTCGAACAGGCTCTGGCAGAAGCTTTTCTGTTCTATTTGCAGGGCAGGCAACTGGTCTGATGATCTTCAGCCATTACCTGTTCAAACTGCCTTACAGCCTGACCTGGCATTTGCTGAAAAGGCTCAAGCGTTTGGAAAAGTTGGTCTTTTACTGTGGGGATCCGATCGATTACCATGCTTTTTTGCCACTGCTAAAGCATTTTGACCGGATCACTTTTGTTACAGATAAACCTTTGGCCAGGTCCTATCTGCTGGCCCGCGGCATAAGCCCCAAACGCCTTCCCGCTTTTCCTGCGGCTGTGATCATGGCCCGCCACGCTACGCACAAGTTTCCCTGCGGAAGCATCGTCAGGATCGGGATGCGGCACGGCCCTTATCATTTCAAGAGGATGACATCCGCTGCCAGTTACAACAGCTTCGACCTCTACCTGATGACCAGCGAAGCTGATGTGGAGGCGGGAAAAGCTCTGGGCATAAGGAGCGCCATGGCAGTAGGGTATCCGAAGCTTGATGAAGCCTTGAACGGCACTCTGGATGATGCCTTTCTTAATATGATCAGGCAGAAGTTGCAGCTGGATCCGGCTAAATCCAATGTAATGTTTTGCGCCACATATGACTCGTCCGGCATGTCAGCGGTATCACTCTGGGTCGATCGGCTGCCAGAGCTGGCAACAAGTTATAACATTCTGGTCACGCTGCATCCCTGGATAAAGCATACTTTCCGTGAACATTTACAAACTATGCGCCTGATAAACCTGGTCCGGGAATACGATGTCTTGCCTTATCTGATGCTGGCCGATGCGGTGGTGGGGGACGCCAGTTCTATGCTGGCGGAAGCCTGTGCTCTGGACAAACCCATTATAACTTTCAGGACAGGCTTAGCCGTGCGCAGACTTGAGGAGATAGATCAGCTGCTCGGCTCCATCAGCTACAGCATAGATGGATTTGAAGAATTACCTTCCACGTTGGAACATGCCCTTCAGAACCCGGCAGAACTGGCTGAAGCCAGGAAACAGGCCAACCTTACTTTTTTCGGCCGGCTTGACGGCAAAGCCACTGAAAGGGCTGCCGAAGCAATAAGAGATATTCTTTACCAAAGGAAGTTATATGGTTTGGTATGATGCTCATTGCCATCTGCCCGAGTTGGCCAAAAGCCATGACGTGGCAGATGCGCTACGAACGGCTTCTGAAAAAGGCATAGCCGGTTGGCTCTCCTGCGCTCTGAATCAGGAGGAGGTGCGGTGGCACAAGCTGAACAGGATTCCCGGAATCAGATACTCGGCGGGAATCCATCCCTTGTATGACGCGGGGACGCCGCTGGAAATAGCTGACCTGGAAAACCTGATCAGTAACAAGGAGATCTTTGCCATAGGGGAGATAGGACTGGACAAACGTAACCGCCAGCTTGACAAGCAGACGGCTCTGCTCAAGGAGCAGCTGGCTCTCGCCCGCAGTCATGGCCTGCCGTGCGTGTTTCACGTGGTGGGGCATTATGACTTGTTCTTCAAGCTGCTCTCCGATCAGCCGGTGCGCGGCATCTGGCACGGCTTTAACGCTTCCCGGGAAATCGTGAAACAGTTCAGCGGTCTCGGCCTGACCTTTTCACTCGGGCGCATGCTGATCGAGTCTCTCAAGCACCATCTTATCAACGAAGTGATCAGCTATGGGAACTACCTGCTCGAGACCGACGCTCCATACAATTTCCAGAAGCAGGATCGAACGGGCAAGGCGATGCCCAATCCGCTTCTGGAATTGCTTGGTTACGCCCGGACAGTCAGCCGGCTGAACGGAGTGAAGCTCGAATCCCTGCAGCATGACCTGCAGGCCAACGCTGGGCAGTACTTTTCATAAGCCGTTACGATTTGTCGTGAAATACAGCCAGTTTCAGCGCACCGAACTTCTGCTGGGCAAATCCGCTTGTGTGCAATTGTCAATGAAAAGAGTGGCTTTAATCGGATTGGGCGGAGTGGGCTCCTATGCGGCCGAAGCTCTGGCCAGGGCTGGCGTCGGTCACTTTCTCCTGATCGATTTCGACAAGGTCAACCTTTCCAACCTCAACCGTCAGCTGTTGGCAACTCACGCCACCGTAGGCAAGTTCAAGACAGAGGTCATGAGAGACCGCATCCTGTCCATCAACCCCAGTGCAGAGGTTAAACTCGTAAACGAGTTCCTGGGTCAGGAGAACCGGATTGACCACATCCGCAAACTTGACTATGTCATTGATGCCATAGACGCACTGGGCCCAAAAGCAGGACTGATCGAGCATTGCATTCAGAATCAGATTCCGATGATTTCTGTCATGGGTGCTGGCAACCGCCTGGATCCTTCCAAGGTCCAGCTCAGCCTTCTTTCCAAATCCTGGAACTGCCCCCTGGCCCGCAGGGTGCGAAAGTTCCTGCGGCGGCGCGGCATTGCGACGGACATCCCGGTCGTCTTTTCCTCTGAACCGGCTGTCAAGCCCGAGTTGGAAAACGATGAAGAGGCTGACGAGGTCATCATGGACCGCGGGCGTGCGCGTAAAACGGTCGGCTCAATCAGCTACCTGCCGGCCATCATGGGCCTTACTGCCGCCGCCCACGTGATACGTACGCTGGCCAATCCAACGTCAGAATTCTGACATCTGTTTCCTGCTTCGCCCTTAATAGCATTACGGACCCATTACGGACTTGGTCCGTAATGGGTCCGTAATGGGTCCGTAGTGCAAGCAGGGGAGATCAGTGGTCCTTGAGAACCAGCTGGCGGGAACGGAAGCCATAACCCATAACGTCATGCACGTCCGTGACAATCATGAAGGCGTCTTTGTCCAGGTCCTTGACGATGTCTGTCAGCTCCGGTACCTGGCGGCGGTTAACAACGCAGAAAAGGATATCGATATCCCGGTTCTCATATCCGCTGGTGCCTTTGAAGAAGGTGACACCGCGATCAAGGCGTTCAAAGATCTCCTGCTTGATCTCCGGGCCCAGCTCGGAAATGACATAAACACCTTTTACATAAGGCAGGCCCTCGCTGGCCAGATCCGTGATCTTGGTCGAGATAAAGAGATTCAGGAAGCCCCAGATGACCAATTTCAGGTCCCGCATGATGATTCCCACGCCCAGAATGATGATAGATTCCACCAGCCAATAACCGGTACCGATGCTAAGCCCCGCCTTCTGCTTAATCAGGGCAACCGGAATGTCAGTGCCGCCGGTCGAGCCCCTGAACCTGAAGATGATGCCCAATCCCAATCCGAGCAACACGCTGCCGGCAATGGCGCTAAGGTAGATGTCGGAAGGCGCCAGCATGGCATGAATCGTTTTCCCGTACAGGTAGTGAGTGTAAGGTTCGAGGCTGCCCACCAACCCCATTTTAAAGAGCGAGGGCAGGCTCAGCAGGTCGGTCATGATCGAGCTGGCCAGCATGCCAAACAAAGACTTGGAGCCGAAAGACCTGCCGATGAAGATGAAGCTGATCACAAAGAGAGGAATGTTGATAGCGATCATGGTCAGGCCGACCGGGAAGCCCAAAAAATGGTTGAATAATTGGGCAATACCGCCCACACCGCCAGGGACGATCTTGTAGGGGACCAGAAACCAGGCGTATCCCATGCCAAAGATCAGGGCGCCCAAAACAATACCCAGATACTGGCCCAATTCCCGTCTCAGATTCACTTTGCGCTTCTTCATCGCTCGCTCCTTTGTTTTGCTTGACGAAATGAATGCCCGTAATGATAGGCTCACAACTATGAAAATCGAACTGAAAATTGACAACAAGACCATCCGGGAGATCGAAACCGACGCACCCCTGACCATCAGGGAGATCATGCAGACGGCTCCTCCACTGCCCTGTCCCGTCCTTTCCTATAAAATCAATCACAGCCTTTATGTCAATGAGGATTATGCAGTTGACAGGGAGACCCTGGTGGACGGCATAACCTGCCTGCATCCGGAAGGCTACAGAATATATCAGGATACGGCCATTTTCATCCTTGCCAAAGCCATGCATACGATCTTTGGCAGCGGCCATGCCCTGGTGGCTGAACACTCGATCAGTGACGGTGTTTATTGCGAGGTTTTTGGCGTAGAAGCCTTTACCGAAGAGGATTGCCGCCACGTTCAGGAAGAGATGCAGCGTATCGTAAACAACGCATTGCCCATTGATAAACTGGATATGCGGTTTGACGAAGCGGAAGAGATCTTTCAGACCATGGGCCGCAATGACCTGCGGAAAAACCTCCAGTATTATCCGCAGCAACGCATTTCCATCTACCGTTGCGGCAAGTTTTATGATTATTACATACGGCCGTTGGCTGACAACACTCAGTTCATCACTGGATTCGAAGTGGTTTACAACACACCCGGATTCATCCTGCGGTTTCCCACCGGCAAAGATTTCCGGCTGACGCATCCGTTCAATATCTCGGCCAAGCTGTTCAATTTGCACCAGGAACATGATAAATGGCTGAACATATTAAAAGTGCACAACATGATAGACCTGAACCTGCTGATCGATGAATATGACATCTCGCAGTTCATCCTGGTGGAAGAAGCTCTGCACGAAAAGAAGATAGCGGAGATCGCTGCCCGCATCGTGGAGAATCCGGATTTTAAACTGGTATTGATAGCAGGTCCCAGCTCATCAGGCAAAACTACTTTTGCCAAACGCCTTTCCGTGCAGTTGCAAGCCTGCAAAGCGACGCCGCTGGTGATCGGACTGGATGACTATTTTCTTAACAGGGAGAAAACGCCCAAGAAGGAAAACGGCAATTACGATTTTGAAAGCATATACGCGCTTGACCTGGAACTCCTCAACAAGCAGCTGACACAGTTGCTGAACGGAGAATCCATCGAGCCGCCCAAGTTCAATTTCTCCCGGGGCAAGAGCCAGAAGACACATATCCCGGTCAAAATGGGCAAAGACGCAGTGATCGTGATGGAGGGCATCCACGGGCTGAACGACGTACTGACCAGCTCGGTACCGGCCAAACACAAGGTCAAGATCTATGTGAGCGCTCTCAATCAGCTCAACATCGATAACCACAACCGAATCCCGACTACTGACTGCCGACTCATCAGGCGCATGGTGAGGGATTACCGCTACCGCGGATATTCAGCTGAGGAGACATTGCTCCGCTGGCCGGACGTGCGCGAAGGCGAGGAAAGGAATATCTTTCCCTTCCAGGAAAACGCCGACATCATGTTCAACAGCAGCCTGACCTACGAATTGGGCGTGTTCAGGAAATACGCCTGGAAAATGCTGCAGAAGATTTCGTCAAAATCGCCGGTTTATACGGAAGCGCACCGCCTTCTGAGCCTGTTGAGCTTTATAAAAGACATCCCCGACACTCTGGTCCCTTACAATTCCATTATCAGGGAATTCACCAACGGCAGCATATTCCAGTACTGACAGCCTGCTCTGGCTGTTCCGCAGATAAACCCTGCAGAAGAATGCAATCATTTGTTGTGGTTTTCTATGTAACCGAACAGCCCTATTTGCGCAGAAGTTTGAATCCGTAACGGGCGACAGCGGCCTGAGCCTGTTCATAGTGATCGTCAAAGGTATCCAGGGTATGCGCGTCTGAACCGATTGTGACCAGCCTGCCTCCGAGTTCGCGGTATAACTCCAGCTGATCTGTTTCTGGATGAAGGCTTTTATAGTTGCGCCGAAAAGCAGAAAAGTTGATTTCCAGGGCGATGTTTTTACCTATAATGGCCTGAAAGATCTCACTCATGACAGGCAGGCAGTCTGACTCGTCCGGCGGCTGGTAATAATATCTCTTATAGACACCCAGATGCGCCAGAACATCAATATTACAGGTTTTGACAAGCTGCAGATTACGCTTGTAATAATCCAGCCTATCTTGTTTTGTAAGTGGTTGACGCATCGGGATTGCAACATTGATATGGTTGCGAATGTAATGCACCGATCCCAGGACCAGATCGAATTGCATCTCTTTCAAAAGCGGCTCTGCTAATGCCTTTGTGTCCTGGAAATCCCCAACCTCAATCCCGCAACCCAATCGGATTTCCGGGTATTTTTTCCTGAAGTGTTCAACATGGTTTCGATATTTCACGAGCGGAGGAACGCCGAAAACTGCAATTTCCCGGGGAGCCAGATCCAAGTGCTCAGTGATGACAATATCATCATATCCCAAGCCGATAGCCCGGGGAATCAAATCGGCCAATCTGATCCTGCTGTCTGTGCTGAAATCAGTGTGAATGTGATAATCTTTTTTCATGATCACGCCTGGCCATAATGGCTGCTCCCAACGCTCCTGTCAATTCCGGATCGGGAGGGATCAGCAATTCAGTTTTCAGAATCTGCGCCATGATATCTTTCAGGTCCTGATTGAGCGCTACACCCCCCGTGAACACAACCGGTGTTTGCCATTTAAGCTGGTTGAGCTGTGATACTATACGTTCAGAGATTGATATGTGCACCGCCCGAACGATGTCGGCAGGTGAAGCGCCGACTGCAATAAGGCCGGTGATTTCTGATTCAGCAAAGACAACACAGGTCGAACTGAGTCTAATGTTGTGGCCTGACCCAGCTGCCAGCGCGCCGAGTTCGTGACATCCGATTCCAAGGCGCAGTGCGACAATTTCAAGAAAACGCCCGGTGCCGGCGGCGCATTTGTCATTCATGACAAAATCCAGAACCTGACCTTCCGGAGACAGGCTTATGGCTTTGCAGTCCTGGCCTCCAATATCCAATATAGTGTGTACGGACGGCAGGAAGCTGCGTACTCCCAAGGCGTGGCAACTGATTTCAGAGACGGTTTTATCGCAAACAAGCAGCTTACGCCCATAACCGGTTGCATAGGCCATAACTGCCTCGCCGCGTGCAACTAAAGGATTCTGCAAAGCTTTCCGGGATAAAGCATCCACTGCTTCAGAAGGATTGACGCCAGTGTCCAGGTAATCTGCAAACAGGATATCCCCATTCCTGCCCATAATGGCAAGCTTGATATTGCGGGAACCGATGTCATAACCCCAAAATTGATCCCGGCTCATCGCTCCGTCCTGATTACCAAACCATCTGGTTGGAAACAACGAGCGGCGATCTCGACAAGTGTGTCACGATCGACAGAATTGATCCGGCTTTCGCGGTTTATAAAATAGTCATAATCATAACCCAGGGCGTATAAGACCCCCAGTGTCGAGGCCTGCCATCCCAGGCTTTCCATATCAAGGCGATGCATGCCCTTCAGGTAATTTTGGGCGGCTGCAAGTTCATCCTTGCTGACACCACAGGATGCTGTGTCTGCCAGGATCTCCAGCATCAGACTCATGACCTGCATATGGTCCTGCTTGTCGCAGACTGCATAAGCATACCACCAGCCAAGCTCGCGTAACGAGATCAGATCGAATCCGGCCTGGTAAGTGAAGCCGTATTTTTCACGCAGTATATAAAAGAAACGCGAACCCAAGTCTCCACCTATGATCTGTGAGAGTACATAGAACGCCGTGACTGATTTTATGTCAGCACCCGGGCAACCCCAACCTCCCAGGATCAGATTAGACTGGTTGCTGTCGGTTCGGAGCGATTTGCGTGCGGGCTGCCCAGAATTGTAAAACGGAAGATGATTAATAGGTTTTACATGTGTATCAGTACCGGGGAAATATCGGTTGCAAAGCTCTTCCATGCTGTCGAAATCAAAGTTGCCTGCCAGGCAGAGTGTGAAACGCTTGATCTGATAATATCTTGCATACCAGTCTCTTATTTCATCAAGCTTGATTTTGTGAGTTGCTTTGATGCCGGAGAAGGGGCGGCTTAGGTTATTATGTTTACCCAAAAACTGATCCGTCCATCCTGCAAAAGCCCATGATAGGGGAGAGCTCTTTTCCCTCCTAATGCTGTCATAGATGGCGGCTTTAACCATGCTCAGGTATTTTTGGGGGAAAGAGGGCTCCAGCAGCATTTCGGATGTGAGGGCCAGCATGGGTTCAATGCTACGCACAAGGCATTTGCCGCGCAATGTAGTAGTTTCTGGCAGGTGGGATATCTTTAAGTTGAACCCGTGTCTCAGGCAGGTTTTTTGCACCTGGTCATAGGATTTGGTCTGCGTACCGAAAAGAAGCAGATTGGAAGCAAGATAATTCATACCCCGCTGTTCCGGTAATTCGCATAACTGAGACACAGGCGTAACGACGGCCATGCCAATGGTAGGTTTGTTGGGAACATACTTGAGCAGAAGCCTCATACCGCCGTCAAGACGAGTATCGCGAAATTCCTGCTTAATGGCTGACGGGACGATATTGATCTTTGTGCATTCGTGCCAAGGAAAAAATGCTGAAGTTTTCAGCTCTATCCTCTTTGTGGACAGGTTTGAATCTGAGGTGAACAACTTGAAGATGTTTTTCCCAAGTTTAGGAGAAGGAGACCTGGTGCCCCTATAATAGATGCTGAGAAAGCCTGTATGCCAGTATTGACTCAAGCACTTGGCAAGCATCATTTCATCCACATTGCACAACTGAGTAGGAAAATCGTAAAATCGTTGATAATCTCCCGCCAACTGATCATTGCCAAGACTGCTGGCCAATGACTCAATATACTCGAATTCGTAAAGCCAGGAATTCAGGATTTCATTTTTAAGCAAACCTATGTCATCCGGCAAGAAGAATTTTTGGCGGACCGTGAGCCATTCATCATAAAAAGCATAGATGATATCTATGACCCTGTCTGGGTCACTGGGTAATACTTGGATGATGGAAATGCCTGGCCACTGCCCGCATATTGAAAAGAGCTGGATTTCGACAGCAGAGCGGTCCTTTTCCACCAGACGCTTAAACAGTGTGCTCTGTTTGCCGGAAGCAAAGGCTTTGGTAATGATTAACTGGGCATTGTATAAAGGGTCTCTATCGCGAAGCTCAGGCAGGACGAAGGCCAGGTAATCCCCGTTGGCCTTGCTATAACTGGAATGATACCTGAAACCGTTGAATTCAGGAGATCCGGGATTATTGCACCGAGACGTTCTATGCCCTTTAAGCCAGTTGTGAAATCGGGAAGACACCTTGCGTTTAATGCTGCGGGCATCAATATTTCCGGTAACAACGAGAAATGAGTTCATGGGTCTGTAGTGCTTGTTGTAAAATGCATTCAGAGAGTCTGCCTTTGCGGCAGAGACCGAGGAAGGTGAACCCAAGACAGGTTTTTTCAGAGGGCTGGACGTAAAATAGGTCGCCTGAATCCAATCCAAAAAACTGGAATCCGGCTCATTGGCATATTGCTTGATCTCTTCCAGGATAATGTCTTTCTCGATGTGCACATCAGCAGTGGAGAATAAGGCCCGAAAGGCGATATCGGATAGAATTTGCAGACCTTCGTCCAGTTCCTCGCTTGGAATCATCATATAGTAACAGGTGCTGTCATAATCGGTATAGGCATTGATCATCCCGCCCAAACGGGGAATTGCTGCCGAAATTGTGTTGTCCGGATAATTAACTGTCGATTTAAACGTGAGGTGCTCAATGAAATGAGCGAATCCGCTGGTGCTGATATCCTCGTGAACTGATCCAACTCTCACGTAAAGTTGCAGACATATGATAGGGTTTGATCTGTCTATGGCATAGATTACGCGAAACCCGTTATCCAGGGTAAAATCAGCAGCCGGGATCAGAGGTTTTGCCCACCCTCCCGTTTCATTTCTTCTTGAAGGCATATGCACTGTGATTGTGGATGGATTCAAAGTTCTCTGATTCCAGCTCGAAGTGCAGGATACGTTTATCAGTATTAAGTTTGGCCGTCAGCTCGCGGATTATGTCTTCGACAAACATCGGATTATCGTAGGCTTTTTCAGTCACGTATTTTTCGTCTTCGCGCTTTAACAGGGGATAGATATCGCAACTGCAGGTTTGTTCGATCAATTCTATGAGTTCCTCCAACCAGATGAAATCCCTGTATTGGACAGCAAGTTTCACTTCCGACCGCTGGTTGTGAGCGCCATAATCACTGATTTCGCGGGAGCAGGGGCAAAGTGTGGTTACCGGCACTCTGACACCTATCCAAAAGTCATATTTGTCATAAAGGGAGGCTCGGAAAGTGCATTCGTAATTCAGGTAGGAGGCTATGCCTGAAACAGGGGCAGACTTCTGCATAAAGTACGGGAAGGTTAACTCAATGAAGGAGGCATTAGCTTTCAGGGAATGGCGAACTTCAGCCAGCATATTTTCAAGGTTGAAGATGATATCTTCCTCGTGATAATGATTTAGGATTTCGACAAAGCGTGACATATGAGTACCGCGGTGATAGTGGGGCAGTTCCACATAGCAATTGATCAGGGCGATGGTGTGTTGCACCTTCCTGCTCCGGTCGGACACGATAATGGGATAGCTGATGCCCTTGACTCCGACTTTGTCAATTGTGATAAGCCTTTTGTCTGGCTGGCTCTGTAGATCGGGAATTCCAGGCTGGGATTCTTTACTGGATTTTTTCACTTTGTATCATCGATTTTATGCCAATCGATTTTAGTGACGTGATTGTGTTGTTTTTTCTGAAGTAGATAATGGCATTGGTATTGGGTATCTGTTTGATTTGCTCCAGGGCTTGTTCCGGGTCCATGAGAAAGACCGCAGTGGAAAGCCCGTCTGCAAGGAAAGCGGAAGGATTGAGGACGGTGACTGAAAAGACATCTTTAACGGGATATCCAGTATGGGCGTCGAGGATATGATGATAGCGCAGGCTGTCCAAATCGAAGCACTGCTGATAGTCCCCGGAAGTGCCGATGGCAATATCCCTAACCTGCAGGGTAGCGATCACCTCGTTCAATCTGCGAGGGTGCGTGATCCCGACAACATTAGGCAGGAGCTTGTTGCCCCAAAAAACCATGCTGCTGCTGCAATCAATACTTCCCTTCAGGACTCCCAGCGAGTGCATGTATTCATGCGCCCTATCCACAATGTACCCTTTGGCCAGAGCTCCGAAAGTGAGCTGCATGCCAGAGGGTTTATAAAGATATTCTTGATCGAAGCGGATCCTGTCGAATCCGACGAGTTTGAGTTTTTCCTTGATCAGCAAGGAGTCCGGGAGTATGTGTGTGATGGCAGGTGTGAGGATGGAATCCGAGACCAATGAATCTCCGGAGCCGAATTTCCACAAGTCAAACACCGGCTTGATCGTTATGTCAAATTTCCCTCCAGTCAAGCGGTACAAGCTGTCTGCCAATTGCAGGATCTGGAATGCGTCCTGATCCATGGGAAAGTTTGATTGCCTGGATTGGTTGACTTTCCACAACCACCCTTCAGGTTCGTACTCGCTTAGCACCATCTCGAGGTTTTCCATATAGGTAAAGGTCTGGTCGATCATTTTGCCGACATTTTTAGACTTGGCTGTCGCAGTAACCCGAACCCATGTGTCCATGATAAACTTGGACTTCTCGGTAGTATATTTGACAGTTTTATACCTATAAAAGCCAAAGGCCAGGACCAAGATAAGAATGATCAGAGATACTATTTCCTTGCGGTTCATGAATGTTTCCGGTCTTCAAACAGCTCATGTTCGATAAGCCTATCCACATAGTCTCGAATGGCCAGCCAGGTAAAAGGTATCGTGACTGCCAATCCGACGATCAGGCAGATTGCAGCAATGACATTGGCCAAGGCCAGGATCATGGCAAGAAGAAATGTGTTCCACCTGACATCGCCGGCATGTTTGTATGACATGGCAATCGCCTTGAAAGAACCGACTTTGTATCTATACATCAAAACTGGGACCGGCAGCACAATCGGTATCCAATATAGCACCAGAACGAGCCAAACTAGATTGAGGATCGGATCGCCCTGGCAGACAAAGAATATAGCTAAATAAAAAACAACGGAAACGAAAACCAAGGGCAAAAACCTGAAATGGAATTTGTATGATCGGAAATAAGAGCCAACCGGTATCCTGTTATCATCAATGGCCGTCACAGCCTGGAACGGAACTATTAACAGGGGCACAAACAGAATCCACACGACAGAATGGATCAGGATGTATTGCCAGAAAGGAAGCTGCGGCAGGCCAAAGTTCAGCAGCCAAACAAGGATAATTAAAGGCAGCGCTCCCAGCAGGGCAGCCCAGATACCAGTGGGGAAATTCACGCCGCGGACCGCTTTGTATTTATTCCAGGTTTCGTTCAGGCTTTTCGTGGCTGACAAATGCTTCGAAAGGACTTCAGTCCTTTTGCCACATTTGGCGCACCATAAATCGTGGACGGCAAGTTTTTCATTGCAATGCTGGCAGCGCATAATATCTCCGGACTCTTAATAAATTCTGTTCCTAAAAAGGCGAAGAGGTCTTTTTGTCAAATGTTAACATTTGGACCAGCCGCAGGACGGGCATTTCAGGCAACCTTCGAGATGCTCAATGGATCCTCCGCATTCGGGGCAGTTGGCAATCATTCTTTGAGAGCCGTATTCTTCCGGTTCAGAAGTTTTGACTGTGATCGAGCTCAATTGCTGGTTGCCGTTGAGGTTCATGGCCAGATACTGATCCAAAGCTTGCCCCACCGCATCCCCGCAGGAGGTGATCATCTTGCCTTTGTTCCACATCGGTGATTGGCAGCGGATGCCTTTCAACTGCCTGACCAGGGATTCCAGCTTTAAATTTGAGCGCAGGGCAAGCGAGGCTAACCGCGCGATGGCTTCCAACTGGGCCGAGGCGCATCCGCCCACTTTTCCCATCTGGACAAAGATTTCGCAAGCTCCAAACTCGTCGGAATTGATCGTGACATACATGTGGCCGCAGCCGGTTTCGATCTTTTGGGTAATACCTTGAGTAATTTCCGGACGGTTGCGGGGAGCTACTTTCTTTTCCTTGCCTGGTTTCCTTTCCTGGCTGGCGGCAGTCTGCAGGACCTGGTTGTCCCGGCTGCCGTCCCTGTACACGGTCAGGCCTTTGCAGCCAAGCTGATAGGCATATTCGAACGCCATGCGGATGTCGTCACGGCAGGCTTCCCGGTGAAAATTGATCGTTTTGCTGACAGCATTGTCAGTGTATTTCTGAAAGGCGGCCTGCATCCTGATATGCCATTCCGGACTGATGTCATGGGCTGTCTGAAAAACCTTGCGCAGCTTTTCCGGGATCTCCTTGATGGCTTGGACGCTGCCGGCGGCGGCCACTTTTTCCAGAATGGACTTGCTGTACAGCCCGGCTTCTCTTAAAGCCTGTTCAAACCATTTATTGACATAGAGCAGCTGCTCGCCGTCCATTACGTGTTTGGTAAAGACAAGTGAAAACTGCGGCTCTATCCCGCTGGAAGTGTCCAAAATCATGGAAATCGTGCCGGTTGGCGCGATAGTTGAGACAGTGGCATTACGAAGGCCGTTGGACTGGATCTCGCGGATCAGCCTGTTCCAATCCTGTTTATACTTTTCTCTGATTAACTTGCCTTCGGCATATACGCTTTGCGGGAAATTGGGAAAGCTGCCCTTTTCCTGTGCCAGTTCCTTGGATCTTTGTTTGGCGTGATAGTCGATGAACTCCATGACCTCTTCCGCCAGTTGGATCGCTTTCTCGCTGGCGTAGGGTATTTTCAACTGATACAGGAGGTCCGCCCAACCCATGACTCCGAGGCCGATCTTGCGGTTGCCCCGTGCCATGGTGTCTATTTCGGGCAAAGGGAAACGGGAAGCATTGATCACATCGTCCAGAAAAGCCACGCTCTCGCGGACTGCCTGTTTGAGAGCATCCCAGTCGATCTTGCCTTTGTCAACCAGGGCGGACAGATTAATCGAACCCAGGTTGCAGGCTTCATAAGCTAGCAGAGGCTGTTCGCCGCAGGGATTGGTGGATTCTATGGCACCAAGTTCCGGGGTTGGATTGTGCTTATTGATCCGGTCAAGGAATACGATGCCGGGTTCGCCGTTTTTATATGCCATGTCAACGATGAGATCAAACACATCACGTGCCTTGAGTTTCTCTTTGACTTTGCGGGTGGCGGGGGAGACCAGTTCATATTCTTCGTCCTGATAGACTGCCCGCATGAATTCTTCGGTCAGGCCGACACTCAGGTTGAAATTAGTGAGTTGGGTGGCATCATCCTTACAGGTGATGAAATCCAGGATTTGCGGATGGTCGACATTGAGGATGGCCATATTGGCGCCGCGCCTGGTTCCGCCTTGTTTTACTGCATCGGTGGCGGCATTGTAGACTTTTAAAAATGAGATGGGGCCGCTGGATACGCCATTGGTGGAGCGCACTCTGGAATTGGCCTCGCGCAGCCGGCTGAAGCTGAAGCCAGTGCCGCCGCCGCTCTTGTGAATGAGGGCGGCGTTTTTGACTGTCTCGAAAATGCTTTCCATACTGTCTTCGATCGGCAGGACAAAACAGGCGGAAAGCTGCTGCAGGTCACTGCCCGCGTTCATTAGAGTGGGTGAATTCGGCAGGAAAAGTCCCGAGTCCATCAGCTTGTAATACCGTTTGGCCTTTACCTTATCTCCGGCGGAGATGTTATCGCTGATCCGGATAAGCATGCCCTTCCAGTCCTCAACCGTGTCGCCCGTTTTATTCTTTTTGAAATACCTTTTTTCTAACACCTTGATCGCGTTTTCAGATAGCTTCATCCCCCCACCTCCATTTATACTGCGAGACCGAGTATCTGCCTGGCTTGCTGGGGCGTGGCCAGGGGCCGGTTGATCTCATCGGCGATGCGGGCCATGCGGGCAACTAGTTGGGCATTGGAGTCAGCCACCACATTCTTATGGTAGTAGATATTATCTTCAAAGCCGACGCGAATGTGGCCGTTGTTGACCATGGCCGTTAGCGAAGCAGGGATATGCCATCTTCCGATTCCGGCCACTGCCCAGGTGGAGCCGGGAATAAACTTGGCGAGCTGCTCTTTCATGTAGATGACATTACCAGGTGAGCCGTTCATCGCGCCTGCCACGCCCAGGACAAACTGCACGTGCAGGGGCGTGTGTGTGATAATGCCTTTGTTCACCAGCCTGGCGACCACATCGACCATGCCGGATTCGTAAACCTCAATTTCGGGAGCCACTCCGTATTCCTTGAATGCCTCTGCCAGCTTGACAATATCCTTGGGATGGTTGATAAAGATGTCATCCCCGAAATTGATTGTGCCTGCATTCAGGGTGCCCATGTCCGGTTTCAGCTGCAGGGGAGCCAGACGTTTTTCAAAATCCTCGCCGACGGCTCCGCCCGTGCTGATCTGGATTATCATTTCCGGCACGGCCTGGCGGATGCGGTCAATGGCTTCCTTGAACCTTTCCAGGTTCTGGGTGGGCGAGCCGTCGTCATTCCGGACGTGCAGATGCACCACCCGGGCTCCTGATGTAAAACATTCTTTCGCTGCCTGCGCCTGTTCAACAGGTGTGACAGGCAGATTGGGCTGGTCTTTGCGGGCTGTTTCCGCTCCTGTGATAGCGGCGGTAATGATTAAAGGTTCCATGCGGTTTTCCTTGTTTATCTTGTTTATCTTTATTATAATATCTTATCCCGGTCAGTCGCTTCCCGTTTGCTCGTCTGATAACAAATAAGCTTCAAATCACCGTCAGATATCCGCAGTTTTGGCTTTACCTGACGGTTATCTGTGACTTGTTACTGGCTCGATTTTCAATCAAGGTCAGAAACGGGTCCGTTTACGTTGACACACGGTATTATGTTATCTATTATGTATCAGTATAATACAATTATGGATATAAAGTAAAGATTTAATCCTGGTTGGAATCCACAAACCAGCTTTCGAACAGGCGGACCCGGTTGAGGCTGGAAGTCAGTTTCCCCAGGATGCGGCCGGCCAGCAGGGCGAATTTCTGTTCGTTGTCGCTGACATAGAATTCGTCCTTGCCCGTTACGCCATCCTGTTCGGAGGGCAGCAGGCGGCTGAGATAGTTGGCAATGGATTCCGCGCTGTCCACCAGGGTGACGCCTGCTCCCATGACTTGAGCAATGACTTCATTAAGAAGGGGGTAATGGGTGCAGCCCAGGACAAGGGTGTCAATCTCCTTTTCCCGCAGCTCAAACAAATACTCCCTGGCGATCTCAAGAGCCACTTTACTATCATGCCAGCCTTCTTCGGCCAGGGGAACAAAGAGGGGGCAGGCCTTGGAAAAGATCTGGGCATCCGGTTTCATGTACTGGATGGCCTGTGTATAAGCAACGCTGCGGATCGTGCCTTCGGTGCCGATCACGCCGATGCGCCCGGATTTGGAACTGATCACAGCCTGCTCCGCGCCGGGCTGGACAACGTCAATGATGGGTATGCGGGTGATCTTGTGCAACTGGGGCAAGGCGACGGAGGATGAAGTGTTGCAGGCCACGACCAGGATCTTGATCTGCTGCTGGAGCAGGAAACGTGCGTTTTGCAGGGAATACTCAATGATCGTTTTGGGTGATTTCGGCCCATAGGGAACCCGCGCTGTATCGCCGAAATAGATCAGGTCCTCTTCGGGAAAGCGGTTGCGGATGGCCCGATAGACAGTCAGGCCGCCTACCCCTGAATCAAACACGCCGATGGGTTTTTTCATTGCCTTTTCCTTTCCTTCCGCGGGAGTTATGTTGCTTGTTCCTTCCAGAATTTTTCCTTTTTTGAAAAGTGACTTTCGGTGTCAAGGGTGAAACGTGGTGCCGGTGCGAATCCTCTTCCTGAACCAGTTCGAAGTATACGTCATCGGTCACCTGCATGACCTGGACGCGCACGCTGTCCATGAGCTGATAGAAATCCCCGCTGCGGTCGTTCCTGTAACGCTGAGCCCTGTCGTCGTAGATACATTTACCCCTGGGCAGCTGATTTACTTTCAGGACGCCCGAAATGGGAAACCTGTCCAGCTGGATGAACAGAGAGGACGAGTTCATGCCGATGACAATGCCGTCAAAGACTTCGCCGACGTGCTCTTTCATGTAAATCGTGTTCATCACGCGCTCGATCTCGCGTTCGGCTTCGTCGGCGACGATCTCTTTCTCTGAGGCGATGGTGGCCCAATTGACCAGTTGCTTAGAGGAGAGTTTATAATTCGAAGAATGCAGGACATGGGTCTTGCAGAGATGGTGGATCACCAGGTCGCAGAGCCTGCGGATGGGCGATGTGAAATGGGTGTAGGTCTCCATGGCCAGTCCGAAGTGGGGCAGATGCTCGGTGGTGTATTTGGCTTTTTTCAGGCTGCGCAGGATCTGGCGGTCGAAGACGCGGTGGAAGGTTTCGTCGGGAAGGTCGCGCAGGACCCGCTGCAGGCTGAAATTTAGATTCTCGCGGAAGCTGAGATTAACGCCGTATGCTGATAGCAAAATGCTCAGGCGCTCCAGTTTTTCCATGTCCGGCAGTTCGTGCACGCGGTACATGGTCTTGGGGGCAAGCTCGGTCAAGCGTTCGGCCACAAACTGGTTCGCCACCAGCATGAAGTTTTCGATCAGCTTGTGGGATTCGGTTTCCAGGCTTTGTGTCATGTGGTGAACGAAACCTTCTTCATCATAGACATATTCAGTTTCAGGCAGATCAAAAAACAGGTAACCCGCCTTGAGGCGCTTTTGAGTCAGAAGGGAAGATAGTTCGCGGGCTGTCTGCAGCTGCCTGATAACCGCTTCCGGAATGTCAACGGGTTTGCCTTCAAAGAGTTCGTCCACCTGTTCGTAAGCCAGCCTGGCATTGGAGCGGATCACGCTTTCCCACAGCGACTGGCGCTTGGCATTGCCTTTTTCATCAAAGTCGGTGACTACGGTCATGGTCAGCTTGTCCTCGTTCTGGCGCAGGCTGCAGACCTTGTTGGAAAGCTTTTCCGGCAGCATGGGAATGACTTTGCGCGGGAAATAATAACTGTTTCCGCGGTTCAGGCACTCGGCAAAAAGCTTGGAATCGGGTATGATATAATGCGCAACGTCAGCGATATGAACATAGAGCCTCCATCCGGACTCTGTCGTTTCCAGGGAGATGGCATCGTCAAAATCCCTGGCGGAGGAAGGGTCTATGGTAAAGGTCACCAGCTGTCGATAATCCTGGCGGTTCCTGATCTCGTTAACATCTATATCTTCAGGCAGGGCTTCGATCTCGCTTGTGAGATGCTCTGCAAATTCCAGGGGCAGCGCATGCTGACGGATCACAGCCAGCAATTCCGTGTCGGGATTGCCTTCCGGTCCCAGAACTTCCGTAACTTTGCCCACGGGTGGTTTGCTGAGGTTGCGGTTGCCCCAGTTTATCACTTCGAGCACCACTTTCAGGCCGGGCAAGGCTCCGCACGGGTCTGTCACATCGAACCACTGGTGGATCTTGGGATTGCCGCAGATGAAATAATATCTGCCGCTGCTATGCTGGAGGGATCCGGTCAGGCTGGTGCTGGCGCGTTTTACCACCCGACGGACATAGCAGTAATCGCTCTTGTTGTTGCGGTAATACGGTTCGATCAGAACTGTGTCGCCGTGGAAAGCGTTCAGTGTGTCTTCGGCAGAGACATAGAAATCCCCTTGCTCGGTGCGGACAAAGGCGAATGAATAGTTGCGGGCCAGGGAGGTGGCGTCGAACGTGCCTTCGATCAGATTGGGCGATGTTCTTTGCTGTTTTTGCTCCGCAGTGTTCGCATCGATGATTTTGTATTTGCGGTTGTCCTTGCGGATGAAACCGCTGTCAGCCAGTCTCTGGACAATATTCCTGACTTCCGGAAATGCTTTGTGGGAAAGAGAGAGAAGGTCGATCAGGTCCTTGACATTGACAGCTTCGCCCTGAAGCCTGGCAAACATATCCCTGATCTCGTTTTCCAGGGTTTGGGGATTGGCTTTCTTCCTTTTCATTAATACTGCTTCCCGATCTTTTCGTTAAGAATTTCTATCAATCTTTCTTTTTCAGCCTGTGTGGCTGAGAACCTCAGCGATTGCCCCCGGAATGCGTCCAACCTCCGGGGAGTTTTGAAAGTGCTGAGCATTGCGCCCCGCTTATCGCAAAAAAAACAGCCGAAATCACTGTACTTGCGTTCGATTTTGATCAGCAGATATCGGGCGACGATTTTATCATCGTACAGCTGATAGGTCGTTGGGATGAAATAGGGGAGAAGGCTGCCGATCAGAAGCAGCATACCTCCGACATAGAAAATATGGTAACCCCAGGTAGCGACAGCCAGCTGCCACAGTAGAATGGAGATCAGGATCAGGAACAGGATAAGCAGCAGCGAAGTCAAAGGCCTTTCCACGAAAGGGAAGGAGGTCCATTCCAACAGTGGTTTACATGACATTCTGGACTATCTCCCTGCACTTTTCCACTTCTTCCTTGATCAGAAGTATATTGGCGAAAGAATGATAATTGGAATATTTGGAACCGAGTGTGTTGGCTTCGCGCTGCATCTCCTGGAATATGAAGCTGAGCGTCTTTCCCAGATCGTTGCCTTCGTTTTCGCTGATGTATTTATGCAGGGTGTCTATGTGTTCCTTGAGGCGGTTGATCTCCTCCTGGATGTCATATTTATCCAGATAAACCGCTAATTCCTGCATCAGGCGCTGCTCCAGGTTCTGTTTGTTGGCCAAGGGCAGCACTTCCTGAATACGGGCTTTCATTTTATCAAAAAGCTCCTGCCTGAATTTCGGGATTGTGTTCTCGATCCCGAGCAAAGATTCGATTATCATATCTGTCGATTTTACAATCATCTTCTTTATTCCGATGCCCTCTTTCTGCGCCATTTTTTGCTGGTTGGCTATGGCTTTCTTTAAAACGGCTACAATGTCCAGATTGAAATCGTTGCGGTCAAACAAAGTGCTCTTGAATTCGATCAGGTCATATTCCTTGAGCAGGTATTCCATGGGCAGCTGATCGGTCTTGAGGATGGACCTGATCTTGGTGAAGACGGACTTGATGTTCTTAAGTTTCTCTTCGTTGAGGCGAATTTGGGGTTTGGTCCTGTCCACGTAATGCATTCTGAGTTCGATGCTGCCTCTTTTGTAGTGCTGGTTGACCGTCGTGCGCAGGGGGAGGTCAAGGTAGTTCACCTCCTTGGGGATATAACACTTCAGATCCAAGAACTTGGCATTAACGGATTTTATCTCGATCTCGATTTCATATTCATCTTTGATGGCGGAAGCTTTTCCGTATCCAGTCATGCTGATCATAATCACTTACCTCTCATTTTATAATATGTAAGGATGGGGGGCAAACATCCGGCTGGGTTAAAGATAGGTACATTCATGATAGTTTACATAACATAGCTTAATGCAATCAATGGTTGCCCTGAATGTCATACCGGAACTCCTATCAAAGTGCCAGCCGTCGCTTCGGTTATTTTTACTTTGACCAGGGTGCCAATCAGATCAGGTGAACCGTTAAAAACACAGATCTTAAAATCACGCGTATATCCGGAAAGCTGATTACCCCCCTGCCGGCTGGGACCCTCTACCAGGACTTCCACGGTTTTTCCTATCTGGTTTTTGAATTTCACGGCGGTCATTTCTCTCTGGAGTTCAATAAGTCTTTGAAGTCGCGCCAGCCTGATCCGCTCATCGACCTGATTCAAAATTTTAGCAGCAGCTGTCTCTTCGCGGTTGGAATATTTAAAACAAAAGGCATAGTCAAATCCGACAGCCTGCATTGCTGCAACCGTTTTCTCAAACTGCTCATTAGTTTCTCCCGGAAAACCGGCAATAACATCTGTGGTAATCGCGATATCGGGCATCGCTGACCTCAATTTGTCAACCAGTTTGATATAATGCTCAACTGAATAGCCCCGGTTCATGTTTGCCAGGATGGCGTTATCACCGCTTTGCATGGGCAAATGAATCTGCTCGCAAACCTTATCGCATTCTGCCATGGCTTCTATCAGTTTGTCAGAGAGGTCTTTGGGGTGGGAAGTGACAAATCTAAGGCGCTTTAACTCATTTATGGAGTTGAGGTTACATAGTAATCCAGCAAAATCATGATCCTGATATCGGTAGGAATTCACATTCTGGCCTAATAAGGTGATGTCAATGATACCTTTGGACGTCGCCTGCAAAACCTCCTGACGGATGCTTTCCACGGGACGGCTTCTTTCTCTGCCTCTGACATAAGGCACTATGCAGTATGAGCAGTAATTATCGCATCCGCGCATTATGGTGACAAAGCCGCAATATTTTGAATCCGGCGCCGGCCTGATCATGTCATAGAGTTGTCTCTCATCTGGATCGTGACACGTAACGGTCTCAGCCTTGTCAACCAGTGCTGGCAATTTGTCATACTGGTCCACACCCACTACGAGATCAAGGCCGCGCACACTTTCCAGGAGCCTCTTCCCCATCCTTTGTGCCATGCAGCCGAGGACGCCGACCAGCAGATCAGGTTTTTGCCGCTTGCGACGCATCTCGCTTCTGATTCTTCCCAACACCCGGTCTTCGGCATTCTGGCGGACAGAGCAGGTGTTGAAAAGGACCAGATCAGCTTCATCCAATCTGCCGGCCTGCTGATGACCTGCCTCAGTCAAAATGGCAGACACTATCTGACTGTCAGAGATGTTCATCTGGCAGCCGTAAGTTTCAATAAAATACTTCATTTCAATCCAATCTATAATTATGAGCCTAACATATCAACAAATCTTTTCCGATGCTTGTTTTTGTCCAGTTAATAGGAAGATGATCCGGTCAATTGACATCCCTAATGCAGGATATGCATTTGTTCTGATTGCTCCGATGACCTGATCTCTATCACGATACGATTGGGCTGGCAGATAATGGGTAAAGCGTTGGTCCACCCCTGGCGCACGCAGATCTGGTCAGGGCAGTCTGAGGAAAGCATTCTGATCCGTCCATCCCTGATCTCTGCAGTACAGCTTTCACTGATTATTATGGTCTGCGACTTATTCAGTTCATAGATGCCAAACAGGGCGTCTTCCCTATAGATATAAGCCAATGCTCCTGCCTTTTGATGACTGATAAGGAAACAACTGCCGGCAGCCCCAGCCAGGATAACCATAATGAGGATCACGTCAGCCGGGGTCAGCAGTTTCAGCCAGGTTTTCAGCATGCAAAGCGGCCGTAGATCTTGAAGCCGCATTTGGAACATTTATCGCCCTGCATAAAGTGTGTATCGATGGACAGGAAACTGCGGCTGATCAGATGTGCTTGGCAGTTGGGGCAATGCGTGTCAGAGTGTTCGCCCGAGGCGATGTTGCCCAGATACACGTAATTCAGCTTTTGGGCGGCAATTCCATAGGCAAGGAACAAAGTGCTTTCCGGCGTGGCCGGTAGTTCGCATTGCCAGCGCGGATAGTAGCGTGAGAAGTGAAGCGGGATATTTCTATCCACTTCTGCGACGAACCCAACCAGGTCCCTGATCTCTTCCTCCGAATCGTTCAAGCCCGGGATGAGCAGATTGGTCAATTCTACATGACAAGCCTGGGCGGCTGTCCGGATGGTGGCCAGGACGGGATCCAGCTTTCCCGCGCAGATTTTCTGGTGAAACTCCGGGCGGATGGATTTCAAATCGATGTTCATCGCGTCCACATACGGCAGAAGTTCCCGCAGCGGTTCCTGTTCTATGTAGCCGTTGGTGACCAGGACCAGCTTGATCCCTTTCGGAGTCAGGAGTTTTCCGCAATCGTAAAGGTATTCATACCAGGTGAAAGGTTCTGTGTAAGTGAAAGCGACAGCATTCTGATGTTTTCGCAGCAGGATATCGAGGAGATCCTCCGGACTCAGAACCCGGGTGGGGCAATCTTCCTGGCTGATCTCAAAGTTCTGGCAGAATTGGCAATGAAGATTGCATGAATTAGCGCCCAGTGACAGGATCTGCGAGCCCGGATAATAATGATAGAGCGGTTTCTTCTCGATGGGGTCGAGGTTGAGCGAGACTGTCCTGGCGTAATTGACCGCCATCAGGACTCCGGCAACGTTTTTCCGGCTGCGGCAGCTGCCGAACTTGCCGTCCCGGATCAGGCATTGGTTGGGGCAGAGCAGGCAGCGGACAGCGCCCTCCCCCACTTTTTCATAAAACCTTGCTTCGTGCATAATCAGTCCAGGTATTGATTGATTTTTTCCAAGTGTTTGGGCAGGGAGTCGCGGTTGGCAGCAAGGGCCTGGCGCGCCCTCTCCCCCATGGCAGTAAAAATATCGGGATCGGACAAGACCTTTTTCAGGTCTGCTGTCAGTTTATTCGCGTCACTGATAATGATCGCTTCAGCTTTACTGAGTTTTTTTACCGAGGCTTGGCAGGATTCATGATGTAAGCCCATTATAATAACTTTGCCATAGTAGGCAGCTTCCAGCGGATTATGTCCTCCGAAGGGCAGAAAACTCCCTCCGATCAAACAAACGTCTGCCAGCGCGTAGGCCGGGAGCAGCTGTCCCATGACGTCTATGATGTGAATGTCTTTAACGGGCTCACGAACTGATTGAAAAGACGCGTCCCTCCCCTCCAGCTTTTTTCTGATCTCGTCCACCCGGTCCGGATGCCGGGGGGCAAGGATCAGCTTCAGATCGGGGAATTCGCTTTTCAGGGCATCGTAGGTCTTCAGCATAAGCTCTTCCTCGCCGGGACGTGAACTGCCCATGACCACGATTTTATCTTTTTGTTGATAACCCCACTCCTTGCGCAGTGAGTCTTTTTCAAAAAGTGGTTGATTCAAGCTGAATTTCAGGTTGCCTGCATTTATGCATTCGGTCTTGAAGACTTGGGCAAACTTGCCGCAATCCTTTTCTGACTGGGCGCAGACTGCCTTGACAGAGCTTCCGGCCCAGCGCAGCAGGCTGCCGAATTGTTTATAACGCTTGAAGGTTTTATCCGACATGCGGGCATTGACATAGATCACGGGAACGCGTTCCAGCTTGGCCGACAGCAGCAGGGACGGCCAGATCTCGGTTTCCGCCACCAGGATGAGCTGCGGCCGGTTCCAAAGCAGTTGCTTCTGCCTGAGGTGAAAAACATCCACGGGTGAAAGGACGACTTCCAGCCTGTCGTGCCAATCTTTGGCTGTCTGGCGCGCGGTCTTGGTATTGGTGGTCAGGATCATGCGCATCTGGGGATGTGAGTTTAACAGCTCCAGCAGGAGTTGCCTGATGCCGTTGACTTCACCTACTGAAGCGGCGTGGACCAGCACGGCAAAGTCCTTTTTTGGATACTTCACGGCCAGGCGTTCCGCATCCGGTTTGCGCCGCAGCCAGGCAAACAAGATCGGCGACAGCAATATGTATGCCAGCTCCAGGATGATAGTATAGAACAGGAACAAAATCAGCATCGCGGTGAACCCTTCCTCAAAAAAAAACGCTGCCCTGCGACAGCGTAAATCTGATGGCGGGAGCGACGAGACTCGAACTCGCGGCCTTCTGCGTGACAGGCAGACGTTCTAACCAACTGAACTACGCCCCCGCTTTGCATTTGCTTTCTCGTCATGATCAAGCATAACGGGTGCAATTCACGAAACCCCGACCTTTTTGTCAAGAGCAATCCCGCAGAATCAGACTGAAGCAGGTAAAACAATGATAAATGCTTAAGTTTAGATGTCATTTCAGTTCCAGTTCTACCTGTTCATCTTTATGTTCCGTGTCTAGCCTGTTCAATCCGATCCCCAGCAGCCTGATCTTGCGCTTGCCGTCCCAGTGGCGGATCAGTAACTGCTCGGCGTAATGGTAGATGATATCACGGTCATTGGTAAAGACGGACAGGCAGCATGACTTGGTCACGTTTTCGAAGTTGTCGTACTTGATTTTGAGGCATAGGCTTTGGCCGTGGATCTGCTTTCCCTGCATGCGGAAGGAGAGGCGGTCGGCCAGCTTCGCCAAGACCTCGGTCAGGTCCTGGAAGCTGTCGATGTCGCGGTCAAAGGTGGTTTCGCAGCTGATGGATTTTGGATCTGAATACGGAATGACCTCTCGTTCATCGATGCCTCGTACGATGTAATAGTAATATACGCCCACTTTGCCGAAGCGTTTGATCATGTCCTTCAGCTCCAGTTGGAAAAGGTCCTTGCCATGATTAATGCCCATGTGCCGCATGCGGGCGGCTGTGACTTTGCCGATCCCGTGAAACTTATCTATGGGCAGGTTGAACAGCACTTCCTGCGCTTTGTCGGGCGGGATCACGACCAAGCCGTCCGGTTTTTGCAGTTCCGATCCTATCTTGGCCAGAAATTTGTTGTATGACACTCCTGCCGATGAGGTCAGTTTGGTGGTCTTGAGAATATCCTGTTTTATTGCCTTGGCGATATTGACCGCATAAGGTTCGTTTATCCTGTTTTGTGTGACATCGAGGTAAGCCTCATCCAGAGATACGGATTCGACGAGGTCAGAATATTTGAAAAAGATCTCCCTGATCTGGTTCGAGATCTCCTTGTAAATGGTAAAATTGGGATGCACAAAAATGGCGCTTTTGCAGAGCTGCCAGGCCTGGTAGCTGGCCATACCGGAATGGATGCCATACTTGCGCGCTTCGTAGGAGCAGGTGCTAACCACTCCCCGGCTGCGTGGCTGGCCTCCCACAATTACAGGTTTGCCCTTCAGCTTCGGATTTTGCCTAATCTCCACCGCCGCGTAAAACATATCCATGTCAACATGTATTATCTTCTTCATCATAGTCAATTCTCGGGCGCAAAGCTGGGAAGTCAAGTGAAAGCATAATGCATCTGCCCCCAGCGCATCGGGATTAAGCTCTCCCTGCTTCGCCCTTGCTGGCACTACTTACCCATTACGGACTTTGTCCGTATTGGGTCCGTAATGGGTAAGTAGTGCAAGCAGGCAAGAGCTGTGCCATTATTGGTGAGCTATACAGGAATCAATAGGGTGATTCTATCTTTTGATAACTCTTTTAGAGTAATACCGATCGGGATAAACCGGGTAGAATAAATGTGAGGTCAATAGCCGAAACGGGCACGGTTGTCATGGGTATTTGTGTTTTGCATTATCTGGTAAAACCAACGGTTCCAGGCCTGTTCCTCCAGCTTGTTTCTCAGCTTTGTCTGGAGTTCTGTATCTCTGTCGAAGGCGTCGAAATCAGGCCGGACGCGGTTTTCGCAGATAATGATGAACTGGCCGTCGTTCGTTTCGATCAGGTTGGAAACCTGGCCGTTGCTGAGTGCCAGGGCATGGGAGTTGATCAGGTTGGAGTTACCCACCTCGGGGATCGTGGTGTCCATTCGCAGGTTCTGCAGATTGATGATGCGGATGTCGAGATTCTCATAAGCCGCGGTGAGGTAATTTTTGCTTTTATTGGCGCGGACGAATTCGCGGGCTGTTTTGAGCATGGAATCCACTTGCTTTTGTTTGCTCAGCCTGGCATGGATCTTGTCCCTGACCAGCGCCAGCGGTAAGACCGGTTCAGAGGACTGGTCCGTGATCTCGGCCAGGTACAGGTTACCGTGCCGGTCTGTGACTACTTCGGAAATGTCGCTTTTTGCCCCTTTGCGGGCAAACTCGCTCAGGCCGTTGATCCGGCCCAGGTCCGGGATGTATTCCATGGAGTTGAGAACGGGGCCGGCTGACCTTACCTCAAGCCCATACTTACCAGCCGCTGACTCCAGGCCCTGCGTCAGCGCCGCCGCCCTGAGCCTGTCAGCCTGGGCGATCAGATCGTTTTTGGTATCGTCAGACGGGGTGACTTTCTTCAGGATGTGACTGGCTGTGACAGTCGGTTCCCCCTGATTGCCAACACCGAATGTCACAACCTTGACAATGTGCCAGCCGAATTGCGTCTTAAAGGGCGGCGAGATCTGTCCCGGCCTCAAAGCGAAGGCAATCGCATCAAACTCAGGCACCATCATGTCTTTGCCGAAAGTGCCCAGGCTGCCTCCCTGCTGCGCGCTGCCAGGATCATCTGATTCCCAGCGCGCCAGGCTGGCAAAATCAACACCTCTGAGCAGATCGTCGTAGATGGCGTCGATTTCGGGTTTCATGGCTTCGAAATCGGCATTGGAAGGTTTGAGATCAAAAACAACATATTGGAGCGATGCGTAAGGCCCGCAGTTGATCTCGGGATCAGATTGCCTGTCGGTTGCATAATAGGCCACAATTTCTGAATCCGTCACTGCTGGCTGCGGTACACGTGTATAGTCGAAAAAGAGAAGTTTGCCGAACATCTCATCGTTTTGGCGCGCATATTCAAATCGCAGGCTGTCCGAAGTGATGCCAGCTTCCTGAACAACGCTGTCTTTCAGTTTCTCAAACGGCAGGCTGGAACGTACGAAGTTTTCCACGGCAGACTGGAACTGTGAGTCCTGTTGCAGGGCCAGCATGTATTTCCCGGGATCAAACTTCCCTTTGGTCTGCAAGGCAGGCATCTGTATAACTTCCTTGGGGGGATCTGACTGAATGGCATTTCGGACATCATCTTCCGTCACTTCAATATTCCTGATCCTGATCTGTCTTTCCAGCACTTCACTTTGCACCATGCGCTGCCAGGTCTGATCGGATAACTGAATGATCAGATCATCACTCAGATCGGCAGAACGATTCTGCTGCCTGTAATTGGCGATTGCAGCGTCCAGCTCCCTTTCAAATTCCTCCAGGCTGACGTCTTTATCAGCAATCCGGCCAACTATTTCAGCAGATTCCAGGGTCTGAAAAGTCAATGCCGTATAACATAGATACAACATTGCCCCCAGGCATAAAAAACGCATATTCATGTTTACACCTCTTATTAGATACAAACATAACGTGGGACATCCTGTCAATTATTTTCCAGTAATGGTGACCATAGTTATTTGAAACAGAGACGGCCGACCAGTATATACTTGACATAAAAGTAAGATTCACTCAAAAAGAAAACATAAGGTCAAGAACATATAATAAGGAGAGAAAAATGAAAAAACTACTAATGTGGGCAGTTGTCGCGATCCTGACTTTAACTCTGATCCCGGTTGCCTGCGGCAAAAAGGAAAAGCCTGCCGCACAGGAAGAATTTGAAACCGTGAATCCCGATACCATGGAAAACCAGCTTGTTGATTACAGCAACGGCAACGCGGAATCTTCCCAGCCGGTACAACCTTCCGGACAGAGCAATAACAAGCCTGAAGTCAACAAATGGGACAGTTTCCTGGATGAGTATGAAAGAACAGTAGTGGCCTGGGAAAACAAGACCAAAGACGGCAAACTCAGCGTTTCAGACCTGGCCATTCTGGCCGCCCAGAACATCGAGCTGGGCAAGAAAGCCAACGATGCTGATTTCAAGAAAACCGCCACTCCTGAACAATTGCAAAGAGCTGCGGACCTGACGGCCCGGATGACCAAACTGACTCAGAAGAAATAAGAATACTAAGGTCTGATCTGCCTGAAGAAAGTCAAAAAGTATTCTCGCAGGTACTGACCCAATTCCCTCCAGGAGCGCGATCTGGCTTCCCTGATAAAAAGCAGTGGGATTATTGCTGACCAGCGAAGGAGGCCGGTAATACCAAACAAGACCTGCTCAGGCTCCAAATTAAGTTGAAATATATGCGCAGGCCGGGGAAAGAATAAACCTGAGATCAGGGTCGTCAGCATCATGCCGATCCCGCCCAAAGCGCCGTACAGGCCGCTATAAACCTGGGTCTGCTGTTTGGGCGCGATGGAAAGGACGAAATTTGTGGAGACGATACCGGCGCCCGCCCACATGAATCCTGATAGCAAGGCTTCCATCCATATGATGTGGTGGTTTGGCTCAGTCATGAACAGCCAGAACATGGGATTGATGCCTCCCAGGATAACGCAGATGGCCATGGCAGCCTTGTTGCCGTTGGAGTCGATGAAACGGCCCCAGAACCGGTAGGCCAGCAGGGACGAGAACATATGCAGAGAACCGTATAACTGCACTTCAAACAGGCTCATCCTTAACTTGTTGAGCATGAAGGGGCTCCAAAAAGCGGAACCGACGCCGATGGCCAGCATCCACCATATCCCAAACAACAGCAGACGCCTGAAATTTGCGTCATGCAAAGGCTGCATATAAGTTGCCAGCAGGGATTGTTTGTGAACAATGGTCTTTCTCTCCGGCTGTCGAGCCAGAATTGAGAGCCCGATAATCCCCAGCATTGTGGCGACAACGAACATGGCAGTCATGAAACGTCCCTGCCATTCGGGCCGGAACAAATCCTGCAATCCTGTCAGATTAAGAAAAGCCTGGTTGATGCCTTTGCGGTTGGGTTCATACAGGTCCACCATGAAACTTCCAAGGTATCCGGCAACCAGGCCAGATATTAAAAGATACTGGCTGCGGCGCGAGAAGAAGCGGCCCCTGAATGAAAGAGGCACCAGATCGGAGATCCAGGCGATCCAGATATTACCGCCGATGGACAGAAGCGCAGCGCTGCAGAAAAGCAGGATCAAAGTGAACCAGATGCCTGTGCGGGGTTCTGTGAAAAACAAGCCCATACCCAGGAAGAAAGTCAGGAAGCGTCCAGCGGCAGTGATGAGCACGCAAGCCTTGCGGCGCCTGGTCAGCTTATGGGTGACAGCCACCCCCAGCGGCTGGAAGACTTGGGAAACCTGACCGATTGAACTGAGCAGAGAGAAATGGATGGGCGCGGCCTGAAGCATGACCAGGAGCTTTACTATGAAGCTGCTGCCGATCATGGCGAAAGCGCCGTAGACCTGCGCGAAGACGCCTTCCAGGGTGGAGAGGCGGAAAGTCCTGCGCAAGAGGTTATCCGGCTTTGTGTTTCTCATCTGGGTGACTGGCTCCAGGTTGTTTCTCGCTTCCAGCTTTTACTTGACAGGCGGCTTGTCAACAAGTTTTGTGCCCACAAAAAATGATTTTATGAGGAGTTACGAGCGGATGGAACAGCACAGAATCAGGCAGCACCCAATCCTGCCCATTCCGCAGATCGAAGAGATCACCTTTTACTGGAACAAACAGCCGTTAAAGGCGAAGCGCAACGAAATGATCTCTTCCGCCCTTATCGCCAACGGTTTTTCTGTCTTTGGGCATCATCCCAAGGACGGCAGCGCCCAGGGCATCTTCTGCGCCAACGGCCAGTGCGCCAAATGCACCGTGATCGCCAACGGCATCCCCGTGAAATCGTGCATGACTGCGGTTAAAGAGAACATGGATGTACGCAGCGCAGAAGGTTTGCCGACCATGCCTGAGGTTAACGAACCGCTGGAATTTGAAAGCATTGAAGTGGTGGGGACGGAAGTTTTGGTCATTGGCGGAGGACCCTCCGGATTATCAGCCGCCATCCAGCTTGGCAGACACCAAATCAAAACCCTGCTTATAGATGATAAAACCGAACTGGGCGGCAAACTGGTCCTTCAGACACATAAGTTCTTTGGTTCGGAAGAGGATTCCAGCGCCGGCACCCGGGGTAACGACATCGGCAGGCAACTGGCGGCAGAAGTTGCCCAACTTCCCAGTGTGACCACCTGGGTCAACAGTACGGTGTTGTTTGTGTTTTCAGATAAAAAAGTGGGCGTCCTCAAGGATGGGGTCTATAAACTCATCGTCCCGCAGCGCATTTTAAATGCAGCCGGAGCCAGGGAGAAGTTCCTCCGCTTCAGCGGCAATCATCTTGCCCGCATTTACGGAGCAGGCGCTTTTCAGACTTTGGTCAACAGGGATCTGGTGCGACCCACAGAACGGCTTTTCATTATAGGCGGAGGCAACGTCGGACTAATAGCAGGTTACCACGCCCTGCAGGCTGGGGTTGCCGTAGTCGGCCTGGCGGAAGCCATGCCCCAATGCGGAGGGTATAAAGTCCATGCCGATAAGCTGAAGCGGCTGGGAGTGCCGATTTACACGTCTCACTCAATATTATCCGCCAACGGTGAGGAAACCGTTGAATCAATCACAATCGCGCAGGTGGATGATCAGTTTCGACCGCTCAAGGGAACGGAAAAGAGCTTTGCCTGTGATACAATACTGATTGCCGTCGGCCTTGATCCGCTCAATGAATTCACCCAGGAGGCTGAAGCAGCGGGAATCCCGGTCTATGCAGCGGGAGACGCTTTGGAAATCGCCGAGGCCAGTTCCGCCATGTTCAACGGCAAGATCGCCGGACTGATCATCGCCAGGGATACGGGCAAGGCCACTGCAGCCATCCCTGACGAATGGTACCGCAAAGCTGAAGTCCTCAAGTCCCATCCGGGAGCCATTCTGCCTTACCAGGACCTTTCAGGGGCCGAAGGTGTTTTTCCGGTGATTCATTGCCTGCAGGAAATCCCCTGCAATCCCTGCACCACGGTTTGCCCGACCAACTCCATCCGGATCGAGACCGACAGCCTGATGGGCGTTCCGCTCTACAAGGGAAGCTGCATCGGTTGCAATAAATGCGTTCTGGTCTGCCCCGGCCTTGCCATTACATTGGTTGACACGCGCCAGGACAGAGAGTTTCCGACGATTACTATTCCGTATGAGGTGAGCAACCATCCCGTCACTCTAGGCGATGAAATTGAACTTGTAGATATTGATGCAAACCGGTTGGGCCTGTATAAAGTGATACAGGTCATTGCTAACCAGGCCAGGAGAACCCAACTGGTAAAAGTCAAGGTTCCGGCCCAGATCGCCAGAAAAGCAGTATCCTTTATTATTCAGGATGATAGTGTCAGCCGTCCACTTCAGCAGAAAATCATATCTCCCGGACTCGCGGATGACGCCATGATTTGCTTATGCGAACGGGTTACCGCGAAGCTGGTGCGTGAGCTGATCAGGGAAGGCATCACAGATTTGAATCAGATAAAAGCCATTACCCGGGCCGGGATGGGACCCTGCGGCGCCAAGACATGTGAAGTCCTGATCAGAAATCTGCTGCGTGAGGAAGGCATACCGATTACAGATGTCGTCCCGAATACAAAACGTCCTGTATTTGTTGAAGTCCCGTTGGAAAAATTTCCCGGGGCAAAGTAGGAGTACAGGCGTGAAAAGCTATGATGTCATAATCATCGGGGCCGGTTCGGTCGGCTTGCCCGCCGCCCTGTATCTGTCTGAAACGAAATTCAGGGTGCTTGTGATTGACAGCGAGCCTTCCCCCTCACAGCAGAACAATAAAAAAGCGATTGGCGGCGTGCGTGCCACGCATTCGGATTACGGAAAGATCAGCCTTTGCCAGCGCAGCATAGAGATCTTCAGAACATGGAAAGAGATGCAAGGAGACGATCTGGGCTGGCTCTCAAACGGGTACAGCTATCCTGCCTACACAGAACAGGACGAACTGACTCTGAAAAACCTGATGCTGATTCAAACAGGCTTCGGGCTCAACATTAGATGGGTGACTCCGCAGGAATACAATGAGCTGGTTCCCGGCATCGAGATGAAAGACCTGAGGGGCTCGACCTATTCTCCAGAGGATGGAAGCTGTTCCCCCCTCCTTGCAGCGATGGCTTTTTACTATCGGGCCAAGAAGCTTGGGGCTGAATTTCACTATAATGAAAAAGTGACAGGAATCGAGTTAAAGGGAGGTTTTGTATCTGAGGTTGTTACCGACAAGGGCAGGTACGCTTGCGGACAACTGGTCAGCGCCGCCGGAAACAATGCCAGTGATGTATCTTTGCTGGCGGGTTTGGACGTTTCTGTCCAACCTGATAATCACGAGGCGGGAATAACTGAGCCTGTAGCCCGGTTCTTTGGACCCATGGTGGTTGACATGCGCAAGCGTCCCGGTTCGGCCAACTTCTATTTTTATCAGAACCACGAAGGGCAGGTGGTTTTTTGCATAACTCCAGAGCCATCCATCTGGGGCGTGGACAACCGCAGCACATCAGAATTCCTGCCATTATGCGCCAAACGCATGCTCGAGATCTATCCCAGACTGAGGTATCTGAAAGTGCGCCGCACCTGGAGGGGTCAGTATCCCATGACACCGGACGGTTTTCCCATTGTCGGCCGGATGCGGGAAGTCCCGAATTTCATCAACGCTATAGGCATGTGCGGGCAGGGTTTCATGCTAGGTCCCGGCCTTGGAGAATTGCTCGCGCGCATCTGTTCAGAATCTCTCTCAGAGCATGATGCCAGAATCCTGCAGAGCTTTGATCCCTACAGGCAGTTCACCAGTATGGAAGCATTCAAATAAGGATTAGCTATGATAGTTCCGACTCGCGCGATTGTCCTGCTCAGCGGCGGAATGGACAGCTTGGTGACAGCTGCAGTTGCCGTACGCGATAATCCGCAGGCATGCTTCCTGCATGTCAATTATGGTCAGCTCACAGAATCAAAAGAACTGGAGTGCTTTGAGAACTTGTGCGGACATTACAGACCGGAGAAATCCCTTGTTATCGATATGCCCTGGCTGGGCGAAATCGGCGGTTCAGCCCTTACAGATCCGGGTATCAGCATCAGCGATCACCGTGCTTCTGACGATATTCCTTCCACCTATGTGCCCTTCCGCAATGCCATTTTCCTATCCGCAGCAGTCGCTTGGGCGGAAGTGCTGAAAGCTGGCAGGATCTATATCGGAGCAGTGGAAGAAGACAGCAGCGGTTACCCCGATTGCCGCGAAGTGTTCATCGGTGCGATGCAAAAGGCAATAACAGCCGGTACTGCCAACGCTTTCCCGATCGAGATAGTCGCCCCGGTCCTGCATATGAAAAAAATCGATATTGTAAAGTTGGGATTATCATTAAAAGCACCATTCCGGCATTCCTGGAGCTGCTATAGAAACAGTGACCTGGCTTGCGGAACCTGCGACAGTTGCTGTCTCCGCTTAGAGGCATTCTCTGAAGCTGGCGAAGTCGATCCCATCCCCTACAAAGATGGCAGGCACCTATGAAAAAAAACATCCTGATCCTACTGACCGGCGGCACAATAGCAATGAAGTTATCTGATGGCCTGGGTGTAATCCCCACCGATGAATTTGCTGATTTCCTCAAGTCCTTCCCGCAGTTGAATTCCATCGCCAATGTGCAGGTCCATCAGCATTCTAACATTCCCAGCCCGAACATGTCTCCTCCCATCATGTTGGAACTTGCGAAGACAATTGATCTGATGGCTGATTCGTATGACGGCCTCGTAATCACTCACGGCACAGACACCCTGGAGGAAACGTCCTATCTCTGCTATCTGACCCTCGTAACCCCAAAACCGGTCGTGTTCACGGCGGCCATGAGAAGCGGCAGCGATCTAGGATTGGATGGACCACGCAACATAATCAGCGCGGTACGGGTCGCGTGTTGCCCGGAATCATATGACAAGGGAGTGCTTGTAGTCATGAACGATGAGATCCATACCGCCAGGGATGTGGTGAAATCAGACACTGGAAAAGTGGATGCATTCAACTCCATGGATTACGGTCCGCTGGGTATTGTCGATCCCGATAAAGTGGTCTACCATCGCCAGGTCATCAGCCGCGAATCGGTCCCTACTGCCAGGTTGGATGTGAATGTTGATCTGATCATGTCAGTGGCTGGCATGGACGGGCGCTATATACGCTGCTCTGTGGAAAGGGGTGCCAGGGCGATAGTGATTGAAGCCATGGGCCGGGGCAATTTACCTGCCTGCCTATTGCCTGACCTTAGATTTGCACTCGAGCGGAATGTGTTGCTGGTCCTTACCTCTCGCACCTATACGGGCCGGGTCCTGCCAGAATACGGCTACGAAGGCGGCGGCAAGCAACTACAGGAATTGGGCGTTCTACTAGCAGGCGACATGGGCGGACTCAAAGCCCGGCTCAAGTTAATGGCACTTTTTGGCAGATACGGAGATCCCGACCTGGTCAGACGGCACTTCCTCGAAAGCGTAGTCTGAGCCCGGCGGAGTTTTATTCATATGTTCTCTATGTTTTTCAGTGCTTTAGGGGCAGTCGCCGGATTTACTCCTTCCTGAGTGATGTAACCAATTACCGGCGCACCGAAAGGATGTTTGTTTTCATCTTCGCGATAAAACTCTACATGAATGCGTATAGGGTGCTCGTTAGATCCGGTAATTTCTTTACCTTCCGCATCAACTTCAAAAGGAGTCTTATAAAGCCAGCCCAATCCAATGGCGGCAATTCCTTCGGATCCCATAACATTCTTGCGGCTGGATCCGATGGCCAGACGTTTTTCTTCTGACACATTGGGTGAATTGATGCTTGAAGTAACGGTTCCTAATCGGTTGCCATCCTTATAAATACCGCGGCCGCTTACGATCCCTTCAGTAATGAAGAGCACCATGCGCTTGGTCGCACCTGCTTTGATTTCCTCTTCCAAAGCGGCTTTGCCGGTGAAGTCGGATTTTGTCATGTCGATGGCAGCCTCAAACAGCGGTGCGTTTACAGGTGTATGAAGCGGATCGTATTCCTGACCCATAAGCGGCAAGCCCACCGGACCGGCTGAAATGCGGTTTTCGTCACGGCCGCCCAGGCCTACCAGCATTCCACCCAGGTCGAGAGCCTTGCTGACAATACGTTTGAATTGTGTTTTCGCCACCGCAATGGGTATGTAAGTTTCCCAGCCCCAGCGGTTGGTATACCCGGTCCGGCTGATCAGGTATGTAGAGCCATCGTGTTCAAATTCATTAAGAGTGAAGAAATTCATGTTTTTCTCCGGCTGGTGGCGATTCTTCAAACAGGCTTCCCCAAACAGATCTTTGAGCAGCCTATAGGACAGAGGTCCCTGGACATCGATCTTGACGAACTTGTCCGACACGTCAAGGGCAGTGACATCCTCCCCATCTTTTTTGAGGTGCATGATGCGGTCTATGTCTGCAATGTACCCATGGCTCCGGCCTGCGGCAGGCGTGTCCGTGATATCATGCCCGGCATTGATCACGGCAATGAACTCCTCATCGGTTCTTTTCATGATGATCATATCGTCCTGAACTCCGCCTTGATCGTTCAGTAGCAACGTATATTTACACTGGCCCTGTTTCATGTCCATGATGTTGGCCCCTACAGCTCTATGAAGCAGCGAAGCGGTATCCCTGCCATTGAATACAAGTTGAGCCATATGGTCTATATTATACACGGCTACCTTGTTTATGGCCTTTGCCTCATCCAAAACTGATGTGAGATAGTTCACCGCCATGGCATAGTGTCCAAAATTGCTACGCTTGATCGGTTGCAACGGTATTTTTAAACGGCTGGCGAGCAGCGTTAAATACCAGGTTTCTTCCAGATCGCTGATAAAAGTGCTGCGCGGCAGGGCGGGCAGGTCAAATCCGTATTTATTCATAAGATACCCCTATATGGAAAATAATGTTAGGCTGCCAAGAAGGTTCTAAATATCCTGGTTTCTGATCCGGTTCCACTTCTCCAGTATATCACTGCGAACAGCCTTGAGTTGCCTGAACACATCGAACCAGTCACTGTAATGGTAGTTTTGGCTGACTTTGATGGAATGGCCTTCCTTGAATCTGATCGTAAAGCACAAGGTGCTTTCGCTGATAGTGGTTTCATCCGATCCATAATCCTTAATATCTGATACTTCATGGATGTTACCAAGTTCAATGACCGTCCCATCAGGCAGAGTATAATCCATAAAGCCTCCTAAGTCGCATCTGAATTTTTCTTCATATAAAAACACGTGATTTTGGCAAGCATTTTCTTATATAAGGCGAAAAAAAAAGCAGGCAATATGCTTGCCTGCTTTGAAACAATACCGTACAGGAAATCAATGGTTCAAAATCAGTTATCCGTAGCTGCCACAACCCGGTAAAAATATTGTCCGAGATTATGGAAATCATAGAATTCATTGGATTCCACTGTTTCCATTTCCACAAAGCCTGTATCCGGTTCGGAGGAGCCATAAACAATATAACTTGTTGCTCCGGCGATCTCTTCCCAGCTAAGGTAAACGCCTCCCGAGATCTGCTCGATACGAACCCGGGGAGCATCCAGAGAGAAGCTGGCATATCCGATACGAATATTGGGTCTTCTTTCATTGTAAGATCCGCCTGTGAAAATATTGGTCTGATCTGAATAGTCATTCCAGGTGTACCTGTAGCCGGATGTGACCGATGTGTACCTGATAGTCCCGGATTGGTTCCATTCCGGTACAAGGTCGAAAGCGGTATCAACAACAATGTTTTCAATCCCATTCCATAGAAAGGGGGTTTGGAACACTAGCATGTCATATCCTCCGATAGCCGGATGATATGATATTGAGGAGTAAACAGTCTGCAGTTCAGTTGCGGTTTGCCAATTGGCTACGTTGGTATCCGCAGTGTGTTTCATCCTGATGACAAAGTCGGGGAGATCATAAAGGGGCGCACTTACTATGTCAAATCCCAACCCGATGATGTAGGCGGGGCCGTAGATACCTGATGCATTAAGTTCTGCCGCAGTGTACACTGACTGTCCGTGCAAGCTTTTATAAGTAATATTTATGGGGCTGGCATATCCAGCCTGAGACGATAAAGTTCCAGAGCCGATATTTACATAATCTATGACATTGGGTGTAGCCGTGGCTGTGTTGGATGGCCCTGATTCGCCCTCCGGGTCAGTGTATATCGTGGTCACATAATACGAATAAGTCAGTCCGTTTGTCAACCCAGTATCCTGATAAGCAGCGCCAAGGACGGTGGCAACATGAATACCGTTGCGGTATACCTTGTAACCGCTGAGCAGCCTTTGGCCATTATCCCTGGAAGCTGAAGCGGTTCTTGCAGTGACGGCTGCCCAGGACAAATTGACTGCCTGATTATCCGGATAGGCAATAAGGCCGGTGGGTGCCAATAGATTGGGAGTGGCTTGGACTGTTTCCGTGGCACTGGATTCTTCTCCCCCATAGGAAGCTTTGATGCAATAATTGTAGGTGGTTCCATTGACCACATCGTAATCAGTGTAAGCCAACCCAGTTACAGATGCGAACATTGCATCGTCCCGATAAATGTTATAAGCATCTGGAGTGCCCAGGATCGGAACTTCCCAAGACAGGCTCACAGAAGCATGGGAAGCAAGGACTGTCAAACTTTGGGGCGGATACAGCAAATCAGACAACGGAAAATAGCGAAACATTACATTGGGCAGTTGGGTTGTAGCAGTTAACGTTGACGGGGCATTGCTATCACTGTGAGCCTGACGTGCCCTGCTTATCGATATGTTTGAGCAGTACCATTGCGGATAATCATATATGTATTGCTGGAAATCTTTAACAACAATAATGGCCAGATTGTTTATGCCATTGTACTCAAACATGGTGTCGAGGTTGACTTCCATCCATCCGGAAGCGGCTGAATTGGGAAAAGAACCGCTGTAAACAAGGGTATATCCTGCAAGGCTGTAAATGTCTGTAGTTAGGGTTGATTGAGAAGTATTTTTCATGTAAATAGACACACCGGTGATCTCCTGCAGATCATCTCCGCTGGTTTTATGGTAGCCAATGGATTTGATCTGGCAGGCAGAGCCAATCTCAGACGCCAGATAGATGGCTTCGTGAGCTGAATAATTATAATAACGATCGAGGGGGTATGTTTGGGTACTGACACCATAACCTATTGTCAGTGCAAGGGGGGCTCCAATCTCCAGGTATTGTACAGAAGTTGAGTTGATACTGCCGGCTGTAGCCGAAAAATGGAGATGTGCCAGGGTTCCCATTTCCATGTAGGAATCTGCGCTGAGGTTGAAAACCAGATTCTGGTTACCGGAAGCATTTATGGCAGAGAATGGACACGAACCAGTGATAATAGTGATGCCGGAGGTAGGACTGGTCAGGGCGGCGCTTCCTGCCGAGGAAGCTACCAGTCCAGTGTTATACAAGGCCAAATTGATCGTGACGGTCTCACCCGGATCCAAAACACCATTGTTATTGCCAGGACTGGGATCGGACACCGTAAAACTGCCGAACGAAAGAACAGCTGTGTTGATGGTAATCGTAAAAGTGCGGGTAAAAGAATATCCCGTGCAGTTTATGACAGCCGTTATGGTGGCAATATGGTTGTTCGGGCAGTCTGCTTGTACATTCATATAAAGACCGGCGCTGTTAGTAAAAGAATCGAGCCCGTCAATACTGCCATAACTAGCAGTATTGCCAGATATTGAGACATAAGGATCCGACTCGGAGATGGTGACAGTTACATTCGAGGCAGTCACTGAACCCATATTGCCAACTGTCAGCCTGAGATCCAAAGCTTCACCAGGCTCGACATAGCCGTTGGAGTTGGTATCCAATAAATCAGTCTGAGTCAGCCAAAGAAAAGGTGCAGTCGGTATGATGGGTGCAGTGGTGATGAACAGCGCGCTATGATTGGCAAGCGGTAAAGCCGAAACAGGATATGTGTTTTGATATGTGTATTCCAGCCCGATTGTTCCAGTATGGTCCTTTATACCCACAGTAGCGTAATTGCCGTGGTTATGCGTACTCGAGGAGTAATCAACATTATTAAAAACTTTGTATTGGATCTTGATTGTTCCATCTCCCGTAGAACTTGGAAAAGTCGCCGGGTCGTTCAGGATAATTTGGAAAGTTTCCTCAGATTCACTGTCAAAGCCGTTGTACATTTTATACCACTCGATGATAAAGCGTGAATTGCTGCTGTCATAAAATGTGTATATCCCGCTTTCAGTATGCATCTCCAGGTTGTCCCAAAAGGGCGCTAACATTGCATTGGGTCCGCTTGCCCCTGGCAGGCGGCCGTTCCGCCAGTCAAAGTTGCTGGTGGAGCCAAACGTTACAAAACCATTGGAAACGACAGTCAGAGTATCGTAATCGACTCCGTAGAACCTAAAAGTAAAAGGCAGTGTGATTACTTCTCCGGAGTCGGATCCGATTTGATCGCCTTCATCCGTTGTATTGTTCACATCTGATATGGCCAGAGATGTTCCCGAACCCCCTTCCGCCGGTGCTATACCGACCCAGTTATAGACGGGGCAATGGTCATAATCAGTGTCTCCGCCGTCAAAGATAAAATAACCGTAACCGTCCTGGCCCAGCGGCTGATTCACAGCTATATTGCCAATTATGAGTATGAATGTAACTATCTCCAGATACCCGGTATTATTGTAAAGATGAAGTTCCATGGGAATCTGCATGCCAGCGATGGCTGGTGATATCGCCTGAACAATAAATGCATTAGTGCTGTTGGAAGCCTGGGAGCCGGATGCAAGGTTGCCGAAATACTTCAAAGAATCATTAACTTCGACATAGTTGGACAGTGAGCGTAGAATTCCATAAACAGCTGAGATTTGTTCTGTGCCGTTGTTGGCTATTGTCGTGTATAGGCCGGCGCTTTCTCCGGGGCTTAGATAGCTGTCAGCTCCGGTGAGATTATAGCTTATGTAGTCCAGATCCGCCCCGGATACGGTCAAGGGCAGATTTGAGTTCCAGGATCCGTTGCTACTTGAACCCGCTGCCGTAAACATGAGCTGCTGCCCGTGAGGGCAATCATTTGCCACATTGAAGACAAGGGGCAATGAGGCTGTCACTGTGCTGCCGACCGCTATGTTAGGGAAAGTAACGGTGCCCTGTATCAGACTGATGTATTCGCTACTGCACGTAAAGGATGCGGATACGGTGCTGTAAGTGATATTTGAAGAGTTTGTAATGCTGGCATACAATTCGACAGTCTCTCCGGGATTAAGAGTTTGATTGTTGTTGCCGTCGGAGTTACCATTGGTGTCATCATCGATTATATAACTGCCAATATAAAGCCCACCAGCGCTCAAAGAGACATTCTGACTGGCTGTTTTGTAATCATGCTTGCTGGCGGTAATGGTCAGCGTGCCAGTCAAACCGGCAGGTAATTCCAGAATTGCGACTCCTGAATCATCTGTAGCCGTGGTTACGCTGCAGTTTCCCTCCTGCTGGATGTTGACCCAAGCCTGATTTACCGGATTGCCGCCCTCTGTAACAGTGACGCTCAGGTTTCTGGTTCCCGAGGCAAGTGTGGTAGGGCAACTGATCTGTAATGTCTTGGGAATCGTTATGAATACCTCAGCAGTCGGATCGCCCATCAGATTATAATAGCGTTTGAAAGTATAGGCGTCGGTGGCGTCAGAAACGCCATAGATATTTTGCAGGTAGGCGCGTGAATACATCGAAGCTTCGCCCATGGTCCTCATGCCGTAATTGAAAACTCCGTCAAAAGTACCTGTTGCCAGAAAGCTGTTAATACTAGTGTGAGTTCCTAGAGTAGCCATGCCCAGACTGGTTATTCCCCCTGCAGGGGTTGAAGATGTTCCCAAACGGATATACGTTTCGCTGTCTGAATCCCCACTGTAAAAAGTACCAGTACCGCAGGTTATGAAGACTGCGTGGTTGGGTTTGTTGCTGTTCAAAGTTGTCGAAGAGTTCGGACTCCATCCACTCATGTTCATGTATCCCCGGTAATTAAAAAACCCAACGCCCTGAATCAGAGCATTGTCAAATGCAGTTTGCATTCCAGAACCATAGCTGCCACAGTATTCCGTGTAGCTGTAATCGGGATTCACAGCCTGCGAGATTTCTCTTATGTAGTAATTGTTGTAATATGTTGATATCCCTGAATAATATGAATCTCCCACCAGCAACATGCGGTCCAGAAATGACGGGGAAGTGGTAGGCACCTGACTTTCGTACCAGATAAGTTTGTTGACATAAATGCCGAACTGCTCACTGGTTTCGACTGAGATTCTGCCTATCTGAACATCACCATATTCATCCGTTCCGTCCAACTGAGTATATGGAAAGTCGCCATATTGTCCGGAATTAGATGGTACAACCAGTCCAGCTTGGGGATCTCCAATCATCAGTACAACGTCAGGCCGGGTGGATGTGTTGTCGTATTGTCCCTGCAGGTAGTTTTTCACATCATTGAAACTGGTGCCTGCAGTGGCAGTGGATGCGGAATTAACGATATAACCCTTTTTTTGTTTCCAACTGACAAATTCCGCTAGTTTGTCCGAGAAAGCAGTATCCCCTCCTGAGGGATAGATAATCAAAAGAACAGGTTGTTCAGTGATTGCTAGATCTCTGGACTGATCATAATTGAGTATCAAAGCCCTATATATGTTATCATAACTTACAGATACTTGAGTAGGGTTAGGATGGCTCGGAGCTTGTCGGGAAGGGACCAACCGCAGACCGATGTTTGCCGACCTCATCACTTTCAAGTCATTGCTTATTGCCTGATATTGAAAGGGATACACATTGATGCTGACCACCCTGAAATCTCTGAATTGACCAGGTTCAGAGACAATAATGGTTTGGCTGGGATACAGATTATTAGAACCTTTAGCCGCGTCCATCAAACTGCGATTGGCGATGCTTTCTGTTTGAACGACATCGGAATCTGTTACATTGGTTGACAGTTCCACATCCATCCCACCCGGAATTGCAAGCATGGCAGTGTAAACTGGAAGTGTTTCCTCTTCGCCGATAAACAGATTTTGCCTGGCATTGGAAGTAACAACTTGGACCTTTTGGCCATCTTTAGTTTGCATTTCCAGTTTCCAGTTCCCAAGGTCAAACCTCAGATTAATTTGATCCCGTGATTGATTGAGCAATTTGAAATTGGGGTCCAGGGCGTGTGCAGCAAAGGCCATGGTCACGATAAGTACGATCATAGCCCATGACCTGATCACGCAAATTGTTGACAAGTGTTTCATAATCAACCTCTATATTAGTGTAATATCTATTTGGTTAGTTAAAATATGCAATTTGTGGTGCAAATCAACATTTTTCGTCTTTCTTGGCGCGGATTATGAACAATCACATTCATTGTTTGTATTGCATCTTGCTTGCTTTCAACCTGGCATCCACACAGGATCCTCCCGGGATTAGCATGCTTGATGCCGCGCGGTTCTCCGGTTGGATTTAAGGAAGAGAAGGGGATGAGCAGAAATTTACTGGACAGAAAACATAAACCGCGGGTGGATGTGATCAGAGGTGAATATGATTTATAAGATTGTTACAATCAAGGTCGACCACCGTAGTCAGGAAGCAGGATTGGTCCAGAAAGTCCTGACCGAGTACGGATGCAATATCAAGGTCCGTTTAGGTTTGCACGAGGTTTCCACTGAGAAGTGCGCTCAGGATGGGTTGTTAGTTCTGCACGTTGAGGGCAAGCCGAAAGAACTGACAGGAATGCTGGATAAGTTAAACAAGATAGATTACGTCAAGGCACAACTTCATAAACTCTGATCAATAAGGCTGGAGGATCACTTGCGCCGGTGATCGGTGTTGGGCAGGATGAGGGCGTCCGTCATTTCGATCAGCTTGGCCAGGGTGGGATTGGCTTCCCTAATCTCCTGCAAAGTGGGTGTATGCTTATCCTCTACCTGTTCAGATTCCTTGAGCCGGACGATTAGCTTAACAGGCAGGTCAAAGAAGTTGGACAAAAGGTTGTCCAGGGATTCCTTGGCCTCGCTGACGAGTTTGTATTGAATGGTGGAATCGCAATCCATGAAGATGAGGTCACTTTTCACGCCGGCGATGTTTTCCTTTTTAAGATAGATAGACAACAGCTTTTTACCTGATTTGATCTTACCGACGAAATTGTCCCAGTTCTCCAGGACATGTTCTTTGGTAAGTTCCCTGACCTTTTTGGGGGGCGTGTAATCGATCTCGATAGCGGCATCCGGTGCAACTACCTGCACCTTCTTAACGGGAGCCGGGCTTGCCCCAGAAAAGACAGGCAAAGTTGCAACTGCCCCAGTCTCTGGCAACCTTTCCAGGTGTGCCAGGATCTTATCGAGAGGTTCCATTTCATCCAGCCGGGTCAACTTGATCAGGACGACCTCGATCAGGATGGAGGGATGCGAGCTGACGCGGATGTCCTGTTTGAGTTGGATGACAAGTGAGATCAGGTATAACAGGAAATCGAGCTCCGTGAGGTTTGTTATTTTCTGGCAGACATCCAGGTCATCCTTGATGATGCCACGTGGAGTGATGCCGACCTTGAGCAAGACAAGCTGGCGCAGAAAATCTAGGAAACTATTAAGGAATTCTGTCAGATCGATGCCTTGGTTAATAATGTCGTGATATTGCCGGATAAGGGTCTGGGGCTCATGGTTCAATATTGACTGCATAATCTGTGTGTGTGTGACAAGGGGAAGCTCGCTAAAGACGCCCCTGACCAGATCGATCCGGATTGGTCCATCCGCAAAGGAAATGACCTGGTCCAGCAGTGAAAGTGCGTCCCGCATGCCACCGTCTGATTTGCGGGCAATCAGATAAATCGATTCCTCATCGATTTCCAGTTTTTCCTGAGCTGCAATCTTCTTAAGGTTGTCCACTATGTCCTCCACCGGGATCCGCCTGAAATCGAACCGCTGGCATCTGGATATGATCGTGGCCAGCACCTTCTGGGGTTCAGTGGTGGCGAATATAAAAACAACGTTGTCGGGCGGTTCTTCCAGTGTCTTTAGGAAGGCGTTGAATGCATTCTTGGAAAGCATGTGTACTTCATCGATGATGTAGATCTTGTAATGCGATTTGGCCGGGGGATAAAAGAGCTCTTTTTGCAGTTCCCTGACATCATCCACGCCGGTATTGGAGGCTCCGTCAATCTCGATGACATCTGTGGAAGTGCTGGCAGAAATCTCCAGGCAGTTGTTGCATTTTCCGCAGGGCCTGTCAGTGGGTCCGGTTTCACAGTTCAGGCTCTTGGCCAGAATGCGGGCCATAGAAGTCTTCCCTACTCCCCGCGGGCCAGTAAAAAGGTAGGCGTGTGCTATCCGGTTAGATTTTATGGCATTAGATAGGATCTTGGTGATGTGATCCTGCGAATAGACCTCGTCAAATATCTGCGGCCTGTATTTTCGTCCCAGGACTATGTAGCTCATATAAACTCCGATTACAAGATTTTCACCGGATGATATTGTGCAAGGTTTTTTTCCTTTACAGAATCATGTGCTTTGATTAAGCATGCTTTGTATCAGTTCAGCAAAAGGGAGATTCAGCATGAAACTGGAAGGTAAAGTGGTTGTTGCCCAAGGCGGCGGCCCCACCGCAGTGATCAACCAATCCATGGTGGGAGTAGTCCTGGAATCCAGAAAATTCACTCAGATCACGAGGGTTTACGGCGCTTGCAACGGAGTGGCGGGCATCGTTAACGAAGATTTCATTGATCTGACTCAAGAGACCACAAACAACTTGGAACAAGTAGCCGACACACCTTCCTCCGCCCTTTTTTCCACGCGTGACAAACCTGATGTGAGATATTGCCGTGAGATATTTTCAGTCCTCAAAGCTCACGATGTAAGGTACTTTTTTTACATCGGCGGCAATGATTCCTCTGACACAGTCAGGATCGTTAACGAAGAAGCTAAAAAGGCGGACTACGATTTCAGGGCCATCCACATACCCAAAACCATAGACAACGACCTCGTCCTGAACGACCATACTCCCGGTTACGGATCGGCCGCCAGGTTTGTAGCCCAGGCATTCATCGGTGTCAATCTGGACAACCGCGCATTGCCTGGGGTGTACATCGGAGTTGTTATGGGGCGGCATGCCGGATTCCTGACCGCCGCTTCTGCTCTGGCCCAGAAATATCCGGATGACGGGCCGCACCTGATCTACCTTCCGGAAAGGCCTTTTCACAGGGTGAACTTCCTGTCTGAAGTCAGGGAAGTGTATGAACGGTATGGCCGTTGCGTCGTGGCTGTTTCGGAGGGGATCATTGACGATCAGGGAGTCCCGATCATCACGAAGCTCACATCCAATCAGGAAAAGGACGCTCACGGCAATGTCCAGCTATCCGGCACGGGCATGCTGGGTGACCTGCTGAGTGATCTGGTGAGGACGAAACTGAAAATCAAGCGGATCCGCTCGGATACCTTCGGTTACCTGCAGCGTTCTTTCATCGGCTGCGTCTCGGACATAGACCAACACGAAGCCCGTGAAGTTGGCGAAAAAGCGGCTCAATTCGCCATCTGGCACAATCTGGACGGCTCAATCTCAATCCAGCGCACAGGTTACTATTCGGTTGATTATCAATTGCAGAACCTGAAGGACATTGCCGGCAAGACTCGCCATATGGACGACGTCTTCATCAATCACGCGGGAAACGGCATAACTGACGAATTCAAGTTTTACCTGCGTCCACTGCTGGGATCAGGATTTCCCGCCGCTCACAGGCTGCGAGCCCCTGTTGTTACAAAACTGCTACAACGCGAATAATACAGATCCTAGCAGAGACTTGCAAACTGTCTGACAGGCCTGTGTTTGACAGCCCGGATTCCGGAGACGAATGCCTCAGCCTGTTTCTTCAGATCTTTCAGAGAACCGTTGTTGCTGATAACAGTATCTGCCCGTTGCTTCTTTTCCAGATCACTGGTCTGAGACCTTATTATTAGCCTTATGGTACGGTTGGAAGCGTTCCGTTTTGAGATCAAGCGCTGTAGCCTTGTCTCTTCGGCCGCATCGACCAGCAGAATATAGTCAAAACAATCATCCAGGTTGGCCTCAAACAGGAGAGGAACTTCAAACACAAGAATCCGATCCCTGCAGGCAACAACTTTCTTTTGCATCAGTTTTAAAACTTCCGGATGGATCAGTGAATTTAAGAAAGCAAGTTCTTTCTCGTTGCCGAAAACAAGATTGGCAATCTTGCTTCTGTCAGGGCGGCCGTTTTTTATTATTGCTTCGCCCCATCTCCGGAACAGGGTATCGCGGCATTTCTTCCTGTTCAGAACCTGATGCGCCAGCCTATCGGCAGAGATTACCGTGAAATATTTCCTGAGCAGCCTACAGACAGCGCTTTTACCGCTAGCGATGGAGCCGGTGACGCCTATGATAAGCGGACGCTTAAACTGTGGCATCGGTGATGATCTGCATCATCTCTTCAAAAGCTATGTCTGTTTGAATGGTACCTCCGGAGGCTATCGATACTCTGCCCGTCTGCTCTGAAACAACTATTGCCAGCGCATCGGAGACTTCAGAAATACCCAGGGCAGCCAGATGCCGGGTGCCGTATTTTTTGATGTACTCAGGATTCTTAGAAAGCGGCAGCACCACCTTGGCAGAAGCGATCCTGCCGTTTCTGATGATAATGGCACCATCGTGGAGCACGGATTTTATATTGAAGATGGATAGGATCAACCGCAGCGACATGGCGGAGTCGATCATTTCACCGATGCTTATGTAATCATCCAGCCGCCGTTTGCGCTCCATTACGATCAAAGCTCCAATTCTCCGGAAGGACATGGCGGAGACAGCATCAATCAGAGCGCCGTAAAAATCCCGGTTGTTGTCTGACTTACCTTTAAAGAGTCCTGGAGATAGTTTCAACTTTGTCAGCAACTCGCGGATCTCAGGCTGGAAGATAATGACCATAATCAAAATCCAAAGGCTGCGGAGAGAATCGAGCACGCTCGAGATCATGTGTAATTTCATGACGCCGGCCAGGAAGGACAGGAACAGGATGATCAGAAAACCGTACAGTATCTGGTAACTGCCTGTCCGGCGCATAATGAGAATGCTCTGAAAGATCAAGAAAGCGATAATCAGGATATCGATCATGTCACTCAGGCTCGGGATCAGAAAACTCATGCTGACCTGCTGCTCCTGATCGCCCTGAGTACTTTTACGAATTGCTTGTGCTGTTTTACATCGTGCACACGGATAATCGCCACGCTGTTATCAATAATGTCTGCAACCGCAGCCAGAGATCCAGCCAATCGTTCCGTTGCCGAGCTGGGATAAATCTGATCGATAAAGCTCTTTCTGGATGCGCCGATCATAAGAGGAAGGCCTAAGCCGTGAAAGCTGGAGTGATTTGCCAGGAGCACAAGATTGTGATTTAGGAGTTTTCCGAAACCAATGCCAGGATCGAGAAACAATCTGGAACTTGAAATGCCATTTCGCTGACAGAAGTCTATCCGGTGCCGGAAGAATTCACTTATTTCCAGAATCACATCAGAATAAACAGGCCTGTTCTGCATGTCGGCCGGGGTTCCTTGCATGTGCATTAGAATAACTCCTGTATCAGGGTGACGGGCGAGCGTGGCAGCCATCAAAGGATCATGCTGAAGCGCATAAACATCATTGACAATGTCAGCTCCGGCTTTAATAGCCTCATCTGCAACCGTTGCCTTGCTAGTATCGACTGATATGGGAAAATTCGAATTCCTGCGTATTTCTTCAATGACCGGGATCACCCTGTCCATTTCAATGGCGGCATCCACTCCCAAGGATCCCGGCCGCGTGGATTCTCCCCCGACATCAATGATATCGGCTCCCTCTTCAATCATTCGAAATGCCTGTGCAACGGCTTTTCCCCTCTCAACAAACTGGTTCCCGTCAGAAAAGGAATCCGGCGTTACATTGAGTATGCCCATAATCAAAGGCAATTGCTGGCCGGGAAAAAGTCTGTATAGGAGGTGACCGGGACCAGACATGGTTATTCCGGGATAAATCTGAAAGTAATGCGGTAAATCTTGGTGCTGTTCTGCCTGTTTACGGAAAAGCGCCATTGTCTAAGCGCTTTGATAGATTCATTGACATATGTGTCATTCATGTCGTGCCTGAGTATTCTGACGGAATTGGCATTCACCGAGCCATCAGCTTTGATGCCAAAAGTCAGAATAACTTCCCCATAGTCGCCCAAGCCCAGCTTCGGGATGACCTTGTACATTACTCTCACATCCCCATCGCCTGCTTCCAATGAATAGCCCGCGCTGCCTTCTCCCCCTCCGCTAGACAGGTTTGAGGTTCCGGCTAGGGAACTGGAGCTGGAACCAAGAGCCGGAGCCCTGTTAATCCTGCTTGAAGGCCTCAGGTTGGGTTGATCAATGGATGTGCCCACTTCGGGGACAGGTGAAATTTCATCGGCCTCCAGTGGCCCTGAATTTGGTTGAGCAGTCACCGGCCCTGAAGCAGAAACGCCTTTTTCGGTCGAGAGATTGGAAACTCCCTGAGGTGCAAAATCCTCATCTATTTCCTGAGGATACCTGGTCGTGAACCACTCAATCACGAGTTCCCTTACAGCTTCAGGCGCGGGAACAGCTGCCAAGGCCAGAACAAAGAGCAAAATCAGGTGCAGCAGGATTGAGATGAGGTAATTTTCAAAACCCTGGATGCGGATTTTATTCATTGTTGGGCTTGGGTACCTTGTATGTGGCGATCGTTATCTTTTCAAATCCCGTATCGCGTATGATATCCATCACCGTAATAACTTCCTGCAGTGCAATCTCTTTATCAGCCACAAGGCGAACAACCTGTTCCTTGCTGTTAAAGTAACTGGGCAAGGCTTGCCTGAACTGGTCGATGTTCATCTGTATATTGCCCAGTATGACCTGGCGGTTTTTTGTAAAGACGATCTCGATGGTTTTAAGGTTATGCTGTATTCCAGTGCTGGATCCGGGTAATCGGACGTTAATGCCGGTCTGGATGATGAAATTGGAAGCCAGCATCAGAAATATAAGCAGCAGAAAAATCACATCCGTCATTGAAGTCAGGATCGTGGTTGATATTCTCTTATGGGTGGTTTCAACTTTCATTTTAATCTAATGGCTTGATCTGTGCAGTTTTACGAGATAGTCGTTGATCTGTTCCTGCAGGAACTTGGCATTGTTATCGACATGTGTTACGAGGTCGTTATAAAAGATTATAGCCGGGATACCGATGATCAGTCCGGCCACTGTGGTTAAAAGTGCTTCCCAGATTCCACCTGCCAAGAGGGAGATATCGATGCCCTGCTGGCTATGGGAGGCGATATTGATGAAGACCTTTACCATGCCCGTAACTGTCCCGAGAAATCCTACCAGAGGAGCTACTGCAGAGATCGTCGAGATCCAGCCCAGCCCCTTTTCCAGGCGATGAACCTCTAAGTTGGCCGTAGCTTCCACGCTATCCTTGATCAGTCCGATATCTTCTCCGGACAGACTTTTAGCCTTTAGCAAAACTGCGCCCAAGGGGCAAGACTCGCTGCCTTTTACTGCGGCTGCGTTTCTGGATTCCAGACCCTCAACCTGGACAATTGCTCCGGCCATCAGCCTGTGCAGGGAATTCACCTTAAGGATCTGCCTGTATTTTGCAATCACCAAGCCGATTAAGAACACGGAAAGCACAATCAGGAGGTACATCAGCGGACCGCCCTTGAAGATCAATTCGATTAAAGTCATTTCCACCTTCTGTTTATAATATTTGCAGGGAAGCGTGGATACCACCACGCCTCCCCATGCAGCACTTATGCGTTTTTTGCCCTGAATGCTTTCATGAAATCTGCCAGATCATGGCAGGCTTTGAGCGGCAGTGCGTTGTAGATGGAAGCGCGGCAGCCGCCTACATCGCGGTGACCTTTGAGTCCGATCATGCCGTTAGCCTTGGCTTCCTTGATAAAAGCCTCTTCCATTTCTTCGCTGTTCAGGCGGAAGGTCACGTTCATCAGGGAGCGTGAGTCCTTGCGAACTGTGCCTTTATAGTAACCATCCGATTCATCAATAATATCGTAGATATATTTGGCTTTAGCAAGGTTGTTTTCATGAATCTTGGTTAGGCCGCCCATATCTTCAATCCACTTCATAACTAAGCCGATAATGTAGATTGCCCAGCAGGGAGGTGTGTTGTGCATGCTGCCAGCATCGGCATGGGTCTTGTAATTAAGAATGGTGGGTACATTGGGATTGATTTGATCCAGCATTTCCTTTTTAATGATTACGACTACGCATCCCGCCGGCCCAATATTTTTCTGAGCGCCTGCATAGATCAGTGAATATTTCTTGATGTCTATGGGTTTGCTCATAAAATTGGAAGACATATCGGAAACCAATGGAATGTTGTTAGGAATCTCGGGGTCAAAATCAAACTCCGTTCCGTAGATCGTGTTGTTGCTGGTAATGTGGAGATAGGCTGGATTATCTGATAACGTCCACTGTCGAGGGACATAACTGAATTTCTCATCTTCAGAACTGGCGGCCACGTGAATGGCCTTACCCAGTTTCTTGGCTTCCTTGACTGCTTTGGTTGCCCAAACGCCTGTATTGATGTAGTTGGCTTTTTTGTCACCGGGACAGAAGTTCATGGGAACAGTCAGGAACTGCAATGTTGCTCCACCCTGCATGAACAAGACTTCATAGTCCTCCCCCAACCCGTAAATTCTCTTGATGGCGTCACGAGCGCCGTTGATGATGGCTTCATACTCCTTGCTGCGATGGCTCATCTCCATCACCGACAAACCCATGCCTTTGTAATTGAGTAAATCGGCCTGTGCTTCCCTCAAAACCTCTTCGGGCAGGACTGCTGGTCCCGCATTGAAGATTTGCAGTCTTTCCATGATCTTATCCTCCATATATTATTTATTGCATTATGTACTATTATTTTTCAGCTTTGATTTGCTGGCAAGATATTTTTCTCGCCAATCCGCTTTCTTCCTCATTCACCTTTATAAAAATGGGATGCAATTCTGTATGAACCAATGTTGCCATCACTTAAATGAATGGGAACTAGTCATCGTCTGACATAGGAATAAGACCTGTCACACTTTACCGATGGAACGCTTGTACAGCAACACTTGTTTCAGCAGTTCGTTTAACTCAATCTCGGGTTTATGGTTCTGAATAGAAACAAGGATGTCCCAGATACCGGGAAAAGCAAGGGAAGTCTTGAAAATCTTTTGCCTACCTTGATAATTGGAATAGACGATTTTCCAGTGATGAGTGATCAGCTTGAAGATTTCCATCCTATGCAGATTTTCCCACGGAATGAAAATGGCTCTGCGCAACAAAAAACGCAGTTCCAGCTTGTCAACCCGGATAATAACAGAGTTGAGTGCTGTCAGATGCCTGTATAGGGAGTTCAGCGCCACATACAGTACAATTACAGATACGGCCCTGATCCAAAAGGGCGGATCCTGGACCCGGGGGATGAGGAAGATCATGACATATAGGATATAAGCCGAGGCTGCCAAGGATATTGCCAGCATCGGAAAACGGATCAGAGGATGGAACCGGTATCGGATCGGGCGTTTGGCAAGAGATGAGTTTAACTCGTACGGACCATGCATTTATATCTGTCCCATATAGATTGGATATCTCGCAGGATCAGTTCTGAAACAGGGACGGAACTAAAGCTGTTATTGAAATCCAGATCGCCATGATAGTCACTGCCTCCGGTTTGTATAAGGCCGTTTTTTATGCAGATTTCCTCAAGTTCAAGCTTGAGGGCGTCATAATTATCCGGATGCCAAACCTCCAAGCCGTCCAGACCTGCATCGATAAAATCCTGAAGCAGGCTTAGGGATCTAAGTTTGCCGGGATGGGCCAATACGGCAACGCCCCCTGCATCGTGAATAATCCTGATGACGTCAGAAGTGGTTAACATAGGCTTGGGCACATAAGCAGGCGCTTCATTGCCGATATATTTATCAAAAGCTTCCTGCTTGGTTCGGCAATGTTTAAGATCAACCAGAGCCTCAGCAATATGCGGCCTGACAATCAGTTTCATTTCTCCGGCAAAAGATAAAACGTGTTCCACCGGGATTTTGATGCCCAGTAGAGAGAGCTTGTCCAGCATCTTTTCCGCCCGTCTGAAACGTCCTTCTTTCATCCAGTCAAGCAACTCCAGCAGATCCTTGTTATGGATATCGATCCCGTAGCCCAAAACATGAATATCAGCGTCCTGCCAAGTTGAACTGAATTCTATACCCGGCAGCACGCGCAAGGGTACATGGCTTGAAGGAAGATGCCTATATGCTTCCACTGTGTCGTGATCCGTGATTGATATGACATCCAGACCGTTTTGCAGCGCAATTTCGATTACGGCTTTGGGTTTCAGGACACCATCCGAACAACGCGTGTGAATATGCATATTAACGTGTCTTATCCGCAATACGGGTGGTCCTGTTGTGTTTTCAACAAGCATATATGTTCCTGTACAATAAGTTTCGTAGTAGTTCAAAGGGCAGTATCAGTTTCTAAAACTACGCCTTCTCATGCGAAAAACTCCCAAATCTCATTTTTTTGTGGACAGGACAAGCGTCAATAAATTATTTAATCTGATACAGAAGCAATGTGGAATCTCTTTTCTTTATAGTTTCTGAATAAACACAGATTAACGGGATATCCTATATGCAGTATGATCCAGTGAAGAACAAGATTTTTAGGATGATCAGGCGATACTCCTTTTTACGCAAGCTGTTTTTTGTCAGCCTCGATCTGCTCTTTCTGAGACAGTGGTATGTCAAAAGAGAGATCAGCCGGATCATGAAGCCAAGCACAGCTTTCAGGTTTTATGATGCCGGAGCAGGATTCTGCCAATACAGCGATTATATCTTGTCAGCTTGGAAGCGTTCATCCGTTCTTGCTCTTGACCTTAAGGACGACTACCTAAAAGACTATGATTCTTATGCCAGAAAAGCATACCCTCGGCGATTCGAATATGTCACAAGCGATTTGGTGGAATTCGTGCCGGAAGGACCAGTAGATCTGATCGCTGCCATCGATATCCTCGAGCATATAGAGAACGATATCCAGGTAATGAGAAATTTCCATTCCTGCCTGACTCCCAGTGGGAAATTGGTCATATCAACTCCCAGCGACAAGGATGAAGCTGCCAGATTCACTGAAGAACACGTCCGTCCCGGATATTCGAAGTCAGAGATCATTGCCAAGCTGACTCAATCAGGTTTCCAAATTGACAGGTTCTGTTACTCATACGGACCTTGGGGCAAAGCAGCTTGGCAATTAGCGATTAAGCAACCCTTGCAAATGCTATCCCATTCATATTTTTGTGTGATAATTCTTCCGATATATTACATTTGTTTATATCCGCTTATTTATCTCTTTATGAAGATTGACATTACGAAGGACAATCAGATCGGCAACGGCATCGTGATTGTGGCAAAAAAAATGCCTAACGCATCTTGATTATGATCTGCTGGAGCTTGCCGGCTTCTCCTGACAGGTTATAGTGATAAGATTTATCCGCTGACTTGGTTGTCACGTTTTGTTTGAAAATCATTTCCATGCTTGTCTGATGTGGATTTTGGAGGGGATCAAGGGTGTTGTCATAGTTGCACTGCTGCAGGTAATAATGATCTCCCGGTTTCAGCAAGGGCTGTATCTCAAGGATGTCATTCCAGTTCAGGATCTGATTGAAATATGTCGTCCGGAATTCCCATTCCCCTCCTGACGCTCGAATCAGGTCCATACTACGCATGATCTTCTTTTCATCGACCAGACAACCGCAAACCAGTGAGTACAATGATAAAGGGGCTTTTATATCCATGGCCCAATAATCGACTAGTTTTTCACTGGTTAGTGTTTCCACCATATCAGGCACTGAGCCGTTTGTATCGAGTTTGACGGCATAATCCATGTCCTTTAACTTACTGATAAAATCAGGTAAATCAGGATGCAGGGCAGGCTCACCGCCTGTGATAGTAACAGCTTCCAATTTTCCTTGTCGGTTTTTCAGAAATTGCAGAACACTTTCTTCCGTAATTATCTCGGCATAGCGGCTGGGATCCACCAATTCCGGATTATGGCAATAAGGGCAGCGGAAATTACATCCTCGGGTGAAAATCACAGCTCCTATTTTGCCGGGATATTCGAGCAAGGAAAACTTCTGGAAACCTCCGATTATCATCGATACTACCTAAAGCTTGATAGTTAGCTGATCGTCGTCTGCACGGTCCTTGGCCTGGAAGTTCTTGCGCATCCTAAACTCAGCTTTTTTCCCCTCGTTCCACTGTGATACAGGTCTGAGATAACCTACAACGCGTGAATAAACCTCGCAGCTTGCTTGACAGTAAGGGCAGGTTTCCTGTTCTCCGACCAGATACCCGTGTTCAGGGCATATGCTGAAAGTAGGCGAAAAGGTAAAATACGGTAAATGGAAATTTTCACAGATCTTTTTAACCAGTTGTTTAACGCTGGAACCCTGATCTATCCTTTCACCGCCGAAGATATGCAGGACTGTGCCGCCGGTATACTTGGTCTGGAGGTCATCCTGCAACTCCAGAGCTTCAAAAACATCCTCCGTAAAATTGACTGGTAACTGGGTGGAGTTTGTGTAAAAAGGTGTCTTGCTGTCAGGATTAGCAACTACAATGTCGGGGAAACGACGCGTATCGATCTGCGCTAGTCTGTAACTTGTACCTTCGGCCGGTGTGGCCTCAAGGTTGTAGTTGTTTCCCGTTTCTTCTTGAAATTGGATGAGTTTTTCCCGTAAGTGATCCAGAACTCTCAGGGCGAATTCACGGCCTTCTCTGTCGCTGATCGGACAGTGCAGAAAATTGAGGCAGGCTTCGTTCATGCCGATGATGCCAATAGTGGAAAAATGATTCTTCCAGTAGCATTGGTTACGCTCGAAGATTTTATCAAGATAGAACCTTGTGTATGGGTATAATCCATTAACTGTATAGATTTCCAAAACCTTACGCTTGATCTCTAAGCTCTTGCGGGCAACTTCCAACAATCTGTCCAGACTGTCCATGAATTCGATCTCGGAATCAGCCAGATAACCTATCCGGGGCAGATTGATCGTCACGACTCCTATCGAACCAGTAAGAGGATTCGCTCCGAACAGCCCGCCGCCCCTGTTGGCAAGCTTGCGCGTGTCTAAGCGCAACCGGCAACACATGGACCGGGCATCTTCCGGATTTAGCTCTGAATTTACAAAATTGGAAAAATATGGAATACCGTATTTTGCTGTCACTTCCCATAAATACTCAAGGTTCTTGCTGCTCCAGTTGAAATCCTTGGTTATGTTGTAAGTCGGGATTGGAAAAGTGAAGACACGGCCTTTGGCATCACCTTCGATCATTACCTCCAGAAAAGCGCGGTTTAACATATCCATTTCTTTCTGATGATTGCCATAAGTAGTATCGCCTGCCACACCTCCTATTATTACCGGAGTATCTTTATAGATCGCTGGAACCTTGAGATCTAGGGTAATGTTGGTGAAGGGCGTCTGGAAACCAACCCGTGTGGGGACGTTGAGGTTGAATACGAATTCCTGAATACATTGCTTCACATCGCTATAGGATAGGTTGTCCTTACGGATAAAAGGCGCAAGCAATGTGTCAAAACTGGAGAAAGCCTGTGCTCCTGCAGCTTCACCCTGTAAAGTATAAAAAAAGTTGACCATCTGCCCCAGGGCACTGCGGAAATGCTTGGCGGGGCTGCTCTCCACCTTGCCTTGTGCTCCGCAAAATCCTGTAACCAGCAAATCCATCAAGTCCCAGCCCACGCAATACACAGAGATCTGTCCCAAATCATGTATGTGCAGATCTCCTGCAGAGTGGGCCTGGCGGACTTCAGGTGGATATATCTTGTTCAGCCAATACGTCTTGCTGACCTCGGAGGCGATATAGTTGTTGAGGCCTTGAAGCGAATATGCCATATTGGAATTTTCGTTCACCTGCCAGTCGGAACGTTCCAGATACTGGTCTATGAGCTTGACATCGGCAGCCGAAACCAACTCACGTATGCGGGCGTGCTGATCCCGATAAATAATATATTGCTTGGCTGTCCTTTTATATGGTGAGGAGAGCAGTACTTCTTCCACTATATCCTGGATTTTTTCAACATCTCCAGTATCTCCGTCATAAACTTGCAGGGCAAGATTAAGAACACGCAGTGAAAGCTTTTCTGCTATCTCCTTGCCATATTCGCCAGTAGCTTCGCCTGCTTTGCTTATGGCAAGGGTTATCTTTTGGCGATCAAAGGTAACGATTTGTCCATTCCGTTTACGTATCTTGGCAAACATATGAGTTCCACCTTCCTGATGCCGTTGGTTATCTAGTTTATTATCAGTGCATTATGATCATAAAGTTTAAAATCACGTTTCTTTACGATGAAGTTATGTTTTATTATAATTCAGAAGGTTATCATTTTGTCAACCGAAAAAACAGTTATTTTTCCATCCTTTTTTCTCTATCTAATCCATCATTAAGTCCAGCATTGATTTAATTACTCTCAGAAAGAACTCAAAACCAAACAGTTTGTTCATTGGAAAGTAATTTGCATATGATAAAGGTCAAAAAATATGACGGAGGATATAGTGCAGAAATACATTTTGGTCTTATTGATGATCTCCTGCAGTGCTTTATTGTTTGCTCAGGAATGGCCCGAAGCTATTCCGCTCAGGCAAGGTGTAAATATCGAATGGTTCCGCACGGGAACTGAGACAGATGATGGTTGTGCCATCTATGTTTGGTCAGACACAAAACTGGGAGCCCGTGACCTGTATGCCCAGAAAGTCAATTCCGCTGGTAACATGGTTTGGGGACAGCCCCTGTTGGTGGACGGTAAAATCGACAGGCAGGAAGATCCAGTCATTACCAGAACTTCGGATGGTAATTTCATTATAGCCTGGATAGATTTCTCTGACGATGTGGACGGTAATGTTTATGCCCAAAAGATAAATACTGATGGGCAACTGCTGTGGCAGACTGGTGGCGCTCCAGTATGTGTCTATCCAGAAATCCAAATCTCACTTAACATAGAACCGGATAATGCCGGAGGAGCCTATATAGTATGGGAAGATTCAAGGAATCCGGGCAAGGACATATATGGCCAACATCTGAATGCTGCCGGCACTCCTGTCTGGGCCACTAACGGCATTGCGATCACAGGCATGGAAGGTGACGAATCATATAATACAATGTGGGCTGACGGCACTGGAGGATTGATCATAGGTTTTGTCCACTCCTTGGTAGGCACTGAAACCCTTTACGTAAAACGTTTTTTATCCTCTGGTCAGATGGCTTGGGCTCAGTCTCTGACCTTGAGCCCCAGCACTGGTGTGCAGAACAAGATCAAAATGGCTCCTATAAACAATGATTCCTTTGTATTTACCTGGATGGATTTCCGAAATACTCATCCGGATATCTATGCCCAGCGTGTTGACCTTTCAGGATCCAGGCTCTGGCCTGATCCCTTCATAGTCTATTCAGACAACGGCCAGCCTAGTCCCGCTCCTCAGGAAAACCCCCGTATCGTTCAGACCAGTGATAACGGTGTGATCATTGTCTGGGAAGATAAAAGAAATGATGCTGACGATCCTGACCTGTTCGCCCAAAAAGTGAGCCTGACGGGTCAGCGTCTTTGGTCTTTGGATGGGGTTCCAGTCGCAGTTGCAGATTTTGGTCAGGTTGGCCCGCGGTTGTCGGCAGATAACTCAGGTGGTTCTTATATCGTCTGGGATGATGCACGCAACGGGAACGCTCCCAATATTGACATTTATATGCAGCATTTGACAGCAAATGGCGCAGCTGAGTGGCAGGAAAACGGAGTTGCAGTCTGCTCTGCTCCCAATGAGCAATCTGGTTCATTGATCAAGAAATCTGGAAACAACCTGTTTATAAACTGGATGGATACGAGGAATGGTTCTGTCGGGATTTATTACCAGGTTTGTAACTTCCAGGGATCAACTCAGCTGCCTTCCAATGGCGCCGAAGTGTTCTGGGGATTGAGCGGCGACGCTACCCTAAAACAGGTGATTGTACTTCCCCGCCAAAATGATGCTTTAGTTGTCTGGCAGGATACCAGATATGCCAATCTCGGCTATCAAATCTTCTTCCAATGCATCAATCCAGATGGCAGCATCGATTACGAAGTCAACGGCAGACCGGTAACGACACTTACCGGCAACGATCAGAGTTCACCTGATGTTGCTGTATTGCCGGATGGAAGCTTTGCCGTGGTCTGGGAAGAAAAAAGAACAAACAACCCCAAGATCTATGCGCAACTTATTGATGCCAGCGGCAACCGGATATGGGGTGAGTCAGGAATTGCCGTAACCGACAGCGAACCTCTGCGGCAGAAAAATCCCAAAATTTCTTATACTGATGGCGCCCTGTATATTGGATGGTCAAATCTTGACGATGTTGATACGTCTCTTGGGCCAAGGCAATTGTTTCATATTTACGGTCAAAAAATCGTAGGGAACCAGAGAATTTGGGGTGCTGACGGTATCTTGATATCTCAATACCCCGCCAGCAATGCTCTCTTTGAATGTCAGATGGAAACCCTGGTGGAGAGATATTATGTTTGGACACGCACCAGTGTGGATCCTGCAGATTTCGGAGCCCTCAATGTATGGGCCAAACTGATGTCCCCTGAAGGCTTGACTGCCCCCGGTTGGTCGGATTATGGTGTTGTAACTTCCAACTACAATGACTGGGACTTAAGCCAATACTTACCTAAAGCAGTGGTAACTTCCGCAGGCCTTTTTGTGGGATGGCTGGATTTTCGTTCTGACTTTATTAAAAATTTATACGGCCAGCTCATATCCCCCACTGGTCAGATACTATGGGATCCTTCCGGAGTGGCCATGGCTGATTATGGCCGCGAGCAGGATGAATTTTCCTTGCTGGGAGGCAATGAGATCACTTTTTCTTGGAAAGAAAGCCTGACTGGTTCGAATCAGGATGTGGCTATCCAGAGATATTCCTTGTCAGGGAGTGCTCTATGGGGGGATATGGGATTTTTCGTCGTTGAAAGGGACACCACCCAATCCTCACCTTGCCTGGCGCGTTTTTCCAACGGCGGGATTGCTGTTGCCTGGGAAGACTACTACAATGAAAGCGCTGATATCTACATGCGATTTATAGAAAGCGACGGAACTTTGCTGGGATCCAATCCCGGCCTTCTGATTTGTGACGAGATCATGATCCAGCAGTATCCTCACATCGCTGTTTTGCCTAATGAAACTCCGAACAAGGCTCTTGTCATCTGGTCCGACGGGCGCTCCAGTGGTAAGACACCTATTTACGGATTGTACGCTCAAAAGGTCACAAACTCAACCACCGGTTTAGAAGAACAAACTGACAATCATAGTGATCCAATCCTACGTTTAGGACAAAACAGCCCCAATCCATTTCAGGAGGTAACTCAAATCGAATTCGGCTTGTCCAAGGATGATGGTTGGGCGGATCTTTCTGTTTATAACATAAAAGGCCAGAAAGTGAAGACCCTGCACCAGGGTAAACTTGCCAAAGGCAGCCACAAACTGTTTTGGGATGGGAAAAATGATAACGGTGTCTCTGCAGCAAACGGTCTCTATTATTACAAGTTAAGATTCAAGGGTGAAAGCCTTGTCCGCAAGATGATTCTGATCAGATAAAACTATCCGCAAAAATATAAAGGGGTTATGGAATTCTATTCCATGCCCCTCCTTTTTTGCTTAACTGATAACTTGTAAACCCGATCCGCTAAGCGATCAAGAAAAAGCTGTTGTAAAATTTTTTGGCCATATTAGACGGTGAATTGCTTATATCTTGCTTGACGCCTTCGAATACCACTTTACCTTCTTCCATTATGATTACATAATCGCCCAACTCATTTATGCAAAAAGGATCATGGGTAATAGTGATCGGGATCAACTGCCGGGAGTCGATAACCTTTTTAAGAAATGATATCACTTCTTCTGCCGTGAAGGGATCAAGGCCGGTTGTGGGTTCGTCCAGGATTAGATAACGCGGATTCGTGACCAATGCTCTCGCCAGTCCGATCCTTTTCCGCATTCCACCACTCAGTTCTGAGGGAAACAGTTCACGGCTGTTTTGAAGACCTACAAATTCCAAAACCTGATTGACTTCTGAGTCGATTTCCCTGTCTGTCATTTGCCGCTTTTCAAAGAGTGGCAGGGCAACGTTCTGAAACACCGAAAATGAATCCAGCAGGGCTGAGTTTTGGAACAGCATCGCGATCTTGCCTAATGCCGGATGGCGTTGATTCAATCCTTTTCTGTCTATTTCTTCCCCATCTATGGATATGCTCCCCGATGAGTTACGGAAAAGGCCGATCATGGCTTTGACCAGTATGGTCTTGCCGCAGCCGCTTTTACCTATAATGACCGTATTTCTGTCATCCGGCACCATGGCATTAATCCCGGTAAGAACGACTTTTCGGCCCAGAGTTAGATCAAGATTCCGGATTTCGATCATCTTTTTCCCTCCTGGCTGCTGAAATCCAATAAGCTATAACCAGACCAGCCCAATTTGCCATCATGTCCCAAAGTGTAACGTCCCGGTTAGGAATGAAATGCTGATAGAATTCATCAATTGCCGCCAGAAGCAGAAATATTGCAAGCACCAGTTGCTTGTTGAGGCTGCCAAAAAACCTCTGTCTGAAATTTAGGAAAACCAGGATGCCTAGAATAAAATACTGACTCAAATGGACTGCTTTGTCAAGATATTGGACATCACTGGTGACCTCACTGGCCGGGAGAGATGACAGTACCCAGATCAGGATGAACCAGATAATCAGCCAAATCCTTATCGTGGATGGATATTTATGCCTGCCACTCAATCTTGTTTCTTTCAGTTTCCGATTCCGGAAACTCATTTCTCTGCTTCGGGGTGTTGTTCCAGGTCCAGCCGGGTCATTCGGACTTTATTTATTCGTCTTGTTGTGCTGTCCAGAATTGTGAATTCGATGAGGTTATCGAATATATATCTTTCGCCATGTTTGGGAACGTGATTGAAATGCTCCAGAAGAAAGTCAGCTATGTTATTAAAATCGTCTGGATTGATTTCTACAGACATCAGATTGTTGAGTTCGCGGATGCTGTACATGCCATTGACTACGTAAGTATGGTTATCAACATGCTCCAGGGTGGGTGCTTCATCTTCATCATATTCATCCTGAATCTCGCCCACCAGCTCCTCCAATATGTCTTCCAAAGTAATAAGGCCGCTGGTCCCCCCGTATTCATCCACAACTACTGCAATCTGGGTTTTTTTGCTTTTAAACTGGTTCAACAGGGACTGCACTTTCATGTTCTCAGTGACGAACCAGGCGGGACGCATAATAGATACTATCCGGCCGATTTCCGGATGCAGCAGGATATCCTTGGCATATGCCACTCCGACAATGTCATCGATTGTGTTTCGAAACACTGGAACCCTGGAATAGCCTGACTCTATGATAGTATTCTTAAGATCATTCATGCTTTGAGACTCTTCAATTGCCACGATCTGGACCCTTGGTATCATTATCTCTCTAATCTCTGCCTTGGGAAATCTGAACAAACCCGCTAGTATCTTCTTTTCGTGTTCTTCCAGAGTATGCATCGTGTCGCGGGAATGGATCAGGGTCTGAAATTCCTCTGTAGTCAAATCCTCTTCCAGGTTCTTCCCCTGCCGCCTGGACATCAGCAGGCTGAGAAATTCCAGCAGTTTCAAGACCGGCCAGAATATGATCATAATAAGCTGGAGGGGGAAAGCGTATATTTTGGCGATGCTGTATGATTTGGACCAGGCAACCAGTTTGGGGATTATTTCACCCACCAGCAATATGACAATGGTAGTAACAACAATTTGCAGAGTGATGATGGTCGAATTGCTCAAAGCAAGACCCAAATGTTTGTTCAGGGAAAGGGCATACACAGTGGCAAATGAAGATATGGATATGTTTACCAGGGTGTTTCCCAATAAAATCGTGATCAGGAGCAGTTTGGGTTTGGACAGTAGTTTCAGTATTCTTTTATCTGCCGCTTTACCTGAGTTACCAATTTTTTTTTGCTGAAGCTTGTTTAAGGAAAAAAGAGCCGTTTCTGACGATGAGAAAAAAGCCGATAGGCCGATAAATATCAGTATCCATAAAAGAGACGAGTCATCACTCACAATGTCCTTCCTGTTTGAGCAGCGTTTCGACCTTTTTTTCCAGCAGGGTCATTTCCTGCTGTTGTCTGGTGCTCAGGTGATCGAAACCCAGCAAATGCAACAGACCGTGGATGAAAACCTTCGTTATTTCCTCGGTTGTATCTTTACTTTCATCAAGTTCGGCTATGTGATTTATGTCAATGATAATTTCTCCCAGAGAGACTTGACCATCCTCGCCTGCAGGGTAAAGACTGCATTCTGAATCGGCCGGAAAACTGAGTACGTCGGTAGTCGCGTCCACCCCTCGGTACTTTTTATTCAAGTGCCTCATCTCTTCCGAAGAACAGAATGCGAGGCTGACCATCAGTTTGCTGCTGAGTCCCATGGTTTCGCAGAAAAGCGTTAGGACCCTGTTAAACAAGGCTGGCTTCATTGATGGTGGCAAGGCTGAGATGATCAGCGTCGGCTCACACTGTTTCTTCTTCAATTTCCGAACTTTCAGGATACTGCTGGCGTTTGCGGTAAATACTTTCCAGGATGGGAATCATGCTTTCCTTGACTTCATTTAAATCCTGAATGGTAATGGGCGCTTGGTCGAACTGGTCTTCCCGGATTAGTTTCAGGACAGTGTCATAAAGAATTTTCCTGATATCTTCTGGTTGAATCTTGTCCCAAGACTTGGCTACGGATTCCACGATATCTGCGATCATTACTATGGCAGCTTCTTTGCTGCCGGGTTTGGGCCCGTCATATCTGAACTCGTCCAAATCGAAAGGCGCATTGCTTTTCTCGGCTTTGTCCAGGAAATAACGGATATACCCAGTCCCGTGGTGTTGGAGTATGATGTCGGAAACTCGGGGCGGTAACTTGTATTTTTCCGCCAGTTTGATTCCCTCCTGCACATGGTTCTTGATACCTGCGGCGCTTTCGCTCGGATCCAACTGGTCGTGAATTAGCACTGAATCGGGATTGTTTTCCGTAAAAAAAACGGGGTTTGTGATCTTTCCTATGTCGTGATAATAGCTTCCCACTCTTGCCAGCAGGGAGTTTGCGCCTATTCTTTCAGCCGCCCTTTCGGCCAGGTTTCCCACCACCAGACTATGGTAATACGTTCCGGGCGCGTCTGCTGCCATTTTCTTCAGCAAGGGATGATTGAAATCCAACAGTTGCAGAAGTTCCTGCCGGGTTGCGAGGTTCCACTTCTTTTCGACGAACGGCACAAAGATCAGAAGCAGCAGCACAGACAGGGTGGAAGAGATGACAACATAACCCAGATTGGCAAGCAGAATGCGGAGCGGATCGCTTTTATACAATGCAAAGACTGTCGTTAAAACGAGCATGCTCAGGATCAGGTAGATCCAGATCAGAGAATACTGGTGCCTTTCTTTCATCCTCCCGACCATCAGAATCACAACTGCTGAGGCAAGCACCATTACCAAGGGAGAGAAGGTTTCCCAGTTCACAAACGGAAAAATCCCGGCAAAACTGAGCAGATTGTAGGCAAAGGCAAAAGGAGTATCGATCAGGATGGCAACGGTAACTATCATTGTGCTGAAGGGTATGAGTAAGGTCTGCAAACCCAGAATCTGGTTGTTAATTATTGCCAGTAAAACATTAAGGGAAAGCCCAGCTGCTAGATAGGAGAAATGGTAGTCTTGGCGGATCAGGCTGCTGTAATACCGCACCATGAAGGCGTAAAGTATCAAACCCAGACTTAGGAAATACAGAAACAAACTGATTGAGGCCTTGATTTTGTGCATGCCGTTATGCAGATCCTCCCTTTCCCTGCTCGACGCTATTAGTGATTGCAGTTTCTCATAGTCTTCCTGCGTAATCCGGGTGTTTCTGCGAATGATTATTTCGTTGGCCGAAATGGTTCCAATGGATTTCGGTAATCTGGCATATTTCTGTTCCACGATCTCTTTTTGTTTATCCGGGTCAGGTAAAAGATTGGGGCTTACGAGTTGCTCAAGAATGGGTTCCAGTGACCTCTGCAACTCATTATTGCTTACTCTGCCCATGACGTTTGCCTTGACCTGTTGCACTGAGCATAATCCGCCGATACCGGTTTTTAACACAGACGAGTGTCGGATCAAGTTTATGGAGTCAGAATTGACCTGTTTATAAATCCCTTTTTCGTAAGCCGCGAAAAGCTCGGTTCTTAACAGCTCTTGCAGTTGGGTTATGGCTCTTTTCTCTTGTAATAATGCGGCTTGGGCTGGTGTTATGGCAATCCCTTCGGATCTGAAGCTGCCGATAATGCTGCTGGTGTCCAAAAGCGCCGCAGGATCTGCCAGGGGCAGGAAAATTCTGTCGATCTTGGTTAAAACAGTATATTGCACTTCATCCGACAACCGGTATGCGGGATAAGTGGATTGCGTGATTTCTAATTTCTCTGCTTCCAGCTGCTTATCTGATTTCAATATCGGGTAATCATAGGGAGCGATGATATCCTTTTCAGCTATCTGGCCGGGCTTAAGATGCTGTTCCATGTTGTAAGCCAGATCCGGCATGAATAGATTGTATAATCCTGTTATCACCAAAGCCAGCAACAAACAGTAAATCAAGTATCTGCTTCTCATGTTTTCAATCCACTGCGTATCCGTTATTTGTCAAGTCCCATATCCATTGATAATTCCTGCAATTAAATACGCTTTTTGAGCAACTGATCTGAAAACCAGGGTTTATCATTTCACATACGCAGTTAATGCACAACCTGCGATCTTGATTTGCATTTATCTGCACAGGAATGGATTGCATGACTTTGCCCATAACTCGTCTCTAATCACTTCCCGGGTACTTCCCTGGATCTTCCGGGGATCCTCCCGGGCTAACCCTGGGTAGAGCCAGCGTGGTTTCCACGTGGGTCAGGGGGAGCATTTAACCAAAGTGAATACAACACCATGATTTGAAAAAGGATATAGCTTGGATGGTCCCGCCTTAACCATAAACAAGTCAAGCAACAGATGAATTTTACTTGCCTGAATCACCCGGACATATGAAATGGAGAAAAAAAGAAAAACATTCAAAGGAAAAGTTATGATACATGAGTTGCTGAAGGATAAGCGGCTTGTTTTGGCTTCAGCTTCACCAAGGCGAAAAGAGATATTCGGTATGCTGGGTCTCTGTCCCCTGATCATACCATCGAATGTTCATGAACCGGCTGTTAACGGGAAACCGTGGACCACCGTGCAAAAACACGCCCGTCACAAGGCACAGAGCATAAAACCGCAGTTTGATCCCGAAACGTTGATCGTGGCAGCCGACACCCTGGTCTATGTTGATAATAGGACTCTGGGCAAGCCGGCGAACAAAAAACAGGCGGAGGCTTACCTGCAGATCTTATCTGGCCGCAAACACATAGTCTATACTGGAGTCTGCGTGATCTGGCGGGATTCGACAATCACGGACTATGATAAAAGCAAAGTGCTGTTCAATGAAATGGCACCCAACGAAATAAGATCATACCTTAAAACCTGCGAACCGTTGGACAAAGCGGGAGCTTATGGTATTCAGGGTTTTGGCAGTCAGTTCATCAAAGAGGTCAATGGATGCTATTTCAATGTCATGGGATTTCCAGTCCACCTGTTTTATAAAATGCTGCAAAGGCTATTCAGTCTAATATGAAAAAGACGTTTGGATCAATGAAATGAAAAAGCTTTTTATCAATGCCACTTTCCATACCATGGGCACAAATCCGTCAACCGGCCTGGCTCTTCTGACAGAGAATGACAAGATTCTGGAGATATTCCCGAGCCTGAACTCTCCCCCAGCCGATTGCGAAATGGTTGACCTGCATGGATGCCATGTTTACCCGGGTTTTATTGACACGCACACACACAGCTTTGAAGGGGGTTTGTATGCCCAAAGCCTTGACCTGTCCAAGGCGAATTCGATAAATAGTGCCCTTGAATTGCTGGACGCATATTACCAGGAAGGTTTAAAAGCCCAAAAAACGCAGCTGGATGCCTTCCGTTTTGATGAGAACACATTAGCAGAGAAGCGTTTCCCGACCAGGGCAGAGCTGGACTCTGTATGTCCCCGACTGCCCTTGGTGTTGAGAAGGGTTGACGGTCATTCCTGCGTAGTGAACTCATTAGCCTGGAAGATGTTTGTCCAGGCGGAACAGAACAATCCAAAAGGGGCTAATTATGTTAGTTCCGAAGAGAGGCTAAAAGGCAAACTAAATGATAGAGTGACGCACTGGTTCCATGGCAATTACAGTGAACGGGACATCATCGATGCCTACAGGCAGGCATCCGGGACAGCTTTGTCAAAGGGCATTACTACAGTCCATACCATGGTGGGCGATGCCGCCCAAAGCGTTACGCATTACAGCTTCATCAAAGAAAACCTCAGGATGTTTAACACGGAATTTATCCTTTATCCTCAAAGCTTCAATCTCAAAGCAGCCCTGGAGGCGGGAGCTGAAAAAATCGGAGGCTGCATCCTGGCGGACGGTTCTCTGGGCTCATTCACGGCCGCGTTAAGGCAACCTTATGCAGGCAAGCCGGATGAATACGGCAGGTTGTATCATGCCGACGGTTTCTGGCGGAACTTCATAACCGAAGCCACGAAACACCGACTGCAGGTTGCAGTTCATTGCATCGGCGACCGAGCCATCAAACAGATCAATGACATCTATCTTGACCTGTTCAGCAGGGCACAACATGATCTGCGCCATGAGCTGATCCATTGCGAACTGACTCCGGACGATCTGGCCGGGGAAATTATCCGTTCAGGAGCAGTCCCGGTCATGCAGCCGACCTTTGACCTCTATTGGGGCGGTGAAAACGGATTCTATCAGACAGCTCTGGGAAAGGCCAGAAGCAGAAAGATGAATCGTTTTAGGACCTTTTTAAGCCAGGGAATCAGAATTACCGGAGGTTCAGACTGGTATGTGACTGAGTTGGACTCCCTCCAAGGCATCAGAGCGGCAGTCAATCATCACAATCCTAAAGAAGCTTTGAACCCTGTCCAGGCCGTTGAAATGTACACAGTCAATGCAGCTTGGCTGTCACACGACGAAAGCAGATTAGGGAAATTGGCCTCCGGGTATGATGCGAATTTTGTCTGCCTGGACAGGGATATTTTAACGTCGGAAGGGCTTATGGCTGCAAGCATCAGGTCAACCTACAAGTCAGGGAACTTGGTTTACAGCGATTGAGTATCATGGTTTTCAATAATCAGAACAAACTGCTCCGCATCCTTGAAACTGAATATCACACCCGCCCCCAGGCCCGGCTGACGGATCTCTACAAACTGGCATTCCAAGCCAGTTACGGCCAGGGTCATTACTCCTTGGGAAGGCAGGCAGCCATAACTGCTATAGAAAGTGAATTGTCCATGATGGGAGAGCATTATTATCCGCTGCTCCAGGATATCAGCCTGGATAATGTGATGTATAGAGTAAGCATTTCATGCCTCAGGCTGGGATTAATATCATGGGAGGATTACCTGGAACAGTTTCTTACAACCCAGAATATACAAACAGATTGGGGCGATTGGTCAGAATTATGGCCTGAACTGCAAGCTAAGTTGATCAAGACATACCCTTGCCTTGATGTACAAGCAGAGATTGACTTATGCAGGGAATCGATGCGACAAAAACAACTGCTCAGCCACAGCGAGTCTTTTAGATTGACATACCGACCCCATTACCGGGTAATGTCAATAACTCAAGGTCAATATATGAAAATCAGTAATGCCGGAGATCAATCATGAGCATTGTACGCGTGCGTTTTGCGCCCAGCCCGACCGGATTTCTGCACCTTGGCGGACTCAGAACCGCGTTGTATGATTACCTGTTCGCCAGGCACAATGGCGGCAGCTTGATCCTGCGGATCGAAGACACTGATCAGAATCGAAAAGTGGAAGGGGCGGTTGAAAACCTTATTGCTGCTTTCAGCAGGTTGGGGATTGAATTTGATGAAGGTCCGGGCTTAGGGGGGAATTTCGGCCCTTATGTGCAATCCCGGAGGTTGGATATATATTCCAAATACGCGCATAAATTGATGGAAAGAGGTTTTGCCTACAGGTGTTTCTGTTCTGCCGAAACCTTGGAACTCATGAGAAAGGAGCAACAGGGCCAGAAGCAGTTTCCCAAATATAACAGACGCTGCCTGACACTGACTGAAGAAGAAGTCAATCAACGCCTGGAGCAAGGCTTGAAATACGTGATCAGATTAAAAATGCCTGACGACAGGACCTTCGAAGTGCATGACCAGATCAGAGGCAAAGTCGAGATCGATGTATCACAATTGGATGATCAGGTTCTGATCAAATCTGACGGATATCCCACTTATCATCTGGCTGCGGTGGTTGACGATCACCTGATGCGGATTTCTCATGTCATCCGGGGTGAAGAATGGCTGCCCAGCACTCCGAAGCATGTTTACCTTTATGAGTGCCTGGGATGGCAAACGCCAGTTTGGGTCCATCTTCCGCTTATTTTGAATCCGGATAAAAGCAAATTGAGCAAGCGCATGAATGATGTATCTGTAGATAGCTATCTGCAAAAGGGATATCTCAAAGAAGCATTGATTAACTTTGTGGCCTTGCTGGGTTGGCACGGCGCAGACGACAGGGAGCTCTACAGCTTGCTTGAATTGTGCCGGGAATTTACTCTGGAAAGGGTCAATAAAGCCGGCGCTGTGTTCGATCTGACCAAACTTGACTGGATGAACGGACAATACATAAGAAATCTTCCACTGGAGCAGATAGCCGCCCTATGCAAACCTGATTTCACCCAAGCCGGGATCGATTCTGGGGACCAGGACAAGTTTCATAAAGTGATAGAGCTGGTCAGAAAAAGGGTTACTTTATCGAAAGAGATCGTTCAGCAGAGTGTTAGGTACTACGTTGATCAGCAGATCTCGGGACAGGACCTAGAAACACTTAAGAAAGAATCATCCCAACGTGTGATCAGCTGGTTTCTAAATGAACTGAATGCCTTGCGCGAAATCAGCGGAACTGACCTGCAAGCCATAATCAGCAAAGGGAAAGAGCTGCTCGAAATGAGTGCAAAGGAATACTTTGCCCCCCTGAATATTGCCCTTAGCTTCAGCCGGTCATGCCCTGAGCTTCACGGCATCATAGACATTCTGGGGCTGGACGAAACTAGGCGCAGATTGCGGCTGGCCGAAAATGTTATAACGCAGGAGTGAGAAAAGATGCGCTATTTTAAAAAATTGATAGGTGACAGATGCTATTTGTCTCCGGTTTCTTTCGATGAGATTGAGAAATATACAGAATGGGTTAACGACATGGAAACTGGGCTTTATGTGCTGTTTTCATCCAGCATGATCGATGCCAACAAAGAACAAAGCATGCTTGAGTATCTGACCAAACATGATGTTATAGCCGCTATTATTGACAAAGAAACCAACAAGGCCATTGGAATTTGCGGACTCCATAACCGAAACGAAACGCACCGATCAGCCACTTATGGCATATTCATCGGCGACAAAAATTACTGGGGCCACGGTTATGGTACTGAAGCCACTAACCTGATGCTGGACTATGCCTTTAATGTACTAAACTATAACAGTATCATGCTTGAAGTCATTGACTTCAACAAACGAGCCATCAGGAGCTATGAAAAAAGCGGTTTCCAATATATGGGAAAAAAGCGACATGCAATATTCATGGCGGGTATTTATCACGACCTGCTGCTGTATGACATCCTCGCCTCTGAATTCAGAAGTCCTTATATTGAAAATATCTATAAATCATCCACTGCATTAACCAAGAAAGACAGTAAAATCAGCCTTGTTTGATTATGTTCAGCAGGATCAAGGGCCAGGATAAGGCAATTCTTCTTTTACAAAATGCCATGCGGCATGATAGGGTAGCACAGGCTTACCTGTTTCACGGTCCCGAAGGAGTGGGAAAATTCTCCACCGCGCTCTTTTTCGGCATGGCGTTAAACTGTTTGTCAGCAGCAGGTAAAAGACCCTGCGGAGCATGTACAAGCTGCCATAAGTTCCTGGAGTTCAGCCATCCTGATCTGATCTATGTTTTCCCTACCCCTAGCATTTCTTCTAATGACGAAGGAGATCTAACCAATAGTGCAGTTAACGAATATCTCACTTTTATCGAAAACCGCAAGAGCACACCTTGGGAAAAAGTGTACTTTTCAAAAGCGACCCAACTGCGCAAGGAAAGCATCGCTTTCCTCCAAAAAAGGCTTTCGTCTTCTCAGCGAGAGGGCAGATACCGTATCTGTATAATTGAAGATGCGGATGAAATGAATCAACACACAGCCAATTCCTTTTTGAAGTTGCTTGAAGAACCACCAACGAACACTGTTCAGATTCTGATCACAACGAAAATAGCTTCGATCATGCCGACTATACTTTCCCGTTGTCAGACAGTATTCTTCAAACCTGTCCCGCACAAGGTCATCGAGGACATTCTGATGATAGATTATCTCGTGGACAAAAAACAAGCCCGCTCATACTCGAAAATAGCCAATGGAAATGTAGAACAGGCATTAAGGCTGGTGAATGATGATAAGCACGAAGCCAGGAGTCTGATGGTCTCAATTCTTGAAGCTGCCGTTAAGAATGATGACATCGCGCTTATCACCATGCTTGAGGGGGGCAAAGACAAGTTAAAGGCCGACGTAATGCATGATGTACTAAGTCATCTGGTTTTGTTCATCAATGACGTTGCCCTGTCTAGAGTAGGTTCTGACGAAGTATCAAATATCGATTTGAAAGACTTGCTGCTAAGCTTCATGGGGCAGAACAACTTAGGCGATAGTGATTTTGCAGATATTACAAACTATTTTGATGATCTACACAACAAGATAGATGGCAAGGTAAACCTGCAATTCATACTAGTCAACCTATATAATAGAATTAAGTCTCTTATGGCTTGACAGTGTCTCAGAAGAAACTTGCCAGAAACATCAGCGTGATGTCCTTAGCGGTCTTTCTAAGCAGGATATTGGGCCTTGTAAGAGATCAGGTAATGGCTTATTTTTTCGGCACGACTTTTTTGAACGATGCTTTTAATGTTGCTTATAATCTTCCTAACCTGATCAGGCGCTTGTTCGGAGAAGGCGCATTATCGGCGGCCTTTGTGCCTTTGTACAATGAAATCGGCATAAGGAGCAACAAGAAGCAACAACTTGAATTTGCGTTGAATGTCCTGTCAATTCTGACCCTGTTTCTTACTGCTCTGACTTTAATCGGAATTGCATTCGCTCCCCTGATAGTAAAAGTCCTTTATCCGGGCTTGCCTTTATCAACCATGAATGCAGCCATAAAGCTATCAAGAATAATATTCCCATACCTGTTTTTCATTGGGATGTCCTCCACAATGATTGCAATACTGAACTCCCACGATTATTTCTTTATGACGGGTCTTTCTTCGGGCTTGCTAAACATCGGTATGATATCGCTGACCATAATCCCCGCAGCTGTATTGAACGCCAGCGGAGAAGAACTGCTTATCTGGTCAGGGTGGGGAGTATTCTTGGGAGGATTGCTCCAGACTGCAGTCAATTTCCCATTCTTAAGGAAGATTGGTTATTCATTCAAGCTTTTCATTAGATTCAGCGGTGAATCGATAAGTATTCTCTGGAAGAGATTCATACCATCAATGATCGGCATCGGCATCAGAGAAATCAATCTGATTGCCGATGCGTTAATGGCTTCCTTTTTGCCGGTTGGAAGCATTACTGCGCTGGGAATGGGCAACAGGTTGATGCAGATGCCTTTGGGAATCTTCGGGATTTCCACCGGTACGGCCATCCTACCTGTGTTTTCCAAAAATGTAACCGAGGGAAAATGGGACGATTTGTCCCAAAATCTCAGATTCGCCACCGAGTCGCTGGTGGCCGTCATGTTGCCCGTCACTGCTTTGATCATTGTTCTTGGCACAGATTTGACCCAGGCGCTGTTCCAGAGGGGCTTGTTTGATGACAAAGCCTCACTGATGACCTACCAGGCACTTGTCTTCTATTCTCTGGGGCTTGTGTTCTATGGTTTAAACCAAACAGTGACGCCATTGTTTTATGCTAATAAAGATACCAAGACCCCAGTTCGGATAGCATCTTTTATGGTTGCTTTGAACATCATCCTGAATTTAATCTTGATGCAATTTATGCAACACAGGGGTCTGGCATTATCAACAACATTAACCGCAGCTGTAAATTACTTCTTGTTGCTGCATCTCGTCAAAAAAAGGTTTCCCAAGGTTATCTTGCAGAATGTGATCACTGATATTTTCAAGATCTTTCTGATTAATCTGATACTGGGTGTTTCCGCCTTATTCCTGCGCAACCTTGTTAATTGGCAGAACATCTATGCCATTTTGGCGTGTGATCTTATAATAGCTTTGATCTACATCTTTGTTTTGTTAACCTTATCATACCTCTGCAACATTAAATTCTACAAGAAAATGCTGCGATCAGCGTGGACAAGATTAACCAGAAATTAATCGCGAAGACCAATTTCCTGCCCCTCCAATCAGGAGTATATATCTGGAAGGATAAAACCGGGGCTATTATATATATCGGCAAGGCAAAAAACCTTAGAAACCGCATCAGGAGTTATTTGTCTGATACTGATAAAGATCCAAAGACAGTTCAACTTGTGCACCAAATTGACGATATTGATTATGTCATAACAAACACAGAAGCTGAAGCCTTTATATTGGAATCCAACCTGATCAAACAGCACAGACCTAAATACAACATATTATTAAAGGACGATAAGCGTTATCCATTCATTAAGATAACCGTTAACGATCCTTTCCCGCGTATAATCGTATCCCGAGAACTGGTCAGGGACGGCTCGAAATATTTCGGCCCTTATACTGATTCCAGAACATTGCGACACACGCTGAAAACACTAGAGTGGATCTTTCCGATCAGGAATTGCAACAGGAACATACCTACAGACAAAGTAATTTATAATAGAGCCTGCATCAATCTTCAATTGCATAAATGCTTCGGACCCTGCATTGGCAAGATATCCCAAAATGGATACAGAGCCATAATCAATGGAATTCTCGATTTTTTGCATGGCAGGTATGCGCAGATAACAGAAAAATTCAGGGAAAAAATGATTAAGGCTTCTGAGGCAGAGCGGTTCGAAGAGGCTGCTGAATATCGCGATAAGATTATGGAAATGGAAAAAATGCAAAAACATCAGATAGTGTTTTCCATTGATCAGCGCAACATTGATATTATCGGGATCTACAAGGATTCAAACATCGCCGTTATCGTAATCCAGAAGATGGTCAGCGGCAAGTTGATGAATCAGGAAAACTATCCCTTGTCACAGGTGGAAAACGCTTCTGAGAGTGACATACTGGCAGCTTTCTTAAAATTGTATTATGCAGGCAAGGAGGAAATGCCTGAAGAAATCCTTTTACCCATTCAACCTGCTGAATATGATGACATTAAGAAATGGCTGGGCACTACTGTCTTGTTACCCCTGCGTGGAGATAAGCTGAAGCTTCTTGCGTTGGCCAAAAAAAACGCTTTTCATTACGTTGAAGAGATCAAGTTGTCCAATCTGAAAAGAGCAAACCGAACGATCAAGCCAATCCAGGAACTGAAAGAGATCCTTGGATTGAACAAGCTTCCCAGAAGAATTGCCTGCATCGATATCTCCACAATACAGGGGTCAGACACTGTCTCCTCAGCCGTATATTTCTCCAACGGCAAACAAGCTAAAAAGTACTACAGACGATATATTATTCGTGATTCCGAGAAGCAGAACGACTTTTCCGCCATATCCGAAACGGTTACCAGATTCATGGCGGAAGTTAAACAGAACAGTGATATGGTCCCTGATTTAATCATAATTGATGGGGGTAAGGGCCAATTGAGCGCAGCCAAAGAAATCATTGATCAATGCGATATGCCAGTTTCTTTGATCTCGCTTGCAAAAAGAATCGAAGAGATATTTGTCCCCGATCTGTCTGATTCTCTTATCCTGCCCAGATCATCGTTGGCTTTAAGGCTGATCATCAGTATTCGAGACGAAGCACATAGATTTGCGGTCAATTTCCACCGTTCAAGGAGAAAACGAAGAACTTTGATAAGTGAACTTGAAGAGATAAAAAGCGTGGGAGATCAGACAAAATTCATGTTATTGAAAGCGCTCGGATCGGTTGAGGCGATTAAACAGGCGTCATTTGACGAATTGACAATGATCAAGGGAATCGGCCCACAGACTGCCAGAAGAATCGTTGATTATTTCGCAGGCAAGGCTAAAGAGTCAGATTAGTATTCCGCTTCTGAACCGTTTCAAAGCCCTCCCGCAGATGATTTGATTAACAGCCGGATCAATTGATTTGTGATATAATCTGACATAATGATCGGACAGGCTGATGGCAACTTTATCATCGACTTTTTCCACGACTCCCCTCAGTAACTCTCCTTTATCAATAAGCATTTCCGTGTAATAATTTTTTTTCCGACGGGAAAGATAAGATATGGATCTGACTCTGTCGATTTTTATCTGTTTATCTATCTGATTCGGCATAGTGCCAGCAGTGGTAGATGCGCGTCTAGAAAAACCGAATACATGCAGATAGGCTATAGGCAATCCATTTATCAGGTCATAAGTTGCTTGATGATCTTCATCCGTTTCGCCAGGGAAACCACATATGATGTCAAGTCCGATCGCGCAATTCGGCTTTACTGCACTCAAGGCATTGATCAGATCATTTACCAGCTTGATATCGTATCTCCGCTGCATCTTTATAAGCACATTGTCGGAACCGGATTGAACGGGAATATGAAAATGCGGGCATATATTAACATAACAGTCAATCGCATCTAAGAGTTCATCCGTCCATAAGTCCGGTTCAACCGAACTTAATCGAAGTAAAACATCGCTGTCAAGGCTCGCCAAATACCTGATTAGCTGGGGCAACCCGGATCCGTCAATAGGATCTTTATACAAACCTAAATTAATGCCCGTAACAATCAATTCTTTGTAACCGTTGTTGATCAGTACTGTGGCTTGCTCCAAGACCTGCCCAGTTGTCAGGCAGCGGGGTCTGCCTCTCCCCAACGGCACGGCACAATACGCGCAATCATAACTACAGCCATCCTGGATCTTCAGGTAAGCTCGCGTCCGATCATGCATTGCTGTGATGTTTTTCCATAAAAGTGTATCAACGGACATGATATCGATAAACACAAATTCTTCATTATTGAACCATCTATTTAAATCTATCTTTTGAAAGTTGTCAATTATCAGGTCGATATCGCCCAAAGCCCTGATTTCATCTGTCTCTTTTTGCGCGTAACAACCCGTTACAAACACCTTGATTTCGCGGTTCAATTCCTTTTTATATAGAGCTTTGCGGATTAGTGACCTGGATTTCAGATCGGTTCTTTTTGTGACAGTGCAGGTATTGATGATGTACACATCTGCGACATCATTAAAATTAACTATATCATATCCACGTATTTGCAATTGCTGTATGATGGAAAAGGACTCCGCCTGGTTGACCTTGCAGCCCAAAGTAGCAATTGCTGCCTTATTCATGCCGACTTTGTGTCAGAAAATCCCAGATCGCTTTGCCATACAATTCATGCTCTTTTTTGAGAACAGCGCGGGCAATGTCTTCAGGGGTTTGACATCCGGATATGTCAATTATCTCCTGGGCAATGATCGAGCCCTTGTCGTAATCTTTATTAACCAAATGAACGGTAGCTCCCGAGATCTTGTCGCCGCTTTGGTATACTTCTTTATGAACGTTCATTCCATATAATCCATCGCCGCCATGCAGGGGAAGCAGTGCCGGGTGGATGTTTAAAACCGGCACATGAGTTTTAAGCAAAAAAACAGCAGATAACTTCTTTAAAAAACCAGATAAAGCTATAAGGCAGATTCCGCATGAACAACATAAGTCAATAATTCTGGATTCAAACTGATTACTATATGGAATGATATAACATTGAATCCCCAGATCAGCACAAACATTAACGGCAGGGGCGTCAGATCGCGTGTTGACTGCAAATGCTATACTGACTGGCAAAGAATTTGACTGAAAATAGTGAGCCAGTGCCCGTAAATTCGAACCTCGGCTTTTTCCGCTGGATAGCACAGCTATTTTAAACAACACATCAGTCCGTAGGCTGTAGGTGCAATTCGTTCCATTGAACCGGACTGATTTCGGCCGGCGAATTGCACATCAGGTCAGTTGCTTTAAGTGTTTTTGGGAAGGCTATTACATCTCTGATCGAGTCCGCCTCAGTAAGGAGCATAACCAGGCGATCGATGCCTGGGGCAATCCCTCCGTGAGGAGGGGCGCCGTACCTCAAGGCATCCAGGAAAAAGCCGAATTTGGATTTAAGTTCAGCTTCCGATAAACCCAGAACATTGAATATTTTTTTCTGAATATCGTACCTGTGACATCTGATACTGCCGGAAGACAGTTCCATGCCATTGCATACCAAGTCATATAACTGCCCGGTGATGTCTCCGATTTTTTCCGGCTCGTCCAACCAAGCTACATGCTCATCCTTAGGCAAGGTAAACATATGATGAGCCGGCTCCCATTGACCGCTTAATTCACTCTTGTGAAACAGGGGGAAATCAGTAATCCATACAAAGGCATAGGTTTTATCAGGAATAAGCTGCAAAAGGGAAGCCAGATGATTCCTGATTGCGGCTAAAACCTTGAACACCATTGCATCATTATCAGCCGCGAAAATTACGAGATCCCCTTCTTTGATTGCGGTGCGTGTACTGAGTTCCTGGATCTCGTTATCCGAGAAGTATTTTCCAATACCGTTTCTCAGGTCTTTGGCCAGGTGCTTCCAGAATGCCAATCCGTTTCCGCCGTTATGTTTGGCTATTTCAAGCATTGCATCAATTTGATTTCTGCTCAAGGAAGCCCCTCCCTCAAGTCGAATGCATCGTATTGATCCGCTTTTACAGAGGGCGTTCTGAAAGACCTGGAATTGCGATTTCGCAAAAATGTCAGTAACATTTATTAACTCAAGGCCAAACCGCAGGTCCGGTTTATCGCATCCAAACCTGTTCATAGCTTCTGAATACGACAGACGGGGAAAAGGGTTTCGAAGCTTGATATCTGCGCATTGATCGAAAACAGCATGAAGTAGTCCTTCTATGACGTCAAAGATCTGGTCCTGATTTACAAAACTCATTTCAAGATCCAATTGTGTAAACTCCGGTTGCCTGTCGGCCCGCAGATCTTCATCCCTGAAGCAGCGGGCGATCTGGTAATATCTGTCAAAACCGGCGATCATAAGCAGCTGTTTGAACATCTGCGGTGATTGAGGCAAAGCGAAAAACTTGCCAGGATAAATGCGGCTTGGCACCAGATAGTCTCTGGCTCCTTCAGGTGTGCTTTTCATCAATACTGGCGTTTCAATTTCGAGAAAATTCCTCTCATTCAGATATTGCCTGATGCATTGGATTATCTCATGGCGCTTGATGATTATTCTCTGCAGCTTATCTCTTCTCAGGTCAAGGTACCTGTAAACCAATCTCAGGTCCTCATCAGCCATGGCATGTTCTGTTGTTTGGATAGGTAGGGGATCTGAATCGTTGATTATTACCAGAGCGTCAGCTCTGATTTCTATTCTTCCAGTAGGCATCTGAGCGTTTATATTCCTTTCTGATCGTGCAACTACTACTCCGGTTACGGCAACCACATATTCATTGCGGACCTTCTCTGACTTGGTGAAGATATCCCGTGATTCGGGATGAATAACTGTTTGCACCACGCCCTTAATGTCCCTCAGATCCAGGAAAATCAGACCGCCCAAGTCCCTTCTGCGGTGTACCCATCCCATGACAGTAACGACCTGGCCGATCATTGTTTCATTTAGTTCTCCACAATAACGGGTTCTGGCCAAACCACCCAGTAAATCTAGCATAATCCTATCCTTATCCATTAGTCATAATCGATGACAGATACGCCTCGGGACAACGACATATCAGAGGCTCACCGGCGAATATCTGTTCGCTTGTTACAATGTTTAACACTTGCACAAAGCTGCCAATTGTTGAATCTGGTGTGTGTCCAAACCATTACTTACGTATTTTCTGCCAGATCTTATCGATCTTGAGGACATTGTCCCCAATGTTCTGGATCATTTTGCATTTCTGTAGATAATCCTGGCCGGGATAGATATGAGGATCATTTCTAGTTTCCTCGGAAAGCAGATTATAGGCTGCTGCATTGGGGGTGGCGTAAAAGACGAATTCGGCATTGATCTTTCCATTGTTGGCATCAAGCAGGAAGTCGATGAATTTGTATGCCAGGTCCTTGTGTTCTGCACCTTTGGGTATCACGATGCTGTCGATCCAGAGCGATGTTCCTTCGATAGGGTTAACAAAATCGACATCAATGCTGTTTTGCATTGCCTGCAAAGCGTCCCCGCTGTAACCTTGGGCCAGCCAGGTTGTACCATCGAGGACTTCATTCTTATAGGAGTCAGAATCATACTGCGATACGTTTTTATCCCATTTCTGCAAAACCAGATCGGCAGCTTTTAATGCTCCTTCTGAAGTATTATTGGGATCAAAGCCCGCTTTCATCAGAGCGGCGCCCACAACCTCCCGCTGGTCGTCCAGAAGTGTTATCTTGCCTTTTCCCTCGAAAAAGGGATCAGCGATTATGTCCCAAGATCCTTTGTTTATGATATCCGGCGGGACGTGTTTTTTATTGTATATGAGACATGTTGTTCCCCAGAAGTAAGGGATGGCATATTTGTTGTCAGGATCGAACGAAGTAGATCTTTCAAGAAATATAGGGTTAAGGTTTTTATAATTCGTTAACTTCGTCTTGTCTATCGGTTCCAGCAGGTCTTTCTTGATCATGATATTGACATGGTCGCCGCTGGGGACGATCAAGTCATACGAAGCTTTGGTGGTCAGGACCTTGGTCAGCATGTTTTCATTGGAATCGAATGTGTCATATACTATCTTGCAGTCATATTCCTGCTCAAAACGTTCAACCAGGGTATTATCGATATAATCAGTCCAGTTGAAAATGTATAGAACGCGACCGTCCTTGCGCGAACAGGATATGAGCGTTACGATAACGCAGATGAGCATAAGAACTCTGAATCTCATGTTTTCCTCCTTTATTGGCTCAATTTTTTGGCTTCCATAATTCCTTTGTCAACTCTGACGGTCTGAAGAATTACCATTCCGGTCAAGAAGAAGACAAGCACCGATAACACAGCCCATTTAGGTGATCCAGTCCTCCGGCCGATTTCCGCATACAAGATTGGACCCAAAATTGATGACAGCCTTCCTGTCAATGTATAAAACCCGAAAAATTCCGCCTGTTTATCTCCCGGTGTCAACATGGCAAGCATGGTTCTGCTGTTGGACTGGCTGCTGCCGATGGCGAGCCCGGCCAGCATTCCAACAAAATGGTAATCTGTCAGATTCACGCGAGAATAGCCAAGGAATTTGATCACCCACCAGGTTTTGCCCAGGCAGAAAAATGCGCCCGTTACCACTGCTATCCAAATCAGTAAACTGATCGTCAGCGAGAGCTTGACGCCGATCCTGTCAGTAAGATCTCCAAATATGGAGGATCCGATGATAGAAGTTAACTGCGCGAGGATAAAGTAAACGATCATGTCTTTGGTGGTCAGGCCAAACCTGGTAATTCCGTAAATGGATGCAAATACAATAACGGTAGTAATGCCGTCATTATATACGAAATAGCTGATGAGAAACTTCAGAAGTTCAGGTATTTTCCTGATATTGTTGTACGAATAGTTGATTCTTTGCAAGGCAGTCTTGAAGTAATTTGTGCGTTTGGAAGGCTTTCTGAATTCTTTCAGCCAGATTAAGGTGAACATCGAAAACACGAAAAAAAACAGGGCAATCGCCGGAAATACCAGCCGTACGTCTATCCGTGTTAAAACCAAAGCGATTATCAAAGCTACCAGGCCTCCCAAATAGCCGAAAGCCCAACCGTAACCTGACACCTTTCCCATCTCCTGATGATGCGTGATCTCGGGCAGAAACGCGTCATAAAAGACATTGGCGCTGTTGAAGCCGAAGTTGGCAATTATGAAAAAGAGCATGCCTTTCGATATATCGCCCTTGCCCACAAAAAAGAGCAAACCGGTAAAGATGATGGTAAGATAACAGTTATAGAAGAGGAATTTCTTTTTGCTTCTGGAATAATCCGCCACGGCGCCAAAAATCGGCGAGCTTATGGCCACCAGGATCATGGACACGCTGATCGAGATTCCCCAAAGGGTTTCGGGGGTCAAGACCAGAACCTTGGACCCGAAAAAGGGTATGAAAACCTCGAAACAAACAGTTCGGGCAACCACCTTCACGAAATACGCGCTGTATACTACCGATATGATTACTGTCGTAAAGGAGGAATTGGCGAAATCGTAGAACATCCAGCCCAGGATGTTAAGGTTTTTCCTGGCTTTCATCGGGATCCTGCCTCCAGATTGACCACTGGCAGTTCAGGCCAGAAACGGCCTGTCAGTTCACGGGGGGAGGCCACAAAAATCTGCTCATGACTGCTCAGGACCTGCATGAGTTGCACGATGTGCGTCTCGTCAAGCTCGGCAAAAACATCGTCAAGCAGCAAGATCGGATACTCGCCGATCATATTTTTGACCAATTCCAGATGGCCGATCTTCAGCAGCATCGTGACTGTCCTTTTCTGTCCCTGCGACCCGATTTCTTTCAGGTGATGCCCTCTCAGAATGAATGAATAATCGTCCAGATGTGGACCGCACAGGGTCCTCTGATACTGCCACTCCCTGTTGGCTATTGCATGCAGTTCTGCCATATTCGCCTCAGTATCGGCTGATATATTCAGGTTTGGCAGATAGGAGATTCTAATCTGATTCGCTTCTGTTAAAACGTCACCGTATTTTTCTTGAAGAATCCCGTTAATCAGTTGGAGATATTCGAATCTGGCTTCGATCACAGGGTGCATCGCTTTGAGGAACAGGATATCCCAGTGTTTTTTTTGCGCGGTGTTGATGGGGTTCTTCAGCAGAGTATTCCTTTGTTCAGTTATATGGATGTAATGCCTGAGTTGAGTGATGTAGGGAGGCCTGAGTTGGGCTATGGCGAGGTCAAAGTGCTGCCTGCGCCGGCGTGGATTGCCATTGATCAAGTAGACGTCGTCCGGAGAGCAGTAAATAGCTTTCAGGTAGCTGTACAAGCAACTCAGATTCCTGATTTGATTCCTGTTAATGAAAAATTTTTTCTGGCCTGGGGAGTATTCCGCATTGAGCTTGTATTTCCCGGAAACGAGTTGAAAGTCAGCCGCCAGGGAAAATTTTCTTGCCCCTTTTTGTATAAGCAGTTCATCGGCCTGATAACGACAGGACTTTCCTAAGCTGGCGTATGCCAGGGCTTCCAGGAGATTGGTCTTTCCGCTGCCGTTCGGTCCGAGGAAAAAGGCGCCCGATGACCCGAAATCGATTTCCCTTTCCGCGAAATTGCGGAAGTTTTCCAGCCGGATCCTGTTAACTTTCAATTAGGTCAGGAGCGCAGTGGCATCAACAAATATGTTATTTCCTGATTCTCAGGCTCTTTTTCATTATAGATCATGATCGGGTCCTTTTGCGTTCCCAGGCATATCTGGACATTCTCCGTGTCAATGGATTCAAGGATTGCGATCATGTATTTGTTATTGAAGGCAATTGACGTGTTGCTGCCGGTATAGGTGTACTTATCGATGAGCTCTTTGGCTTCGCCGGTATCACGGTTGGTTGTGTTGATCTCAAACCGTTCGTTGGATAGCTCGAATCTGATCCTCAAATTGTCTTCGGGAGCCATCAGGGCGACCCGGCGGATGGATGTGATGAGCGCGTTCTTATCTATGATGAGGATGTTGGGCAGGTCCTTGATGAAGGCTTTCTGATAATCAGGGTACTTGTGTTCGATCACATGGGTGAAGATCGTATATTCCCCATATTGGAACATAACTCTGTTGGGCTCGATCACGGCAGTTACATCCTGGATTTCGGGTGAATGGATCTTCTGCAGGAAACTCAGTGTCTTGAGGGGCAATATCTTCTCAATCCCTTGCTCGAAATCGATATCCGGACCGTAAGGGTTTTCCTCTGTTGAATCAGGTTCCCCGTCTTTTTTCCCCTTTGATTTGGGCTTGGCTTTGGCCGGCTCTTCATTGGCCCGATTGAGTGCCTGGTTATATTTTATCTCCGCCACTTTTCTTCCGTCAGTGGCTGCCATGATCTGGTGGTCGTAGCTGATCATCCAACAGACGCCGTTCAAAACAGCCCTGTTGATATCGCTGGAGACTGCGAAACTGGTTTTCGTCATCATTCTGTAGAAGATGCTGTTGGCGCAGAAGATCGCGTTTTTCATCTGTCTTTCGGGGACTAGGGGGAACAGGGTGTGATCCGCGCACAGCAGGCGGAAATCGGTATTGCTGCAATGAATCTTCAGGATGTCGTCTTGTTTAGCGATATCTATTTTAGCCTCGGGCAGGGAATTTATTATCTCGTTGAAAGAGCGGGCGGATATCGTTGTGATCCCGCTTTCGAAAACGCTCGCGTTAAATTCAGCTATTACGGTTATCTCCAGGTCAGATGCTGTTATTATCAAGGTGTCGGTATCGGCGTTGGCTTCCAGCAGGTAATTGGTCAGGATGGGAGTGGTGTTTTTGCTGGGCACGATCGACGCCAGGTGCTGGATATGGTGGATCAGGTCTTTTTGTTCAATCTGAAATCTCATTTTTTTTAACCCCTAATCAGCGTTTTTTATTTTTAAATGCCAAGTATATGCCAGCTTGTAAACAGTCAACATTTTTAACAAAAGAAAAGGGGCAGGAATTGCTCCCCGCCCCGTAGTTGTAGTGTGAAACAAAGGATTATTTCACAGCGTCTTTCAGTTTCTTGCCAGCTTTGAAAACAGGTACTTTGCGAGCTGGAATCTTGATGGCTTTCTTGGTCTTGGGATTGATGCCGTTGCGGGCTTTCCTCTTGGCTACTGCAAAAGAGCCAAAACCGACCAAGGATACCTTGTCGCCTTTCTTCAAAGCACCTTTCACACCTTCGAGTACTGCGGTGAGGGCTTCGCCGGCCATTCTCTTGGTCATGCCGGTCTTGTCTGTGATCTTTTTAATTAAATCTTCTCTGCTCATTTTACCTCCTTTCTTCTTTAATTTGGTAGGGTCAGAGTAAGAACACTTATATACCTGGATGAACTCCTGGATTCTGTCAACAAAAAAATTCGTCTCTATACATTGGCAGAGCGACTTTAGCGACCACCCAGGCTTCGCGTAAAATCATATCCTGCAATATGACAATATCTTAGCGCATATGAATGGCGCAACTCCCCACTTGGTAAAATCTTACATTTTGCCGGAAAAAGCCTGTGAAACAAGTAAGTGTAAATGCGGTTACCATTTCATTCACAAGCGGCCAGGCAGACTTGGAAACACCTCCAGGCGCATATGCAAAGAGCATTCAATGCGCGCTCAAATCGTTCCGGTTTCTGGCATTATTTTGAACCTGGCGGCCACAGGCCGGTGGTCAGACAGATATTTGTCATAATTAAACCACCCGCCAACCACTTTCAGTTCCATCCTGATCGTCAACGCATAATTCCCTGACCGGGAAAAATCGTAGAACAACTCGTTGCTCATCAGTATGTGGTCTATATGGCTGGAGGAGGGGGGATACGAGCAATTCTGGGAACTCAGGTTCTGCGCGATACCCATGTCGGCGAATTTATACTCGGCGGGCTTTCCGATAAAGCTCAAAAACACGTTACTGGCCTCTGCTTCCTGGATCTGGTCATTCATGTCACCTACGACCAGTACTTTGCTCGAGCCAAAATTCTCCGCGATGTATTGGTCAAGCAGCTGGCAGGCGTAGCGCCTTCTGACTTCCTCATCCCAGGCGTCCGCCTCATCAATCACATTATCTCCGAAGGCCTTGAGGTGGAGGCTGATCAGGACCAGTTCCTGCTGCTGCCATCTTATCTTCATGAGCAGCGGAGGCCGGGGAAAGGGATTGCTCATATCCGTGAATATGGTCGCGCTGGAATCCACCTGGACGGTGGACGTGTCATACATGACCGCCGTTTGGGTGTCCCCAGAACTGGAGATCCTGTATGACCATCCGGGGATCTTGCTTACCAGCGAGTGAAAGGCCGATATGTTGTTCACTTCCTGTATCGCTATGCAATCCGCTTTCAAGGCGGGCAGCAGGGTTTTCAACAGGTCCGATGTTTCGGGATCCCGCTTGGGAAAATTCTCTATGTTCCAGGTAACGATGTCGAATGTCTCTTCTGTTCCGAAGGCCAGGGCAGCCGGGTCAGAGATATCCGGATCGGTCAGGTTGATATTCTTTCCGCAACTGGCCATCAGCAGAGTCAAGCAGCCAAGCAGTATGTAAAAGAGTGTTTTCCTCATCATCCAAGCTCTTCAAATTTTAGTTTTCAGATGATATGCAATTTTAATGCCTGTTTCGCGTGTTTGTGGATTTTCCATTATCCGCTTGCCGAATCCCTTTGGGAATAATAATTGCATTCAATCAGTTTACTTAAATATGCACAGGAGAACTCATGAGATATTATGTAATGCTCTGCCTGACGATGATATCAGCGCTCGCTTTCAGTTTCGAACTGGATCTGTCCAGCTCGGCGGAAAACCGCCTGGCGGTTAGCCTGGCCCGAAGCGTAGCCGTTCCAGACCTCACGGCTGATAAAGCTTTTCCCCTGGTGGAATCACACACCTTTGCCCTGCCCTGTCTTCAGGCCGGGATCAATGTCACGGGCATGCGCTGGAAGGAATTTGACTCCGGCGGCGCTTATCTCAGGACATCCGAGCAGGTGGACCCCGCCTTGGTCTATCTGGCCAATTCCTTCACCTTCCGGGAAATGCATGGTTTTACCGTTCAGGTTGTACGCCAAGTCAGCCATGATACCTCCTACAAAGTGCTGGAAAGCGTCCAGTTCGATCTGGTCGGGTCCGGGACGGTAGACCTTCCCGCTTCCGTCTCGCCCTCTTTTGTCAGGGCTTACAAAGAGCTCGCCGCCAATTATGAAACCTCCTACCTGAGGGACCTGCCGCTGGCCAGGCCGGGGCTGCTGATCATCTCCCACAATTCCCTGACGGATTATCTAGCCAACTTCATTGCCTGGAAACGGTCTATCGGCTATGACGTTTACGTCGAATCCATCCAGAACATAGGCACCACGACCGCGGCTCTGAAAGACTTTGTCCAAAACCACTACAGCCAGTACCATTGCGACCATCTCCTGATCCTGGGCGATGTCACCGGCTCCTACGCCGTCCCGACTAATATCTACACATCACCGGACGGATCGGAGCACGACGCCGACGATAATCACTACACCATGTTAACCGGCGATGATTATTTCCCCGAAATGCTCTCCGGCCGCTTCTCGTTTGGCGATATCAGCGAGCTCCTGACCATGCTGAACAAGACCGTGAGTTACGAAAAGACACCCTACATGACGAACACCAACTGGATGCGCCGCAGCCTAGTGGTGGCTGGCAATTACGCCGAGGGCGGCCTCCGCCCCGTCACACCGTATCAGATGTCGATGTGGCTCAGGGAAAAAATGCTGGCCACCGGCTACACCCAGGTCGACACTGTCTTTTACACGCTGGAGAATCCCACTGTCAGTGGCGCTAGCCTGATCCAGGCCTCCATCAACCAGGGGGTGCAGTATGTCAGCTACCGTGGCTGGGGCGCGGCTGATGGCTGGCACTATCCTTCCTTTCACAACGTGGATCTGAATTCATCGTTGATCAACGGCTCCCGCATGCCCGTCGTCTTTTCCATCGTCTGCAACACCGGCGATTATGCCAATTCCCTCAATCCCTGCTTCGGCGAGAAGTGGATGCGCATGGGGACCATCGCCTCACCAGGAGGCTGCGTCGGCTTTGTCGGACCCTCAGACCTCCACACCAAGACCAATCTCAACAACACGATCTCCAGCGGCATCTTCTCAAGTATTCTGGACGACGGCGAGCGCAGTTTGGGGGCCTCTGTCCTGGCCGGGAAGGTCGAGCTCTACAACAACTATCCCCTCGACCTCGCTTCCAACGGGAATGTCTCCTTCTATTTCCATGTCTATAACATCCTCTCCGACCCAACGCTCAGGATGTGGATGCTCGTACCCCAGACCATACCAACGTCGGTCATCAACGGCGGGACCGAATTTGCCCAGTCCGCCTCCCATATCAGGATCACCGCTCCCAACCTGAACGGCGCCATTGTGTCCGGCACCAAGGACAACCAGTCCTACACCTACGCCCGCGTCCACGACGGATACGCCCTTTTGCCGATCGATCCCGAGCAAGTAGGGAATCTCACCCTGACCATAAACAAGCCTGATTTCGTTCCCCTGGTCACGACCCTGACCCCGACGGCCAATGCCACCGTGGGGCTGGTCAGCAACAGCCTGGTGGGCGAGGTCCTCGATCCAGGGCAGACCTATCAGCTCGCCCTTACGCTCAAAAACTACTCGTCCATTCCTTACACTAACACGCCGGTCTATCTGTCCGCTGATCCGGGCGGTCTAGTCACGATCAGCAACCCGACCCAGGAAGTCACCCTCCCGCAAGGCATGTCCGCCCTGCTGAATTTCAGCTTCACCGTCAGCCCTTCCACCCCCTATGGCAACATAGTCGTCTTTCAGTTGGGGATTCCCTTCGCGGGTGCAGGCATGGAATTCGAATTGCAGACCGGAGGCCCGCTCTTCACAATCACTCCGGAATATCTGGGTGGCCTCACCATCGGTTCCGCCACCATGGTCACTTTCAATATCACCAATACCGGGACAGCCGCCATGCAGAACGCCGCGGTCCAGGTCCAGTCCTCGACCGACGCCGCGTCTGTCATCTCAGACACAATCAACCTTGGCGACCTGCCCGTGAACGGCTTCACCCAGTTCCAGGCCGCCATCCAGGTCCAGTCCGGCTGTTTCGTCGGGCGCAGCATTCCGTTGCTTTTCACCGTCACCGGCGCGGGCGGATATGTCACCCACAGCCATTATGCCATGGTGGCCGGGAATCCCTCTGCCACGGATCCCACCGGGCCGGACGGCTACGGTTATTTCGCCTATGACAGCTTTGATTTGGACTATCCGCAGCATCCGTCTTACCAGTGGGTCGAGATCGATCCCCGCAACGGCGGCGCCGGCGAGGTTCACCTCATCAAGGACGACGCTTCCTACACGGTGGATCTACCCTTCAGCTTTCGCTATTACGGGATAGATTATGACCGGCTGACAATTTGCTCCAACGGCTGGGTCTCCTTCGTCCCCACCTGGATGTCGGACTTCAACAATCTCTACATCCCCGCCGCCCTGGGGCCTTATGCTATGGTTGCGCCCTATTGGGACGACCTCAAGGGCATGCGCGTCCAGGTGGACACTCTCTATACCTTTAACGACATGCGCATCTGCAATTGGCATGACCAGGCCAACAACCGCTACATCGTGGAATGGAACGACGCCTACAGCCAGTACACCATCGAGCTGGCCAATCCCTCCCTCGAAAAATTCCAGCTGCTCCTCTATCCCCAAACTGGGACGGACGGCGACATCGTCTTCCAGTATCACACGATCGACAACCCCTCCCTGACCAGCAACTACAGCACCGTGGGTGTCGAGAATCATCTGCAGAACGACGGCCTCACCTACTCCTTCGCCAACATCTACCCCGTCACCGCCTCTCCCCTGCAGGCCGGGCTGGCGGTCCGGATCACCACTGACCCGCCGGATGATTTTGTGGCCAATGAGGACCAGGCGGCCGCCCAGGAACCCTTTACCCTGGGACGGAATCAACCCAATCCCTTCGCTCGTGAAACGAGCATCGGCTTCACTGTCAACACCAAGGAGGAAGTCAGCCTGAATATTTATAATTCCAAGGGGCAGTTGGTCCGCGCTTTGCACCGCGGCCGGTTGAACAAAGGCACGCACGCTGTGACTTGGGACGGCAAAGACGATAACGGGGCCGCCTCCGCCGTCGGGATCTATCTCTGCAAACTCAACGCAGCCGGCCAGACACGGACCCGCAAGCTTCTGCTTGTGAGATAACCCGTCCGCTATTCATATAATAAGCTCCGGCTTTTTTGGCCGGAGCATTTTTCTGTCATTCCCGTGCATGCAATCCGTCGTCCTCGCACCCAAGATCCCCTGACAGCTTGCCGGCTGGGGTAGAAGAGAGGGAACCTCAGGTTCCCCGTCAAGCGAAGGACGACATCCTACTGCCCCGTTTCTACTCGTCCGTCGTTCCTGCGCAGGAAAGACGTACGAGTAGAAACGGTACAGAGGAAAATATACAGGCGGGGGAGTCAGCCGTTACGGCCTGTGGAGCGATAAAAGAAGAAAAGGGAGCAGGATGAAAATTATCTGTATTCGAGGACGAACCAGCCCTTGGTGTCGGCCCCGAGGTAGATGTAATCGCCTTCAAGGGCGATGGAAGTTATCCCCGATTTATGGTAGAATTGGTTTTTTTCGCTGATCTTCCTGGGATTGGCAATATCCATGATCTTGAGGCCGGAGGTCGTCAGCGCGATGAACAGCTCGTTTCCCCGGGCCTCGATGGCGTTGATGTCGGCGGAGAAGCGGTAGCGGTTGATGATGACGGGCTTGTCCGGATAAGTGACCTCGACGGCCAGCAGGGTGCTGCCCGCGCCAACCCAAGCTATATTGCGGTTGACGCTGAGTATTTTGCCATCCACGATCTCGTAATTGGAACCAACGGTACGCGGGTGAGTGATGTCAGTCACGTCAATGTTCACATAGCCGAAATCATTGAGGGCGTGCACTTCCGGATAGCGTGCCTCCAGGTCGATGACGCCCCAGTTTTCCGAAAAGCCGGCCAGGAGCTGGGGATAGACGCTTTTGCTGATGTCATAGATCTCCAGACCGTTATCCCGGTGCGACGCATAGAGCAGTGTCCCTTCGCGCTTGACTTTAGTGCAGGTGAGCCGCTGGACCGTATAGATGCGTCCGAAAGTATTGAGGGAATCGAGTTCCGTGATATAATTAGCCGGTTCGTGGGAGCAGATGAACAACTGGTTTTGGGCCAGGGTCTCGACGTCGGTGATCGGATAGGTGCTCAGAAATCCGGTTTCAATCACCGGATTCCAGATATTAGCCAGCGAATAGACATACAGGTACCAGTCGTTATAAACATAGACCAACTCGCCGTTGCATTTGATGTTGCGGGCGATGGGGTTGGGCGAGTGATAAACCTGGCGGACAAATTTGTCGTCAAACCCGGAAAGCGTCAGGCATGACAAGAGCAAAGCCGCGAGCAGAACTGATCTTTTCCGGGCCATCCTCCCCTCTATGTCCGCTCAAGCAGATGCTGAATGACGTCGCGGGAGCGGATGCTTTCCGCCTCTGCCGCGAAGGACACAATGATGCGGTGCTGCAATACGATCTCGGCAACTTTCATCACATCGTCCTCCGAAGGGGTAAGCCTGCCCAGCAGAGCGGCCCGGGCTTTGGCTGTCCAGATCAGGAACTGGGAAGCACGCGGTCCCGCCCCCCAATTCACCCATTTTTTAATGTAGTCGCTGGCCCCGCTTTCGTTGGGGCGGGTGGAGCGCACCAGGTTCACGGCGAAATTGATCACGTGCTCGCTCACCGGAATAGAGCGGATCGCTTTCTGCGCCTGGATAAGATCCGCGGCGTCCATAATCCGGCTGACCTGGATGTCTTCCAGTCCGGCAGTGTGTGCCACGATCAGTTTTTCCTCCTCCAAAGTCGGGTACTCAATATTAATATAAAACATAAAACGGTCCAATTGAGCCTCCGGCAAGGGATAAGTCCCTTCCTGCTCGATCGGGTTCTGGGTCGCCAAAACGATGAACGGCAGATCCAGGTCCCATGTTCTATTACCATAGGTCACCTGGTTTTCCTGCATGGCTTGGAGCAAAGCGGCCTGGGTTTTGGGCGGAGTGCGGTTGATCTCGTCCGCCAGAATGATATTGGCGAACACCGGCCCCTTGATGAAATCATAGTAATTGGTGCCCCTGTCCCCCGCCTGGTTGAGGATCTCCGATCCGGTGATGTCGGATGGCATCAGATCGGGTGTGAACTGGATGCGGTTGAAGCTGAGGTTAAAGGCCCTGGCGATGGTCGAGATGAGCAAAGTCTTGGCCAGGCCGGGCACACCCTCGAGCAGCATATGCCCGTTTGAGAAGAGCCCGATCACCAGGTCGTCAATCACCCTGTCCTGGCCGATGATGACCTTGTGTATTTCGGCAAGCAGCCGCTTGCGCTTGTCCTGAAGCTGTTCCACGATTTCCAGATGTTCCGGCATTAGATCTCCCTTTTGATCTGCCCCAGGGTCCTGACTCCGGCATAACTGAAGCCCGCCAGTCCCAACAGGCTGATAATGACCGCTGTGAATAAATGAGCAAAGACCATCACGGCAGAGGCTGCGTTCTTGTCAATTCCGAATCCCAAAGAAAAAATTATGATCATCATCCACTCGTTGCTGCCCAACTGAGCTGGTGGCTGGGGCAGAATGTAGGAAAGATTGATCAGGGTGTAGCCGAACAGGACAACCATAAAAGCTGTCCCGAGGCCGAAAGCCCTGAACACGAACCAGAAGTAAAGGCCGTCCAGCCCCATGCCCAAAGCAGTAATCAGTATGCAGTAGAGCAATATGCTGTAATGGTGCCCGAATATATTGAGTCCGTCAATGAAGAGTTCTATGAGGTTGTCTATCCGGGAACGCCAGCGTTTGGGCAGCCAGATGAAAACAACTTGCAACAATCTGGCGACGCTTTTCTTGCGGATGGCGGCCATGAGCAAAATCACAATGGCTAGGGAAAATACAACTATCAACGTGATAATGAGCGTTTTTAAGCCCGGTGATAACCTGACGCCAAGCATCGGAATCATGACCAGGACGGCAAAGATGCCCAGGGTGTCGAAGAATTTGTCAATGAAGACGGAGGGAAGAATGGAAACGGCGCTGCACTTTTTCAGCTTTTTGATGAGCAGGGCTTTTACGAGTTCTCCCGCCCGGATCGGGATCAGGTAGTTCAGCCAGTTGCCGGCACAGGCGATCAGCCAGGATTCGCGGACTGACAACGCTACCTGATTCCGCAGCAAAAGGTTCCAGCGGACTGAACGGATGAAATAGGCGGCTACATAAAACAGGCCGGCAATGATCACCAGCCCTGGTTTCAGCTTCTTGAGGGACTCGGCCAGGGCGTTCAGATCGAAACAATACAGCCAGAGGATGATCAGCAGCAGGCCCAAAGCCAGACCGATAATCACGGAAAGGGTGCTCTTCTTCATGCAACGGGGGCGCTAAATAACATCCAGTAGTGGTGGGCCCAGTGTATCTTGAACACCCGGGGCGCGTGCTTTTCCAGGAAAGAATATCTGAGCATCCGGTCGGCGAATCCGGGATCGCGTCCTCTGTAATAATCAAGGATGGTCACGGATTTGGCCGGTTTCTTCGGTTTCCGAACTGACTTTTGCCAGGGGAAACAACGGGACAGGAAATTCTCCTTGCTCATGCCGATATCAGGCCAGGGCGGACAATCAATGAAATCACTGTCAACAAGAAGCCATCCGAGTTTTTTCAGGATACGGTGTATAGAGCAAGGATTGATGAATTCCGGGTGGAACGTCAGTCCCGGGGGTATTTCCGTATGGGCTTTTTGCCAGCGGAAACCGATTCCGGCCTGGTTGGGTACGCATAGCAGAATTACTTTTGAGGTCAGGCGGTCAAGCTCTTTTAGATGTGTTTCAAGATCCTCAACAAACCAAAGCGCCGAGAAATTCCAACTCAGGTCGAAACCCTTATCGACGAAGGGTAAATGCACATAGTTCTCGCCGCACAGGAGGGTGACTTCGGCTTTCAAGTCATCAAGGCAATGGCCGATCAGACCAACCCTTTCCCGGTCGTGGTCCATCAAGGTTACACGGCAGCCAGCCCGGGCGAGGGCTACGGAATTCAATCCGCTGATCCCGGTGAATCCGAAGATGGGTGTTTCCAGGACTGTCTGGACATCGTATTCTGCTTTGACACGCATCAAGAGGTTATTGAGAATAATCCTTTCATAGGATGAGCCCAAACCTTCGTGAGGATTGGTGAAAAAGCCCTTCCAGTTATAGAGGATCGGCAGTGCCAAATTATCTGTCCCGTCTGTTAGGCTGGACGAAATTTCGGATAATGATCCGGAAATCGGGAATTGTGTAGTGCCCTGCCAGTCCCAGCACTTCATACGTGTCACGCACCTGGTAAATCCAGCTGTGGGCTATGAGTTCGAACCTGGCTGTCCAGAGTTCGCTGTGCAGAAACCGGGAGACGGCTTCCCCCGCAATCAGAATGTCATTGTCCACGGTCAGCAGACCGGGATAGTTCTTGTTGAACAACTCCCTGTAGATGAAGTTCACCAGGTCACGCTGCCTGACCGGTTCGAGGTCAGCGATGTTATAAGCTCCGCCTGAGAGCTCGGACTTATCGGTGACCAGTTTGGCGAACGCAGTGGACACCGCATCGATGTGACACAAATGCATCCAGATATTTTTGTTGCTGACAGGGAAGATCCGGCGCTTCACCATTCTCACCAGCTGAAAAGGAAAGCCTTTATCACCGGGGCCGTAAGTTATGGACGGTCGCAGGATGACGGCGTCCAAGCCGTTCAGAATGGCGCGGTTAATGATCTTTTCACAACAGATCTTAGTGTAATGGTAGTAATTATCCTCTTTGTAGGGACAGTCGTTGTTGGCGGGCATCTCCTCCGGTATGGCTCCAAAGACCCCCACGGAGGAGCAGAACACTAGACGGGCTTTTTTATCCAAGGCATATTCCACCAACTGCTCAGTCGAATTGACATTGCTTTGATAATACTGCTGCCGGGAAAATCGTCGGCCTCCGCGTAAGGCCCCTATGTGTAGTATTGCGTCATAAGCGTTTCTTGCGAGGTGATTCTGGATGGCCGGAATATCGCTCAAGTCGATGAATTCCGCCTGGATCCGGTCTGAGAATAACTTGAATCTTGATGCTTTAGTGCCAGGCCTGATCAACCCAGTAATTTGAAATTGATGTGTCCGGTCCGATGTCAGTTTATCTAAGACGGCATTGCCAATCAGGCCTGTTACTCCTGTAATAAGAAGCTTTGGCGGCACTATAATCCCAAGGACCTAAAGAAGTTTTTCGAGTGTTTTTTTGGGGAGGGCTGGATGAAGACATAATCAAAATCCATCTTGCGGTCATCCAGCACCGCCTGAGGGTGGGTCATAGTCAGAAGTTCGGCAGTTTGGGCATCGATGTGTTTGATAATCTTGTCCCTGGCCTTGAAAAAAGCGCTGTAATCACTGCGGCAATGATGATCGGAGCCAAGCAGATGAGCCCATCCGTTATTGAGAAGCTTCCAGGCGGTTTCCTTGACCTTGTCTCCGTATCCGCCGATGACGCTGGGTGCGCTGACCTGGATGTAAACGCTGTGATTGATCATCTCCCTGGCTTCTCGAGATTTCGTCATGACGGAAACATATCTCTCTGCATGAGCCAAAATCGGCTTGAATCCGGCTCTCAGGAGTTCGAAGATGTTTCTGTTCATGTCAGCCGGGAATCCGTTCAGGTCTGTTTCCACAAGGACATAACTGGAACCGGCAAGAGTAAGGCCATGTTTCTTAATGTCTTCCTCTATCCCGGGGCTCAAGAACACTTCGGCTCCCGGATACAGGGTTATCGGGATTCCCAGGTGCTTGACTTCTGCTTCCAGTTCCCGGAATTTCGCTTCGTAATCTTCATGGCTGTACTGATAGAGTCCTCGCATGTAATGGCTGGTCAGAATGACTGAACTGATCCCGCCCTCCGACATCTGGCCGATAGCTCTCAGCGAGCTCTCAAAGGAAGCGGCTCCGTCATCGAGGTTGGGAATAATGTGAGTATGGCAGTCGATCATTGGTCAGGGCAGCCTGTCCTTGATCATCTGAATGAACTCAACCAGGATTTCGCTGTTGTCAAAAACCCTGATGGAACGCTGAGCATCCTCCAGGAGCTTTTCCGCCTGCTTGCGAGCCTTGTCAAAGCCGAGCAGCCCGGCATAACCGGACCGAGCTGTGAGAACGTATTCCTCGTCAAAATTAAAATCATCCGTATCGCCATAATCCTCTATGATATCCTCGATCATCTGATAAGCAATGCCCAGATTGACAGAATATGTATTGAGCAGCAGCCGCGTGTCTTCCTCGACCCCGGCCAGAACGCACGCCATGTCAGAGGCAGCTTGTAATAGCGAGCAGACCTTTTTCATGTCTATGTAGCGGAGAGTGTTGATCTTCATGACTTTGTGCCGGTTGATCAGATGTACCGCCTGACCCCCGATCATGCCATAGCTGTTTGATGCCTTAGCCAATATGCGTACGCACTGATTTGCTTTGGTGTGGTCAGAGATCTCAGCCAGCAGTTCGAAGGCCAGGGTGTAGAGGCCGTCCCCGGCCAGAATAGCCATGGCATTGTCATATCTGGCATGGAGAGGTTCTTTGCCCCGCCGCTCTTTCCTGTTCATGAGGCTGGGCAGATCATCGTGGATGATGGACGCAGTGTGCATCAATTCCACAGCGGCCGCGGCATTCAGGACGGACTCCAGCCTTTGCTTTTTCTGGACTCCTTTTAACATTTCGTATATGGCCATGGCCAGCAAAGGTCGCCAACGCTTCCCGCCGGAGAAGACGGCATAAGACATGGCATCTGGCAGCTTGCCCGCCTGTTTTTCTTTATGACTCAAAGCGGCATGCAAGCGATCCTCGATCATTTGAAGGCGTGTTTCAAAGTAATATTGAATTAACAACTTACCTCCCGGACACAATACTTATTTTATTATATAATGATTACGTTTAATGTCAAGACATTTATTCAGGGAGGTTCGAATCAGGCCTCGTCATCTTCTTCTGCTGAGTCTCCGCTTTCGATTTGATCTTCCTCTTCCAGGGCCTGAACGTCCTCTTCCCATTCGCTGGCGCTGGCAGCCACCTGGGTCAGGCGTTCGGCTTCCCTGTCGATAGTTTCATCATCCGGTTCGGGCTGGATTCTCGTGATATCGTTAACCGTGTCATTGTTGTTGAGTTTGATCAGGCGCACGCCCTGGGTATTGCGGCTGATTTTTTTTATCACTTTGACTTCCTGGCGGATGATCATTCCGTTCTTGGTCACGATCACCAGGTCATCCCCGTCCTCGACCTTCATCAGGCAGGCCAGAAATCCGTTTCTTGCTGTAGTCTTCAAGGTAATGACACCCTTGCTGCCCCTGCGCGTAACATGATAAGCCCCGGCATCGGTGCGTTTGCCGTAGCCGTTTTCGCTGACGGCCAGGATGGTGCCTTCGTCGTTATGTACCAAAGTCATGGAGATCACATAGTCCCCATCCCTTAGGCGGATGCCCCGCACGCCCTGAGTATGGCGGCCCATCTCACGGGCGTCCTTTTCGTTGAACCGGTTGCAGTATCCGTTGTGCGTGGCCAGGATGATATCATCGTTGTTTTCGGAGATACGGGCGTCGATCAGTTCATCACCATCCAGCAGTTTGATCGCCCAGATACCCAGGGCGCGCGGATTGCTGAATGCCCTGAGCGCTGATTTCTTGATCAGTCCGTTGCGGGTGCACATGACTATGTAATTGGGGTCCATGAAGGAGTTCACAGTCACGAAAGCTTTCACCTTTTCGTTTTCCATGAACTGGACAAGGTTGACAATGGCTTTGCCCCGCGCCTGGCGTCTAGCTTCAGGTATCTCATATACCTTGATCCAGTGGCATCTGCCCAAATTGGTAAAGAACAGAATGTAGGAATGATTGGTGGTCACAAAGATGTATTGGATGAAATCATCCTCTTTGAGATTTGTTCCGGAAATCCCCTTGCCGCCCCGGCCTTGAACCCGGTAAACGTTCAGAGGCATGCGTTTGATATATCCGTCGTGCGTGATGGTTACTATCATGGAATCATTGGGGATCAGGTCTTCCATGGAAAAGCTTCCCACGGCGTCAGTAATGACGGTTTTCCTTGCATCGCCAAACTTGTTCTTGAGGTCAAGGGTTTCCTTTTTCACTATTTTCATGCGCAGTTCGCGCTTGGCTGCTATCTCCTTAAGCTTCTTGATGGTGATCAGCAGTTCCCTGTACTCGTTTTCGATCTTTTCCCTTTCCAGTCCTGTCAGCCGCTGCAGCCTCATATCCAAAATGGCTTTGGCCTGGATCTCAGTAAGGCCGAAGCGGGCCTGCAACTGCTCACTGGCTTCAGCCGGAGTCTGCGATTCACGGATGGTTCTGATCACTTCGTCCAGGTGGTCGAGGGCGATCCTGTAACCTTCCAGGATGTGCAGTCGTTCTTCAGCGTTTTTCAGTTCGAAAAGCGTCCGGCGCAGGACAATATCATGCCGGAATTCGATGAAGTTGTTGAGCAGGTCCTTCATGGTGACGACCTGCGGCGTACCGTCCACCAGGCACAGGTTGATTACGCCGAAGGTGGTGCGCAGCTGTGAATACTTGTAAAGCTGATTGAGGATCTTTTCCGCAACGGCGCTGCGCTTGACAACGATCACCAGGCGCATACCGTCCCGGCCGGATTCGTCCCTGATGTCGCTGATGCCTTCGATCCTTTTTTCCTTCACTAGGTTAACGATGCGCTCGATCAGCAGATTCTTGTTCAACTGGTATGGTATTTCCGAAATGATTATGGATTCCTGTTCATTATCGTTGGTTTCGATGACCGCTTTACCCTGGACGGTCAGCAGGCCGCGGCCGGTTTCAAAGTATTTGACGATTTCCTGGCGCCCCATGATGTAGCCGCCGGTGGGAAAATCAGGACCCTTGATATGTTTGGTCAGATCCGCATTTTCCAGTTCGGGATTGTCGATCAGGGCGGCCACGGCATCACAAACCTCGCCGATGTTATGGGGCGGCATATTGGTGGCCATGCCGACCGCGATTCCCGACGAGCCGTTGACCAGCAGGTTGGGTAGCCGGCTGGGGAAAACTTCCGGCTCCTTGCGGGTTTCGTCATAGTTGGACTTGAAATCGACGGTATCTTTGTCCAGTTCGTCCAGCATCTCGACCGTGACTTTCTGGAGCCGCGCTTCAGTGTACCGCATGGCGGCAGGCGGGTCACCGTCGATGGAGCCGAAATTGCCCTGTCCGTCGATCAGCGGGTAGCGCATGTTCCAGGGTTGCGCCAGCCTCACCAGAGTGGGATAGACAACCTGCTCGCCGTGGGGATGATAGTTACCGGAGGTGTCGCCGGCGATCTTGGCGCATTTGCGGAAGTGCCCTCCCGGTGACAGGTTGAGTTCGTGCATGGCATACAGGATCCTGCGCTGGGACGGTTTCAGTCCGTCTCTGATGTCCGGCAGGGCGCGCGCAACGATCACGCTCATGGAGTAGTCAAGGTAGGCCTGCTTAAGCTGGTCTTCGATCTGGGTTTGAATCAGTTTGTGCTTATCATCTGTCATTTATCTCACTCCAATTAAACATCAAGGTTCTTGACATAGCGGGCATTTTGCTGGATGAATTCCCGCCTTGGCTCGACCTCGTCACCCATTAAAATAGTGATTATGCGGTCTGCCTCAATGGCGTCGTCCATTTTCACAAAGGTCATCATGCGCCTGTCCGGGTCCATGGTGGTTTCCCAGAGCTGCTCAGGATTCATTTCGCCCAGGCCTTTGTACCGCTGGATAACAACGTTTTTTGCCCCAAACTCGGTGATCAGCTTATCCCTTTCCTCTTCGGAAAAAACATAGTGCTTCTGCTTGCCTTTGCGAACAAGAAAGAGGGGCGGTCTGGCCAGGTATATATGCCCGTTTTCGATCAGCGGCCGCATGTAGCGGTAAAAGAATGTGAGAAGCAAGGTCGAAATGTGGGCTCCGTCCACATCGGCGTCCGCCATGATGATTATCTTGTTGTAACGGATCTTGGCAACGTCAAATTCCTGTCCGATCCCAGCGCCGATAGCCAGTATTATGGGTTGAATCTTGTCATTGTTCAAAACCTTGTCCACCCGCGCCTTTTCCGTATTCAGCATCTTGCCCCAAAGCGGCAGTATGGCCTGGAAGGCCCTGTCCCGGCCCTGCTTGGCGCTGCCGCCGGCGGAATCGCCTTCGACCAGGAAGAGCTCAGTCTTGGCGGGATCGGTTAATGTGCAGTCCGCCAGTTTGCCGGGCAGGGATCCGCTTTCCAGGACGGATTTGCGGCGGGTGAGTTCACGGGCCTTGCGCGCCGCTTCGCGTGCCCGGGCGGATAAGACGCTTTTCATGGAGATGTTTTTGGCAGTAGCCGGATTTTCTTCAAAAAAGGTCATCAGCTTGTCATACACGATCGAATTGATGATGCCCTCCACATCGGAGTTCTGCAGCTTGGTCTTGGTCTGGCCTTCGAACTGGGGATTTTTCAGCTTAATGCTGACCACGGCGGTCAGTCCTTCGCGGATGTCTTCCCCGGAGGGAGACACCTTTTCATTCTTCAGGAAGTCGCCGTTCTTGATATATGTATTGACCACGCGTGTGAGGCCGGACTTGAATCCGCTCAGGTGAGTGCCGCCTTCGATCGTGTTGATGTTGTTGGCAAAGCTGAAAATGCTTTCCTGGTAGCCTTCGTTGTACTGCAGAGCCACCTCGAACTGAATGTCGTCCTTGGATCCGGAGATGTGGATCGGTTTGGGAAAGAGCGGCTTTTTGTTCAGGTTCAGGTATTCCACAAAGGATACTATTCCGCCTTCATACTGGAAA
>JAXDBS010000043.1:0-5575 GCA_034678545.1 Cloacimonadaceae bacterium (SeqCode) | reverse complement strand
TTCACAGGCGCAGAGGATCAGCAGGATTGCCATACCAAAAAAGATAAGACGTTGCATCGCATTCTCCTTCTCGTTTTATCTGGTTATCTCAGCAGCTTGCGCGCTGCCTGGATTTTTGCGGCCGTCTAACACACACTATGCCGGTTCATATGTTGCGGGCGCTGACCCGCAGAAATTAATGATATCCTTCGTAATTTAGAATTTATCAGTCTGCTCAACTGTCAAGAAAATTTTACGCTCATCCTCCTGAAGCTCCCGGCTCCTTCTTTTCCTGAGGCAAGCAATCCCGCCCCTTTCCGCCTTATCTCAGCAGCAGCATCCTGTTTGTGAACGTTCCCGCTTGCGTCTTCAAAACGCAGAAATACACCCCGCTGCCCGGCGTCCGGCCAGCGCTGTTTGTGCCGTCCCAGGCCAGGCTGCCGCCGGAGCTGAGCAGTTCGTCTTCGGAAAAGGTCCTGACCCGCTGCCCCCGTACGTTGTAAACGGACAGGCTGCCCGCCCTGCCCAGCTTGGGATCGAACCGGATGACCGTCCCGCCCGGACCGAAGGGATTGGGCTGATTGGACAGCCGGACGGCCGGAGCCGCCTCTTCCTGCGCGGCGTTGTTGTCGTCGATCAGCAGTTCGAGGGTTTGCGATTCCAGGTAAATCTCGTTGGGGCCGGGATTGAAGATGGAGGCCACCTTGAACTTATAGCTCTGCAGGTCGGTAAGCCCGTAAACCTGGCCGGTCCTGAGATTCCCTGCCAGGCTCAAAGCCTGCCACTGCGAGGCCGGCGCTTCCGATGGCTTGCACTGCAGTTCGAAATGGTCCGGATCGGTATAGCTGAACCAGTCCGCCCGCACGGTGCCGTCCCCCGTCTGCTCCAGCGCTGTGAGGTAGGGCATGGAGGTCAGCCCTGCCAGGCTGCCCAGATCGAAGCCGCCGCTGATGAAACTTGTGACCGCCTGGGCCTGCGCCTTCAGGCTCTCCAGCGAAAAGTCCGCAAAGATGGCCAGATAGAAGCTTATGGCCTGTCCGGGAGCCAGGTTCAGCCGGCCGGCGGGATGCGGGTTGCCGGGCCCGGGCAGGTTGCCGAAGAGGGAATACAGGAACCGCGTGTCATTGGGAGAAGGCTGTAAATATTCCGGAGTGTCGCCGGTCGGGCCGCCTCTCAGCCTGAGATATTTGGTGGCTGAGCCGGGAGTGGGATTGCGCCCCGTCTGCAGCCAGTACTTTTCGTTGGCGGTGAGGTGGGTGCCCAGGCTGAAGCTAAGCGGGTCAAAGTCGTCCGGCCCGTCCCCCACCTTCCAGTAGTAGCTGCTGTAGTTGATCGCCGTGCCTGGCAGGATGAGCTTGCAGCCGATGTAACCCGGCGCCGCGCCTCCGTCCAGGTCGTTGTCCCGGCTGTAGGCAAATTCATATTCCGGACCCATGACGTAGCCGCTGAGGTCGTCCGAAGCGGCTGTTGCGCCATAGGCCACTGGCCCTATATCGCAGTCCAGGTAGGAGCTGACGGCTATGTCATACAGCGTGTCTGCCTCGCTGGTGTTGTGCAGGGTGTATTTGAAAACCACCCTCCGGTCGTGGTTCTGCAGCGGCCAGGCATAACTTTTTTGCTCGATGGCCAGACCCAGCGGGATATGTTCATTGTAACTCCGGTAAGCGCCCCAGTCGCGCTGCCCGCCTGTACCGAACGGGCAGATGTCATAACAGAAGGCGGAGCAAGTCTCGAAGGCGGGCTCGTTGCCCGTCACATTCTGAGGATAGGCGAAGCAGTAGTTGCCGGCCGGGTCGGGCCAGGCAAACTCTCTTGGCATGGGGTGGGACAAGATGCTTTTCAGAACCCTGTCATGCAGATTATACTGGGCATAAAGGTCTGCAGCTCCAGGATTCGCCGACAGCAGCGGATTGTAAGCCGGCAGCAGTTCATACAGGTCGGCATCGCCGTCAAAGCCTACGCTGGTCAGGGTATCCACCACCGGCGCCAGGCTGCTGTTCCAGCCCGGAGCGCCGTAGGCCACCGTTCCGCTGCTGTCGGCCGAGGGATGCTGCGCCAGCCAGTAAAGCTGCACTCCTTCTGCATTGCGCCGGTACTTTTTGGCCCCGATCCAGAGCGAGCCTTTATACAGGTAGTTCACCCCGCTGTTGGGCGGAAAGATCAGGTTGGCCAGATACCCTTCGCCGAGGACGCCATAATTTGTCAGTTTCAAATGCAGAGAACCGGCATTCTGGATCACCCCGGCATCTAATTGCTTTGGCTCTTCCGGCTGAAAGGCGGCAAGGCTGAACAGCAGACTCTGCCCCGCCAACAGCAGGATCGTGAGTAAGATCGTCCGTTTCATCTTGCCCTCCCTCAATGAGCCCGGGCCGGCAGCATGGTTCCGATGATGGCTGCCAGGGCCTGCTGCATGGGCGCTGGTTCCATCAGGGAAAGCGGAAAGCCGAAGACGGCCAGTTTCCCTCCGCCTGCGAGCTCCCGGCTCAGAGCCACCTGTTTGGTGTTCAGGGCTTCATACACTTCCTGCGTGGGCGAGTAGGCGTCCGTGCCCGGAAGTTTGCAGCCGAACCGGAAGAGTTGCGTCAGCCCCGTCCCTTCGTTGAAGTAGCTGATTCCACCCACGCCATGCCGGGAGGCGATAAAGGGCAGGTAGGAACTCTCCTGTTCCAGCGGCACGTCCGGCCAGCCCGCGTTTTCGCTCAGGGCCGCCACAAAGTAGGGGTTGGCAATGGCGCTGTTGCTCACCGAGTTGGATTGGGCGGAGAGGCCGGCTCCAAAGAAGCGGTCGTGCCAGATATGGAAAGAGATGTCAGTGTTTTGGATGGTGCTTTTGACGTTCGCCCCGCCGCCGAAGATCAGCCTGCCGCCCTGGTCCAGGTAGACAGCCAGCGGGTCCAGCTCGTAAAAGAAGTTGGAGCCGGAACCGATATTGTCGCTGTGGTAAAGCACCAGTTTGTACTGCAGCAGCAGCAAAGGTGACAGCTCCCGGTATTCATAGTCCTGGACTTGGTTGTCGGCCCTGTCCCACTGGACGATATTGCCGTAGGTCTCTGGCAGCAGGTTCTGGTAGATGGCGTCCACCGTTGCGTCCGGGCACATTGTCGCGTTGTGCGGATCGTCATCCACGATCAGGATGCCGGAGCGCGCGCTGTATGGTATAAAAGGTGCCAGTTGCAGCGTCAGTTCAGCCGGGCTGGGGTCAAAGACGCCCTGCTCATCCAGGGCGCTGGCCTGGATGCTGTGCGTTCCGTCCTCCAGATCCCCCAGCATCAGGTTTAAAGCGCCGTCCTGCCTGCTGCGGAAGCGCCGCCATTGCGTGTTGTCCGCGTGCGTCACCAGCGAGGTTGGCCCATACTGCAGCAGCGCCGGAAAGGGCGCTCCGTCCAGGCGCAGATCAAAATGCGTCACCCTCGAGAAGTAATTGACTTCCGTGTCTTCGTCCAGGCACTGGTTGGTCAGCGAGTGGTAGGGATCGTCGGTGATGATGATCGAATTGGACAGGATGGTCCCGTACTGCCCCTTCCAGCCCAGGCTCAGGCGCAGGCTGAAGTCCGGCGAATTCATTGCGCTGTACAGCTCTGAACTGCCGAACAGGTGCGTGTTGTAATGCAGGTTATCGTTGCTGTAATAAAATTCCGGCGCGTACTTTTCATTGCTGTAGCTGTAATGGTACTGGCCCAGCCCGGAAGTGAGCTGCGGGTAGATCAGCGTGCCGGGGTGAAAGCCCCCCTGGACGCGGAAGTGGACCGTCTTGTGGGTCGCTTCCTGCACGCCCTGCCGCGTGACCACATACACCTCCAGCTGGGTGAACCGGTCAGACAGGTCGGGTTCCAGACCCGTCAGGCTGAGCTCGCGGATGTCCTCCTGGTCCAAAGATGACAGCCAGGGCCCGCTCTGTATGAGGTTGAGGCCGCTGTCCAGCCGGTTGATCCGGTACATGTAATGGTGTGCGTATAGCCCCTCCACATAGATGTCCGTGACCTGCTCCCGCAGCGAGGCGTGGAAGCCTGTCCCCACAGTCTCGCCCGCCGAAAATGGAACGATGATCAAAGTGCTGATCACGCGGTCGTCCCGGAATCCGGCAGTGTAGGCGGACTCCGGGCTGTCCGGACGCCTGACTTTCACTTCTACCCGGCTGACGATGCGGGGCAGCCTGCCCTGGCTGGACAGGAATTCCCAGCTCTGCTGCCGGGCGGAGGTCCAGATAGTGCGCCGGCAGGCGGGGTCGCTCAGGGGAATAGAAGTGTCCGCCCCCGCCGCGTAATGCCAGATCCAGCCTTCGGCATCGGTTACAACGCCTTCAGGAAGCAGGCTGTCCGTGGTGGCCACCCGCCAGGCCAGCCGGCAGTTTTCCCCGCACTCGAGCTCGAGCCTCGCGGTTTGCCGGTAGGAGTATTCCTCCGATCCGGGAACGGGATACTTTTCGCCTGTGATCTGCAGGGTCTGGGGAACGGTGTCGGGTTGGGCGGGATTCCTGCGGTCGCAGCCGAAGCTGAGCAGGACCAAGACCAGAAAGGCACTCAGACGGACTGATGTTCCAAACATTGGAGCCTCCTTGCCACCCCTCCACCTTGCTAAAATTGGCCTGATTCTGTCAAGCGAAATCCGCTTGGGGAGCAAATTTTGACCTCCGTCCCGAACTTCTTTAATCACACCAAGTTCTGCCTGTCTCTCCCGCTTCGCCCCGGGAAGCACTACTTACCCATTACGGATAAAGTCCGTATTGGGTCCGTAATGGGTCCGTAGTGCAAGCAGGGGCGGGATAGTTTTATTGAATAGACGATTTAACGGTTCACCCCCACACGCGTGGGGAATACAGGCGTCTGGGCTTTTTCTTCTTGAGTCGGGGCGGTTCACCCCCACACGCGTGGGGAATACTTATTTTCCAACCTTTTCCCGCTCCGCCTTCATGGTTCACCCCCACACGCGTGGGGAATACTAACTGCCTGTTTATCTTGCGGATCAGGTCGGCGGTTCACCCCCACACGCGTGGGGAATACAGTTTCGTCACGAAAGTATTTAACAGATTGATCGGTTCACCCCCACACGCGTGGGGAATACGCAAATGCGGATTGGACACCCATCAGAACCGGCGGTTCACCCCCACACGCGTGGGGAATACTATTTGAGCGGCGCTTTGGCGGCGTTCAGCGTCGGTTCACCCCCACACGCGTGGGGAATACTGTCTGCTGTTTAGATCGTAGCAGGTGATTTTCGGTTCACCCCCACACGCGTGGGGAATACTTCCCTTTGTGTAATTAAGATAAAATCCATCCCGGTTCACCCCCACACGCGTGGGGAATACGTTTCCGTCCCTGTTCCTGTCAGGGCAACAAACGGTTCACCCCCACACGCGTGGGGAATACGTGGTTTTGCCCCTGCGTCATTCAGACTCCTCCGGTTCACCCCCACACGCGTGGGGAATACAGTCAACGAAGATGTGGCTCTGTCCGCGCTGGCGGTTCACCCCCACACGCGTGGGGAATACTGCTGGTCGCATAGGTGATTGCCGGCTCCTTGCGGTTCACCCCCACACGCGGGGGGAATCCGACGCGACGGAGCGCGCGGCCATGGACGTGGCCGGGTCGCCCCCCCA
>JAXDBS010000042.1:0-34465 GCA_034678545.1 Cloacimonadaceae bacterium (SeqCode) | reverse complement strand
GCACCCCGGCGCCTTTGTTCCGTGGGGGCCAACCTTGTTTATGTTTTGGCCGCCCCAAACCCCCCCGCCTGTTCAGCTTTATCCCCTCCCAGTCAAACACTCCAGACCACGAACATTAACCGCATCTATGATATCATATCCATATTAACTAAAGCTATAGTTGAACAAAAAGATATGACAGTTTTGCTGTGCGATTATTAACTCTTTATATTATAGATTATTAGATCAGCTTATTGCAAGTCAGTTAAATCACATAACGCATTACAAACTCAATCTGATCAATTGGATAACACTATTACACCAATAGCCTAACAACCGAAATTGACTGAAAACCGCGAGGCAAAAAAAACCGAAAGTGATTGAAGCATATAGGATAAAGACTTAGTACATTCTCGGGGGAAAAAAGAGAAAAAAAACTCAAATTCCACTTGACAGGAAAAAAGAAGGTGAGTAGGTGTGTCAATGTATGTCAAAAAAGTTCAAGAATTCTCAAAAAAAGTCAAAGCGGATATTGAAAAAGTGCTTTCGCAGAGCCAAACGAGATGTTTTGCACCTCAAGGACGGAAAAGATGTCGGGTGAATTTCTGGGAACGTTTGAAAATGCCATCCACAAGTCCCGGATAATGATACCTGCAAGCTTCAAGAAGAAATTTGCCCCAGAAGCCAACCGGACAGTGGTAGTGACGATTGGGCCGGAAGGCACAGTGGCAGTGTTCCCGATGGATTCCTGGATGGCAATGCGCAGTCAACTGGAGGCTAGTCCTGATCCCGACGACAAGGAACTTCTGGACAATTTGATTGAATTCGCGATGCCGGAACAGGAGTTGGAAGGCCCTGGGCGGATCAGAATCAGCGAGGAATTACTGAGGAGAGCCAATATAAACGATTTAGCTAAGATAAAGGGTGAAAGCCATTTCATCACATTGTGGGATCCAACGCGCCTGGCGGGAATCAGGGATAACAAAGCTGAGCGTCACAAAGAAAAATACACATCATCACGTTATCTGATCAAGAGACAACCATGAGTTATCACGTACCGGTTTTACTTAAGGAAAGCCTGGAGTTGCTTCAGCCCAAGAAAGGCGGCACTTACATTGATGCCACGTTAGGCGGAGGTGGTCATACTGAGAAACTTTTAAAATGTCATCCTGTGCAGCGGGTGTTTGGCTTTGATCAGGACAAGGACTCCATTGCCTACGCGTTCCAAAGGCTGGCCCAATTCCATGACAGGCTGACATTGATCAAATCTAACTTTGAACATCTAAGGACTAATCTAGCTTTGCTCAGGGTCAGTGAGATAGACGGAGCCCTGTTTGACCTGGGTGTGTCCTCCCACCAGATCGATTCTGCATCGAGGGGATTCAGCTTCGACAGGGAGGGCGACCTAGACATGCGGATGGACCAGTCAGCAGGCAAATCAGCCATGGAAGCTGTGAATACATTGAGCGTATCAGAACTGGCCAGGATCATTTGGGAGAACGGTGAAGAAAAGAGGGCCGGACAGATCGCCAGGTGGATTGATAAAGCCCGGCAGATCAAGCCGATCAAGACCACACAAAACCTGACAGCCATCATCGAAAAAAACATGCGAGCCAACCCGGCTTTGATCATAAAAACTAAAGCAAGGGTATTCCAGGCGTTGAGGATATATCTTAACCGGGAGTTGGAAGTCCTCAGAATCGCGCTGGAAGATACGATAAACCTCTTAAAGGGAGAAGGCAGGCTGGTTGTCATTTCCTATCACAGCCTGGAGGACAGGATCATCAAAACCACATTCAGCGAGGCAGCCAAGGGCTGCGTCTGCCCCAAGTCAGTGTTGAAATGCGTCTGCAATCAAAAGCCGAGGGTCAGGATTTTGACCGCTAAGGCAGTTACACCGTCAACGGAAGAATTACAAAAAAACGTTCGGGCTCGGAGTGCAAAACTGAGGGCTATAGAGAAAATCCAGCGGGGGATCCGATGAAAGGAAGACTGATCATCATCGTTCTGTTTATCCTTATTTACATTTTCTTTCATTACTTGAACGGGTACAAGATACAGCAGGGTACCCAGAAAGCGAGCGTATTGGAAGCGACTTTCAACGCAGAGCGCAACATCAACACAGAGTTGAAAATCGAACATAATGACTTGATTTCTGGCAGGCACATCTCAAGCCTGGTCCCGCAGGAGATGAGCAAATACCTGCCCAAAGAAAAAGCGGGCAATGTCATATACATACAGGAATCAGAACCCCAACAGAAAGAGCAGACCTATTGCATAATCGATCTGATCACTCCCAAGGCTGAGGCCCTAACCACCATAGAAACGGACTAACAAATGCGTATCAGGTTCTTTATTCTATTGGCCTTATTCGCGGTCATAATTCTGACTTGGGCAGCATACCTGTTTTGCATCCAAATCTTCGATCCGCTGAATCTGGAAACAGAAGCCACAATACGCTATCGACCCTCCAAACAGATCCTGATCCCGACCCGGGGCTCGATTTATGATTCCAACGGCAACCTGCTGGTCAGCTCTTTGATATTCTACCAGACCGACATTGACAGGAAGCAGGTCAGCAAATGGGCTCAAAAAAACAATCTCAGCCTGGACCAGACTTATCAGATGCTGGCGGATGCATTTGATAAACACACTTCCCTGACCAAGGAACAGGCCTACAAAAAACTGACTCAGAACAAGAATCTGAGTTCCATCCAGATCTCGAACAAAATCAAGGAATCCGAATTGGAGCAACTGACCCAGTATCTCAAGCAGAAAGGGATTCCGGGCCTGGTGTATTCCTTCAGTTCCATGAAACGGATCTATTCCAGGGGCTTGACCGCAGCCAGGATACTAGGTTCGGTCAAGGAAAGTAATGCTGAATACAATCCCGAAGATCCCATCCAGTCCATGTATTGTCTGAAAGGCAGTAATGGCTTGGAAGCCACTTATGACAAGGAACTGGCAGGCCAGTACGGATGGCGGGAGGTTTTCTTCAACGCTCAGAAAAAGCGAGTTAATTATCCGCATCTGCGTGATAGGGAACCGGTTAACGGCCTTAATCTGTGGCTGACCATAGACACAAGCATTCAGGATGTAGTGGAAGAAGCATTGGCTGAGGGATTGCGCCAATATGGAGCCAAGAACGCGGCCGCTGTCGTGATGGATGTCAATACAGGCCGGATCTATGCCATGGCCGGAGTTTCAGCTGACGATTACGTGGAGGATCCGGGCTATGTGCGGGTGAAATCGAACATACCGGTGAGTTTCCTGTTTGAACCGGGATCGACCATGAAGCCTTTCACTGCACTGGCAGCGCTCGATCACAATCTGATCAGCCCTCATGAGAAGTTTCCAAGCGGTCAACGGGTAGTTGGTAGAAGAGTAATCAGAGACACTCATGATTATGGGCCCATCCCCGCCCGCAAGGTTATATCGAAATCAAGCAACGTGGGCATATCGATCATTGGAGACCGAGTTGGACCCAAGCTATTATATGATGAACTGATTGCCATGGGATTCGGGCAAAAGACTGATCTGAACATATTTGGGGAATCGAGCGGGATTTTCCATAAACTTGAGAACTGGGATGCATATTCACTGCATTCCATCACCTTCGGTTATGCCATCTCAGTAACAACAGTACAGTTGGCTGCCGCCTATGCGGTGATCGCCAACGGAGGCAATTGCGTGAAACCTTATATTTTCGAATCTTTCCGGGATGAAGGTGGCCGGATTGTTCAGCAGCACCAGCCTAAAACTGCGAAACGCATAGTATCACAGGCGGCAGCAGACACCATGAGATCATATCTGCAAAGCGTAGTGGAAGACGGAACGGCGAAGCATATCAAGCTGAATTACGTTACTCTGGCAGGGAAAACAGGCACCGCGCAGAAGAAGATGGAGGGACAAAACACCTACGCGACCGGAAAATACACAGGTAATTTCGTTGGTTTCTTTCCCGTGGAAAAACCGCAAATGGTGGCCGTGATAGTGTATGACGAACCTGAATTCAGTCTGCGATACGGTGGCTTGTGCGCTGCGCCAACTTTCCAGAAAATTGTGGAGAAAACGCTGTTTCTTCCCCAATGCCGGATCCTGCCCAATAACAGGCGCCTGCAGCAGACGACAGCTGCCACACCTGACGTTACAGGGATGAGTTTGAACGGAGCTATCAATATTTTGCGCCGGAATGGACTGACATATGTTGTGGAAAGGAACGATAGTTCAACTGTGGTGGCGGATCAGTATCCCAAACCAAATGTATCGCTGGACAAGTCGCACCCAATAGTGCTGGTCACCGGCCAGACAGACAAAGAAATTATGTATCCCAATCAAACCGGAGTTATGCCTGATCTAACCGGCATGACCCTGAGGAAGGCCATCCAAATTACATCTAATTGCAAGATTAGATTGAAGATCAACGGTATCGGTACTGTGCGGCGGCAATCGATCATCGCCGGAACTAGAGTAACTCCCGGCAGCACCTGCACAGTTGATGCCACAATATAATACCCAGCCAAACAGACCTGAAATAACACAGAGGGGGAGCAGCATGCTTGCGGTTACAGCTATGATTGAACTTCTGAAAGAGCTGGGGCTCTGGATAGAAGACCAGTCAATAGATGTAACCTGGAAGCTGACCGGTAAGCCCCAAACTGACTCCCGACTTATAGGAACCGGGGATATCTTCATCTGCATTAAAGGATTTCAATCAGACGGCCATAAATACATTACCCAAGCTAGGCAAAAAGGTGCAGAACTTATCATTCAGGAAGACGGTTTCCAGGATGAGGGATCGGCCATCAGAGTTAGCAACAGCCGCAAAGCAGCAGCTATCCTGGCCCGGGAATTTTATCAGAATCCAACCGCAGCATTACATCTGATAGGGATTACCGGCACCAACGGTAAAACCACGACCAGCCTCCTAATAAGGCAGGCTTTATGTTATCTGGGCATGAAAACAGGTTGGATAGGTACTTTGGGTTATATAACTGATTCAGAGTTCATTCCCACCAATAATACGACTCCTGACATATTGGAACTGAATCAGATCTTAGATAAAATGATAATGGCAAATTGTACAACTGCCGTTATGGAAGTATCATCACATGCATTGAGTCTGGACCGTGTATATGGATTGAAATTCAGGGCCGCCCTGTTTATTAATCTGTCCAGGGAACACCTGGACTTTCACAGGGACATGAACGATTACTTCGAAGCCAAATACAAACTGTTTGAATATACTATGGCAAGCGGCGGCACTTGCATTGTCAACACGGATGATGCATTTGGCAAACAGGTCTACGAAAGGATTAGTAACTGTAATTATCCTAGACTAATAAGCGTATCTGGTACGCAGGGCGATTTCGTCTTCAGCAATGCCAAGTGCAGCCTGAATGGATGCGAGTTCAACCTAAGAGAGCCTTCAGGTTCTTATCATGATATCAGAATGAGGTTAACGGGTGATTTCAATATTGTAAATGCTTCCATGGCAATAGCCTCGGTCAGGACTCTGTTTCCAGACACCGGAACTGAGATGATCTGTCAAATGGCAGCAAGCCTGAAGCCAATCAAAGGAAGGCTGGAGAAAGTTTCCAACCGAAATAATATTGGGCTTTATGTCGATTACGCCCATACTCCGGACGCAATGAAAAAAGTATTACAGACGTTGAAAGCTTTGCCGCATAAACGCCTGATCACGGTATTCGGGACAGGAGGCGACAGGGATAAGGGGAAACGCCCGTTAATGCTGATGACTGCGCTGGCAGAATCCGATTGTGTTATCATCACAGACGACAATCCCCGCACCGAGAAACCGGAAGTAATCATTAAAGATATCATTGGCGACTGCGATAAATGGAAACCATGGTGGATCATCAGGGACAGACGTGCTGCGATTAAGGCTGCAATCAATCTGGCGCAGGCTGGAGATATAGTCCTCCTGGCCGGAAAGGGACATGAGACTTATCAGGAGATCTGTGGAGTCAGGCATCATTTCGATGATGCTGAGGTTGCGGCGGAATGCTTGAATGAAGAGTCAAAGATCAGTAACGAAGAACTTGTTCTTCCGGTAGATCCTGTTTTTCTGGAATTGCTGTATGATTCAGAGTTCAGGCAGGAAGAAACATCTTATGAATTATATAGAATGGTTTCGACAGATTCGAGGATAATCAAATCTGGGTCTCTGTTCTTTGCTTTGAAGGGAGACAATTTCGATGGAATGAACTATGTGGACCAGGTATTATCAGACAGATCCAATGGGGCGGTTGTTCAGGGCTCTGATGAGAAGCGCAGTAGGACGATCCGAGTAGAGGACAGCAGGCAAGCTTTGGGGATGCTGGCCAGGAAATATTTGCTGATGTTCCATCCTTTAAAAATAGCCCTTACCGGCAGTACAGGTAAAACAACCACTAAAGAATACCTGGCCAACATATTCTCTGAGGAAGGAAAGATTCTTAAAACAGAGGCCAATGAAAACAACATAATCGGATTATGCCGCACCGTTTTCAGGACCAGGCCGAAGGACCAAACAGCTATTTTTGAATTGGGGACCAATCATTTCGGTGAAATCCCCACTCTGAGTGATATCTGCAATCCTAATATAGCTTTGATTACAAACATCGGCCCTTCCCATTTGGAATTCTTTGGCGATGAAGCAGGAGTGTACAAGGAAAAAACAGAGCTGTTCAGACGTGGTTCGGCGACAATATTGTATCCTGGCGATGACTCACGCTTTTCCGAATTCTCGGCTAGGGGGAAAGGTGTCGGCTTAAGCGCCGGTTGCCACTATCGCATCTCTGATGTTCAATTCGCCACTGACAGATTGGAATTCAAGCTGAACGGGATCAGATGGTCGGTGGACCAGATTGTACCCTACTATGTCACCAATATTGCGTTTGCCATAAGCTGTGCAATGGAAGCTGGATTACCGGAGGAATCGATCAGGTCCGGGCTTCGGAAACCTATCCCTCGCAATCTGAGGATGGAAGTAAAATATTGCAACAATATGGTGATCATTCTGGATTGTTACAATGCGAATCCCGTTTCCATGCAGGCAGCCATTGAGTTTTGGGTCAACATTGATCCTGGCAGGCCGCATGCTGCCATTCTGGGTGACATGTTGGAATTGGGAGAGCAGTCAGAACAGCTTCATCAAATGATCGGAACGAGGTTAAGCAGCTGTGAATATGATCTGTTATTCACGGTTGGCCAACACTCAAAGCTGTATCATGATTTAGTTAATCAGATTAATAATAATAGTCTGGATAAGCATTACGATAAGGTTGAGGATCTTTTACGCGCCAACTGGTTGAAGCATATTCCGGACAATGCTGTAATCCTTATTAAGGCATCCCACGGCATCCATCTTGAGAAACTGCTGGAGTCAATATGCCACGATTGATATCCTATACCCCGGAGTTCAACATCATCGTATCAGGGGAGTGAAATGCTGTATCATTTATTTTATCCATTAGCCCAATACAGCATTATCTTCAACGTTTTCAGATATGTTACGTTCAGGTCTATTGCCGCCTTCGTCACAGCCTTGTTATTTGCCTTGTTGATCGGGCCTGTAATTATACGAAAGCTGAAAATGCACGCAGCTGTGGAAACAATTGATGAAGATACTCCGGAACGCCACAGACTGAAACAAGGCACGCCCACCATGGGGGGGCTGATCATCCTGTTTGGCCTGATGATCTCATCTTTGTTGTGGAATAACCTGACCAACAGCTTCATCCTGATGATGTATTTAACAACTGTGTGGCTGGGGGTTTTCGGATTTCTGGACGATTATCTGAAAAATTTCGTAAAGGCAAAAAAGGGGCTGGTCCCGCGCTACAAGCTGCTGGGCCAGGTCAGCCTCGCCATTCTGCTGACACTGGCTATCTACTACAGCAGCAAGAATGTTGATACTGTCACCAGCATGCAGGTGCCGTTCCTGAAAAATGTCTCCATTCAGCTGGGGCTGTTCTTCTTTCCGGTTGTTCTGATCATGATTGTGGGAACTTCCAATGCGGTAAATCTGACCGACGGCCTGGATGGGTTGGCGTCCGGAATCATTATTTTCTCTGCCCTGGGTTTGGGAGTTATGTCTTACCTGAAGGGTAACTTCAAGATCGCTGAAAGCCTGAACCTTGAATACATCTTTGAGGCAGGAGAACTGATCGTTTTTATCTCGGCCCTGATCGGAACCCTGATCGGTTTTTTATGGTACAACTCCTATCCGGCGCAGGTGTTCATGGGAGATACGGGATCGCTTACGCTGGGAGGAATTCTGGCCGTGCTGGCCGTCATGCTCAGGGAGCAGCTGTTCTTCCTGATCGTAGGGATGCTGTTTGTATCGGAGGCCCTGTCTGTAATCATGCAGCGGTACTATTTCAAATACACCAAGAGGAAATACGGGGCAGGCAGAAGGATCTTCCTGTGTGCCCCCATCCATCATCATTACGAGCTTAAGGGTCTGCATGAATCAAAGATCGTGATCAGATTCTGGATCGTGGCCATCTTGCTGGTGGCTTTGGGCTTGAGCACGATAAAATTGCGATAGGAAAGATGATGTTTTCCGAGCAAAAGAGATATGCTGTTTTGGGGTTGGCCCGCAGCGGTGTTGCGGCAGCTTACAAAATCAGGGACTTGGGCGGCAAGGCTTTTCTCAGCGACATCAAAGCCAGACAGAATATTGCTAATGCCGATACTCTGGAAAAGGATTTTGAATGTGAGTTTGGTGGTCATACAGACAGGCTTTTCGGTTGTGATGAATGGATTGTCAGCCCCGGAATCCCCCTGAATTCACAGATCATTCAGACCGGTAAAGCCAGGCAGATAAACATGATCTCTGAACTGGAGTTTGGCTTTCAAATCAAGCATCCGTCCAGTTTCCTGATAGCTGTTACGGGTTCCAATGGTAAGAGCACGACAGCCAGCCTGATCGCGCATATCATAAAACAGGCGGGGAGAAGCTGCATTTTGGCAGGCAATATCGGAGACGCTTTCTGCGGATTTCCCATTGAAAAGCCGGGAATTGATTACATAGTTTTGGAAGTCAGCAGCTTTCAGCTGGATCTGACTGAAAGCTTCAAGCCGGACATTGCCTTGCTTCTGAACGTTACTCCAGACCATCTGAACCGGTATGATTCATTTGAGGATTATGCCCGATCCAAGTTTCGCATCTTTCATCTTCAGGAGCATACAGATCATGCGATATTGAATGCGGATGACCATATCTCAAAAGAATTGGAGTCGAGAGTAAACGCCCAAATGCATCATTTTTCCCTACGGAGAAATGATAATACAGACCTGCTTAGCGATATATGGGTACAAGATAAAGTTATAGTAGATGACAAGGAAACTTGTTCTTTTCCTGTGAGGGATCTGCAGATTAAAGGCCCCCACAATTGGGCAAACGCCATGGCGTCCATTCTTGCCGCTCAGATAGCGGGATTTTCTCGATCTGAAATTGACAGGGGTCTCAGATCATTTCAGCCCCTCAACCACAGAATGCAATTTGTGCAATCGATCAACGGGATCTCATTCTATAATGATTCCAAGGCAACCAACACTGATTCGGTCAGATATGCGCTGTTCACATTCGACCAGCCCATACGGATCATCATGGGCGGATCGGACAAGGGGGAGGACTTCTCCATTCTAACGCCGTTGCTCAAGGAAAAAGCGGAAAAAGTCTATATCACAGGGGCTACTTCCGCGAAGATGCAACAAGCCTGGTCTGGTGAAGTGGAACTGTCAGCCGTTGAGGATTTTTCCGAGTGCGTGAGGCTGGCTTTCCGCGAATCTCAACCCGGGGACATTATCGTGTTATCTCCAGCTTGTGCCAGCTATGACAGATTTGTCAATTTTGAGCACAGGGGGGAAGCATTTATTCAAATCGTGAAAACAATGGCGGCTGAATATGAAAAAACGCAGTAAAAAAACTTTGGTGCTCGAATACGACAGACTCACCCTGATCCTGTATCTGGTCCTGATGTCCATTGGGTTGCTGATCATGCTAGATATCGTTTCCGGCAGGGATTCAATGGTTTATTTCTTTCGGCAGTCGGTCTATTTTGCGATGTCATTCGTTCTTATTTTATTTGTTATTCACTTTGTGAACGTATCCAATCTGAAGCGCTGGATCATTGTTTTCGTTGGTCTGACAATCGGTTTGCTGGTTCTGGTTTTGATTGTGGGGCGCTCTGTCAAGGGAGCTACCCGGGGTTTGGATTTGGGAATCGTTAACTTCCAGCCCAGCTTCTTTGCCAGGATAGTTTTGATCTTCTTTTTTGCCTATATCATCGATAAAAAGAAGGAAATCTTGGCCCGGGCAAATGTTGGCCAATTCATGCTGCAGTTTTTTCCCCTGCTTCTGATCACTGGCTTGATTTACGCTTTGATTCTAAGCGGGCAACATTTCAGTTCACTTGTGATAAGTGCCTCGACCTTGATCTGCCTGCTGTTTCTGGGTGGTATTCGCTTCAAACTTGTAATCCTGGCTTTGCTAGTCAGTGTGATCTTGGGTTTCGGAGTGATCAAGATAGGAGCCAGGTACCGGAGTGAACGACTAGACATTTATAAAAAATACTGCCTGTTCTTTAAGAGGACTGCCAGCCCGGCTATTGAAAACGAATACCAGGTCAAGGAAAGCGTGTTGGCCTTGAAGAGCGGCGGCATTGTCGGCACCGGCCCTGACAAGGGCCTGGCCAAGCATTACTATCTACCTGAAGCCAGAACTGATTACATCTTTACTGTAATTGGCGAGGAATTTGGCTATTTGGGAGCCCTGCTGGTTTTTGGATTGCACTGTCTGCTTTTTTTCCGGATCATGTTTATGGCGCAGAAACAGACAGACCTATATCTGCAGCTTTTGATGATGGGACTGGCTTTGAATATCTTCATCAACGTTTTGGTCAATGTAGGCGTTTCCATGTCGATTCTTCCATCCACCGGCACTACTCTGCCGTTTATAAGTTACAGCGGTACTGCCATCTTGTTTGATTCGCTTGCTGTCGGTTTGATCCTAAACATAAGTTCCAGGAGGATACCGATTTGAAATTGCTTGTCGGTACGGGTGGAACGGGAGGGCACATCATACCAGCCCTGGCAGTCGCCATGAAAATGAAAGCACGCGGCTGGGAGGCTGTCTGGATCGGCAACGCCGACAGTCTCGAAGCTAATCTTGCCGCACGGAACTGCATTCCATTTTTGCCGATTAAAGTGCAGAAACTCTACCGCAGCTTCACTTGGCAGCACTTGAGATTTCCTTTTTTACTGGCAAAAAGTATGCTCCGATCTCTTAAGTACATGCGCAAGGAAGGCCCTGATGCTGTTCTGTGCACGGGCGGTTTTGTCTCTGGACCGGTTGCCCTGGCTGCCATCATGGCTAAAAGAAACCTGTATTTTCAGGACGGTAACAGCTATCCTGGTCTGACCACCCGCGTTCTTTCAGGCTGGGCCAGACGCGTTTTTATCGCGTCAGATATGGCGAAGAAATTCCTGTCGCGCTCCCATTGCCTGATCACCGGCAATCCCACCCTTCCGTTTGCCAAGCTTGAGAAGGACAGGATCCGCTGGGAGGATTACAATCTGTCAGTGCCTAGCAAAAAACTCTTTATCATCGGAGGAAGCCAGGGCTCATATGTGATCAACCGGGTTGTGAGTGAATGCGTGGAGAGCTTGCTCAGCCAGGGATTGGAACTGATCTGGCAGACCGGAAAAAAGCAGCAGCAGGAACTTGAACGCAGGTTTGGCAGTGTCCGCGGGATTCATATTTTCGGCTTTACGGACCGCATGAGTGATTATTACCAGATGAGTGATCTTGCCGTATCGAGGGCGGGAGCCCTATCCATAGCAGAGTTGAACGCCCACAGGGTTCCGGCAGTCTTCATACCTTTGCCCAGCGCTGCGGATAATCACCAGTATAAGAACGCTCTTCATCAATCCCAGCAAAGCATTGGCATCATTTTAGAACAGAAGGATCTGACGCCGTGGAGCCTGTTGGAGGCCATTAGTTACGTTGTTAACCATCTTCAGGATTTCAAGCAAAGGCTGGCCGCTATGCCGGTCCGGGATGCTGTGGCTCTCATAGCAGGCTGCATCGAGCAGGATGCCAGGCAGCTTAAGGAGAAGATATGTTAGGTAAAACGCGCAGGATCCACTTTGTCGGCATAGGAGGGATTGGAATGTCCGGCATTGCCGAGTTCCTCCACAATCAGGGTTTGGACATATCAGGCTCTGACCTAAAAAAAAGTGATCTGACCGCCCATCTGGAAAAGCTCGGTATTCCGATCTTCGAAGGGCATGACCCCAAAAACTTCAGGGACATTGATGTGGTGGTCAAATCTTCCGCAGTCAGGGACGACAACCCCGAGATTGTTGCCGCAAGGGCGCAGAAGATTCCAGTGATCCGCAGGGCGGAAATGCTGGCTGAGATCACGCGCATGAGTTACAGCATAGGGATAGCAGGCACCCACGGAAAAACTACCAGCACCTCCATGGCTGGCATGGTTCTGGAGGCTGCGGGCCTGGAGCCGACCATAATCGTCGGCGGCAAGGTCATGAATTTCGGCTCCAACAATGTCATGGGATCAGGCAAGTACATTGTTGTTGAAGCCGACGAATACGATCATTCCTTTCTCAGCCTCACTCCCATAATTGCCGGGATCACCAATATTGACAGCGACCACCTGGATTGTTACAACAACTATGAAAACATCAAGGCCGCTTTTATCGAATATGCCAACAAGGTCCCCTTCTTTGGCTGCGCCATAGTCTGCCTCAGGGATCCGGGCGTGCAGGCGATCCTGCCACTGCTGAACAAAAAGGTCATCACTTACGGCACTTCCAGGCAGTCTGATGTCCAAGCCACCAATATCTCCATGCAAGGATTCCAGTCAGAATACAACGCTCTTTACAAAGGTTATTGCCTGGGCCGGATCAGGATGAAAGTCACTGGCAAGCACAATATTCTGAATTCGCTGCTTGCCGTCGCCATCGGGCTCGAGCTTGATATCCCGTTTGCGGCCATTCAGCAGGGTTTGTCAGAATTCAAGGGAGTTTATCGCAGGTTTGAACTAAAGGCTGAGGTTGGCGGGATAGCCGTGTTTGATGACTATGCGCATCACCCGACCGAGATTGCGGCCACTCTGGAGGGATTCAGGGACAGCACCCAACGCCGCATCGTGGTGATTTTCCAGCCTCATCTCTTCTCGCGCACCCGGGATTTTTACCAGGATTTTGGCCGGGCTTTCTTTTCCTGTGACCTGTTAATTTTGGCTCCCATTTACCCGGCCCGAGAACAACCCATTCCGGGTGTGACTTCTAAGCTGATTGCCGATGCTGCGGTCCAATCGGGACACCACAACGTGATCTGTCTGGAGGAAAATTCCCAGATTCTGGAGACTGCTCTTAACATGTTGCAACCCGATGATATAGTGATCACCATGGGCGCCGGAAATATCTGGCGGTACGGAGAGGAATTGATCAAACAGCTAAAATCTGAAAAAAGACATTGACAATATCAATAACTTCAGAAAAGATAGCACCTTATGGGGAAGAATATAAAAACAGGATTTTTGGTTAAAGGAGTGTAAGTTTATATTCATGAACAAATTGCCACCTACTCAGAGCAGCGGACGCAAAAGAAGGGGAAACAGCAGATTCCTCGTCTTCTTTGTCGTCATTCTGTGCGTTTTGGCTATTCTGGGTTGGGCCGGCTACAACTGGCTGAGCAAGGCAAGTTGGCTGAGTATAAGGACACTCAGGGTGGAGGGGAATAATACGGTTTCGACCGCCACCATCACTCACCTTCTGAACGGCTATGTCGGCAGGAACCTGCTGGCTCTCCCTGCCGGGGAGATCAGGGGCCAACTCCTTAAAATCAAGCGGATAAGGTCCGCCCGCGTCAGACGCATCTATCCCGGAACCCTGAAAGTCCTGGTCCGGGAGCGGGAAGGGTTCCTGTATGTGAAGAGCAGGGAAGGTGACCTGTTTCCGATCGATGAACAGGCCATGGTTATGGAATATGCTGTCTTTACTTCACGGGAGGACCTGCCGATTGTGCACACCCAGATCCATTCCAGCCAATTGCAGGTAGGTAAGGTTGTAAACGATAAATTCCTGAATCGGGTGCTGGCTCTGCAGAAAGAGATCAGACGCGAAAAACCCGAGTTTCTGAAATCGGTTTCGGAATACTACAGTGAAAAAGATCAGATCATATTAGTGGATGCGCAATACGGATCCCGTATCCTGCTGGGTTCAGAAGGCTTGAAAGACCAGCTCAGGCGTTATCAGTTCGTGCAGGAAAACGGAGTCGTCGATCGCAGAGATATCTTTGACATGCGTTTCAAGAACCAGGTTGTCGTCCGTCAGGAGGTGCATTGAAAGCCGCTACAGTTACCGCTCTTGATATTGGCTCGTCGTTCATCAGGGTGTTGATTGCCCAGACCAATGGTGACGGCAGGCTCGAGATCAGGGGGATCGGCGAAGTACCCTCCGAAGGCATGGACAAGGGCCTGGTCAAGGATATTCAGGCCGTGTCCGGCGGCATCAAGGCTGCCATGCAGCAGGCGGAGAGACTGGCAGGCTGCAGCGCGGAAAATATTTACATCAATATCACCGGTGAACACATCCGCAGCCACAGCGTCATGGGCCGCATCTCGATTTCCGGACCCCTTTCCAATGCACCTTCCGAGATCAACGAGGAGCATATCGGTCAGGTCGTGAATGACGCCAAGAACAGCATCAAGGTCCAGAAGGGCTTTGAGCGCCTCCAGATCCTCCACGGGTTGCCCCAGTACTATGACATCGATGACCAGCAGGAGATCTACAATCCTGTCAACATGACCGGTTACCACCTGACCTCACATGTCCTGCTGGTGCTGGCCGACATAACTTCCATCCGCAACCTGCTCAAGTGCGTGGAAGTCGCCGGCTACCATGTGAAACCGGAGAACATTGTCCTCAGCCATATTGCGGCCGGGCTCGCCACCCTGAGCGAGGACGAGCGCAGGCTGGGATCGGTGCTCATAGACATCGGCGGCGGCTGCTGCGACATCGCTTTTTACAACAAGGGCAATCTGCTGCAGACTTCTGTCACGCCCATTGCCGGCAACAACATCACGCGCGACCTGGCAATCGGGCTCAGGACCACTGTCAGCCACGCGGAAAGCATCAAGCTGGAATTCGGTTCGGCTTTACCCGACAGCGAGGATTCCTCCCGCGAGATCACGGTGGAAGGGATCAGCGGACGCTCTTCGACCAATTACAAGCTGTCCCACGTCAGCATGATCATCCAGAGCCGCCTGACCGAGTTCATGGAAGCCTGTTACCAGTTCATCAAAACGGTTTATCCGCCGGAACTGATCACGGCCGGGGTGGTCCTGACCGGAGGGACGGCCAAGCTGCGTGATATCGACAGTTTTGTTTCCGACCTGTTCAACCTGCCCGTCAAGATAGGTTATCCCGACCTCTCGCGTCTGAGCGGGGCCATATCCCGCCTGGAAGATCCGGCTTATGCCACGGCCATAGGGCTGATCTATTACGGCATGGACCAGATCAGGGAGAGCCGGCCTTCGCTGGTTCCGCGCCTCAGGCTGGGCAAGGGCAACCTGTTCAAGAAAATCGTGAATTATTTGAAAGAGTATATATGAAAAAGTTAAAGGGGGAAATCATGATCGACTTTGATGAAAAGCCGATGCAGATCGGTTCTGTGATTAAGATCGTCGGGGTGGGAGGAGCCGGCGGCAATGCCATCAACACCATGATCGACAACAATCTGGTGGGGGTGGAGTTCATTGCCGCCAATACCGACATGATGGATCTTGCCAAATCCAAGGCCAAGCTGAAGCTGCAGGTGGGCAAGAAACTGACCCGGGGCTTGGGCACCGGGGCCAATCCGGACCTGGGGCGCCAGGCGGCGGAGGAATCCAAGGACGATATCCGCTCCCAACTGGAAGGCGCGGACATGGTCTTTATCGCTGCCGGCATGGGCGGCGGCACCGGCACCGGCGGAGCGCCCGTCATCGCCAAGATCGCGCGTGACCTGGGCATCCTGACCCTGGGCATTGTCAGCAAACCTTTTGATACGGAGGGGGCGAAGCGCAGGCAGAATGCCGATGAAGGCATCAGAAACCTTACGGAGTACGTGGACACGCTCATCGTCATCCCCAATGACAAGCTCAAGGAAATCTATTCCGACATGCACATCATCAGCGCTTTCCACAAGGCTGATAACGTCCTGTATGAAGCCGCCAAGGCGGTGTCCGACATCATCAACCTCAGCGGCTACATCAATGTGGATTTCGCCGATGTCCGCACTGTCATGCAAAACATGGGCTACGCCCTGATGGGAACAGGCACCGCGGAAGGCGACGCCCGCGCCATCAATGCCACCCGGGAAGCACTGCTCAATCCGCTGCTTTCTGACATCAGGCTGCAGGGCTGCCAGGCCATGCTGATCAACATCACGGCCGGAACGGACATGAAGATGTCGGAACTCGAGGAGGTCACCCAGGTCGTCAACAGCGAAACCGGCTCCACGGACAACATCATCATGGGCCTGATCATCGATGAAAAGATGAACGGCAAGCTGTCCGTCACCATCATCGCCACCGGCCTCTCCTGTACGGAAGAGCAGGCCCTGGTGTTCGCCGGCATCAAACCCAAACCGCTGGATGAGGCTGCTCCTGATATCAAGGAAATCCTGGACCGCCTGAAATACACGCAGCCCCAGCCCGAAGCGCCATCCCAAACCACGAAGGATGAACCGGTGCCCTTGTCCTCAGTGAAAACGGACATCCCCTCCTTCCTGAAGGCGCTGGATTAAAAATGAAAATACTATCTATGCCAATAGATTAGTATTCCTCACAACCGGAAGCCCTTTCCGGTTTACAATCGCCGGTCAGTTCCCCCTGCCGGCGATTTTTATATTTATTATCACCTGTCAGCGCGGCTGCTAAACTGGCCCAATTTCAAAGCCTGATGGAAACTTTGCCTCCTTGTCCAACCCGCCCCGCCCCTGCTTGCACTACTTACCCAAAACGGACCAAGTCCGTATTGGGTCCGTAATGGGTAAGTAGTGCAAACAAGAAAGGAATGGGTGAAGTAAATATTTTCACTTGTGAGAATTGCCGCTGTTAACTTCGGCGATAACCTTGTCTCATGGGCGAATGCGCAGTGCTGAATCAGAGGAAGTCAGGACCTGATATGCTGTATACTGTACCTGGTGTAACCAATCAGTCATCCCTGATTATGTATTTACTCAGCGTTCTTTGTAAAAAAGTAGTTTGATCTCTGAAACTGCCCCTCAGGGCTGTATCTGACATTGGTTTGAATGTTGGTCAAGAATGCCCGGCTGTTTCCTTTTCAGGTTGTTTTTTGGGGCTTTGATATTTATTTCTTTACAGAATAACGGCCTTGCAAAGCATGGCTTCAAATCTAATAAGGAGAATACAATGGCGTTGAAACCTGAGGCTAAACAGGCTATCATGGCAGAGTTTAAACTCCATGAGTCAGATTCCGGCTCCCCGGAAGTGCAGATCGCCCTTCTCACGCAGCGCATCAAGGACATTACCGAACACCTGAAGCTGCATCCGAAGGACTTCTCCACCCGCCGCGGGCTGTTGAAACTGATCGGTCAGCGTCGCCGTTTGCTGGATTATCTCACCCAGAAAGACGTAAAACGGTACCGCGCTATCGTCAAAGCTCTAGGAATCCGAAAATAAACTATTGCCTGCCAGGGGGATAAGCAATTATCCCCCCTTGCACTAAACTTACCTTGATCTTTCCAGCCGCATAATTACCTGTAACTCATAAGTCCCTTGCTTAGCAGCGTGGGCTCACCGTGGCGAAACCCATTCTGGGCCAACCCGGAAAACGGGCGGGGGACCCATCAAACCATAACCCCGGGAGAACGGAGCAATACGATGAATGAAACCTGACACTTTCATTCACCCTATTGCTTATTCTCCCGACAACCAAAACGGAGAACAAAGTGCACAACTTCAACATTATCAAAAAGACCGTGGAATTCTGCGGCCGCCCCCTCACCATTGAAACCGGCCGCATGGCCAAGCAGGCCAACGGCTCTGTCTACATCAGATACGGCGACACCTGCGTGCTGGTCACCGCCACCATGGCCAAGGAAGCCACGGTGGGGACTGATTTCTTCCCTCTCACAGTTGACTACAACGAGAGAATGTATGCCTCCGGCAAAATCCCGGGAGGGTTTTTCAAGCGCGAAGCCAAGCCCACCACGGACGCGACCCTGAACGCGCGCCTGATCGACCGCTCCATCCGGCCTTTGTTTCCGGACGGCTTCCGCAACGCGGTGCACGTCGTGGTCAATATCCTGTCCTTCGACGGGCAACTCGATCCCAACCTGCTGGGCGTTTTCGGCGCTTCGCTGGCGCTCAGCATTTCGGACATTCCCTTTAACGGCCCCATTGCCGGAGTCTCGGTCGGCTACATTGACGGCCAGATCGTTGTCAATCCCACCATTCCGCAACTCAAGACAGAAAGCCGGCTCAACCTTGCCGTGGCGGGCAGCGCCACCTCTGTCGTCATGATCGAATCCGCGGCAACCGAGCTTTCCGAGGAGATCATGCTGGACGCCGTATATACGGGCCACGAGGAAGTTAAAAAACTGGTCGCCCTGGAGCAGGAATTCATCGCCGAGTGCGGCAAGCCGAAGCTGGAGATCACGCTGGACCTGATTCCGCAGGAGATCACGGACCGGGTCGAAGCCGATTACGGCAAACTGATCGCGGAAGCGGCAATCATCATAGGCAAACAGGAACGCCAGGACGCCTTTGATAACGCGGAAGCGGACCTGCTGGCCAAATACGCGGAAGCGGACGGAGATACTTTTACCGAAAAGGAGCGCTATTACAAGGAAGCTTATGAAGAGCTCATCCGGCGCTTCGTCCGCGAGTCAATCCTTAAAAAGCACCATCGCGTGGACGGTCGGGGCCTGGATGACATCCGCGACATCACCTGCGAAATAGACGTTTTACCCGTCGTACACGGCGCCGCCCTCTTCACGCGCGGCGAAACCCAGTCCCTGGGCGCTCTCACCCTCGGCGGCGGCAGTGACGAGCAGATCATTGACGGCCTGGAAGACGAGTATAAAAAGACCTTCTATCTGCATTACAACTTCCCGCCCTTCAGCGTGGGCGAAGTGGGCAGAATGGGCGCCCCCGGGCGCCGCGAACTGGGCCACGGCAACCTGGCGGAACGCGCCCTCAAAGCTGTACTGCCCGATCACGACACTTTCCCCTACACGATCCGGCTGGTTTCAGACATCCTGGAATCGAACGGTTCCTCCTCCATGGCGACCATCTGCAGCGGCACCCTGGCCATGATGGCGGGCGGCGTGCCCATCAAGGCTCCCGTCGCGGGCATTGCCAACGGGCTGATCATGGAGGGCGGCGAATATGTCATCCTGACCGACATCATGGGCCTGGAAGACCACCTGGGCGACATGGACTTCAAGTGCGCCGGCACCCGGGAAGGGATCACGGCCATGCAGATGGACATCAAGATCGAAGGCATCACGCGCGACATCATGTCCATCGCTTTGGACAAGGCCAAAGCGGCCCGCCTCCAGATCCTGGACGAGATCGAAAAAGTCATTCCCGAACCCAGGGCGGAGCTGGCTCCCACCGCGCCGCGCATAGAAAGCTTCAAGATTCCGGTGGACAAAATCGGCGAGGTCATAGGGCCCTCCGGCAAGAACATCAAGGCCGTGATCGAGGCCTGCAAGGTCGAGATCGACATCGAGGACGACGGCACAGTCCGCATCCTGTCCCCGGACAAGAATTCCATCGACATGGCGAAACAGATGATCCAGAGCGTGGTCATAGAGCCTGAAGTAGGCGAGGTTTACGAAGGCGTCGTAACGCGGATCGAGTCCTTCGGCGCATTCGTTAAATTCCTGAACGGAGCCAAGGAAGGCATGGTGCACGTTTCGGAGCTTAGCGCCCACAGGATAAACCAGCCCAGCGACCTGCTCAAGCTGGGTGACAAGGTGATTGTGAAGATCAAGCCCAGCGAGAAAGGCAAGATCTCCCTCACGATGAAAGGCCTGGAAGGTAATCCGGAGCCCAGCGAAGAAGCGATCGCAGCCGGCAAGAACCCTGCCAATCGCCCGCCCCGTCCGCCCGACCGCGGCGGCTCAGGACGCGGACGCAGCAGCTTCGACCGGCGGGGTGGCGGATTTGACCGCGACCGCAACAGAAGATAATATTTCCGGCTGACAGGTCCAAACACATAGACCGACCCGGACATTCCCGCGCAGGCGGAAACATAATTCCTTGCATGATGAGGTGAGCATGGATTACAAAGTGGCAGACATCGGCTTGGCTGAATACGGGCGCAAAGAGATCAACATATCCGAAAAGGAAATGCCGGGCCTTCTGGCCCTGCGCGAGAAATACGGCAGGGAAAAACCCCTGTCCGGAGCCCGCATTACGGGTTCACTGCATATGACCATCCAGACCGCGTCGCTGATCGAGACACTATTGGAACTGGGGGCGCAGGTCAGGTGGGCAAGCTGCAACATCTACTCCACGCAGGACCATGCCGCCGCCGCCATCGCCGCCCGGGGCATTCCGGTGTTCGCCTGGAAGGGTGAAACCCTGGAGGAATACTGGTGGTGTACGTTACAGGCCCTAAACTGGGATAACGGATCCGGCCCCGACCTGGTGGTGGACGATGGCGGAGACGCCACTCTCATGATTCACGAAGGCTACCGGCTGGAGGAGGAGTTTTCCAAAACCGGAAACATGCCCGAGGTCAGCTCTTCCAACAAGGAACTGGCCATCGTGCAGCGCTTGCTCACAAAGGATCTGCAGAAGGATCCCCAAAAGTGGCATCGCATCGCTTCCGGCATTAAAGGCGTCAGCGAGGAAACCACCACCGGGGTGCACCGCCTCTACCAGAGAATGGAAGAGGGGACGCTGCTTTTTCCCGCCATCAATGTGAACGACTCGGTCACCAAATCCAAGTTTGACAACCTCTACGGCTGCCGGGAATCGCTGGCGGACGGCATCAAGCGCGGCACCGATGTCATGGTAGCGGGCAAGGTTGTCGTGGTCTGCGGTTACGGCGAAGTGGGGAAGGGGAGCGCGCAGTCCATGCGCGGTTTCGGCGCCCGCGTGATCGTGACAGAAATAGATCCCATCTGCGCCCTGCAGGCCGCCATGGAGGGATTTGAAGTTGCCACTGTGGAAGACGCTTTAGCAGAAGGCGACATCTTTGTGACGGCCACCGGCAATTGCGAAGTGATCACGGTGCAGCACATGCAGAAAATGAAGGACCAGGCCATTGTCTGCAACATCGGCCACTTCGACAATGAGATCCAGGTGGACGCGCTCTACGCCCTGCCCGGGGTTAAAAGGATCAACGTCAAGCCGCAGGTGGACCAAATCTTTTTCCCGGACGGGCACAGCATCATTCTGCTTTCCGAGGGGCGCCTGGTCAACCTGGGCAATGCTACGGGGCATCCCTCTTTCGTGATGAGCTGCAGCTTTTCCAATCAGGTGCTTGCCCAGATCCAGCTCTGGAAGGTCAAACACGAAAAGCAGGTTTATATCTTACCCAAGCAGTTGGATGAGGAAGTGGCGCGTTTGCATCTGGGCAAGCTGGGCGTGAAGCTGACCAGGATGACAGAAAAGCAGTCCGCATACACCGCCATCCCGGTGGACGGACCCTACAAGCCGGATCATTACAGATACTGATCTGAAGCGGCGGAGCAGGCTTGGCTACTCACAAACCAGTCATGGTTGACGAGTTGTTCGGTGAACTGATCCTTTCCGATACTGCGGATAAATGGCACGTCATTCACACCAAACCCCAGTGCGAAAAAAAACTGGCAGATTACCTTAAGCGCAACAGCATCAACTATTACCTGCCGCAGATGGAAAGCGTCCGCCATTACCGGTACAGGAAAGTCACTTTCACCAAGCCCATGTTCCCCGGCTATGTGTTTTCCCGTTTTGACCTGAAGGACAAATCCACTATTCTCATTTCCGGTTGCGTGGTGAATTTCCTTAAAGTGCCAAGCCAGGAAGAGCTGCTCAACGACCTGCGCCAGATCTATACGGGCCGCAGTCAGCAGGCTGAGTTTGAACAGGGCGTCTGGCTGGAAAAGGGCTGGCGGGTGGAGATCGTCGGCGGCCCGATGAAAGGCATGCAGGGCCTAGTGCAAAGCCAGTCCAGGCTGAACGAGGTCACCCTACAGGTGAATATCCTGCGCCAGGCTGTTACTGTCCGTGTCAAGCCATCGGACGTGCGTGTCATAAAAGAATACTATTACGATCAGGATTGAATGATCTTGATGATGAAAAGGATGTGCAGATGAGGATCCTTGTCACCGGCGGGGCCGGATTCATAGGGTCGCATGTGGCTGACGCCTTTCTGGAAGCGGGACACGAGGTAATCATCCTGGATAACCTGTCCACCGGTGACCGCAGAAACGTCAATCCGAGTGCTCACTTCATCGAAGCAGATATCTGCTCTTCGTCTCTGAAACAGGCCTTTGCCGAGATCAGGCCGGATATTGTCAATCACCACGCCGCCCAGGTCAGCGTTCCGGTCTCGGTCCGCGACCCTTTGCTGGATGCGAAGATAAACGTAACCGGCTTTCTCAATGTGTTGCATAACTGCGTCGCGGCAGGGGTGGGGAAAGTGATTTTCATTTCTTCCGGAGGAGCTGTTTACGGCGAGGCGGAGGAATACCCCTCGTCGGAAAACTGCCCGCTGAGACCCTTGTCTCCGTATGCGATCCATAAGAAAGTCGCCGAAGATTATCTTAGATTTTTCAGGCATGAATATGGGATGGATTATACGATCCTGCGCTACGCCAACGTTTACGGCCCGCGCCAGGTTTCGCACGGGGAAGCCGGAGTGGTTTCCATTTTTATCGAACAACTGCTGGCCAACCGGCAACCTCGGCTGTATTCTTATGAAGGCGAGCCGCAAGGCATGATCCGCGATTACGTGTATGTAAAAGACGTGGTGGCGGCCAATCTCAAAGCCCTTGACTGCGGCGGCAACGAGGCTTTTAATATCGGGACCGGCAGGGAAACATACACCCGCGATCTGTATGACGAGATCGCGCGGCAACTTGGAACAGACATACAGCCGGAACAAGGTCTGGCCCGCCCCGGGGATTTGCACCGCAGCCTGCTGAACATTGAAAAGGCGGAACGGCTGTTGGGTTGGAAACCGCGATATACAATGAGTCAGGGCCTGGCAGAGACCATAGGATATTTCAAAGTGAATCGGGAGATACAACCATGAAGCTCGCAGTGGTGGGATCAGGTTATGTGGGGTTGGTTACCGGCGCCTGTTTTGCGGAAATGGGCAACGATGTTATTTGTGTCGATAATGATCAGAAAAAGATCGAATTACTCCAGTCAGGCGGCATCCCCATTTATGAGCCAGGCCTGGAGGATCTGGTCAAACGCAATTCCGCTGAAGGACGGTTGTCCTTTACAACAGGTCTGAAGAGCGCCGTGCAAAGCTCGCAGATCATTTTTATCGCGGTCGGCACTCCCCCCGATCAGGACGGGTCAGCCGATCTGCAGTATGTCCTTGCCGTGGCCAAAGAGATCGCCCTGCACATGAACGGGCATAAGGTAGTCGTGGACAAATCCACGGTTCCGGTCGGCACGGCGGACCTGGTCAGGAAAGAGATGCAGGCCGTTCTGGACGAGCGTAAAAGCGATTTGACCTTTGAACTTGTGTCTAATCCCGAGTTTCTCAAGGAAGGCGCTGCCATCGATGATTTCATGAAACCGGACCGCGTGGTGGTCGGCGTGGAAAGCGAAGCGGCAGGCGCGCTGATGCGTGAACTGTATGCTCCGTTCAATATGAACAGCGACCGGGTGCTCGTGATGTCCATCCGCTCTGCCGAAATGACCAAATACGCCGCCAATGCCATGCTGGCTACCAAGATCTCCTTCATGAACGAGATCGCCGTGCTGTGCGAAAAACTGGGCGCTGACGTTTCGGAAGTGCGCCACGGCATCGGATCGGACAGCAGGATCGGGTACAAGTTCATTTATCCGGGTGTCGGTTACGGCGGCAGCTGTTTTCCCAAGGATGTCAAAGCCCTTATCCAAATGGCGCGCCAGGCGGGCGTCGAGCCCCGGGTTTTGACTGCGGTGGAACACAGAAACGAACTGCAGAAGCATGTCCTGATCGAAAAAGTCAAGGCGTATTTCGGCGGGCAACTGTCCGGAAAAACCTTTGCCGTCTGGGGTTTGTCTTTCAAACCGCAAACCGATGACATGCGCGAGGCCCCATCAATTGTCATTATCAAAGGTCTTGTCCAGGCCGGAGCCAGGGTAATTGCCTATGACCCGGTTGCCATGGAAGAGTCAAAACGCAACTTGGGAAATGTACCCGGCCTATCCTATGCCAGCAATCAATATGACGCATTGAAGGGAGCGGATGCCCTGCTGCTGGTCACAGAATGGCACCAGTTCCGCCATCCCGATTTTTACAGGATCAAATCCCTGCTGAGTTCACCTGTCATCTTCGACGGGCGCAACCAGTATGACCCGCATGGCCTGCGGGAGCAGGGCTTCACTTATTACGGCATCGGAAGGACCTGATACGGCCACTCAACAGATGTAAACAGACCAGATAAAAAAAGATGCAAAGAAGAGCGGAATTCCGCTCTTTTTTTTTCCACTTACATCAGCCCTGAAATGCACCGCCAATCAATCCGTAATCCCGCGAAGCTTACAGGAACCAGCAAAGGTGGAGGAAAGAACAATGGTATGGAGCAAATCGTAATATCAGATCACTTATGGTATGACTTAAACAAAAAGGACAGGCGAATGGCCTGTCCTTTTTCATAGATGGCTGGGATGAGAGGATTTGAACCCCTACGTACGGATCCAGAGTCCGCTGTCCTACCGTTAGACGACATCCCAATATATACTGTCAGTTGGCTGGGCTGGGAGGATTCGAACCCCCGGATGCCGGGACCAAAACCCGGTGCCTTACCGCTTGGCGACAGCCCAAGATATAAATGGCGGAGAGGGAGAGATTCGAACCCTCGGTAGGCTTTTGGGCCTACATACGCTTAGCAGGCGTACGCCTTCAGCCAGCTCGGCCACCTCTCCGCTTGCAATATCAAACTACTGGCGGAGGATGAGGGATTCGAACCCCCATGGGCAGAACCCGGCGGTTTTCAAGACCGCTGCCTTACCAATTAGGACTAATCCTCCACAAATCAAACACTCTATGTTTTTCAAAAAACCCCGCTTGCGCAGAAGGCTCAGGCTGGGCATAAAACCAATTCAAATGAAGTCTGAATCTAAGCTGCAGCGTTCTGCCCTTCAATCCATCGGCGGTTTTTTTGTCAACTGATTTCTTTCCTGCAGATAGCTCTCTATGGATGCCAACTCCCTGTCGAAACCGGCTTTGCCCATCAGGGCGTAGGTGGCGATCTTGCCGGCCTCTACCCCGGGCTGGTCCAGCGGATCTATGTCGAGCAGCTTGCCTGTGAAGACGGTTTGCACCTCGTACATCATGATGAACTGACCCAGGGTGAATTCGTTGAGTTCGGGAAAAACCAGGTTGGCATTGGGCCGGCCGGCCCTGGTCAAGGCGATTTCAGTGGCCAGGCGCTCAGTGTTCAGCAGGCGGCTGAGCGGTTTATCAGCCAGGAAATTAACTTCATCACGGTCGGGATGAACATTCGGGATGAGATAATCATGCTTGAATTTTTCGACGGTAAGGAAGGTAAAGACCTTGTCGTTGGGCCCTTCAGTATAGAGCTGAACCTGGGAATGCTGATCAGTCGTGCCCAGCGCCTTGACCGGGGTCTGGCCCGCGAAAACCTCCTTGCCCTTGCGGTTGTAGCGCTTGCCCAGGCTTTCAGCCCACAGCTGCCTGTACCAGTCAGCGCAGTCATAGAGCGGGTTGGCGTAGGGCATCATGACCGAGATATTCTTGCCCTGACGCATGTATAGGAAATGCAGCAGCCCGTTCAGATAGGCGGGATTTTCCATGATGGCGGCGTGTTCACAACGCTCTTTCATCGCCCCGGCTCCCGCCAGCAGTGCCTTGATATCCAGGCCCAGAAAAGCTGAAGAGACCAAACCAACATCAGTCAGGACGGAAAAGCGGCCGCCGACATTATCAGGAACCACAAAGGTCGGATAGCCTTCCTTATTGATCAGATCGCGTAAGAATCCCTTCCGGCTGTCTGTCGTGATGATTATGCGCTGGCGGAAATCGGCGGGGAATTTCTTCTTCAACATATCGGCTATGATCATGTAGGCGGCCATGGTTTCGCTGGTGGTGCCGCTTTTGGAGATGAGGTTGAACACTGTCCTGTCCCAATCGAGCTGTTCCAGTATCTCGTGCAGCAGGACGGGATCCACGTTGTCGCAAACCAGCAGCTTCTTTTTTAATTCCAGCTCAGTCTTCAAAGCGGAATAAACAGCCTTGTTGCCCAGGGCGGAACCGCCGATCCCGAGCACCACCATCGTGTCATATTTCTCCGTGATCCCTTTTATGTAATCAAGGATGTGGGAGGTATCTTGCTGCGGCAGGTCATAAAAACCGAGGATGCTGGCTTTCCGGTCCTTTTCTATGTCCTGACGTGCTTCCAGGCACTGAGACTGCATGCCTTTTATAGCATCTTGGGTAATGCCACAGCGGATGAGATTTGAAAACAGCAGGTTTTGAAAATCGTAGCGGAGTTCCATTTCCACCTCCAGAATATTTCAGGATTGAAAACTGTGGTAGGGCCTGAGAGTGACGTCCAGTAAATGCTCCACGTCGGCTATGCCGGTATTCAGATCAAAGCCCTGAACGATGTTGAACAAATGCTGATCGCAGCTTCGCACAATGGCTTTCACTTCCGCGGCCCGATCAGGATTGATACTGAGCTCGCTGATCCCCATTCCGATCAGGAGCGGCACGTATCTGGAGACAGATGCCATCTCGCCGCACACAGACAAGGGTATCCCGGCCTTCGCGGCGGCTTCCACGGTTTTCCTGATCAGCGTAAGGACTGCCGGATGGTGCTGGATGTAGTAAGGGGCGACTTTTTCATTATTGCGGTCTACCGCCAGGGTATATTGCACGAGATCGTTGGTGCCAAGGCTGAAAAAATCACATCTTTGCGCAAGTTGGTCTGCGCACAGAGCAGCGGAAGGTGTCTCGATCATGGCTCCGATGGGGATGTTGCTGTCAAAGCCAATGCCCCTGGCCGCCAGCTCATCCTTGCACTGATTGACCACGGCATGGGCGGCAAGAAAATCCTCCAAGCTGATGACCATCGGGAACATAATGGCTGCCCTGCCTTTAACGGAGGCCCTGAGGATGGCGCGTATCTGAGTTTTGAATAACTTGGGTTGGTTGATCGAAAGCCTTATTCCCCGGCAGCCCAAATAAGGATTGTCTTCCCGCTTGGCCTGCTGCAGCGCTGCCAATTTATCGCCGCCCAGGTCAAAAGTCCTAATGATCACGGGCAGGTCATGCAACCTGGATAATAGGCCTGCATAGACACTGTACTGCTCTTCTTCGTCCGGCAGGGTGGGTCTGTTCAGAAAGATAAATTCCGTGCGAAACAGGCCAATGCCGTCGCAATGGTGTTCCAGTACGTTACCGGCCTCTTCGGGATATTCAATGTTGGCCTTGATGTTGACCGTGACATTGTTTTTTGTAGTGGCAGGGCCGGCTTCCTGGGCTTTAAGCTTTTCAATCTTTTGCCTGGTTTTATCAACTTTCTGTTTATATTCTGCCAGGTGTCCCGCATCCGGTTCTATTATTATCCGGCTTTCCTCCGGATCGAGGATCGCAGCATGGCCTTCCCTTATATCTGAAGAAATGCCCTCAGGCCCTACCATAGCCGTCAGTCCGAAAGCACGCGTCAGGATCGAGCTATGCGACGTCAAACTGCCGTGTTCGGTACAATACGCCTTGGCTCCGGCTTTGGACAGGGAGGAAACGAGGCTGGGGGTGATATCGTCAGTGAAGATGATGTCTTCCGGGTTGTATGTCTGAGCTATTTGCCCCTTGGCATTAAGCAGGATCATCATCAGCCTGTGGGCGACGTCGCGGTAGTCGTCAGCCCTTTGGGCAAAGTAACTGTTTTCCATCTGACGGAAGTTCTTGATGATCCCCTCATAGGCAGACAACACTGCCTGGGGAGCTGACATCAGGTCCTTTTCCACCGCCTCCCGTAGGATCTGGGTTATCTCAATATCGTTGAGAATCATCAGATGAGTGCCCAGGATATCTTTATCAAGCTGTGAAAGGTCAGAGTCATGCAGAAACGAGTTGATCTCTTCTTCCAACAGGGTTCGCGCGGATCGCAGTTTGTCCAGTTCGGACTCGGTTTCGGACGGATCGATCTTCTTCCGGAAATGCGGATACTGATAACGGTGCAGGATCATGGCTTTGCCGATAAAAACATTTCCGGATATGGCCGTTCCAGGGAAGACCTTCATTAATCCTCGTCAAAATGGGATTTGAACATGCCGATGATCTCTTTCAGGAGAAAATCCTCATCAACTCCGTCAGCAATCAGAGTCAGTTTGGATCTGAATTCCGCTGCCAGCATCATTACACCCATGATGCTCTTGCCATTTACTTTCATGCCGTCTTTTTCTATAAAGAAATCAGATCGGTACTTGGTGGCAGCTTTAACCAGCAGGGCTGAGGGACGGGCGTGCAAGCCCAACTTGTTCTCAACCACTATCTCTTGTCTGATCATTCTCTTCAACGGCCAATTCAATGTTCTTCAATTTGGTCTTGCGTTTGATCTCTTCATGGACCTTGCGGTTCCAGTCTTCCGCAGCGTCATATCCTTCGTTTTTCAGGATCAGATTCATGGCGGCAACTTCAACTATAACAGATACATTCTTGCCAGGTGACACCGGCAGATATATCACCGGCACTCTTACACCCAAATGCTCTACGTAATTATCCGACAGGCCGATGCGTTCATAATCCATGTTTTCCTGCCAAGGCATGAGTTCGATCTGCAAGTCTATGTCTTTCTGATGACGCACCCGTTCAATGCCAAACATTTTTTCCACATTGATCAGCCCAACGCCCCGAATCTCCATGAAATAGCCGAATTCGCGTCCAGGCCTGCCCTGCAGCTTCTCATTGATGTAGCGGATGTTGATCATGTCATCACCGATCAGGCTGTGGCCGCGGTGGATAAGGTCCAGCGCGCATTCGCTTTTTCCGATCCCGCTTTTCCCGGTCAGCAACACCCCAAGTCCGAACACATCTATGAGAGTGGCGTGGATTGTCTTCTCCAAGGCGAAAAATTCCTGCAGGTATTTGGACACCAGTTGCATCAGGTGGATTGTGGATAACCGGCTGGATAGGATAGCCACATTGGAGTCGTTGGCAATATGTTCCACAACGGGTGGCAACGTCAGTCCCTTGGCCACGATGATGCAGGGGATACTGTTGGCCAGAACCTCCTTCATGCGGTTGTAGAGGCTTTCCTCGTCCAGAATCTGCAGGTAACGGACCTCAGTTTCACCCAGGATCTGCACTCTGTTGCTGTCGAAATTCTCCGAATAACCTGCAAGCGCTAGACCGGGACGGTTTATATGTGGTGTTGTGATTTTGTTGACCAGGGTTTCAGGTTCGGTCACCAGGTTGAGGGCGAGGTCCTTTTTTCGGGAGTCGAAAAAATCACGGACTAAGAATTCCTTCATTGTCGTCACTCACTTTTTTTAAAGAAAGCGGGGAGGCTGGCTCCCCGCGGATCATGGTTCAAACAGCTTGAAGTGTGTTTCGTCTTTTCTCACGATCACGTTGATACCGTCGGTTTCGACATTCTTGAATATGTAGTATCCTTCTTCGTTGTCTGCAAGTTTCTCGATAGCTTCCTGAACAGTCAAAGTCTCGGGTACCATGCGCTTTGTCTTGATCAGTTTTTTGGGCTCGTTGGTCCCGGCCGCCTGATATAGCGAAGCTCTGGAATAATCATCAAATTCCTTGATGGAGCGTTTCTGGTGGTTGGTGATGCGATCCTTCAGCTTCTTTATCTGAGCTTCCATTTTGTCTATGGTGTTGTCGATCGCCAGATACATATCGACTTCTTCTGACTGGCTCTGAAGGCCGAATTTCGAGGCATGCAGTGACATCTCACAGAGATTCCTGTTGTTTTCCCAAGCCAGCGTTACGTGGATCGTGATGATCTGGTCAAAGTACTTCTTGAGCTTAAGACAGGCCGTCTCCACGTGGTCCCGGATGGCTTTGGTGAGTTCGAAGTGCCTGGCTGTAATTGTGATCTGCATGATATACCTCCTTTCTAATCACATTTTATGAATTGAGAGACCGTGCAGGTCCTCAAGGGCTTCCATGATCGCTTCCGAAAGAGTCGGATGTGCGAAAACAACTTCATTTGCAGCTTGAGCCGAAACTTTCAGGTTGATCAGGATGCTGCCCTGTGCAATCAATTCCGCTGCATTGGGTCCGATAATATGCATCCCGACCAGGTTCAGTTCTTTCCCGGCTGCGATGACCTTAACAAATCCGTTTACATTACCTCCCGCTAATGCTTTGCCATTGGCAGTGAAAGGAAACTTGCCGATCTTGACGGCTCCGTATTGCTCTGATGCCTGCTGCTCGGACAGTCCGCAAGAACCGACCTCCGGATCAGTGAAAATGCATCTGGGGATATTTTCATAAATCAGAGGTTTCCTTACAAAAGGTTCGCTCTTTACCTGGCAGCGGATATGCTCCGCGGCCCTGAGCCCCTGTTGGGAAGCCGTGTGTGCCAATTGCAGTCTGCCTGTGACATCACCGATGGCATAAAGGTTTGGAACATTGGTCAGCATATACTGGTTGATCTCGAGAGCTCCGCTGGCCGTCTTGATTAGGTCAAAGCTGCAAATCAGGCTGAAAGCGGGAATCCTGCCCACACTCAACAAAACTTTTTCCACAGCCATTTCCGTGCCGTCGGTCAGCTTCAATACCAGATTTTCACCATCCTTGCTAACACCGTTGACTCCGGTTCCAGTTCTGACCCTGATTCCGCTTTTTTTCAAAAACATCTGCAGTCGTTTGGCGACTTCCTCATCTTCGGTGGATACTAGTCCGGGCAGAAATTCAATGAGGTGAACCTCCACCCCAAAAGAAGCGAATATGGATGCGAACTCGCATCCGACGACACCTCCGCCGACCACTGCCAAAGAGGAAGGCAATCGATCCAGCTTCAGAATGCCGGTCGAGGAGAGGATGTCCTGTTCATCGATCTTAATGCCCGGGAGTTCCTTGGGCACCGATCCGGTGGCAATAATGACATATTCGCCGCTGACCGGTTCAGCATTCTCCAAGCTCACGACAAACCTGCCTTTCTGCTGTTCCAGCGTAACGGCACGCGCTTTGAGCACCGGGATCTTGCGTTTGTTAAAGAGGAATTCCACGCCAGATACCAGTTTCTCCACAACTTCATTCTTGCGGGAAAAAACCTTTTGATAATCGAGAATATCCAGCCTGGCGTCTAATCCGAAAGAAGGGGCTTGCGATATGTCGTGCCACAACTCGGAAGACCTGACCAGTGCCTTGGTGGGGATACAGCCCAAGTTTAGGCAGATGCCCCCGATCCGTTCCTGCTCGATGACGGCACATTCCAAGCCGTATTGGTTCAGCCGGATGGCAGCTTCGTATCCGCCGGGGCCACCCCCTATGATCAGAGTCTGATAGTGCTTCAATTTATTAACAATCCTTAACTTATATACCGGTTTTGTTACTTCTTTTTGTTGTTGCTCTTGCGCAGTCGGCTATTGAGTATGCCCATTTCGTCACGGTACTTGGCTATGATCCGGCGCGAAATGGTAAGGCCTTCAACATGCAGCTTCTCAACCAGTTCCTGGTCACTGAGCGGATTGTTTTTATCCTCGATTTCGATCAGGCGGGAGATATGTGATTTAACCCGTTGGCGCGAAACAGTTTCAAAGTTATCGTCCCTTCCTGCTGTCGAAGTGAAGAAATCCTTGAGGCAAAAGATGCCATAAGGCGTTTCGGCGTATTTATGCTTTACAACTCTTGATATGGTCGATTCGCTTACACCCAGGTCCTGAGCTATAACGGCATAGGTCAAAGGCAGCATCACGCCCGAGCCATTATAGAAAAAATCATGCTGGTGCCTGATGATGGAAAGGGTAACACGCTCAAGGGTGCGCATCCGCATGTAGATGGACTTGATCAGAAACTTGGCGGAGTTGATCTTGTCCCGTACAAACTGCATGGTTTGCTTGTCCCTGAAACCCTGGCTGATCATCTTGCGGTAGCGCGGGCTGATAATGATGTTGGGCGTGATCATGTCATTGATTATCACTACGAATTCCTCATCTATCTGCTTGATAGTGACATCCGGGTAGATGTAATTGTTACTGGATGGTATGATCCTCAGGCCCGGTTTCGGATCAAGGCGGGAAACCTGTTCCCTGATTGACAGGATGACATCCTCCGCCACTCCGTAGTAAGAGGCGATGCGCTGGTATCTCCGGTGGATCAGGTTGTCGAACTGATCTGTGACCAATCCGACCAGGATCCTGTTCGTTTGCTGTTCCGGGGTTAGCTGTGCCATAAGGCATTCTGAGATATTGCGGGCTGTGATGCCTTGAGGGGAGAGCGACATGACCAGTTTGTGGATACTGTCGGCGTCTTCTGGAGTGAGACTGTAGAGAACGGCCAACTGATACAGATCCAAGTCCTTGGGCAAAAATCCGTAGACATCACAGTTCTCTACCAGGTCTGCTGCAAACTCAAATTCCTTTTCCGTCAGTTCAAAGGGGTAAAGCTGTTCCAGAAATGTAAATCTGCCGTCTTCCTCATAGCGGATAAGAGTCTCGGTGTGTTCATTGTCGCTGTCTCCGCCAGCTGGTTCATAATCCTGATGAAATTCATTCCATTGGTCCAGGGTGTCCGTAAGTTCCTTGGCCTCAGCAAGGGTTTGTCCGTATTCGGGATCGCTTTGGGGTGATTCCAGCGGAGTTTCGGTTTCCTTGGCTGCGCTGTCGGGAGTGAATTCACCCAGATCCTCCTCGTCTTTTTCTTCACGCAGTTCCAACACAGGATTGTTAATCACTTCCTGCTTGATATACACTTCCAGCTCCAAAGCAGGCAGAGAGAGCATCTTCAGCGACTGCAGCATTTTCGGCTTCAGTGCCAATTCCTGCTTTAACTTTTGAGAGAGTGTGTGTTGCAATGTCGCCATATTCTCAGTCAAATTCCGGATTCATCTGGAACCTGTCACCCAGATAAAGTTCCCTGGCTTTTTCGTCGTTTATTAGTTCTCGGCTGCTGCCGGAAACCATGATCTTACCTTCATAAATAATATAAGCCCGGTTCACAATTTTCAAAGTTTCGACCACATTATGGTCCGTGATCATGACGCCGATACCTTTTTTCTGGAGCCTAGTGATGATGTCCTGGATGTCCGCCACAGCTATGGGATCTACTCCGGCAAAGGGCTCATCCATGAAAAGAAAGGCGGGGTTGGTAACCAGTGCGCGCGTAATCTCAAGCTTACGTCTTTCCCCGCCTGACAGGGTATAAGCCTTCTGCTTGGCCAGTTGAGCCAGGTTGAGTTCCGCCAGATATTCCTCCAGTTTGGCAGACCGTTCCTTGCGGCTCAGGTGAAGCGTTTCCAGAATTGCCTGAATGTTCTGCTCCACTGTCAGCTTGTGAAAGATGGATGGTGATTGCGCCAGGTAACCGATCCCGAGCCGCGCCCTTTTATACATCGGCTTTTTGGAGATCTCGCGGTCGTTGAAATAGACATGGCCTGCGTTGGGCTTAGCCAGGCCGAGGATCATGTAAAAGGTGGTGGTCTTACCCGCTCCGTTCGGCCCCAGAATGCCGACAACCTCGCCTTGCGAGATGTCCAAACTCAATTCATTCACGACCTTGCGTTTGCCATATATCTTTACGAGCTTATCTGCCCTGATTTTGTCTTCGCTCATGATGCTATTTTATCTAACCGGACTTTATTTGTCAAGCAAAACTGAGGCGGGTGTGAAATTTATTTTCAAATTGGCATAAAATTTGTATAAATTATGAATTGCTTTGTAGCATAAGCATATTATTACACAAGTGCTTAGGTTGTTCTATATGAATATCACATCAAATTTCCTCGCTCCTCCATTGGATATCGCGTTGGACACTCTGTGTGAAATATATATAATCCCAGTTCTGACATTAATCCAGAAGAGATACAGACAGCCTGTCTGGTAAAACTCTGGAGTAAGTGTAATCATTGGTTGGGGACCGATGATGGGTGAATTTGATTATATCCAGAGAGGGATTTACATTGGAATGACCTTGTCTAAGGAGTATTTATGACAGGCGTTGAATGCGGCAAAGCGTTCCAACTCTTTCTCAAGGCTGTTCCTGAACTTTTTGCTCATCCAAGCCTTGTTTTTAACTCGGATAGAGTTTATGAGCAGGGTCCCGGTTTTGCGGTCAGCCTTGGGATCGAGAA
>JAXDBS010000041.1:0-41515 GCA_034678545.1 Cloacimonadaceae bacterium (SeqCode) | reverse complement strand
ACATCCAGTGGTCCTGATTTCAGGAATGCGGTGCTGAATATGGATGGTGAAACTCTGAGGGGAGACGTCGAGATCCATCAGAAGACCTATGACTGGATTGCGCACCAGCATCATGAGGACTGCGCTTATAACAATACGATCCTGCACGTGGTACTGGAACATAAAGGCAATCTTGATTTTACAGTCAGGGAAGACGCCACCCGAATAGAGATTTTGGAACTGAGAGATCAGATTGATACAGATATAGCCAAGCTTTTTGCACAATATTCACAAACTCCGCCCCGTCAACATCGGGGAATTTGTGATTACTTCCAGCTTAGTGATCCTTCCCAGTTCGAACCGCTGCTCAAAGCACAAGGCTGGGAAAGGTTTTCCAGGAAATGCAACCGCTACAACGCTGAACTACTATTCAATAACTTTGATCAGCTTCTATATAACGGCTTCATGGAAGCCATGGGCTATGACAAGAATAAACTCAATATGCTGTCCTTAGCTCATCAGTTCGAATGGAACATGCTATCGGAATGGCACAGGCGGGGCCTTGGCCACATCCAGCTGGCTGCCATCTGGCTGAATTATGCAGGTTTAATGCACAAAACCAACCAACTGCTGGGTGCTGATATTCAAACTCAGCTTCTTGGTGCCTTAGAAAGTCAAGCCCATACAGCATTAAAAGGCGTTTTGCAGTGGAATCTGTTCCGCATCCGACCCGCCAACCATCCTGTCAAAAGAATCATGCAGGCAGCCCGGGTTGTGTCCGCTCTGCTTCCGGCAGGATTTTTGGATGTCATTTTGCACATAATGGAGGATAGGGCCGATGCTTCACCCCAAAAACTGGTCTCCAATATCAGGGAAGCCTTGTTCCAAAAACCATCCGAAGACAAAAAGGAAGGGACAATAGGGACTTCACTGCTCATGGTTTTTATCGCCAATGTCGTCCTTCCTGTGATTTACCTGTTTGCCCAGAAGATGAACCGGGATAGTCTAATGGAGTCTGTGCGCTCATTTTACGAAGCATTCCACACTCCCGGAAGCAATTACATCGTTAATTTCATGCATGGGTATCTGAGTCCTGTCCAGCAGAAGGAAGCGGGACGCAAACACATCTACCAGCAGGGATTGATGAACCTGTATTACAGATTTTGCCATTACAGGTTGTGCGAGCTTTGCGTAGCTGATAAAAACCGCAGCCTGGCTAGTCTCTGAGGAAAGCCGTAAAATGATGCGAAGGGAAATCAGCAGCCTCAGCCGTTCCAATCTGGAAAAAAGAAAAAAAACCATCGACATGGTGACCAGGCTGTATGTCCACGTGATCAAGCTGGAACGGGATATCACAAATCAGGAAATCAGCATCCTCTATACGCTGCTGATAGATCTTTTCCGCGGCTTGCGTATATCCTGGGAAGTGTATGTAAGGGAGATCATCGAAAGCGAGTATGATTATGACGCAGTGGTTGATTATCTGAACAAGAACCTGATCCAGATCGACAAGATCAGGATCGTTTTAAGCTTGATCATCATGGCCAAAACAGACACGGACTTCGAGATCTCAGAGATCAACAACATACTCGATATCTGCAACAGGTTCCATCTGAAAACCGACGGTTTCATGAATCTGGTCAATTTTTTTGAGTTCAAGACCAAGGACCCGGTTGCAATCCCTTTCGAACAACCTTTCATTAGTATTTTCAATTCTCTGTTTTCCGACTATCTGATCTTCGGGCGCGACGCGGAATCCGATATCAGGTTTCGCGATCCGTCCGTGGCCAACTACGAATTGTTGATGCTGGCTATCGATTTTTATCAGTTTGTGGCTCCTGGGCTACATGCCAATGTCCAACTGAACGGGGTTAAAATGGAGCCTGGCCAGCTTTACCTCTTACCCCGGGATACCAAGATCCACATCGGAAACGCACTGTTTGACCGGAACACACTCTGGAAGCTTCATGATATCCGGGATAGGACTGACGAAGTTCCTTTCCGCAAAGGGGATTTCGATTTCAATATCTGCTACGAATCAAACCGTTATACAATCAGGGTCAGCAGCGGGTCCGTCTATCTGAATGGGAAAGCACTGCAGATGCATAGAGATTATCAGATTTGCTTTGACGACACCATCCAGATTAAAGGCTTGTCTCCCTTCCAGTTACAGGACGTGATCCGGGAACGCACCCGCATTGGTGTGGATAACATTGTCCCCAATGAGCTGTTCATAAATTATGAGAATGACTATTACTATATTTCGCGTACGGAATCATCCCATTCTCTTGCCTACATTGAGATAGAGGGTAACCAGTTTTTCCTGTATCCTCCAAAACGTGGCTGGGAGTTGTTTCTGAACGGAAGGAAAGTTGAAGAGACCGTACCGCTGCGTATCAATACGGATATTATTACCATAAACAAACACCAGTTCAGGATAAACACTTTCTATGACCTGATTGAGATACCTTTTGAACTGGAACAGCTTTCCGTAGTTGATTTCAAGCATTACTTCTCCGACGGGCAGATCGCTTTGGACAGCATCTCTTTTGAGGTCAGGAAAGGTCAACTGATCGGGATTGTTGGCCAGAGCGGTTGCGGTAAATCAACCCTTGTCAAAGCCATAAGCGCGGAGATTATTCCCACATACGGAGAAATGAGGCTGGACGGAAAGAATCTTTATGAAAACATCACTTTTTACACCCAGCATTTCGGGTATGTTCCACAGGATGATTTGCTGTATCCATATCTGACAGTATATGAAAACCTATTCTACAGAGGTAGATTGCGCATGCCTCACATCTCTGCCGCATTTTTAAACGTCAAAATTGACAATATCCTGAAACAGACCAATCTCGTTCACAGAAAAAACGCCTTGGTTGGCGACAGTAAAAAAAAAAACCTGAGCGGCGGTGAAAGAAAGCGCTTAAATATTGCGTTGGAACTTCTGTATGAACCGACCGTGATAGTATGTGACGAACCCATTACAGGGCTGTCTTTCAGCGATACCCAGCAAGTGCTGGCCATTCTGCAAAGCCTTTCTCAGCAGGGAAAGATCGTCATCATCACAATCCATCAACCCTCAGCGGAAATTTTCCAGTCTTTTGACAAAGTGCTGTTAATGGACATGATGGGCAAAGAAGTCTATTATGGCAGTCCAGGTGATTGCTTCGGGTATTTCGACGAGGAACTGGGCAAACTAACCATACAAAAAGCGGCTGTCGAAAACAAGAAGCAAACCCTGACCCCAGATTACCTATATGACATAATCACTTATCCTGAGTACGATGAGAATGGCGAGCTTATCTATGAACATGTGAACAGAACTTTGGTCGCAAGGAGGAAATTCAGTCCCGATTACTGGCGTGATAAATATAAACGCCGCATGCTGTTCGAGATAATACAACATGAACCCAAGAGCAAAGATAAAAACATAACCAGCCCTAAGAAGGTCAAATATGCGATGAACTGGAAATCCCTTTATGTTCAGTTCCTTACCTTCATAAAGCGCAACCTGATGATGAAGATCCGCAACCGATCCAATCTGCTGGTGACTTTCCTGGAAGCTCCCCTGCTCGCAGTGATCATAAGTTTTATACTAAGAATGACTCCGGAAAACAACAATTACTCTTATTATAAAAACATCAATATCGGCATTTATATTTTTGTGTCTATAATTGTCTTCATTTTTTTGGGCCTGTCTAACAGCATCGAGGAGATACTTGATGAGCGGAAAATAGTCATCCGCGAAAAGCTCATGAATCTCAAGATGAGCTATTACTTGGTTTCCAAGCTTCTCTCGCTGACTGTGTTCAGCGCTATTCAGGTGACGCTGTATTATGTAATATCTTCATTGATCTTGGGTATCCGGGGAGTAGCCCCTGTTTCCCTGGTCTATTATTTTCTTGCTTCCCTAATCGGTTTATCTCTGGGACTTATGACATCTTCATTTCTTAAAAACAACAAAGCGATCATTAACATTATGCCATTGATCCTTATTCCGCAAATAATATTTGGGGGAGCGATCATCGAATATGAGAAGATGAACCGCAGGCTGATCCTGATAACAAAAAGCCCTTTCCCCGAAGTCGTGCAGTTTATCCCAACTCGCTGGTTGTTTGAAGGTTTGACGACAGCCTATGCCAAGGACAACATCTATCAGAGAAAACTTCATAAAATCGAAAAAAAGAGATTGACACTGGAAGAGCGGTTCAGAGATAATGAAATAAGTTATGATGAATATGTAAATAGGATGGATGCCATGTATCGCCTGAAAGCGCTGATCGCTGAACGCTGGCCAGAAAAAAAATATTCCAATGCAGAACTTAATTTCAGCGTCAACATGATGGACGGTAGATATCTGTCTGAACGTAAGAATGTATTTTTATCCAGTTTTAAAACTCTGGGCTCTTATGAGACGCGTTCCTGGAATTTCAATGCCCTTGTATTGGTGATCTACATAGCGCTCTTTTACTTTGTAACTCTGCTGAAGCTAAAATATCATTTCACAGAGTGATGTCAGATAACAGAGAGCGTATGGGTTTTTGAAAATCACCTTGTGCCATTTAAAAATCAGGAGAGAAGAAGTGAAAAAAGTGTCGATCGCTCTGACAACGCTAATGATTGGATTAGTTATGTTCGGTTGTAAATCCCGTGAAACTGGTAAGCTGCCTGAGACTAACCAACCGCCCACTCCCTTTATTTATGCACCTCTGCCTCCATTCCATAAAGTGTTTGCCATACTAGATTATCTTCGGTTGGGTGATTTTGATCAGGCAGTGGATGACAATGTGTATGAAACCAAACAAGAAATCGGCCGCTCGGCTTTTGCCTTGGGAGTTTTGACAGCGGATGGCATTATCAGTGTCAGGGCGCATAACAAGAAAAAAATCGACAACATATACAAGGAAGTGATAAGGATCTCCAACTTTCTTGGATTGGATGCCAGCATCCTGCGACTGGCTAACGAAATGAAGGACCTGATCAACAGCGATAACTGGGACGAGTTGGAAAAAGCGCTGGAGAATTATAAAACTGAAGTGGAAACATCACTTTACCAATCACAGCAGTATGACCTTTTTACCATGATGATGGCCGGTGGCTGGGTGGAAGGCATTAACAGGATATCCTGGTTTGTGGACAGGAATTTCCAGACTGGCAAGACTAACATTCTAGAACAGAAAGGCACTCTCAATCACTTGCTCACTAACCTTGACCATGTCGTTACTCCATCATTTAAAGATACTGGTTATTTTATGACAACACGTGAGAAACTTTTGCAGGCAAAGCAAATCATTGACAAGGAGCAAAATGGGTTGTATACACGAGAACAGGTCAAGCAGTTGATTATTATCACGGATGAAATCAAAGACGCATATGCCAAGTAGCCCGATATGATGATACACTTAATCACAGAGACATTCATATGAGAATGAACTTGTCAGCCTGGGTGGTCATCCTGATGCTGTTGCCGGGACTTTTAAAAGCCGGCAGTTTTATTGCCAGTGACCATCCTTCCGATGACGGGACCGCAATCGATTTAAGTTGGGACAAATTCGGTTCAGACCATTATGCTATTTATCTTGCCAAGCGTGACTCTGCAGGAGTATGGATAAGGATCGCTGACTTGACTCCTGCAGACAGCGCCTTTACTGACAAATCTGATGTTGTGCCTGACATGTCAGTTCAATATTTATTGAGAGCCACGTCAATAAGAACCGGGAGATTGACAGAGTTTTACGCCGATGCCATCGCGCGCGCTCAATGGTTCAATTATAGAAAGCTGCCGCTGCTGATCCTGTTAATGCTGCTGAATGGGGCCGTAATTTATTACATCATAGCTGCCAAGCGAGGCAAAGAGCTGTTCATTAGAAAGATCAACGGTTTGGAATCCATGGATGAAGCAGTCGGTAGAGCTACGGAGAAAGGGAAACCCATTTTGTTTGTCCCGGGTATCGGAGATCTGGATGACATACAAACCATAGCTGGGCTGACAATCCTTAGCCAACTTGCTTTCAAGGCTGCTGCCTATAATGCAGATCTCATAGTTCCTGTCAGCAAATCCATGGTCTTATCCACTGCCCGGGAAGTTGTGAAAGAAGCTTATCTAAGGGCTGGAAAGCCTGATGCATTCCGTAAGGATAATATCTTTTACCTTACCGATGACCAGTTCGGCTATGTAGCCGGTATCGATGGCATAATGGTTAGAGAACAGCCGGCAGCCAATTTCTTCCTAGGTACATTTTATGCAGAAGCACTTATCTTGGCAGAAACAGGTTTTGGCACCGGTGCGATGCAAACGGCTGGAACAGCTCAACCCCACCAGCTGCCTTTTTTTGTGGTCAGCTGTGATTATACATTGATCGGAGAAGAACTTTTTGCCGCATCTGCTTATCTTTCCAAGGAGCCCAATCAATTGGGCAGTCTGAAGGGACAGGATATGGGGAAACTGGCCATCGTCCTGCTCATCCTGATTGGATCGGCAATGGAGATTGTCGGGCAGCACTGGTTCAAGAACCTATTTATGCTAGAGTAAAGGAATTACAATGAAAAGATTCATTCCATTACTCATAACATTCTTTGTCGGAATCATTGTTATCAGTTCTGAGTTTATTCCTCATAAGCCTTTCAGCAGTGTCAACGAAGCTTTGGAAAACTGGTTCATGATCATAAGCGGATTTGCTATTATCCTGGGACAACTCAGCCTATTGAGAGTAAACGGCTTTAGAGTGGCGGAAAAAACACAGAACTGGCAGTATTATCTGGCTGGATTGATCAGCTTTACTCTTATGGTATTATTCGGGATTCTGTGGGGCACGCAGGATGCAGCGGGATTATTGGGTAATAGTGAGAAACTGGCCAGCCAATTAGGCAGCAAGCCGTTTGAGTATCTGTTTCTTAACGTCTATCAGCATTTATCTGCCACTTTGTTTGCTTTGCTGGCTTTCTTCATAGCTTCTGCAGCGTACAGGGCTTTCATAATCAGAAGCTTTGAATCCACCCTGCTGATGATAGCAGCCGTACTCGTAATGTTGGGACGCACCAGCGTGGGCACATCCTTAACAGCATGGCTGCCGGAGGGCTGGAGATTCTTTCACCTGCCGAATATTGCTGATTTCATCGTTTCTTATCCCAGCAGTGCCGCCCAACGGGCGATTCTGATCAGCGCAGCCCTGGGCATTGTGGGCAGTAGCCTGAGAATCCTGCTTGGCATCGAAAGGTCTTACTTGGGAGGCAGCGATTGAACAAGAAACACAAAAACGTTCATCTTGACCGACGTTATATTTATCTGATTCTTTTTGTCGGAGTAGCTGTTCCATTGTTGGTGCCGCTGGGATTCGCCTCAGAAGTGTCAGGCCTTACACAGCAGGTTTACAACATGGTAGAAGCTACAACTGACAGCAGTGTTGTGATGATTTCCTTTGATTATGAGCCCTCGACTGCTACGGAGCTTCAACCGATGGCCAAGGCTCTGATCGAGCATGCATGGATCAAGAATCAACGTGTTATTGCAATAGCACTGTGGCCGCAGGGAGTGCAAATGGCCGAGCAGGCTTTTGGCAGTCTCCTGACGAAGTACCCCTATAAGAAATATGGGAAGGACTATGTTAATCTTGGATTCAAGACAGGAGGCATGGTTACCATTCAGGCTATGGGCAGAAACCTAAAGGATGTTTTTCCTATAGACTACAAAGGAATTACATTTGATCAGATCGAAATGTTAAACAAGGTTCGCAACTTTAACCAGATAGGATATGTGGCGTCATTGTCGGCTGGGGATCCCGGTTTAAAAGGGTATATAATGACTGCGCATGATATGTACAATGTAAAGGTTACAGGCGGCTGCACTGCTGTATCCACACCGGGATTTCTGCCCTACATCAATGATCAGAATCAACTTTATGGGTTGTTGGGCGGCCTGAAAGGAGCAGCAGAATATGAATCCTTAATCAATGTGAAGGGTACTGCCACGAGCGGCATGGATGCCCAGTCTGTGGCTCATGTAATCATTATTATCTTTATTGCTCTGGGAAACTACAGAGCCTACAAGATAAACAAGAATGCTCCCCTTGTTTAAGAATAATATCCTTTATAAGCCATCGCTTCTGTCAAACTGGCACAACCTGATCATAGCAGGTGAAATTGCCTGTACACAAGAATCCTGATATTTTACTGGGATCATATTCATAAATGCTTAATGGGCACAATATATTGGAGGAGAAAACCGTGAAAGAGCCAAGTAAGGATATAATTTTTCAAAGCGTTGAAGACAAAACAAGAAAAACTTCATACAGGCAACTTCTCAGGAGGGGTCAAAGGAATTGGGATCTGGCATGGCTCATTTCATGACGGTTCTGGGGATCTGGTTGGGTGCTTATTTTACAATATGTATATTCAGCTTTCTTTACAAGGATAATCCTTTTTATAAATTGGCGGAACAGATCTTTGTTGGTCTGTCCGCAGGCTATTGGTTCATCTATACTGTATATAATTTATTAATCCCGAATTTATTCGGTAAATTGGCATCAGATTTCTCGGGTAATCTTATTCTCCTGTTACCAGCTGTGCTGGGTGTGATGATGTTATTGAGGCTGATTCCCAGATTAGAATGGGTCAGTCGCTATCCAATCTCACTTGTAATTGGAACCTCGGCAGGGATCAGTATGCTGCGCTACATGAAATCCGACATCCTTTCCCAATTAACGGCAACAATGATAAATCCCGGTGCGGCGAACTCAGCTTTCGAGACAATTGGCAACCTTATAATTATATTAGGAACGGTTTTTGTCATTATGTATTTCTATTTCAGCCGCAAGCAGGAAGGAATTTACGGTGCTGCCTCCAAGGTGGGAATCTGGTTTCTCATGGTCAGTTTCGGAGCATCGTTCGGTTATACGGTAATGGCGAGAATTTCACTTCTAATCGGAAGGCTGCAATACCTGCTGGGAGACTGGCTTCACTTGATCAAACCTTAAAAGAATAGGGGGATTAATGATTCAACTGCAACAGAGATTCATACAGGTTGCCAAGAGATATGGAAACAAGACTGCAATTATCGATAAAGCGACGGAAAAAGAATACAAATATGACAGATTATTGATAGCATCTTTGATATTGACGGACTTCATGAAGAGATATAAAAGCAAGTATATTGGCATTATGCTTCCCACTTCAGCAGGTTGCGCTTTATCGATCCTTGGCACTTTAATGGCAGGCAAGGTACCTGTGATGATAAATTACGCCACTGGTGCTATAGAGAACTGCCTGTATGCGCGTGAAAAATGCAGATTCAAGATTATCATTACCAGTGCAAAACTGCTGGATAAATTGAATATCCGGCCTATAGAAAACATGATTATGGTTGAGGACCTTCTTAAAAAGGTGACGATTGCGCATAAACTGAAAGCCGCGGTGTTTTCTAAATTGCCCATTACCCTGCTTAGGAAACTAATAGCAGATGGGTCTGACACAGAGACATCCATAATCCTGTTCACCAGCGGCAGTGAAAAAGAACCCAAAGCCGTCCAGTTAACTCATTCCAATATTGCACATAATGTCGACAATGTAAAAACTCTGGTGAATGTAACATCAGATGATGTTTTCTTATCTGAACTGCCGTTCTTCCATGTTTTTGGTCTTACCATCGACCTCTGGCTGCCTTTGCTGCTGGGATGTAGCATAGTAACGTATCCCAATCCACTTGATTATAAAACTGTTTGTTCCTTTGTAAAGCAGTATCAGGTCACGATTATGGCAGCAACCCCTTCATTTTTCTATGGATACCTGCAGCGTAGCGAGCCAGGGGATTTCAGCAGCATCCGTTTTGCCTTCGCCGGCGCTGACAAGCTTCCGGATAAAGTATATGATGGATTCTTAAGAAAGCACGGGATTAAGGTTTATGAAGGTTACGGGACAACAGAAACCAGTCCCGTGATCTCAGTGAACACTCCGGATAACCACAAACTGGGCAGTATCGGTAAAACAATACCCAATGTAAAGGTCAAGATTGTAGACATTGAGACCGGTAATGAATGTAGTTCAGGCAGCGAGGGAAAGATTTTGGTCAAGGGAGGTAATGTTATGAAAGGATACTTGGATGATTTGGAGGAAACACTGCTTCGAATAAGGGATGGTTGGTATGATACGGGTGACATTGGCGTCATTGATGAAGATGGATTTATATGGCACCGCGGGCGCCTGAAACGCTTTGTTAAGGTTGGGGGCGAGATGGTATCCCTAGTAAAGGTTGAAGATATTCTAAGCCGCCTGTTACCGGAAGATGTTATTTGTTGTGTTGTTGATGTACCGAATATGACAAAAGGGGCCGATGTCGTAGCTGCTGTTGCAAACGGTAATTTTGACATGCATAAGGTCCTGCGAGAATTAAAGAAGGAACTACCGGCAATCGCCGTTCCCAAACAATTCTATGTAATCGATAACATACCCATGATGGCCAGCGGAAAAGTGAATTTCCGAGCTGTTGAAAAGATGTGCCGCGATTTGGCAAATGGCGATAAGTAGAGCATTACGCATAATCGGCAAGTTATCATGAAATCGCGCCAAAGCGATGTCAATGTTGAAAGTGAGATTTGGGATTGCTTAAAGTCTAATCCGGCTATGGGTCTTGAATTGGACAATTTGCTTGAAATAGGCGGGTTGATTTGGCAAAGAGGTTGGGCAGAAGCTAATGCCGGCAATTGTTCAATGCGGATTCCTGCTGATTTTAATAACTGCTCTTCATCAATTTATCAATTTGTCAGAAAGATGCTTCGCAATCAGTGGAAACAAACACATCAAAGCATTGACTTGTTTCTGGTATCGGCTGCCGGTTCAAGATTCCGGGAATACAATAAACTGGAATTCGAGAATTTTGTAATAGTCATTGATCCAACCTCATTATCAGATTTGGACGGCATTGCTAAGTGCAATATTTTTCCTGATACAAGAAAACCGACATCGGAATGGCAATGCCACAGAGCAATTCACCAGTGGTTGAGGATGCATCGTTCTGAAGATAAAGTAGTATTACATGCTCATCCTAAAGAATGGATAATCCTAAGCAATCTACCCGAATACCAGGCCTCCAAAGGGAAAATGGTTGACCGCATTTATCAGATTTTACCAGAAATGAATATCTATTTTCCGAATGGGATTTCCCTGCTGCCCTTTGAGAAACCGGGATCGTCCAGACTGGCCGAAATCACTGCCCAAGCGATTAAGGACACTAGCTTTGTGGTCTGGGAGAAACATGGGGTTCTGGTTTCAGCTCAAAATGTGCGAACAGCTTTTAATCGTCTGGAAATAATGGCCAAAGCCGCTGCAATATATTGGGGAACAAGATAATAAAAACTAGTCAGTATATTCAAAAATGGGATTTACTCTTTCCCACACCTCAAAGGCCAGTTCAAAACCTGTTTGAGATTGTTTTTTCTCATAACAAACGATAGCCCACTCTTGCCAGTTGAATTCCGGGAAAAAAGTGTCTCCTTCAAACTCGCCATCTATCCTGGTCAGATATAGTTTGGACGCATAAGATAAAAACTGCTTAAAGGTCTTCGCGCCACCAATGACAAAGATCTCCTGCCCGGCAAATTCGGAGAGAATCTGATCAACTGAATGGGCGATGATGCAGCCTTCTGCCCGCAATGATCTGTCATGGGTTAGAACAACATTGATTCGGGCATCCAGTGGTTCGCCAATGGATAACCAGGTTTTTTTCCCCATGACTACGGGATGGCCGGTTGTTGTTTCGCGAAAATGCAGGAGATCTTCCTTAATTTTCCATGGCAGCTTATTTCTGGCGCCGATCAAGCCATTCCTGTCCATAGCGGCTATGATGTTAACATTAATCATACAGTCCCGTTTGGGAGCTGAACAAATACGAATCCAAAGGAGGTATGTCCAGGTGCTTGAAGTTCTGCTTTTCCGCTGCTTTGACAAAATACTCCACACATAAGGGGTCAAACTGAGTTCCTGAACATTTAACAATCTCAACGGAAGCATCTTCATGAGTAAGTATTTGTCTGTAATTGCGAAGGCTGGTCATGGCATCATAGGCATCGGCTATTGCCACTATCTTGGCCAACAGCGATATGTCGTGCCCCTTAAGACCCCAGGGATATCCATTGCCATCATGACGTTCATGATGCTGCGACACTATTTCACAAATGGATTTATCCAAAGCTATGGGTTTTATGATTTTTTCACCGACAAGCGGATGTTGACGGATCAATTTGATTTCTTCAACGGACAAAGTGGCGGACTTATTCAGTAAAGATGGATAAATTCCTATCTTCCCCAAATCGTGAAAAATCGCACCTGTTCGTAAGGATTTAATTTCCACGGCTGACAGATTCATCGTTTGCCCGATAATGAGGCTGATATTCGTGACCCTTTCCGAATGCCCCCGGGTGTATATATCACACGCTTCCAAAGCGTTGATCATTGCCAGAACCGTGCGGGCAAAATTGATCTCCAACAGGAAATTCGCCTCGAACAGCTCTTTGGCTTTTTGCTTGACCAAACTTTCCAGCTTTTCAGTATACAGATCGTTCTTCACCAAGAGCTCGTGTTTCTGCACTGCCTGCCTGACAGATATTTGCAGTTCGCTGATGCTGAAAGGTTTTTTCAGGAAATCAAATACTCCGAGTTTGATCGCTGCCTGCATAGTGCTTATTTCCGCATATCCTGTAATCAGGATAACCGGGATCTTAGGATCGATAATGTTGATTCTGGAGAGCAGATCTAAACCATTCATTCCGGGCAGGTTAATGTCTGAGATTACCGTATCGAAAGCCTGTGTGGCCATATGTTTCAAGGCAGACTCAGAATCTGCCGCAAGAATAACTTCATATTGCTCCCGCGAAGTCAGGGCTGAACCGATCAGATCGAGCATAGTTTGGTCATCATCAACAACGAGTATAGTAACTGTCCTGGCTTTCACGTTCAAATCCGCTGACTGGTTAAGAGCGCTGATAGGGGATTCCATTACGATGTCTGATTATTGATCATGTTCTTTACATGGGGTTATTTTGGAAGATATCAGTATGAGCTATCCTGCTATGACTTCCTTGACTTCAGGGATTGCTTCTTTAATAACTCTTTCAATCCCTGCCTTCAGTGTTAGAGTGGACATTGGACAGGATCCGCATGCTCCCTTGAGGCGTACAACGATTACATTGTCGTCCCTTATCTCTATCAGTTCAACATCTCCTCCGTCAGCTTGGATCGAGGGACGGATCTTATCCAGCATTTCATTAACTTTTTCTCTGTTGATCACAATATACTCCTTGTTATTTATATAACGACCTGTAAGTATTCAGCCTTTGTCAGCAATTCCACCAAATCTGCCGATTATGATATTTGGCAAGGTATTTCTCAATCATTATCAGGTTCTCTGGACTCTTTATATGTATTCTTCGTGGTAAGATAGTACAGAGCGGGAATTATAACCAGGGTTAGAATTGCGGAGACGATTAAACCGCCTATGGAGACAATACCCAAGGGTTGACGCAGCTCCTTGCCCGCAGAGCCCATACCCAAGGCCATCGGCAGCATGCCGATCATAATCGCCAGGGTTGACATGATTATAGGTTTCAGTTTGTTCTTGCCAGCCTGGATCAGCGCATCATGGGTGCTGGTTCCCTCTCGGCGTTTTTGATTCGCATAATCCAGCAACAAAATTGCATTGTTGACCACTATTCCGACAAGCATAATTATAGCCATCATCGAAATGATATTTATAGTCGAACCAGTTAAGAATAACGCGGCAAAAACGCCAATCATGGCAAGTGGAACCGTCATCATTATCAACAGGGGCTGGGCAAAACTTTCCAGAATCGCTGCCAGTAGCATGTATGTCAATAAAATAGCTAAAATCAGAGTGCGGATTAGATCTTTCATCATGGCTTCCATTTCCTTGCTTTCACCTGAATAAGCTATCCCATACCCGGTTGGCACGCTGATCTTATTAATACGATCCTTGATTTCTCTGTTTACGTCCCCAAGTGTGGCTCCTGGGGCAACATATCCAGTAAATTCCACCGCCTTTGACTTGTCCATATGTATGATTTTATTTACACCCTGACTAAAAGTTACTTCAGCCAATTGGGAAAGTACATAATTCTTGCCGGAAACAGAAATTGGCAGATTACTGATCTTTTCAGGAGAATCCACGGAACTCCGATCCAAAGCGATGTTGATGTCATACTCGTTGCCGGATTCCCTGAATGAGGTTGAGACAATTCCGTTGACAGAGGATCTAAGCGCTAACGCTAGGTCATAAATAGTGGCTCCGGCCTGAGCCATAGCAACTCGATCCGGAACTACCGTCAGTTCTGACTTACCGCTCCGGGAGCTGGTATCGAGGTTTATCAGGCCGGGGATATCTCTGATCTCATGGAAGACATTTAGCCTGATTTCTTCCAGCTTATCTGCGTCTGAGCCTTTAAGGTAAAAATCAATCGGTGCGTTTGAACCTCCAAAACCTTCGCTTGATGATACTTTTATCCTGGCGTTGGGAATACTGGCAAGATCGCGAATTAATACATCGACCATGTCGATCGTTTTCAGATTCCGCTTACTTGTGTCAACCAGTTGGACTGTGGTGGAAGCTAGGTTGGTGCCTTTATCGATGTAGCCTTGAGATCCGATGGTGGTCACCAAATGCTTGATTTCCGGGTGGGCAGCAATTTTGTCAGTGATCTCCTTAAGTGTTTTTGCTGTCTGTTCAAGGCTGGAACCCTGTGGCAATTCAACTTGGATGTTGACGTATCCCTGGTCCATCTGTGGCATCATTTCAGAACCCAATATAGGTATGATGCCGAAACTGGCAAAAAAGAGCAACAGTACAATAATCATCAAAAGCAAAACGCCTTTTTTGCTTCGTAAAACCCAGATGAGCAGCTTTTCGTATTTTCCGCTCAATTGTTCAAACCAGATATCAAATCTGAGTCCGATTTTTGATGGGATGATCTTCTGTGGCAGAATGCGGGATGCCAGCATGGGCGTGATTGTAAAAGATACAAGCAAGGATGTTATAGTTGCAAAGGTAACTGTTAAACCAAATTCTTTGAAGACCTGCCCGACCATTGATGACATTGTTGCTATGGGTAAAAACACTACAACATTGGTCAGAGTGGAAGCCAACACAGCAATCGCAACTTCGGATGTTCCGATGTGAGCTGCATCCTTTCGATTATGCCCCATGTCCATATGCCTGAATATATTCTCTAAAACGACTATGGAATTGGCAACCAGGATCCCTACCGTAGTTGAGATTCCCATGAGGGTCATCATGTTTAATGTGAAACCGGCGACTTGAATGAAAAGGAAGGTCGTGATAATCGAAATCGGCATGGCAATGCCTACTATCAGAGTTGACCTTATGTCATGCAGGAAAATGAGCAGGATCAAGCCAGTCAGCAAAATTCCCATTAATATGTTGCTGATTGTATCATTGACCGTGGATTTGGTAAAATCCGAATCGTCACGGGTCACATTTAATGTCACACCGTGTGGTAGCTCCTTGTTTAATTCCGGTAAAAGGTTCCTTACGGAATTCGCGATGTTTACCACGTTTCCGTCAGAACTGTTGGTCAAAGAAAGCCGGACTACGTTATTATCTTGTTTTTTGACCAGGGCGTTGAAAAATACTGCTCGGGTCCTGACTTCCTCATATGAATCTTGCACATCAGCTATCTGCCCCAGTTTTTTTACTCCGTAGGCAGTGGGGATATCAGTATCCCTGAGCTGTTCCAAGTCTTGAAATTCACCTTTCAGCCGGACCGAGTATTCTTGTGTGCCCTGCGTGAATTGCCCGGCCGGCATATCCAGATTTGAGGCGGCCAAAATCTGGGTCAGTTGTGCCAGCGATATGGAATTCTCATATACAGTTCGGTCTTTCAGAGTGATATTGATCTGACGCTTGTTGCCTCCTGTGACCTCCACACTTGCCACACCTTCCAGTTGAGAAAACCTGTCACGCAGCTTTTTATCGGCTATCTCGTATAATGTCCGGCCATCCAGATTCCCGGTTAACACAAGTTCCATGAAGGGATAGGCATTTATATCGATTTTTTGTATGGTGGGTTTTTCAACCGCTGCGGGCAGACTCGATATTATGGCGTCAATTTTGTCCCCAGCCTCTTGAGTGGCAACATTCACATCTTTTCCCATATCAAACTTGATGACACTGATGCTTACATTATCCAGTGAGTATGACTGGATAAAGTCAATTTGGCTGATGGTGGAAACAGCATCTTCTATGACTTTTGTTATCTGTGTTTCAACTTCCCGCGGACCGGCACCGGGGTAAACGGTTGAGATGCTGATGTAGGGTATCTTGAATTGCGGCATCAGGTTCAACGGAATATCCACGAAGGCGAGAACTCCAAAAACTATAAAGACGAGGATCCCCATAGTAATAAGAACTGGCCTGTTCACAGATATCTTTGACAGGAACATCAAATCTCTCCTTACTGTATAACCTTTAGAAGTGCGCCTTCATATATCATTGTAAGGCCTTCTGTAATGAGAATGTCGCCAGGATTCAAACCCTCAGTTATTTCATACGCTATGCCATTGTTGTGGCCGGTCTTGACTTCCTTTTTCACGGCCTTGTTGTTGACCATAATCCAAGCGTTTTGTTTTGCCCCGGTCTCAAACAGGGCTGATCTCTCAACCACAATGACATCGGGTTTGTTTAAGGTTTCAATCCCGATCTCGACAGTTATGCCGCTGGCTATTAGACCCGTTTTAGTCGTAAATATGACTTCCGCCCTGAAAGCTTTGTTGTTTTGGTCCATGGCCAAGGCTATATTTGAAACATAACCTTTCAATTCTGCGCCGTTCCAATTGGCAGTGGCAACCTGTCCTTTCCTGAGATCACGGATTTCACTGTCCGGAATCCAGATTACTGCTTTGTATTTACTTGTATTGCTAACGGTGAATAAGTCAGCGCCGGGAGAGACCTGCTCTCCTTGATTAACTGCAATATTGGTGACAAATCCGCTGATGGGCGATTTGACATAGACCATGCTTTGGGCGGTTTTATAGTTTGCTTCTGCGACCTGGTAAGCAGTTGTAACATTATCCATATCCTGCTGGCTGATAGCATGCTCGGCAAAGATCCTCTGCATCCTCTCATAAGTAGCTTTGGCGTTCTGATAGGCAGTCGAGGCCTGCAAGTATTGCGCTGCAGGAGTATCGGTGGGGAAGGTCATGACAACCTGGTCCTTCCTTACATAATCGCCAACTTTAACGTTGATTCTGAGAACCACATCGCCTACCATGGAGCGAACAACGCTCTCTTCGATTCCGGACAAAGTTGCGTTGTATGTGTGAATCTGAGAAAAAGAGGTGGGCTGGATCTCAGAGACCCGGACCGGAATGCCTTCCTCTTTCTGTATTTGTTCCATGTTCTTGCTTTCAATTTTCCTTCTGCCGCAGGCAGACATTAAAAGCACATTAGCCAACAGGTATAGTATAATAGTCTTTTTCATCTTTATGACTCCATTAAAAACGAAAACCCATTGCTTTTTTGAATTTCACATTTGCGCTTATCACTTCATAGATCGCATTGTAGAAATTCAGTTTTATGCTGCTCAACATCATTTGTGCGTCGAATACTTCCAACTGGATTCCCACTTGGTTTTCAAACCTCAATTGCGCCAGCTGCAGATTGCGCTCTGCCATCTTTATGTTCTCCAATTGGACCTGATAACTTTCCAATGCGTTGTGCAGTGTTTGCCAGGCTTGGAGGACTTCAAGGCCGATCAGCTCACGGGTATCTTCTTCTTGGATCTGAGCCTGAAACAATCCGTGTCTGGCATTGATCCGTTTGGCCGTATTGGTAAAACCGGTAAAAAGCGGCAAACTGAAGCCCACCCCGGCAGTAAAGGCTGTTCCAAAATCGCTCCTTTCTAAGGCATATTCATCTGCCGCCGTAAACATCGAATATCCTGCAGAAAGCGCAATATTGGGCAGGTAATTGCCTTTTTCGGCCTTGTACTTGATCCCCATCATCTCTGTATTGATTGCCAGCAATCTCAATTCTATCCGCTGTTTTGAAGCCAGGGCGACAGCTGTTTCCAGATCTTCGCTATGTGTTTCTGGCAGGACGAATTCTCCCTGCAAGGCGAGCAGAGTATCCATAGCTCCGATCTGTTTCCTGAAAGCTGATAGTGCAAGATCGTGGTTGTTCCTTGCCTGAAGCAAGCTCGGGCGCAGCTTTGCAACTTCCAGTTCAGCGCGCAACAGGTCAAATTCCGATATCTGGCCTTCTTTATGGAACAGTTCAACTCGTTCCAAATGGCGTTGGGCAGTTCTTAACGCCTCGGTTTGGATGCTGTACACTTTCTCTGCGAGTAGGGTTTGGTAGAACATGTTTACTGTTTGTGCAATTACCTCTTGTTCTTTTAACTCATACTGCAATCGCTGTAGTGAACGGTACCTGCCTACTGCATTCAAACCGTTGATCAGCTTGCCGCCGGAAAACACTATCTGGTCGAGTTTGATCTGACCTGCAAGAGATCCTTCCTTTTGCCTCCTGTTGGGGATGAGACTATTCACGATCCCAGTCGCAATGCCTGCCAGCGTGCTGTCGTTGGTAGTGGCAAACTCATCCAAGGATTCGGAAAAATCCACCTCACCCGGCAGGGCGGAATCTGGCAGCCAAGTCGTGTTTAGTTGGTATCCTCCCTGCAGGGTGATTTGTGGTAGAAGCAATCCGCGCACTTCATAATAAGTCTGATCTGCCATGATTATGTCCTCTTTGGCAGATAACAGTTCCTTGTTCTTTTGCAGAGCCAGGTTCAGGCACTCGGGCAGGGTTAGGCTATGCAGCCCTTGCAGCAAGAACCAATAAACCAGCAATGCGATCAATGATCTACTCATTGTTTGTTATCCTCTTTTCAGAAGTCCGTTAAGCAGGATCTGCACGATCCAGTTATAATCAGTTTCGGCCTTTTTAATGAACTCTTCGGGATATCTCACTATGATGTTGGAATCCCCCAGTAAAAACCAATCGAATATTATGTTAACCATCTTTTCCACAGGGATCTCTGAAGTGATTTCACTACGTTGCAATCCAAAATCAATGACATCACGCAGAACCTCTGTCATTTTTAGCCTGTTTTCGTCCCGAAAAGCGCATAGTTTCTGCAGGGAATTTTCAGGGATGCTTTTAATCGCTTCGAAAAGTATGGGCGCATGCTCGTAAACCAACTTGATCGGTAATTTTATAGCTGTTGTAAATCGGGATTTAAAATCCGGCTGCTTGGCCAGTTCTTCATACAATAAAAGGTAGAATTGCCGCGAATGCTTTTTTAACACTTCGAAAAAAATATCTTCTTTCGAGTCAAAATAATAATAGATGGTAGCTTTACCCAAAGCTACTTCTCTGGCGATGTCTTCAAGGGAGGTTTTAGCATAACCGTAATGGTGAAACAAGTTTTCTGCCGCTGATATGATCTGGTTTTTTTTCCCCTGTGTTTTTAACATATTTCCTTCTGATTATTCGTTGCCATTATCTATCACCAATATTCATAAATTCCTTTGCTGCCTGGCATCGCTCTTGGAACCAACGCAGAATCCACCCGTAATCCTGCCGGGCTTAATCCCGGAGGATTACGGCCTGCCTTAAATGGTGTTATTACAACTTAAGGCAGGATGAATATGATAATCCACTGTATATCAGTAAGATAAGCTTCCCATGTCAAAACATTAGACCATTTTGGTATTTAAGTCGAAACGGTCAACAAAAAAAAGCAGGGTGCCCACCCCTGCTTTGTCTTCTGGTTTAAATCCGGGCTTGTTTACATGGTTTCCGTCAGTATCCTGTTGACAATAGCTGCAGCATCTTCCGTTTCCATATATGTCAACGGGAAGCCGATCAAATAGCACTTGTTGTTTTCGGTGGCTTTACGCAAGGCTACTGGTTGGTTGTTTAACAAGTTAAAGTTAGCCTGTGAAGGTGGATAATATTGATAATTTGTCGGTTTGCAACCGAATTTGTACAGGACATTGGTTCCTGTGAGGAATGTTGGGAAGTATGAAACGCTATACAGACCATGATACGTATTGACTACATTATTGAAGCCGGAAATATTGACATCAGCATCAGGATAGGTATATCCGCCTACTTCCTGCCCCACGGCTTTGATGAAATATGCATTGCTGAAAGCTGTGATGCATTGCACGATATCATACAGGTAAGGCACTCCAAAGAATCTGTTTAGCGTTTTCTGGCCGTTTCTGACAAAGGCATTGATCCCTTGCGAACCCTGTCCGGTCATGGTTATGGCCATGTTGCCGCCCTGGCGCAGATACAGGTTGATGCCGTCATTTTCATATATGATATTGGGGGTTTTATCCGGACGTTCGCTGTGAAAAATCACCAGCTTGTAATGCTGGAGGTCCGAAAGAGCTAATTTGCGCTGTTTAGAGTCAGCAAACATTTCATTTTTGTAATGGACTATGGTAGGAGTATAAGAAGTCCCGTCAAAATAAGAGTTCCAGAGGGAATCGACAATCGCTCCGGGAGAGAAATTATTGCTCGGCTCATCATCGTCAATGACCAGAACCCCTTGTTTCTGTTCTTTGGGAATCGGAGGTGCGATCTTGAACTTAAATTCGTAGGGAGTAGGATCTATTTCGTTTTGCAGATCGACAGCCCGCACTTCGAACAAATGATACGGATTTTCAGGTGTGTTGATCGGGAGGTTGGCCAGCACGATCGTTTGTCCCAGGGAACTGTTGACTGGCACCCTCAGCCACCTTTTTAAAGTCCCGGGATCGATGTGAATGCTGTCCTTCAGTGGTGGATAATTGTAGGGTTCACCGTTCAGGCGTAGATCAAAATGAGTGATTTCGCTATAGTAATTGGTGTCGGTATCCTCGTCCAGTAACTCGTCTACTTTCTTATCGTAAGGGTCGTCTGTCGTTATGGTTGAACCCCCGGCAGTTTGTAAGGCATATTCTCCGTGCCAGCCCCAGCGGATCCAGCTTTTCAGGTTCTGGCTGTGTACCAGAGTGTAATCTTCATTGATATCCTTGAAGAAATTGGTCGCAAAAAGTTGTTCATCGTTGACAATGGTATATGGCCAAACCTCGGATGTGGACTCATCCACATAGTCGACGCAATGATTTGTTCCCAAAGCGTACGTACGCTTCATATAAACCAAGGTGCCGGGATGAAATCCCTCTTTGACGGCAAAAGTAATGGTATCCGGCTCAGAGTGAATTCCGGCCATGTCTATCACGCTGGCGACAACTCTTGTATATGAAACCTGTACGTTCACGTTCTGAGCGTCGAAGTCGGACGTCAGTCTCGGAGTTGTATATTTGGTCAATAAGTAGCGATTAACGTCTGCTAGGTCCCTTGTCGTGTACCAGGCATTAACATCGTAGGTGGAATCCGGTATGACAGCATTGCTTGCATTACTCACTTTTTGGACTTTGAATTTATAATACCATGCTTTAGGCTGAATAAACGGGTCTGTGTCGTCCAGGGTAAAACTCAGTCTGATTCCCGTTCCCACCTGACCTCCGTTTGGATCGCCACGGGTGGTTGAAACAAAACAGGTGGGAGTGCCGGATGTTGATTTGAATCTTCTATAGGCCAAAGTCTCACAGACATCGCCCCTGTTGTCAATGCAGATGACTTCAAATCTGCTGATAGTCGTATCCGGTATCCCTTCCGCAGTAGCCGCTAAAAAGTTTACCGTGGCGTATTTTTGTGTACTCCAGATTGTTCGCTTGGCAGCAGGGTCATTCAGACTGAGGTCTTGATCAGCGCCGGTTTTATAATGCAGCACCCATCCAGCTCCGAATTTTTCCAGAACCTCCGGGGGTGTAACAGCACCGTCTGTATCAACAAATGCATTTCCGGCTGTCGAGATCGGATCCCCGGCTTCGTTAATGATCCGGTAGGCAAAACCGGTAATCACGCCGTCAGGGTCGGTGGCATGCCAAAAGATCTTCTGCTGAAAAGAAGTAACAGCAGTCGAGTCGGTGAAAGGATTGTCTGGGTCATACCCTTCGAAAGAAGTAATTCTGATGGAAGGCAGTTGATTGGGGAATCTGCTTCCCTGCTTGCCGCATCCTAACACGAGCAATAAGGCCATTACCAATATTATGATCAAGGGAAAGAGTTTCATACTCTTGATCGGCATCTTTCCTCCTTGAGTTTATGTCTTTTTTTTCATTTCTCATTAAATCTGACTGTCAGGTTTAAGTCAATGTTTTTTCTCGTCGTTTATCTTTGAGACAGCTTTTACCACGTTGCTCAGCAGGACTGCAGTCGTGATTGTGCCTATTCCGCCCGGCACAGGAGTGATGGCTCCCGCCTTATCATAACAGGCTTGATAATCAATATCTCCGACAAAGATCTCGCCTTTCTCCGGATCTGATAAACAATTGATGCCGACATCCAGGCACACAGTACCGGGCGAGATGTGATCGGGCGAGATATAATTGGCTTTTCCAATGGCAGTAATCAGTATCTCGGCCGATCTTGTCAGCAAGGCAAGATTCTCAGATTTGCTGTGGCATACTGTGACAGTGGCGTTGCCGGGTTCGGATTTAGCCAGTAAACGCATCGCCAGCGGTTTAGCCACAACGGGGCTTCGCCCCAGGATCACGGCATGCTTTCCGGTGGTTGGTATCGCGTAATGTTTCAGCGTTTCAATCACAGCACTGGCTGTACACGGCATGAAACAGCTCAATCCCAGGAACAGCCTACCCAAGCTGACCGGATTTATTCCATCTATGTCTTTGACAGGGGAGATTGCATGGGCAATTGCCTCCTCATCTACATCGGCAGGGAGGGGCTTCTGAATTATGATGCCGTGGATCCCGCGGTTGTTGTTTTGATCTTCTATCAATTGCAAGACCTCTGCTGTGGAGGCAATTGCGGACAAATCGATTATTTGAGTATTAATCCCGATTTTTCCCCCCTGTTTGGCTATGTTGTTGAAATAATAATCAGAGGCGGGATCATTGCCAAACTTGATTGCACATAACACTGGCTCGGTGTCCAGGTTGGCAAGATCTAACTTGATTCTATCCAAAATTGCGTTTGCTACTGGTTTGCCGGAGAGTTTCTTTTCCATACTTACAGTAATTCCCTGATCCTGGCTATCCGATTGGTTTTTCCGGTTGCCGGGTCTATGTCGAGGAACACGCCGTTGATCTGAAGACCGGCATCAGCCACTTCGTATCTTACTGGCATGCCGGTCCTCATTTTTTCCAGGATGAGGTTTTTCTTTATCCCGATAACGGAATCATGCGGACCTGTCATGCCTGCATCTGTTAAGTAACCTGTGCCTTGGGGCAGGATCTCTTCATCGGCTGTCTGTATATGGGTATGAGTACCAATGATGGCGGAGACGCGTCCGTCAAACATCTGCGCGAAGGCTCGTTTTTCAGCAGTTGATTCTGCGTGGAAATCTATCACCAGAGATGGGCCAAGATCATTATGTACCTTGAGAAATTCCTCCATGGCGCTGAAAGGCGAATTGCATGCCGACATAAACAACTGCCCCGTCAGGCATAGGATTGTTAGCTTGTCAGTCTCCAACTCAATGGTCAAAAACGGGCTTCCCAGTGCACCGTCAGGGTAATTGAGGGGCTTGACGATTCTGGATTCGTTTTTCAGGTATTCTTTGGCATCATTCCTGTCCCATAAATGATTGCCGCTGGTCATGGCGGTCACCCCGGCTTGGAACAGGGGTTTTGTGGTTTTTTCCGTCAGGCCTTTACCATCGGCCAGGTTCTCACCGTTGATTATTATCGCTGAGGGGTTATATATGCATCGGAGACGATCTATATGTTCCAGAACGACTTGCCGGCCCGGTTTGCCGAATACATCACCCAAAAAGATCAGTTTCATTACTTGGCAATGGCTACCTGGCGGGTCTCGCGTATTACTGTGACCTTGATCTGTCCCGGGTACTGTACTTCTTTTTCAATCCTTGCTGCAATATCCGTGGCCAAAATAGTGGCTTGGGCATCTTCGATCATTGCCGGTTCGACAATAATGCGAAGTTCTCTGCCGGCCTGGATGGCATAGGATTTGTTGACTCCTTCAATGGAATTGGCTATTTCTTCAAGTTTGGTAAGCCTTTGCATGTAAGTTTCCAGCATTTCGCGCCTTGCCCCGGGCCTGGCTCCCGAAACTGCGTCTGCAGCCTGAGTAAGAACAGCATATACAGAGATCGGTTCTACTTCTTCGTGATGAGACTCTATAGCGTTTACGATGATCTTGCCCTCGCCATTCTTGCGGGCTACATTGGCTCCCAGCACAGCGTGTGATCCATCGAATTCATGATCAATGGCCTTGCCGATGTCGTGAAGTAAACCGGCGCGGCGGGCAACTTCCTGGTCGAGATTCAACTCAGCTGCCAGGATACCGCAGATCCAGGCTGCTTCGATTGAGTGCTGCAGGATATTCTGGCCGTAACTTGTCCGATAATGCAGACGGCCAATCAGTTTGATTAGGTTGGGGGAGATGTTGTGAATGTTGGTGTCAAGAACAGCTTGTTCACCTAATTTCACTAAGTTCTCTTCCATCTCCTTGTTTGTTTTATGAATTATGTCTTCAATCCTGCCAGGGTGTATGCGGCCGTCCGATATCAGTTTCTCCAGAGCTAATCTTGCTATTTCGCGCCGGATCGGGTCGAAACAGGACAGGACTACGGCTTCGGGCGTATCGTCAATTATCAGATCTACGCCGGACGCTTTTTCAAACGTTCTGATGTTTCTGCCTTCCCTGCCAATGATTCTTCCTTTCATTTCATCTGAAGGAAGGGAAACGACCGATACGGTGGTTTCGGAAACGTGGTCAACCGCCATGCGTTGGATTGCAGTGGATATGATCTCGGCAGCTTTTTGGGTGGAATCCAATTTCAGCTGCTCAATGGTCTGCCGTACGTCGTTGGCTGCCAGCTGGCGTGCCTGGGTTATCAGTTCTTCCCGCAGCTGCTGCAGAGCTTCATCCCTGCTCAGGCCTGCGATCTCCGATAGTTTTGTCTTCTGATCTGCTATTACAGTGTTATACTCTGTAACTTTCAGACTCAGTTCTTCTTCTTTGTTTTTTAATTTGCGTTCCTGTTCCGCCAAAGAGTTTTCTTTTTTATCTAGGTTTTCCAGACGTTTATCTAGATTGCTCAAACGGTCGTTATATTTCTTTTCTTGACTGCGAAGCTCGTTTTGCCTTTCCTTAATCTCTTTTTCATAAATGTTCTTCTGCTTGAACCACTCATCTTTGGCTTCCAGGATTGCAGTTTTACGTGCATTTTCCGCATCCTTTTTAGCGGTGGCGCTTATCTCTTCAGCTATCTTTTTCGCTTGGGAGATCATTCTGAATGTCGAATTACGCCTGATCACATATATTACAAGGGATATCAGCAGGCCGGTTATCAAGCCTGCGCCGATTGGTATTATATAGTGCATTACTATTTCCTCACTTTATATCTTGGAGCCGGTCCGAAGTATAGGGTCGCTGGCTCTGCCATTTTATAAAGCCCGCTGGTACCGTGGTAATTTGAGCGTCAAGAGTCCGATTCAAGGTGGGCATCTACCTTGTTGGCTTTACGTGTCCGTGGCGAAGACGGCGTGCGCGCTACCAATGGCTTGATTCCCTTGACGATGTTGACTCTACTACAAATTAAACACGCGTACCGCAGGCTCTTATTTTTCATCAATGTCATGGATGAATGCAGAAATCATCTGGTTCATCCTTTCCAATTCATCTTTGAGTTCCTGATTGGCTTTTCCCAGATCCAAGACCTTTTCCTGAAGCTGTAAGCTGCATAGAAGCATCAACTTGTTGAATTCAAGAAGCTCGTGTTGCTCACTGAGCTCGAGCAACTGCTCGTTCAGTTTTTCGGCGATGTGGCAAAGCTTCTGCGGATCTTCTCCTTTCAGCTTGTATTTACGGCCGTAGATCTCAACTTCTATTGAATTCAGCATTGGACATGCTCAGAGTTTTTCAATCTGAGGGATAAGTTTGTCGATACTGGAGTTCAATTCACCAGCATACTCTTCAACTGCAGCCAGCAGTTTTTCAAGTTCCTGATTTCGCTTTTTCAACTCTCCGATTTCACCGTTTAACTCTTGGTTTGAAGACTGGGCGGCCTGCAAATCATTCTGCAGTTTCTTTATCTGTGATTCAAATCCCTCGCTGTCTTTGGATCTGTCTTGGAGCATAGCTTCAAGCTCAGTTAGCTTTTTCTTGTCAATGGTGTATTGTTCAATTAGTTTCTGTACTTTGTCTTTTAGCTGCAAGACCTGTTTATCCACTTTAACTCCTCAATTGGATATCCCATTTCAATTTAAGAATATCTATCATAGATTCAACTATCGTATCCACCTCAGCATCTGTCAATGTTTTTTCGGGGTGGTTGAATACTATCCTGTAGGTTAAGCTTCTGAATCCTTGCGGAATCTGTTTCCCTCTGTACTCATCGGTTAATGTAAGATCCGATATTGTATGAGGGCTGGTATTGATTATACATTCAAAGACCATGCTGTGGTCAACACCCGATTTGATTAAAAACGAAATATCCCTTTCAACGGAAGGATATTTAGCCATAGGCTCGTATTTCAATACCTGACTTCTTGTTATCTCTGTAATCGCAGCAAAGTCGATATCGGCCAGCCAGACGTTCTGCTTTAACTCAGCCGTCTCAATTCCAAATCCTGAGGCTATGGCAGGATCCAACCTTCCGTATTCAGCGATATGTTTTTCATTACAAATCAAGCTTTGTGATTCCGACCTTACCAGATAAGGCGGTGTCTGGGTTGAGTAGCTGAACTCTCTTATCCCCAGATGGTAAACAAAACCTTCCACCAGACCCTTCAAGTCGTGAAAGTCAAAAGCAGCCGCTTTGATTTTCCAGTTCAATTCAGTAGTGTTTCCCATGATCAACAGGCTCAGACGCTTTGGTTCTTGTTTCGGGATTGCGCCGTTCTCCAGAAAGACCTTGTTCAGTTCAAAGATTTTTATCTGGCGCGAGCCGTGGTTGAGATTGTAGAGAGCGGTGATGAGCATCTGAGGTATAAGGGATGTCCTTAAGACCGACAAATTGACGTTTTGCGGATTCAGCAGAGAGATCTGATTCAGCCTTTTATCGGCACTGTCCAAGTTTAGTCGCCCGATTAAATCGGGGTCAGCGAGACTGAGGTTGATAATTTCCTGCAACCCTTTATGCACCAGATAATCAGCCGCTTTCCTTTGAATGAGTGTTTCATGTCGGTCCATAATGGATGAAGCTCTTGTTTTCTGGGGAACATTGTCCATGCCATGCAATCTGGCTAACTCCTCGACCAGATCAACTTCCCTCAGGAGGTCTATCCGCTTGGGGGGTATCTGGAAATAAAGAGCTTCTTCTATGGAATCGATCACATTCAATTGATCAGTCACATCATTGGCGATTTCTGAATAAAGGGTGTGGTCAAGATCCTGCACAATCCTGGGGATTGTTTCAGAAGATTGGGGATATTCCTTTTTATAGCATCCTTCTCCAAGATATTGCAAACCAAGTTTGGTCAGATAGGAAGGGATTTGCTGTTTGTTCAGTTTGAGGCCGGTGATTTTCTCAAATCTGGAAGGGCGTAACGGTATTATCCTGGGTTTGGACTTGTTTTGCCAGTCATCAAGGCTGCCTGTGCAGAGTTTGCCGCCAGCCAGCCGGAGTATTATCTCAGCAGCCCTGCAACTGGCCAATTCGCATGTTTCCGGTGCTAAATGCCGTTCAAACCTGTAGGCAGAATCAGTTTGAATTTTATGCATCCACGCTGTTCTGCGGACTGATGAGTGGTTGAAGCAGGCAGCTTCCAGCACTATGTTTATCGTGCCTTCCGTGATATGGGAGTTGACCCCGCCGATCACGCCTGCCAGGGCAACGGGCTTCTTGCCATCGGCTATAACCAGATTCTCTTCATTCAATTCATATGTATTGCCGTCCAGGGCGGAAAACAGCTCTTTCGGCCTGGCTGTGCGGACGATTATTTCGGGCTTTGCCGCTCTGCCTTGCAGTTTGTCGTAGTCAAAGGCGTGAAGCGGATGACCGGTTTCCAGCATTATGTAATTGGTAATATCAACGATGTTGTTGATAGGGCGCAAGCCTGATTTAAGCAGTCGAAGCCTGAGCCAGAGAGGGGATTCTCTGACAGTGATATCTCTGATCACCCTGGCGACGTATCGCTCGCATAATTGTGGTGCCGCGTTTTCCAGATTCAAAAAATTGCCGGCCATCAGCTCAGTGTTTTCCAGATTCCCGATTTTGGCTGCCAAAGGTAGAAGCTGAGAGTTGTCCATACTGGCCGAAAGGTCCGTGGCAATGCCGTAATATCCTAACAGGTCTGGCCGGTTGGGAGTGATCTCCAGTGTGAAAACCGTATCTGGCAGGTGTAATAACTGCCCTGCAGGTATGCCGATTGGAGTTTCAGAAGGGAGGATAATGATTCCGCTATGATCGTCCGAAAGGCCAAGTTCTTTTTCTGAGCAAAGCATGCCTGAGGATTCTATGCCCCGGATCCGGGTTTGTTTGATCTGGACTTCACCCATTCTCGTCCCTGGCAGAGCCAGGATTCCGATTGCCCCGGGTGAGCAGTTCGGAGCTCCGCACACTACCTGAAGAATCTCTTTCCCCGTATCTGTCTTACAGATTTGCAGGTGGTCACTGTCCGCCATCTTTTTGCATTCTGTTATTTTTACCGTTACTATTGTATCAGTCAACTCGCCATAGGATGAGATGCTTTCTGCTTCAATCCCGGAAAAGGTCAGCAGATCGCGTATTTCCTCAACACTCTTGTCAAACCTCAGATAGTCCTTCAACCATTCTAGTGAGATCAGCATGACACCATACCTTATCTGAACTGCTGCAACATGCGCAGGTCATTCTCAAACAATATGCGCAGATCCGGAATGTTGAATTTCATCATGGCGATGCGGTCAATGCCTATCCCGAAAGCATAACCGGTATATTTCTCTGAATCGATGCCGAGAATATCGAACACATTGGGATCAACCATGCCAGCTCCGCATAACTCCAACCATCCGGATTGCTTACAGACCCGGCAACCTTGTCCTTGGCAAATCACACAGCTCATATCCATTTCGGCCGATGGCTCTGTAAAGGGGAAAAAATGCGGCCGGATTCGAGTCTGGATCCTAACGCCAAACATCAATTTGGCAAAATTCTGCAGGGTGTCTTTCATATCTGCCAGTGATACACCTTCGCCCACCACAAGACCTTCGACCTGGTGAAACACCGGGGAGTGTGAAGCGTCTGGTTTGTCATTTCGATAACATCTCCCGGGTGAGACAACTCTGATGGGGGGAGGGTAAGTCTCCATAACCCTGATCTGTACTGTCGAGGTTTGTGTCCTCAACAGATTGCCATCCTTCAAATAAAACGTGTCTGCCAGATTGCGGGATGGGTGGTCAGGAGGAGTATTAAGTGCATCGAAATTATGAAACTCGTCTTCGATGTCAAATCCCTCTGCTATCTCAAATCCCATGCTGATGAAAATGTCTTCCATCTCTCTCATGACCAGTGTGAGGGGGTGCAGTCCTCCCTGAGCCGGAATTGTGCCCGGCAGGGAGAGGTCCGGCGAGGAAGATGAACTGGCTTTCCAAAGGGATTCCCGCAGGTTTTTTTCGCGGTTTTGGATCAGGTTTTCCAATTCGCTCCTGGCCTTGTTGACAGCCTGGCCGAGAATGGGTTTTTCTTCCGGGGAAGCCTCTCTTAGGCGAGCAAACAGCTCTGTCAGAACGCTCTTTTTACCCAGGTAACGGGCTTTGAGATTTGCCAGATCGCTCAGGCTTTGGCATTGCTGGATCTCAGCTCCAGCCTGGCTGATTAGTTCTTTCAGTTTCACTTGCACTGATTATACCTGCAGTCAGTTTCCCTTGACAATCTCCACTAGTTTGGCGAAGGCAGGGGCATCGTGCCAGGCCAGATGAGCCAATACTTTCCGGTTAATCTCCACATTGGATTTATGCAGCCCGTTAATAAACTTGCTGTAGCTGATATCGTTCAGGCGGCAGGCAGCATTTATGCGCACAATCCAGAGCCGGCGGAAATTCCGCTTGTTGGCTTTTCTATCTCTAAAGGCATAGGTCAAGCCTTTTTCGACTGTCTGCCGCGCGATTTTATAAGTCTTGCTGCGGGCGCCAAAATAGCCTTTGGCCGCTTTCAAATACTTCTTGTGACGCTGCTTGGCTGCTACGTTGTTTTTTGATCTTGGCATGATTGCTCTCCTTTATAATCCCAACATTCTTTTGATCCGTTTTTCATCGCATTTCTCCACGATTGAGCTATCGCGAAGCTGTCGGTTGAGTTTGGGACTTTTCTTGGTTTTGATGTGAGCCGCTTTGGCGTGATGCCGGACTAATTTGCCGGTGCCGGTTAGCTTGAATCTCTTGGCAGCCGAACGATTGGTTTTGACTTTTGGCATGTTTTGTCTCCTTTATCTATATGTTTGCTTTGCAATAAGATCAGCTGGCCCTGACAGCTGTCGTGTTTAGTTATCCGACTGTTTCTGGTTATTGAAATCCTTGGGTGGATTTACGGATTCAGGGATCGTCTCTAAGCTTTCGGGCTGTGTAGCTTCTTTTTCCTTGGCCATTTTTTCCAGGATGCGGTCAATATCCTTTTTGGGCGTCATAATCATCGAGAGCAGGTTGCGGTCGCTGACAGGGTCGTTGTCGGGATCGGCAATTTGCTGCAAATCGTTCTTCAAGCGTTCCAATACGTCATAGCCCAGTTCTTTGTGTGCCATCTGGCGGCCTCTGAAACGAACGGTGAATTTCACTTTATTATGCTGTTTAAGAAACTTGATGGCATTGGTTTTCTTGAAGTTGAAATCATGTTCTTCAGTATTGGGGCCGAATTTGATCTCCTTTATCTCAACCTCATGATGCTTCTTGCGCGCTTCCTTGACCTTTTTCTCTTTCTGGTAATAATACTTGCTGAAATCCAGGATTCGGCAGACCGGAGGTTCTGCAGTGGGGGAGATCTCCACCAGGTCGAGATCCTTATCTTCAGCTTTTTTCAGCGCTTCCTTCAACTTGACAATGCCAAGCATTTTCCCCTCAGCGTCAATTAACCTTACTTCTGCAGCAGTTATCTGCTCATTGATCCTTTCTTTGGGCACGACTTCCTTGGTCCGTGCCTTGCCGCGTTTAAACCTTATTATGGTTGCCTCCTTGTTGGGGTTGATCCGGTTTATTTTTTGGCCGGAAAAAAAAGGCGGAGAAAACTCCGCCTGCTCACAATAAGTAATGTGTTAAATCTTAAAACCTTACAGGCATTTTCAGCCGTAAGGTAGAAGCAGACAGCTTCATTTCTGAGTCCTTTCTATTTTTTGCTGCTTATCCGTCAAGCTTCTTTTTTTTATACAATCGAGAATGACCTTAGTCCGTTTAATATAGTTGAAAACTTGCAACTGCGGCAGGCTGTTTTTTTTTCTGTACCAAATTGCCTGTAATCATAAGTATGTCATCAGTATATCTTCTGTATCTCATCTTTATACCAAATATAAGCTTTGATATATATGATCTGCTGATGGCATATTGTAAACATTTTGTGGAATCACGAAAGATTTTTACAGATCCGACTCATGGACAGCGCGAAACAAAAGTCACTCTCAACCTGTCTCGATCAGCATAGAACAAGAACGTGCTGAATTCATGATTTTATGCGAAGCCCATTGTCAATTGCACCGTTTCAAAATTCGGTCAGCTAACATGGAATTTGACAAATACAGTATATGGATTTTAATAGTATGAAATGAAAATGAACACAACATCGGATGTATGAGAAAAGTATGAGAATAGCCTTTTTGGGTCCAGCCTTTCCCTGGCGGGGAGGGATATCCGGATTCGCTCAAAAGATGGGAGAGAAGCTTTTTGGGCAGGGACATTCAATCATGATGTTCTCCTTTAAACATCAATATCCTGCCTGGCTCTTTCCCGGCAGTAACCAGGTGGACCCATTATCCACCGCCTCGCCTATACCGGCGGTTCGCGTTCTTACCCCTTACAATCCGCTTACTTGGTTTAAAACCATGCGTGAGATCAGCAAATGGAAACCTGACATTGTCATAGTATCGTTTTGGATTCCGTTTATGGCGCCGGCATACGGATTTGTCCTGCGCCGGGTTAAGAACGCAAAAAGGGTCTTTCTATTGCACAACATAGATTTTCACGAGAGGTGGTTGTTTGCCAGCCAGCTAACACACTATGCCCTGGCCGCGGCGGATGCTTACATATCGCTTTCTGAGGTAACAAACCAAGCCTTAAGGAAAATCATGGGACAGGCCACTGACTTCAAGGTCATCCAGTTGTTTCATCCCGTCTATGAGCAGCCAGAAGTTCAGGAAGCAGTGGTTGCCGGAAAATTCAAAATCCTCTTTTTCGGTTTTGTGAAGCATTACAAAGGATTGGATATTTTGCTGGAAGCGTTTTCAAAGGCATCTGCCAATATAACCAAGCTGAGGTTGATAATAGCCGGTGACGTATATGGCGACAAGCAGTTTTATTTAGATCAGATAAAGCGTTTGGGCATAGGATCCAAGGTTGAGACCCATTTTGAATACATCTCTGACAACCAGATAGGGCATTATTTCAATGATTGTGATCTGTGTGTAATCCCTTATCGGTCTGCAACTCAAAGCGGCGTTGTCCAAATGTCCTTCGCTTTTAATGTTCCGGTAATTGCGACCCGGGTTGGCGGTTTAGAAGAAGTAGTTACTCATGGAGTAAACGGATTGTTGGTGCCACCGGAGGATTCCCTGGCCCTGGCTGAGGCGATTTGTTCTTACTATCAATCAGGCAGGGAAGCACAATTCCGCGCCGCAATCAGGGAACTGAACAAACAGCAATCCTGGGATAGCTTTGTGAGCAAATTCATGGAAGAAATCATATGAAGAAAATACTGTTGATTACCTATTATTTTCCGCCCTGTGGCGGGGCATCGGTTCAGCGCTGGCTTCGTCTTATCAAGGTTCTGGACAAGCATGGATACGATATCACGGTGCTGACAACAGAAAAGGGCGATTATCCATACACGGATATATCCTTGTTGGAAAGGATTCCGGCTGCAGTCAAAATCATCCGGACCGTCACCCCCTCTTTCAGTAAATTGTGGAGATTTCTGACCCATAAAGATGAAGCTTTACCTTACGGCAGTCTTGATGGATCAGAAACCGCCTCCCTTAAGAAGAAATTGCTGTATTGGTGCAGAATAAATCTGATTGTTCCCGACGCCCGGGTGATTTGGAATCCGATGGCCAGGACAAAAGCGCTGGATTTATGCAGAAGAATGGCTTTTGATTGGGTTATAACTACGGGGCCGCCACATTCAACTCATCTGGTCGGGTTGTATTTAAAACGAAAGATACGGATTAAGTGGATGGCCGATTTCCGGGATCCCTGGACTCAGATATTCTTCCTTAAATTTGTCAGGCAGAATCTGTTGATCAAGCATTGGAATCGACGTCTTGAGAATGAAGTGGTAAACACAGCTGATCTGAATCTGGCAGTGTCCAAAGATATCGCAGCGCAATTGGCAAGGGCAAAAATACACGTGTTTTACAATGGATTTGATGCAGATTTGTTTTCTCAAGCAATATACACCAGAGAGGACGTATTCCGGATCAAATATGTCGGGCAGTTGACATCTGGTCATAATATCTATCCGCTCCTAGCTTATATTTCACGCAAATCTGCAGAATCGGAGATATTTGATTTGGAAACATCATTCATAGGGACACGCAACATAGATCAAAACCTCTCTGAGCTGCCTGTCAATATCGAAGCTTTTCAACCGCATCATAAGGTCATCGAAACCATGGTGAATAGCGAACTGCTGATTTTGCTGATCAATATATATTCAGGCAATGAGGGTATGCTGACAACGAGGCTTTTTGAGTATATAGGCTCGAGAACACCCATTCTCTGTCTGGGTCCTGAACAGGGGGAAGCTGCCCAGATAATAAGACAGGCCGAAGCGGGTCAAGTCTTTGAAACTATTAATGACGACGTCTGGAATTATATCTATGAACTGTATTCGCAATGGCAGACTTTGCAACCGGTAAGAAACAAAGCTGATATCAGCACATGGTCAGTGCAGCAACAGGTAAAAAAACTCGGTCAGTTGCTAACTGAAAATGGATAGGATTACTCTTAAGACCCCATTTTCTTGTTGACAGTTTTTCTCATAATTATTCTTGGAACTTCAATATAGGAAATTGGAGGAATCATATGCCCCAACACAAATCACCGATGAAAAGGATGAAAACCGATAAGAAAAGGGAAGCTCGCAATAATTACGTCATTAAAACAATAAAGACACTTTCGAAAAAATTCCGGGAAGAGCTGCCGGTTGAAGAAAAACAGCAACTCATGGACAAGATATATTCCCAGTTAGATAAAGCGGCTAACAAAGGCGTGATCCACAAGAGAACAGCTTCCCGGCGGAAATCGAGATTAGCTGCCTATCTGGCTAAAGAGATTAAGAAGATATAATCCGCTTCAGTGCTACCAGGTGTTCAGTTCCCTGGAATGATTGAGTGGTCAGTCTTTGTTTGGTTTCAGAAAGAAGGGCACTGTGACAGTGACTCTCGCTTTCACGGGTTTCTTCTCATACATTGCAGGCTCAAACATCCATTTCTTGACGGCCATAACAGCCGTTTCATCCAATCCGCCTTCACTGGATAACAATGACTTGTTAACCAATACCTCTCCGACTTTTCCGTCTTCCAGAACTTCAACATCCAAGACAACAACGCCCTGGATGCCCGTTGGCCTGAATTTCTTAGGATAAGGCGGATAAGGGTTGGATGTAGGCTGGGGAGGAGTATCATACTCAACCATTCTGTAATCACCGGATTTCTGTACTGAGTCTCTTCTTTCCCTTAGCTCTTCATTATCTGTCACAAAAGTATTCTGTTGAGCTTGTGATTTACTTTCTTTTTTACATGATGGAACGCATGGGACTAAAAACGTGACTGTCACTAGCAAAAAGATCATTTTGGAAAAAAACGATTTCATATCATTTGCTCCCCTCTTTTCAGATTTCTTAGTCTTGCCAAGTGGCGTTTTAAGTATTTTCCAGTATAACTTGTTTTGCTCTTCATCACTTCTTCAGGGGTTCCGCAGAACATTAAATAGCCTCCTTCTTCTCCGCCTTCTGGACCAAGGTCAATAATCCAATCAGCGCACTTTATGACATCCAGGTTATGCTCAATAATAACAACAGTATTACCCATGGCTACGAGACGTCTCAACACAGCCAGCAGTTTGTTAATATCGTCAAAATGCAGGCCGGTAGTTGGTTCGTCAAGTAGATAAAGCGTATTGCCAGTACTTACTTTGCTCAACTCCCTGGCTAGTTTGATTCGCTGGGCCTCACCTCCGGACAGGGTGGTTGATGACTGCCCCAGTTTGATATAATCCAATCCGACTTCATGCAGCACTTTAAGCTTGGAATGAATAGCTGGAACATTGCCGAAAAAGTCAATTGCTTCCTGAACATCCATATTCAGTACTTCAGCGATATTTTTCCCCTTGTACTTAATGTTCAATGTTTCGCTGTTGTATCGTGTCCCCTTACAGAATTCACAAGTAACGTAAATATCTGCCATAAAGTGCATTTCAATTTGCTTCAATCCAGCTCCTTCGCAAGCTTCACAACGACCTCCCTTCACGTTAAATGAAAATCGGCCGGATGTGTAGCCACGGATTTTTGATGCAGGAAGTTGTGAGAACAGGTTACGGATGGGGTCGAATAACTTGATATAGGTAGCTGGATTGGATCTTGGCGTGCGCCCTATGGGTTGTTGGTCAATAGAAATGATCTTGTCTGTTAACTCCATACCCTCGATGGAATCGAAAGCACCGACTTTATGCGAAGTTTTGTAGAAATGATTATGAAGACAAGGATAAAGGGTTTGGTTAATTAGAGAGCTTTTTCCTGATCCCGAGACCCCGGTTACACATACCAGCAAACCCAATGGAATCTGAATGTTTATGTTTTTGAGATTATTGTGTTTTGCGCCTAGTATCTTGATATACCCGGGTCCAGGCTTTTGCCTTTTTTCAGGTGGCTTTATTGATACTTTGCCGGATAAATACTGCCCGGTAAGGGAATTTTTGTTTTTTAACAAACTGGTGAAATCGTTTGCGTGTACGATTTGACCACCATAAATGCCGGCCCCGGGACCAAAGTCGACTATAACATCTCCTGTGCGGATAGTTTCTTCGTCATGTTCAACCACTATGACAGTGTTACCAAGTTCCTTCAACTGGACAAGCATATCAATCAGCTTTCTATTGTCTCTTTGATGCAACCCTATGCTTGGTTCGTCCAGTATATACATAACACCCACCAGCTGGCTGCCGATTTGACTGGCCAAACGGATACGCTGGGTTTCACCGCCTGATAGGGAAGGCGATCTTCTATCCAGGGTAAGATAGTGCAGACCTACATTTAACAGAAATACCAGCCGGTTCTTAATCTCTTTTAAAACCTCGGCGGCAATGATGGCTTGATTGCCTGTGATTTTCAGGTTTTTAAAAAAACCATATGCTTGCTTTATACTCATCCCTGTAACATCAGCTATATTGAGACCGTTGATGCGTACAGCCAGATTTGCCTGTTTAAGTTTTTGACCATAACAATCGGGACAGGGTTTGTCACTGATGTATTGCAAGTAATAACGTCGCATGTCCTCTGAAGCAGTCTCTCTCATGCGGCGGTTCAATTGTGGGATGATTCCTTCAAAACGCGTGTTGAATTGACCTGCTCCATGTTTGCTTTGCCATTGTATCTTGAATCTTTTCCCGCGTGAACCGAATAAGATCAGGTCCTTGATCTCTTCGGGCAACTGGTACCAAGGCGTACTTAGAGAAAAGTTAAATTCGCGTGCCATGTTTCTAATGTATTGCATTGTCCAACTGGTCTTTTTGTCTTCCAATCTGCCCCATGCAGCTACGGCACCGTCCAATAAAGACCTTTCCGGATCCGGAATAATCAGATCGGGATCGAATTCAAGTTTGTATCCTAGACCTGAACAGGTTTTACATGCTCCGATCGGGCTGTTGAATGAAAAATGTTGAGGTGTCAGCTCTTCATAGCCTATACTGCATCTGACGCATGAATTGCTGGAAGAAAGCAGTTCTATGGTTTGGTTCTCTAGGTCATCGATTTTTACATATCCTTCCGATAGCTTCAATGCAAGCTCCAACGAATCTACCAAGCGAGATCTGATTCCGTCTTTGAGGACGATTCTGTCAATAACTACATCGATATTGTGCTTGCTTTTTTTATCAAGTACGATCTCTTCATCCAGAGAGCGAAGTTTCCCATTGATGATAACCCGGGCAAAACCTTCTTGCTTTAACTCTTCAAGTTCTTCCTTGTGTTCGCCCTTACGGTTTTGAACTATGGGAGCTAAAATCTGCAGTTTCGTTCCGGCTGGTATCCTCATAATGTTGTCAACCATCTGATCTACAGTTTGGGCTCCCACCTCATCTCCGCAGTTGAAACAGTACTGCTTGCCAATTCTGGCAAAGAGAATTCTTAGATAGTCATAGATTTCCGTGACAGTTCCGACTGTTGAACGGGGATTTTTGCTTGTTGCTTTCTGCTCGATAGATATTGCTGGAGATAATCCTTCTATGTAATCGACTTTCGGTTTTTCCATTTGACCTAAAAATTGCCTGGCATAAGCGGAAAGTGATTCTACATAACGTCGCTGTCCCTCTGCATAAAGGGTGTCAAAGGCTAATGAAGATTTTCCCGAGCCTGATACGCCTGTGAAAACTATTAATTGATTGCGAGGCAATTCCAAGTCAATGTTTTTTAGATTATGTTCCTGAGCGCCTTTTATAATGATCTTAGTTTTCACTATGTTTCCTTATTGCAATCAACATACTGCTTTCATTATTATAATAGTCGTTATGGTGTCAATTGAAATGTTATTGATTGTGTTTATCATGCTCTATTAGATTGTTTGCCTTATGTATCAATTTTATAAGATTAGTAATTGATCAATACATATCATCCAATCTTTTAGAACTGTAGTTGATCTTATATATAGAGTAGTTGAATGCAAAAGGATTTATTCGGAGGGGAATATTTTCTTCTTGACACGAGAGCGGATATATAGATCATGACGTAACCTGCGGGCTTGAGACCGGATTTGGGAGAAGGCGGCGCGGGGCAGAGGTCTTTTCAGGCATAAGAGAGTGGGATGAGAGAACCTGCGATCGGCGTGTCCATAAGTGGGCATGTCAGGTTGTAAGACGCAAGAGTAACTAAGTGATGACCAGAGAGCGAGAGCTTATGGTTCGGGCTTACATTATGAGATGATGGAGAGTTTGATCCTGGCTCAGGACGAACGCTGGCGGCGTGGATTAGGCATGCAAGTCGAACGGCAGGCATCCCTTCGGGGGTGCTGAGAGTGGCGAACGGGTGAGTAACGCGTAGGTGATCTGCCCTCAGGCGGGGGACAACCCGGGGAAACCCGGGCTAATACCGCATGTGTCCGGAAGGATAAAGCCGGCCTCTGCAAGCAAGCTGGCGTCTGGGGATGAGCCTGCGTCCGATTAGCTGGTCGGCGGGGTAACGGCCCACCGAGGCGATGATAGGTAGGCGGCCTTAACGGGTGGCCGCCCACACTGGGATTGAGAAACGGCCCAGACTCCTACGGGAGGCAGCAGTCGAGGATAGTCTACAATGGCCGGAAGGCTGATAGTGCGACGCCGCGTGAACGAGGAAGCATTTCGGTGTGTAAAGTTCTTTTCTATGGGAGCAGGGTACTGGTGGTTAACAGCTACTGGTGCTTGATATTACCATAGGAATAAGCCACGGCTAACTCCGTGCCAGCAGCCGCGGTAATACGGGGGTGGCGAGCGTTGTCCGGAATTACTAGGCGTAAAGGGCAGGCAGGCGGATCAGTAAGTCAGTCGTTAAAGGCCCGTGCTCACCATGGGCAGGGCGGTTGATACTGCGGATCTGGAAGCGAGTGGGGGAAGACGGAATTCCCGGTGTAGCGGTGGAATGCGCAGATATCGGGAGGAACACCGAAGGCGAAGGCAGTCTTCTATGCTTTGCTTGACGCTCAACTGCGAAGGTGCGGGTATCAAACAGGATTAGATACCCTGGTAGTCCGCACAGTAAACGATGATCACTGGGTGTCGGCTGGGAGATCCGGCCGGTGCCGCAGCTAACGCGGTAAGTGATTCGCCTGGGGAGTACGATCGCAAGGTTGAAACTCAAAGGAATTGACGGGGGCCCGCACAAGCGGTGGAGCATGTGGTTTAATTCGATGCAACGCGAAGAACCTTACCTGGGCTTGACATCCGCCGGATCCTTCAGAGATGGGGGAGTGCCTTTCGGGGAACGGCGAGACAGGTGCTGCATGGCTGTCGTCAGCTCGTGTCGTGAGATGTTGGGTTAAGTCCCGCAACGAGCGCAACCCCTTTTTCCAGTTGCCATCATTAAGTTGGGGACTCTGGAGAGACCGCTGCGGTAACAACGCAGAGGAAGGTGGGGACGACGTCAAGTCATCATGGTCCTTATGTCCAGGGCGACACACGTGCTACAATGGGAGTTACAGAGGGGAGCGAGGCCGCGAGGCGGAGCGAATCCCAGAAAAGCTTCCACAGTTCGGATTGGGGTCTGCAACCCGGCCCCATGAAGTTGGAATCGCTAGTAATCGCGCAACAGCATGGCGCGGTGAATACGTTCCCGGGCCTTGTACACACCGCCCGTCAAGTCAGCCGAGTTGAGTGCACCCGAAGGAGGTGGGCGAACCGGAGACGGTAGCAGCTTTCGAAGGTGTGCTTGGCGAGGAGGACTAAGTCGTAACAAGGTAGCCGTACCGGAAGGTGTGGCTGGATCACCTCCTTTAAGGTGTACAACCATCGGTTTGGCAACCTGCGGCCGGCAGGCGATCTCATCCCATCATTATAATTCAGGCAGCCGTTGAGGCTGCGGGTCGTGGGCTTGTAGCTCAGCTTGGTTAGAGCGCACGCCTGATAAGCGTGAGGTCGGCTGTTCGAGTCAGCCCAGGCCCACCAGAGAGTTTGGCTTGCCCGGGAGTTATCCGGTGGCGGCCGTGTTCTTTAGAAGCATATTAGAGTGTAAAGCGAAGCGAGCGCGCGAGCGAGCGCAGGAGAAGTGTGGTGTAAGTATGTAAGGGCATACGGTGGATGCCTAAGCACTGCAAGGCGAGGAAGGACGCGGCGAACTGCGAAAAGCCCGGGGGAGCTGTAAGCGAGCTGGGATCCCGGGGTATCCGAATGGGGCAACCCGCCAGACGGAAGGTCTGGCACCCGGATCCCATTAAGCACTTGAGCGGTTCGCAACTGAGTGTTGCGAAGCTGCGACAAGCCCCGGCTCCGGGAGTGAGCGGGGCATGTCGGGAGTGTTTAATGGGGTTCGGGGGCGGACGGCGCGAACTGAAACATCTCAGTAGCGCCAGGAAGAGAAAGTAAGAACGATTTTCTGAGTAGTGGCGAACGAAAGGGAAGGAGCCTAAACCGCAGATAATGCGGGGTAGTGGGACCGCGTGAGTAGCATAATGGACTTATAGGCGAACCTGTCTGGAAAGGCAGACCGGAGGGGGTGAGAGTCCCGTAGCCGGCATGGGTCCGTGAGCGAAGCGGCATCCCGAGTAGCCCGGGGCACGAGGAATCCTGGGTGAATCAGCGTGGACCATCACGTAAGGCTAAACAGTTGCAGTGACTGACAGCGCAGCAGTACCGTGAGGGAAAGGTGAAAAGGACCCCGGGAGGGGAGTGAAAGAGAACCTGAAACCGTATGCTTACGAGCGGTCAGAGCCTGGTTTCCACTATGGTCATCAATGGTTAAATGGGAATTCATGATTCATGATTCATGATTTGAAATTAGTGGCGATAGTGGAGACCGGGTGATGGCGTGCCTTTTGCATAATGAGCCGACGAGTTGCGGTCATCAGCGGGGTTAAGTTTTAGAGGAACGGAGCCGGAGCGAAAGCGAGTATGATAAGTGCGATAAGTTGATGGTTGCAGACCCGAAACCAGGTGATCTATCCCTGGCCAGGCTGAAGTTGGGGTAACACCCAATGGAGGGCCGCACCGACCGATGTTGAAAAATCGGCGGATGAGCTGGGGATAGGGGTGAAAGGCCAATCAAACCTGGAGATAGCTGGTTCTCTCCGAAACATATTTAGGTATGGCCTCGGTCGAGACTGCCGGAGGTAGAGCACTGGATGGGCTAGGGGCCGGAGACGGCTACTGAACCCAACCAAACTTCGAATGGCGGCAGTTGTTGGCCGGGAGACAGGGCGTGAGGGATAAGCTTCACGCGCGAGAGGGGAACAACCCGGACAGTCAGCTAAGGGCCTTAATTTGATGCTTAGTGCGTAAGGATGTGCAGTTGCACAGACAGCCAGGATCTTGGCTTAGAAGCAGCCATGATTTAAAGAGTGCGTAACAGCTCACTGGTCGAGTGGAGGTGCACCGAAGATGAGCGGGACT
>JAXDBS010000040.1:0-15058 GCA_034678545.1 Cloacimonadaceae bacterium (SeqCode) | reverse complement strand
TGTCATGCAGATATAAAGTAAACAAATATGAAAAGGAATCGACAATGATCAAGATCCTCGTCATTGAAGACGATAAGAGTTTCCGTAATGTCCTGGTGACCATGCTGCAGCGGGCCGGCTATGAGGTCCTGGAAGCGGAAAACGGCAACGATGCGCTCCGCCATTGCCAGAGCTGCAATCCCGACCTGGTGCTCACCGACATCATCATGCCTGATAAGGAAGGCTTGGAAACTATCCAGGACCTGCAAAACATCTGTCCTGACATCAAGATCATCGCCATGTCGGGCGGAGGCAGATTCGGACCCAACAGCTACCTGCCCCTGGCCGAAAAACTGGGCGCTCGCAAAACCCTCCAAAAACCTTTTATGAGAGACGAACTGCTGGCTGCCATCATTGAAGTTCTGGGTGAGAAATCGACCTGATGATCATTTTAGCGATGGAATTGCTAATTCTTTAAGAAATGGCTCATTGCTCTCATTCGATTGTATTTGAAGCGTATTTTTTATCCTGGTATAATATTTAAGAAACCCATGTCTAACTTATGCCCTTTGCAATCTTGTGATCCTCCTGACATCCACTCCGGAACCTCCCGGGCAAATCTCAGGCGGATCCCGGGTGGCTCAGCAGTGGTTACATGGTTCTGTTCAATGTCAGTCTGTTGTTATGAATGCCTGGCAAGTGCCACTGGATACCATACAAATTATCTGAACTGCCAAAGGAATTACTGAAAAGATGAAGAAAAAAATAGTGCATATTGTCGGCGCCAGGCCACAGTTTATAAAACTAGCACCGATAATACATCGATCGCGTGACATATTTGATAATGTAATCCTGCATACAGGACAGCATTATGATAAATCAATGAGTGGAGATTTTTTCACAGAACTGGAAATGCCTTCCCCTGATTACAATCTTGGGGCTGGATCTGGAAATCCTGGGGAACAAACAGCTAAAATGCTTGCCGGTTCTGAATCTGTGCTGCAAAAGGAAAATCCTGCCGCTGTGATTGTATATGGAGATACCAATTCCACCCTGGCAGGAGCCCTTGCGTCTGTCAAACTAAACATATTAACGGCTCATGTGGAAGCCTGCCTTAGGAGTTTTAACCGCTTTATGCCTGAAGAAATAAATCGAATATGCACTGATCATATAAGCAATATGCTGTTTGCCCCTACAGAGAATGCCATGTCAAATGCCAGGAAGGAAGGTTTATCAGGCATCACCCATTTGGTCGGGGATATAATGACAGACAGCTTGGCTTTTGGTTTAAGTAAGGCAGACAAAGAGTCGGAGATCCTTGAGAAACTGAATCTCGAGCATGAGAAATATTGCCTGCTTACCCTTCACAGGCCTTACACGGTGGACAACGCGGCTATTCTGACAAACGTGCTGAAACAATTGGATCAATTAGAAGAATCGATCATATTCCCAGTGCATCCGCGCACGGCCAACATGTTGAAGAAGTCTGACGCTTTGCCTTTTCACCATATCATAATGACTGAGCCAAGACCATACTTGGATTTCATCAAGTTGATGAGCGCCGCCAAAATCATTCTTACAGATTCCGGAGGCATACAAAAAGAAGCTTACATTCTTAAAAAAATGTGCGTGACCTTGCGTCCGGAAACTGAATGGACAGAGACTATATTGACAGGCTGGAATACATTGTGCGATCCCACGGGTGGGCAGGTCATTGATACAATCAGATCCATCACTAAGCCAGCTCAGCACCCAGAGCTGTTTGGCCGGAACACAGCGCATAAAATCATTAATCTACTGGATAGCGCTATATAGTCCAAAACTCATTATTACTGGAGCAATCTGCTGATCGAATCAAGCAGTATCTCTTTACTCCGTTCGGAATTCATTTCCCGGCATAACCTGTCGCTGTTGATCTTGCACTGGTAAATGTGCTCTTTCGTAATCCCTTTCAGTTCACTAACGATGTGCTCTATAACAAAATCAGAAGTCACAAAACCGATTGCGTGCTCAAGCACAACATCTCTCATTTCCCGCGAAGGACCGATTATAACTGCCAGCCGAGCCTGGATGAAATCAAAGAATTTATTGGGAAGGCAGTTGATGTCGTTAAATGATCTTGATTTCAAGAAGTAAAATCCGGCATCGTAGGCATTGAGTTTCGCACTCAAGGAATTGACATCAACCGGAGCATACAGGCGGATTCTTTTGTTATCGCCTATGCACTCGATCAGCTTTGTACGGTAGCTGGCATTCTTAAATATCAAAAACAGATCCAGGCTGAAACGATCATCCAGGGCTTTAACAATCTCAATCATGAACTCTATGTTACGGCCCGGCAGGGCTGTCCCGTGATGCACCAACCTGACTGATTCACCCTGCACATGCTGCACGGATAATGCTTGATAAGCGGGCAGGTTTAGCAACAGACTGGGACTCAACCCGAAAACCCGGACATATTCGGCGACTATGTTCTGTCCCACAGTAAACATCAGATCCGCCTGCGGCGCGTAGACTCTGCAAAGGTATGATATATACGAATGGAAAAAGAACATCCATTTATAGCTGTTATCGTGTTCCAGCGGATAATACTCATGCGCGTCAAAGATGAGTTTGGCCTGGCCCTTGATCTGAACTGCCAAAGGCAGAGGGAATACATCGTTGCAGATGATCAGGTCAAAGGCGCGATTCAGTCTGGAGTAAAGATCTCTGGCCTCGCGGTTGACCGGGATCGTCCAATAGTACTTGTTATAGAGTTTCAGCTTGAGCAGCAGAGCTCCCCAGACTTTGAGATACATGGGATAATTATCATGAAGCTGATGATACTCAACTGCCGGATCGCTATAGCCACCATATGCAAACAAAGTAATCTGGAACCTGTTTTTCAGCCATTCGATCTGACGCAGGACCCTGGCGTCACGCCTGATCTCGGAATAGACGATGATCAGGACCTTTTTTTTTATCTCTGCCATTGTACCTCAGGATCCCAATATGGGATCAAATGCTTTTCGGTATGTCTGGCTAATGGTTTCATCATTGAAATGCCGGGCAATGTACTCCTGCCCCGCGAGATTGGGAACCCAGTTATCAATCATTTCCCTGGCCTTCTGATAAATGCCGTCAAAGTCATTAAAATCAACCTTAATGGTATGAATATACTCCTGTGTCCAGATTACCTGCATACCGACGTTCAGAGCTTCCAGGACACAACGGGAAAGTCCGTCATGCCGGGTTAGGCGCAACAGGCATTTGGCATCCCGGTAGACTTTCTGCACAGAGTTGGCATCCATGTAAGGGATCATCCGCATATTGGGAGGAAAGGAACTTGCCAGGCCGGCTTTCTCCGCTTCACTGTCATTACTTAGGATGGCAAAACTACGGCCGGGGAGCAGTTTGGCCAATCGAATAATGTGCTCCCCTCCATAGAATTCAAAATTGACAGATGGCAGGTAAGCAAGGAAATCAACAGACCTCTGCTCATTATGGTTGGTATTATCCAATATCTGGGGCTGGATAGTAGAGATCGGCAAAGGTACTGATCGGATGCCCAGAGCCGTCAGTTCGTCTTGTATCCAGTCAGAAACGCAGATGTGGAAAAGCTGTTTTTGACTGCTGTTCTTTTCGCAGGCTCTCTTCCAGAAATAGTAATATAACCTATTACGCAGGCTCCTGGATGTCATTTTTTGTGTCAATGTCAAGACATCCGAACCCACCCAGTGAATCAAAATGATCGGCTTCTTCCCAAACCTCTTCGGCCAGAAATACAGCCAGCTTGGGCCCGGACCATAGATCCAGTAAATCAGATCTGCCTGCCGGAAGTCCCTGGGCGGTAAAATTGTTATTTCTTTTGGCAGATATCTGGTAATGCTTTCGCCGGCCTGAACCATCCCCCCAAAGGTCAATTTCACGCTCATTGTCACTTCCTGCCATCATTGAGACTGGAAATATCAATGTCGGGAACGGCCACACAAGATGAGCCGTTTTTCCTGATCAGACTGATGAACCAGAGCAGCATTAAAAGGTACATAGTTGAATTTACGACTGCAAACACAGCCAGTGATGAGTTGATAATATAATCGCCCCGTGACATCAGGAACAGCGAAACCGGCGGTAACACATTAATCAGGATGGAAACCAGGAAAAAATGCTTTTGGCGGTTGAAGATAACAGGAGTGCTTGACACGGGGCTGATCACAAAACGCAGGAAAAACCAGACAGCCAGTATTTGGGAATAGAGGCCGGCCAGATCCCATTTACTGCTGAACACGAAACCGAACAGCCTCTGACCAAACAATCCTAGGATCAAAAAGAACGGAAGACCGATCGCGGCTATGGAAAACAGGGTTTTACTGAAGACTCCCCTGATTTTACCAGTCCGGTTATATTCGGAACTGGCATGCTGAAAATACACCTGCCCCACCGCATCACCAATGAAGCGCAACGGTTTCATCAGAATGTTGGAGGCGAAGGAATAGGAACCCAAAACGCTGGGACCGAAGAAATTCGCTATTATGATCAGGACGCTGCTTTCCCGCAATCCGTCCATTAAGCCCTGAGGCATGTTGAAAAAGGGGAAATCCTTGTGTTTTGCAAATGAATGCCGGATGCCCTTCAGGGTGACAGTTTGAGCAGCCCTGGCATCATCCCTGGCTGTTTGCCAGAAGAGCAGCAAAACAGTGGCTGAAATAGCTATCAGGTTGCTGTAGATCAGGCCTCTGCCACCCCAATGCAACGCCCCGAAGATGATCTGCAGCACCACCGCCAGGCTGGACTGAATGATCCTGTTCATCGACATGCGGGGATATCTTTTCTTGCGGTTGGTCCAGATATTCAGTATCCTATAAAGCCCGGTAATAAAAGTCATCACTGGAACCAGCCAGAGATACTGGATTATATCACTGTTTTTAACCAACCTTGCCAATTGGTGCCGAAACAAAAACACGAGAACAACTGTCAGAAGCGACACCACTATGGTAAATAAAAAGGCGGAAACGGCAGTATTCGAGGCTGTGTCGTCCTCCCTGTCAAGCATGATGGCCGTATCATACATGCCGGTCGCCATGGTGGTGGAGATCACTGTGATCGAGGTCAGGGCCGCAAAGATGGCATAATCCAGCGGGTCATACAGCCTCGCGATGATCGGAGCCAACAGGAAGGGCAGGAATTGGGCATAGGTCGTGCTGGTGAAAAGAATGGCTATATTTTTCACCACGCCGGATCTGACCAGGGACGGATTTATCCAGCTGAGTTTTCTGGCAAGGGTGGATTTGAGTTGTTCCGGATTCAACTTGCGATGAACCTCTTTTCTGAAATCAGGCGGCCTTTGCTGTCAGATATCCTGAGCGTGTAAATGCCTGGCGTGATCTCCTTGCCTTCTTTGGAACTGCCATCCCAGACATCCACGTAATAACCCCAGGGATAAGCGCTGGTTTTTTGGAAAAAAACGCTGCCGTCAGTCGCCAGGATCTCCCATTTCCAGCGGCTGTCATAGTTGAAGAAGAAGGAAATGTAGTATTCTCCGTTCTGGACTGAAATGTCATCGCAATACGTCTGCGGTTTTGTCGCATTGCTTGGCGACTCGTCATTCTCGTACCAGCGGACGGATCGGACCTGATTGTCAACAAGGCTGTAACAAGTGGTGTCGGATGGCACTTGATACAGATAGCGGCTCGTTATCTGAGTGATGAATCTGTCCTCGTCTGAGTAATCAAGGTCGAAGAATTTCCAGTCGAACAGGGCATTCGTCAGCTCCGGGAAGAATCCTGATTGCTTGATGCCTTCGTAGCTGAACAGGGCTATCCCCTTGAAACCGAGCTGCCTGCACAGCTTGGCTTTTTCCACGATCCTGCTCAGGCTGTAATCCATCCGCGGGTAATACTCCTGCCAGGCCCTCAGTCCGATCACAGTGTCTTCGGTCGGAACGGAATCATATATATCGCTGACCGTGTTGTAGAAATTATAATAGTCTTTTGCGTAAGCCATCGGATAAACCCTGTCCACCAAACCGTTATTGACCCACGATACCCAATCCTGGGCATAATCATTCCTGGCTTCATAAACATTAGCCATGACCGCCGCAGTCACCATCATCCGCGGATTGATCAGCTGCACCTGCTCTTTCAGGCTGCTGACCAGATCTGTTACCTGCGAGATCCGCCACTCGTTCCAGGTCAGTTTCCGTTCCTTCCCCACTTCGTTGAAACGGCGTTTGGACTCTGCGCTGTAACCGTAATTCGCAGAGGGATAGCGCACATAATCCAGATGGATCCCATCTAGGGTGGGATAATTGCTGACGATGTCCAGAAACACGTTGAGCAGATGGTTTTTGACAGCCGTAATGCCCGGATCAATGAAATAGCCGTTGTAGTTCTTACCGTTCATGACGCTGCCGTAGGCGTCAGTCATCAGCCAATTCCGATGGTTCTGATAGATGTAATTCTGCTGCAGCAGTTCGTTGTGAGTGGGGGTGGCGACATAGACGCAAACCCAGGCCTGCACGTCGATGGCATTCATGTGAGCCTGTTCCAGCAAATATTCCAGGGGGTCAAAGTCCCCATCGCGCAGGGCGTGGCTTTGAGGTTCTGGATTGTTGTAAGTGGAATTCCGCTTGTTGGGGACATACATGGCGTCCGATCTGTAGCGCACTTCCGCCAGGATCTCGTTAATGCTGTTGTCGATCGCGTCCCGGACCAGTTCATCCACTTTGTCGCGGGTGGAGATATTCCAGGGTAAAGCCCAGAGCGACCGGACCTCCCTGGCCTGAACCAGGATGGGCATAAAAATAAGGAACAGGACTGGCAGCAGTTTATTTCTCAGCATCACGTTCCCGATTTTGTTCAACTGCCCTGACAGCAACATCAGCCTTGCCGTCGGACATGATCATTTCCAGTTCATCGCCCACTTTTACGTTCCGGATGCTGTTGATCGTTGTGCCTTGTTTTCTTACGATGGAGTATCCCCTCGCTAGGACTTTCCGGGGTGACAGGTCGTCGAGCCCGGCTTCTGCCAGGTCCAGCTTATAAGCGATCTTCTGCATTTTACTTCTCAGGGCGAAATCCAGCCTGGTGGCGGCCAGTTCCGCCTTGTGCTGTCCGGAGCGGGAAATCTGGCTGCCGGCGTGCATAACTTCTCGGCAAAAGAGTCTCTGCAGCTGGTCGGTTTCCTTTCTCAGGGATTCGATTGTTTCGTCCAAGCGGAGCAAACCCGCCGCCGCCTCGTCAAACCTTTGCTGATAGGATTGCAGCGCGCGCTCTGGATTGTAGTGCATCAGCCTGATCTGGGACTTGTGCAGTTCATTCTGAAGATTGATCAGATAGCGGCCCGCCACCATGGACAGGGACCGCGATATGCTGTCCAGACCCAGGTTCACTTCAGCCCGGTCCGGCGTGGCCAGTTCCGCGGCCGCTGAAGGCGTGGGCGCTCTCAGGTCCGCCACAAAATCTATGACTGTAAAATCGATCTCATGCCCGATGGCGGATACGACTGGCAGCCCGGAGTTGTACACCGCCCTTGCGAGAGACTCGTCATTAAAGGCAAAGAGGTCTTCCTGCGAGCCGCCGCCCCGGGCAATGATGATCAGGTCAACATCCTGTTCCCGATTGAAACAATCCAATCCGTTAATGACCTGGCGGGGTGCTTCCGCGCCCTGCATGAGCGAGGGGAAGACCTTGACCTGGCAGGGGTAACGCCTGGACAGGATGTTGAGGATGTCCTGCAAAGCCGCGCCGGTGGGCGATGTGATGATACCGATCGTGCCGGGATATTTCGGCAGGGGGCGCTTGTGCTCCGGGTCAAACAGGCCTTCGCTTTTCAGCTTCTGCTTGAGCTGTTCGAATTTCTGCAGCAGGATGCCCTTGCCGGAAGGGAACATGTTCTGTATGATCAGCTGGTATTGGCCGCTTTTTTCGAAGATGGAGATCTTGCCGAAGCAGACCACCTGATCTCCGTCCTGCGGCTCAAAATCCAGCTGGTAATTCTGATTGCGGAAAAAGGCGCACCTGATCACGGCGTTCTCGTCCTTCAGGTTGAAATAGATGTGCCCCGAGTTGTGCCTCAGAAAGCTGCCGATCTCGCCGGCCACGTACAACGCTTCGATCTGGGTTTCCAACACCTGCTTCAGATGGTGCGTGATCTCAGACACGCTGAAGATCAGGCTTTCATTGATCTCGGGAGTGCCGTTTTCAGTTTTCATGGCCGCCTTGAAAAAAGGTCAGGACCGGGCCTGACCTCTTCTAAGCGCTTATTGCGAAAGTTTCTTGTAATACTCGTAGCGCTCTTTCAGGAACTGCTGCAGCGCGATATGGTATTCTTTGGATTTCTCGGCGTTGATCGCTTTGAGGGCAGAGTAACGCTTTTCATTGTCCAAAAAATCATCCAGGCTGACTGTCGGTTCCTTGGAATCAAGCATCAGGGGATTCTTGCCTTCCAGCTTGTTGAGCGGATTGTATCTGTAGAGCAGCCAGTAGCCCGTATCCACCGCGCGTTTCTCTTCCTTTTGGGTTAGCGACATATCGATTCCGTGGTTGATGCAGGGAGCGTAGGCAATGACGATCGAGGGGCCGGGATAGGCCTCCGCCTCCTCGATGGCCTTGAGCGCCTGGACTTTGTTGGCGCCCATGGAGATGGCTGCCACGTACACGTATCCGTAACTCATCATCATCAGCCCCAGGTCTTTCTTGGTCGTGGATTTGCCCGCTTCCGCAAAGCGCACCACCGAGCCCAGCGGAGTGGCTTTGGAAGCCTGGCCGCCCGTATTGGAATACAGCTCCGTATCCAGGACGAGGACATTTAGGTTGCGGTTGGAGGCCATGACGTGGTCCAGCCCGCCGTACCCTATGTCATAGGCCCAGCCGTCGCCGCCGATGCTCCAGACGGATTTGTCAATTATGTAGCTGCTCAGTTCCCGCACCTTGGCAAGATGCGGCTTGCAGCCTTCGCAGGCTTCGGCGATGGCTTTGGGCAGCAGTTCGGTGATCTTGGCGGCATTGTCCTTGGCCGCCTTGTCCACCGCGGCCCAGTGTTCCAAAGTGTAGTTGAAAGCCGCTTTCAGTTCGGCGGGGATGGACTTGTCCAGCAAAGCCTGGATGTGCATCTTCAGGATCTTGCGGTGGGAATTGATGGCCAGGCGCATGCCGAAGCCGTATTCGGCGTTGTCCTCAAACAGGCTGTTGGCCCAGGCGGGGCCTTTGCCGTCCTTGTTGAAAGTGTAGGGTATGGACGGGAAGGTTCCGCCCCAGATGGAGGAGCAGCCGGTGGCGTTGGCAACGATCATCCGGTCTCCGAACAGCTGGGTGAGCAGTTTCACGTAAGGCGTTTCGCCGCAGCCGGCGCAGGCTCCCGAGAATTCGAGCAGCGGCTGCTTGAACTGGCTGCCCTTGATCGTGTTCTCCTTGAAGCCGGCCAACACGTCATTGGGAAGCTGCTCAAAGAACTCGTAATTAGCCTGTTCGCCCTTGACCCGTTCCTCTTCGATCGGGCTCATGACCAGCGCCTGTTTGGGGCACTCGAGCACGCAGTCCTTGCAGCCCTGGCAGTCGTCTATATAGACTTGGATCTTGTATTGGTAACCTTCCGCGCCCACCGCTTTCAGCGTCTTGAAGGAGGCGGGAGCATCCTTGAGGTCCGCTTCCGTCATCAGTTTGGGGCGGATGGCGGCGTGGGGGCAGATCACGGAGCACTGGTTGCACTGGATGCAGTTCTCGGCGATCCAGTGTGGTACAAAAGGCGCCACCCTCCGCTTTTCCAGCTTGGTGGTGCCCGTGTACATCTGTCCGTCGTTCGGCATCTGGGAGACCTTGATGAGGTCGCCTTTTTCGCGCATGATCGGCTCGATCACGTTCCGCGTGAACCCGTCAGCGTTATCCGGGATCAGTTTTTTCATGGGCAGGGAGCAGGCGGGCGTCCCTTTCGGAATGTCCACTTTGACCAGGGCCTCGTTCACCTTGTCCACCGCATCCAGGTTCATCTTTACGATTTCGTCGCCCTTGCGCCCGTAGGTCTTTTTAATGGATTCCTTGATCAGCTGGATCGCCTCTTCCCTGTCCATGACTCCGGAGATCAGGAAGAAGGCCGTCTGCATGACGGTGTTGACCCGGCCGCCCAGGCCCACCTCGTTGGCGATCTTGAGCCCGTCTATGTTGTAAAACTGGATGTGTTGGTTCTGGATCGTCTGCTGCATGTCGCAGGTCAGGTTGTTGAAAGCATCTTCCCTTTCCCAGTTGGAGTTGAGCAGGAAAACGCCATTCTCTTTAATCCCCTCCAGGATATCGTAGCGGCCGATGAAAGCCTGGTTGTGGCAGGCCACGAAGTCTTCCACTTTGACCAGGTACTGCGAGTGGATGGGTGCTTTCCCAAAGCGCAGATGACTGCGTGTGATCCCGCCGCTCTTTTTGCTGTCGTACTGGAAATAGCCCTGTACATACATATCGGTGTGGTCGCCGATGATCTTGATGCTGTTCTTGTTGGCGCCCACCGTGCCGTCCGAACCCAGGCCCCAGAACTTGCAGTTGATCGTGCCTTCCGGGATGGTGTAGATATCCTCGCTGAAGGGGATGGACAGCTTGGTCACGTCGTCTTCGATCCCTACCGTGAAGCCGTGGAAGCCTTTTTTGTTCAAATGTTCATACACGCCCTTGACCATGCCCGGGGTAAATTCCTTGGAGCTCAGCCCGTAGCGGCCGCCGATGACAAACAATTCCGGCCTGTCCTTGAGCGCGGTGACGATATCCTGGTAGAGCGGTTCGCCGATTGAGCCCGGTTCCTTGGTGCGGTCTAAAACCGCGATTCGCTTCACGGTCTTGGGCAGCGCCGCCGCAAAGTGCTGAATCGAGAAGGGGCGGTAGAGGCGCACCTTGACCAGCCCGTATTTCGTGCCCTGGTTGTGGTTGAGCCAGTTGATCGTCTCCTCGATCGTTTCGCAGCCTGAACCCATCGCCACGATCACGCTTTCCGCCTCCGGGTGGCCTTCATAGTCAAACAGCCGGTAGGGGCGGCCCGTGATCTTTGCCACTTCGTCCATGTATTCCTGGACGGTGGCAGGGGCGTCGTCATAGAATTTATTTACCGTCTCCCTGCCCTGGAAATAGAATTCCGGATTGTGCTGACCCACTTTGCTGCGCGGCCTATCCGGATTCAACGCCCGGTTCCGAAAACTCTCTATGTATTTGTGGTCGAGCATCTTGGCCATGGTATCGTAATCTATCACCTCAACCTTCTGAAGCTCGTGCGAAGTGCGGAAGCCGTCAAAGAAAACGAGGAAGGGCAGGCTGGATTTGAGCGCCGCCAGCTGGGTCGCGACGGCCAGGTCCATGACCTCCTGGACGGAGTTGCAGGCCACCAGCCCGAAACCGGTGTTGCGGGCGCTCATCACGTCCGAATGGTCGCCAAAGATGGAAAGCGAGCCGCAGGCCAGGGAGCGGGCCGTCACGTAAAATACGGTGGGCAGCAGTTCTCCGGCGATCTTGTGCATGTTGGGCAGCATCAGCAGCAAGCCCTGAGAGGCCGTAAAAGTGGTGGTCAAAGCTCCCGCCGAGAGAGCGCCGTGCACCGCTCCGGCGGCCCCGGCTTCGGATTGCAGTTCGATCACGTCCACCTGGGTCCCGAAAATATTCAATTGACCTTTGGCAGCCCAGGCGTCGGCCATCTCCCCCATGTTGGAGGAAGGGGTGATGGGATAGATGGCGGCGACTTCATTGAAGGCATAGGCCACGTGCGCGGCCGCCGTGTTGCCATCCATGGTGGCTTTGGTAAATTTAGCCATTGTCATGCTCCTTATGTCTGTAATTATATATGATAAAGCAAGTTACTGGATATTTTCCGTCTCTGCTCATTAGATTCCATTAAAATACCCGGGTGGATATTGTCAAACTATTATTGCCGCACCTTCCGCACTGTCATTTTCCTTTCGCGCTACCCGATATCAGATCGGATTTGTATTTTTTCCCGATATCACGCCTGGGACCACGAACGGCTCCCTTTCTCCTTTTTCTTGTGATTTCCAGCGCTCCCGCCCGGTCCACCCCAAAAAGCATTACTTACCCATTACGGATAAAGTCCGTATTAGGTCCGTATTGGGTCCGTAGTGCAAGCAGGAGGGATGGCAGGTCGCGGAAATTTTGGCTAATGGGAGCAACGCAGGCGGATAAAGGGCAAAAAGGTATTTGTCAGCAGGGCTTCCAACATCTCCGGCAGGATGCGAAAAGCAAACTTCACGATAAGAATAACAACCGGTCAGGCCGATGTCTGATAGAAACTTTAGGAAGCGATTCACAGCGATTTTAAAATACGAAGCGGGAGTACCTGGAGAATCTGCTTGCCTAATTCCGGCGGGCCGGGAGGATTGGAATATGAAACCCTACGAGATATTAGCAGTAGCCCAGCCCGGCCTGGAAGAGACCGCTGCCGAAGAGATCAGGGGACTGGGATATTCTGACCTGACCCTGCTCAAGGGCGGGATATTGCTCAAGGGCCACCAGAGCACGCTGATGAAGCTGAACCTTGCCTGCCGCTGCCTGAGCCGGGTGCTGATCAGGGCGGGGCAATTCGAGGCAACGAGTTTTTCCCTGTTGGAGAAGCGCTTCGCGGAGCTGCCCTGGCAGGATTTTCTCAACACGCAGAACATCTGCATCCGGGTCAGTTCGTGGCAGAGCGCTCTGTACCACGAGAAGGCGATTTCGCAAAGGCTGGTCGAGTCGCTGTCAAAGTTACTCGGCAGGGCGGTAACGGCGGTCGGCAGCCCGGACGAAGAGGACGCGCAATTGATCGTACTCCACGTCCGGCACGACGTGTTCACCGTTAGGATGGACAGCTCGGGAGCGCATCTGCACAAGCGCGGCTACGGCGTTTATAAAGAGGAAGCCCCCCTGAGGGAAACGGTCGCCTGCGCCCTGCTCTACGCGGCGGGCTGGCCCGGCTCCGCCCCCGCCTTGTGCGATCCCCTGTGCGGCTCGGGAACGATCCCGATCGAAGCCGCACTGATGGCCCGGAAGGTTCCCCACTGCGCCTTCCGCAGCTTTGCCTTCGAGCGCTGGAACTGCTTTCAGCCGGAGGTTTACGAGCGGGTCAGGACAGAGCTTTTGGGCCAAGTTGCAAGCCAGCCCCGGGCCAGGATCTTCGCCTCCGACCTCGACCCCGGCGCGGTCGATTCAGCCCGCCGCAACGCGGACCAGGCAGGCGTCACGGGACTGGTCGGGTTTGCCGCGGCTGACTTTAGCGAAATTGAGATTGACAGAAATGCGATAATTGTTACCAATCCTCCCTGGGGCAAGCGGCTCGAAAGTGGTCTGGACAGCAGGGCGAAAGCAAAATTGATGGGGCTGTTTCAACGGGGTCAGGCGGTCCATCTGCTTTTGCCCGAACCGCAGGCGGCGGGATTTCCCTTTCCCCACCAGACGCTGCTCAGCTTCGAACTGGGCGGCATCAAAGTCAGATTTATCAGATTGGAGGGACACAAATGAAACAACTGGCCATCGTAACCGCGTCCGCGCTCGTCCTGGCCCTGGCCGTGACAGGATGCGACCGGCGCACAATCGACGTGCCGACCTACCCCACCCAGGTCAGCGCCGATGCCGCGAACCGGGTGTTGGTCTTCCAGTATGATGGGGGCGGCAGAACCGACAACTACTTCATCTATCTGCTGCCCACGCAGGAGCTCAAAGCCGGGTACGAGGACGACGAAGTAATAATCGAGATCGGCGGCGACACCGTCCCCCTGCACTATGCGAGCATTCCCGGCGCTGCCGGCTGGTACGCCAACCTCCCCCACCCCCTGGGCGGACAGCAGGACATCCGGCTGCTCATCAACGGACAGGCGGTATTGAACACCTTCGTCAAACCTGTCAACAAAGTCAGCGCCGCCTTTCCCGCCAGTTATGACCTGCACCAGCCGCTGACCCTGAACTGGGCGGTGCTGTCCGGGAACCAATACCAGTTTGTGCGGGCCGAAGCCTGGCATAACTATTTGGACGGAGAGATGCAGCCCTACAGCTCCTATGTGAAACAGACGGCAGCAGACGCGCGCAGCCACCTCTTCCCCGCCGACTGCATCAGCCTGGACACCGGCCCCGACAGCTCCCACGCCGTTCTGACGGTGCAGCAGGTGAATTACAAGATCGTGAGCAGGACAGCCGTGATGGTCTTCCAGGAGGACAGCCAGCCCTACCCTTCCCGGGAAAGCCATCAACCCCCACCCGGCAAAGCAATCAGAGCAATTGAACTGGACCGCGCGCTCAGGCGGAACAGCTTCGGCCACTGACGCGGGGGGATGTTCCGGGCTAACGATTCTGCTTGACTGAATTCTCATCATCAGGATAATTTGGCAAAGATAAAATCAGCGCTTTTTACGCAAGGAGAGGGAAAAACATGCTAAGATACGCGGCCGTTATTCTATTGCTCACTCTTGCCGTCGCGGCTTCCGCCCTGGTCACCGAAACGGCATCGCTGCAACGGTTCATTTACGGTGATGAACCCGCCTGCCAATATGACAACTGGATCAGCCACCTGGCCGAACGCATCGTCTCTCCCGGCTACAATGTCTATTCGCCCTGGGACAGGCAGACGGAAGGCTTTGGCGGATTCCACGTCCCGACCGTGGCGGACCTGGGGCAGTGGGGCACTATCATTGACGAATTCCTGCTCGCCAACTGGGGCAATGTGGACGACCTGCTTGTCCTGAGCGGCTTCCCGTACCAGCTGGTGCAATTCAACGACACTGACACCGGCCGGCAGTATTACCTGCTGCGCGAGCTCCCCAACGAGATGGTGGACGACAACGGCACGCAGGACGATTATGATGACGAGCACGGCGCTTTTGACTGGGGCTGGGGCTTGTACATATACAATCCGGAAGGGGACGGCAGGACCATCATTACCGCGCCCCATCCCTGCGATGATTTTTTCACCCCCGCCCTCAGTTGCATCGCCTTTCAGAGCTGGAACGCGCAATTCCTGATGATCGGGGGAGCCGGACGGGAAGTGGCCTGGACCAATGTTCAACCCTATTCCAACAGCAAATCCCTGAGCGATCCGACCCGCGTCACCAATCATCCCTGGTACCCCGCCTACACCAAATTCTGCGCCAAAA
>JAXDBS010000039.1:0-3308 GCA_034678545.1 Cloacimonadaceae bacterium (SeqCode) | reverse complement strand
ATCCCAAGTCAATGCTTCAATAAAGCCATCTTGCGGGTGGCGGAATAGCTGCCCGCGCTCATTCTGTAGAAGTACACGCCGCTGGTGACGCTGCGGCCGGATTCGTCCCTGCCGTTCCAGGTCACTTCGTGATTGCCGGCGGCCTTGTTTTCGTTGACCAGGGTCTTCACCTTCTGGCCCTTGACGTTGTAGATTTCGACCACGACCGGGGTGCTGGCCTTGACGCTGTAGGTGATCGTGGTCTCCGGATGGAACGGGTTCGGGAAGTTGCCCTTGAGGGCGGTCACCGTCACGGGCACCACCTGCTCGTCATTGGAGACCTGGCCGGACACGACGATGTTGTCGATGGCCGCGATGTTCCACATGCCGTCTGCGCTGGGTGGGTCGTCCGCGTGCCAGGCCAGCTTGATGTTCTGACCGGCATAGGCGGCCAGGGAGATCTCGATCGGAACGTTGTAGTCGCCGTAATCGCCTCCCGTCTGGGCGCAGGAATCCCACAGGATGTCCCAGGTGTTGCCGCCGTCGTCGGAAGCCTTCACGTAGTAGTGGTCATCGTGGGTCGAACCCAGGAAGATGCAGCCGTTGAAGGCCAGGGTGGCGGCGCTGGGGCAGTTGAACTCGGGCGAGATCAGCCATTCGTCCTGATGGTTGTAGGACCACCACATGGCGACCTGCCAGGAACCATCCGGCGGAACAACCGGGTCAGATGCGTCGGGCGTGAAGGTGCCGACCCTGCACCAGGTCGGGGTTACGCCGTAGGTGTTGGCGGGGCCGGTTTCCGTAATGACTTGGGTCCAGCCGGCGGGCGGGAAGTCGGCGCCTTCAAAGCTCTCTTCCAGGACGTTGCCCGTGGGAATCAGGACGATGGTGCCCAGGTCATACGCGCCGGACCCGACATCGATGGTGCCCGCCGCCTGCTGGTAACCGGCTTTGGTCACGGTATAGGCATAGGAAGCGCCGCCCTGCACATCCTGAATTATGAACTGGCCCTGAGCATCGGTTGTAGCGCTGTAATCCAGGATGCCGTGCAGGGTAACAGTCGCGCCGGCCAGGCCGACGGCCGGGTTATCGCTGCCGACCACGGTCCCGGTCACGTCAACCGTCTGAGAGGCGACCAGATCGAAGTCCAGGATGGCGGTCTGGTTCTCGACAATGGTCACGCCCAGCGCCTGGGTGAGATAGCCGGGTTTGCTGCAGGTCACCGTGCAGGGCCCCTCCGGAAGGTTCTGGATGCCATAGCCGCCGTCGGCGGAAGTGGTCGTGCTGTGGGTGCCGTTGACGGAAACAGCAGCGCCCTCCAGGGGGGAAGTTCCGCAGGTGACAGTCCCGGCCAGGTGCCCCAATCCGGAAGTCACGAGGAAGATGCCAAGATTGGGCCGGGAGGCGTTGGGGATGCCGTTGCCGAAGGGGGGAACGTCATCCTGAGCCCAGTATTGGTGAAGTCCCGCGGCAGCGGTGGAGTAGTTGAACGTGGCGCTGGCGGGTTGCCAGTCCCCGATGTTGGTCTCGACCAGGACGAGCAGGTTGCCGCCGGAATAAAGGAATGGGATGGGGAAATAAAAACTGACCCACCCGGCCGTGTCAAACGCATACACGCCATCCGACACCGGGGTGGCTCCGGCCGTCAGTTCGGCCCAGGAAACTGCGGGGAGAGAGGATTCAGCCACGGTTTTCAGGCTTATCTGATACGGGACCATCAGATCCACCGGAGTGTTGCAATACCATTTCAGAGCGGTGATGAAGCCGCAGGCCCCGATCTCGGCCGCGGTATATAGAGAGGCGTCGCGCTCGTAATCATAAAAGACGCCGTAAGGCTGACGCTGAGCCTGGGTGCCGGCGCCGATCTCGACCAATACTGTCCCCGCTTCCTGCACCACAACATCAAGATAATCGGTATCATTGTTGGCCGGGTTTTGATCGGCGTCCAGGTCAATTCTGCCGAAAACCGTAATTGGCCCGGTCTCTGTAAAGGTGTGCGTAATAGTGACCGGGAGCGTTTGTCCGGGATCGATGGCGGGGCCTGCCGCAGAAGCCAGGACTTCCTCTCCGCACATGAGGTTTACGGCGTAGCCGGACTGGGCGGCCGTGCCGCGGTTGCGGACAGTGACCACATATTCGGCAGGCGTTCCCAGGGAGGGGCCGGCCGGCCCGGTGAGCGACAGTGCCTGCAGGTCATTGGCGTCAGCCGGAGGCGGTGTGTATTCAAACATCAGGCCATTAGGCGGAATGCAGGTTGGAGAGAAGTCACAGGTTGCCGTGTTGGCAACTCCCGTCGTTGTGGCCGCCCAGTCCGTGGTGGTGGTGCGGTTGGCAAAGTCAACGGCAGCCGGGCCTCTCATGCCGACCTGGGGATGAAGCGGGGAAGAATTGGCGCCGTGGGCAAAGGCCCCGTAAGCCAGGACAACCTGGTCAGAGGTTTCCAGCAACCGGATCTGGAAGTTGAGGCTGTCCCCTGTTCCGGGATTGCCGTACCTCTTATAGTTCTTCCACTGGATGACACAGATCCGGTCGGGTGTTGTTCCGATGGTTTCGACGCGGAGGGAGGCTCCCGCCCGGGCTTGAATGTCGCGTCCGAACCCGGTCACGCGGTTGGTTAGTTGGGGAGGGGTAATGGCTGCGGTGGTGCTGAGGGGCGTATTGGTGCCGGTCGTGCTCATGTCAACGGCATGAGTTCCCAGGGAGGATTGCCCCAACGAAATCCAGCCGTTGGCGCAAATCCCAATCACGTCAAATGTATTGTCATTGAAATTGAAGCTGAACCCGATGGGGAAACCTGGCCCCGTATCGGTAAAGCCTCCGTCCGGGACGGCGGGGTCCACGAATCTCTGGTCGTCGGTGGTTACACTGCCCAGCAGGGTTCCGCCCGTGATCTCCGCGTAGGTATCGACTGCCTGCCCAAAGGTGTATTCCGCCAGTTCCGCCCTCAGGATAAGGGGCAGAAACAGGACAGCGCAGACCAGCAGGCAGGTGGCGGGATCCTTTCGCATTGACCTTCTCCTCTGTTTACAAGCCGGGCTGCACGCAGGCGGGCGGAGCAGTCTTCCCTGCCCCAAAGCTTATCAGCGTCCGGAACCTGATCATATTCTCACCCGGCAAAAGACTTCCGGCGATATAATTCTGCCAGTATATCAAGTACAAGCAACCTGCGTTCCAGTATCAGCCGTACAACCATAATCCGCAGCCTTCCGCAGCGGGATTCGCCCTACGTGGGGGGAGCAAAAAAAAGCGCTGCCGTGGCCGGCAGCGCCTGAGAGTCTGTGTCTTATTCAGACGTTAGGGTATCATTATCATCTTGCGGGTGGCGGAAT
>JAXDBS010000038.1:0-2520 GCA_034678545.1 Cloacimonadaceae bacterium (SeqCode) | reverse complement strand
GGATCGAACAGGGCAGGATCGATATCAAAGCCAAAGCCCCGGTTAAGCTCTTCGCTTATCATGCCCGCCGCCCAGAGACCGGTTTCCGTACGACAATGGTGATCCGTGTTGTAGAACAAGGAACGATAATCAAGGTTCAATTGTTCGGCGCTGTCCCTCAGGTCAAGCGTATTCACGCCAACTTCAGGCAAAAATCTGACAAGCCGGTCGGCATTGTCGTTGTAAAAATCGACCACGTTGTTGACAGCAGTATCTTGCCTTGGGATCTTGCTTGGCAGCTGTACAAACAGCATCGGGAGGTTATGAGCGTCAAGGAACAACTTGAACAAGCGCACCGCCTCAATATTCCCCCACACGTCGATCCAGTACATGAAGGTTGTCAGGTACCCATCTCCCAGGTCGATGACATTGTTGTATTCCGAATATCCAGCCAGATTCCAGCCGATGGTCTTTTCATAGTTGTTGGCCGCCTCGACAATGGGCCTGCGGAACAACAGCTGCTGGTTGGCATAGGTGTCCACGTTGTTGGTGACCCGCCTCGCCAGGGTTTTATACTGCATGAGGACAGCGCCAAACTTGTCAGCAAGACCATCCTCACGCACAGAGCCACCGGGCAGGGCACTGGTTCCCGCGTCAACAATCACCTGTTCCGCAACCAGCGCCGTTGTCTCACCTTGCAGCACAAATTGGGTGAAGGCATTATCCATGCCAAGGCAGTTAACCAGCACATAACGCGTCACAGACCGCAAACCGATAGATCCCATGAACAACACTAAAACCAGGATAATGATCCGGATAAGGAATGCATGCAGTTTTGCCGGGATGCTTCGCATTGATTGCCTCCCTGTCTAAAAGTTGAAGTAGATGAAGGGGTTGTAGGTCGAGTTGACGCACACCAGCAGCGATAAGACGAAGACGATCGCTGTTATCAGCAGCTTGCCGATGTCCATTACAGCCAGAAGGTCATTTTTCACCGGACTCACCGCGGCATCAGCGGCTTCGGCCGAGAGTTTGTTCCTGATAAACTGAATCACCGGCACAGAGCAAATCGCGGCAGCCAGCAAGACCCATTTGCCATTTGACAGATAATAACGGAACAGCTCGTCAACCATTCCATTGGCGCCGATGCCGAACATAAAGCCCAGATACTGAAGGACACGGGGAAGGCTCTCCGCCCTGAAGATGACCCAGCCGACGAGGACGACCAGCAAAGTGTAGGCATGGGAGAAGAAACCAAGTTTTTTATCAAAACCGGTGAGCTTCTCAAAGAGCAGGAAAATGAAATAGTAGAGGCCCCAGATGATAAAGGTCCAGTTTGCTCCGTGCCAGATGCCGGTCAGGAGCCATACGGCAAACAGGTTGAAGACCCACCTTTTTTGGCTGACGCGGTTGCCGCCCAGGGGAATGTATACGTAGTCCCGAAACCAGGTGCTCAGGGAAATGTGCCACCGGCGCCAGAAGTCCGTGATGGATGAGGCGATATAAGGGAAGTTGAAGTTTTCCAGGAAGTGGAACCCAAACATCCTGCCCAGGCCGATGGCCATATCCGAGTAACCGGAAAAATCAAAGTAGATCTGCAGAGCGTAGGCAACGATGCCCAGCCAGGCGGCTGATATAGACAGGTTCTCGGTGGCGGCGAAAATGTTGTCAGCAATCAAGCCGACGTAATTAGCCAGCAGCACTTTCTTGCCCAGGCCAAAGATGAACCTGGTGACGCCGGCCGTGAAGTCCTTGGGGGTTTCCTTGCGGTGGTTGATTTCTTCCGCGACGGTCTCATAGCGGACGATGGGCCCGGCGATCAGCTGGGGAAACAAGGATATGTATAAACCGACGCTCAGCGCATTCTTCTGCACCGGCGCTTTCCTGTAGTACACGTCAAACACATAGGACATGATCTGGAAAGTAAAAAACGAGATGCCGATCGGCAGGACGATGCTGATGTCAAGGCTCGTGTCTCCCAGCAGGAGCCCCAGATTGCGCATCACGAAACCCAGGTATTTGAAGACAAACATGAGGCTGATATCGAAAATGATCGGAAAGAACAGGAGCTTCTTCCGCTTTTTGGGGTCTTTCTGGCGGTCGATCCTGAGCGCGAAAAACCAGTTGAGCAGTATGCTGAGCAGCAGCACAAACACAAAGACCGGTTCGCCCCAGGCGTAAAAAATGAGGCTGAACAGCAGCAGCGAAGAATTTCTGAACGCTCTGCTTTTTAAGAAGGGATTGTAGTAAACAAACAGAATGAGGGGCAAAAAAAGGAGCAGGAACACTGTCGAGGAAAAAACCACGAATAACCTCCTGGAGAGATTCTAGCGCCTGGAGAATCGAATCAAGCTAATGTACAGATAGATCCGATCCCAAATATCCGTTGACGGTAAACCTTCATCAACATTGTGTCATGATCTTTCTCATTTCAACCAGAGCCTGATGGCTGAGTTTTCATTTGGACGTCATGAACGGATCCCCGTTACGGCTGCCATCGTAAGACGCGACAGCATGCGGGAAACAATGTAACATATTCTT
>JAXDBS010000037.1:0-11122 GCA_034678545.1 Cloacimonadaceae bacterium (SeqCode) | reverse complement strand
GGGCAGAGGTACCCGGCCGGCCATTCAAACCGAAAATATCCACGAATTTACTCATTGGTATAGTTTTAGGTCTGGGTTTAGGGCTTGGCACTGCATTCCTGGTCCACTCACTTGATACCAAGCTCCGCACTCTCGAAGACATGGAGAACTATGTAAAGTTGCCCATCATGGGAACCATACCCATTATTCAGGAGTCAGAATCCAGAATCGATGAATTCAACAAAATGATTGAGCAATCTGAAGGGGAAAATCGGGAACAACTGACCAAGTCTTTGCATTATGTGCTAATGCAGCTTGTTTCACATTACGCGCCCAAATCCCCCGTCGCTGAATCCTACCGCACCCTGAGGACCAACATAATATCCAAAAAGGGGGAGGGACCCTCTTCACTGCTCATAACTTCATCCGGTCCCAAAGAGGGTAAGTCCACAACGGTTGCCAATCTGGCCATCACTTTGGCTCAGATGAATGCCAAAGTTATCCTGGTTGACCTGGATTTAAGACGTCCCATGCTCCACACTAAATTCATGCTGGATAAGGAAAACGGCTCCAGCGATTATCTGATAGATCCCGACATCCAATTGGATATGATAGTCAAGTCGTCCAATATACTGAATCTTGATATAATAACTAGTGGATTCGTGCCTCCCAACCCTTCTGAGCTGATATCATCGCCCAGAATGGATCAAATGATCGCAGAGTTGAAAAAGAGATATGATTTTGTCCTGTTTGACACCCCGCCCATCATTGCAGTGACAGATGCTCTGGTTCTGACCAAGAAGGTTGATTTTACCTTTATCGTCATTAGAATCGATCAAACAGAAAAAGGTATCATCAAGAGAACGAAAGACCTGATTGACAATATTGAAGGAAAGATCGACGGAATCATCGTCAACGGCATTTTTGCTCAGAAATACTACAGCAAGCAGAGCTATTATTACTACTACTACTATTACTACTATTATTATTACGGCGATGAGGTTCCCCAAAAGCAGAAGAAGCGTGTTAATAAATTCCTACGCAAAAATCAATCTATATCTTGACGTACTGAATAAAAGACCCGATGGCTATCATGAGATTGAAACAGTGTTTTGCACTATCAGTCTACATGACAGCCTTAAATTTGCTTTGACAAAAAAACCGGGTATTGAAATTTTGTGCGATGTTCCAGAATTGGCTTCAAATAGCAATTTAATCCATACTACAGCCAAAAGGATTGTTGATGATTTTGACGTCAAGACGGGGATAAAGGTCTTTATCAGAAAGAGGATTCCCATGGCGGCCGGCCTCGGCGGAGGCAGCAGCAATGCGGCAATGACTTTTTTTGCCATGCAGAAGCTGTTGGGCTTAGAATTACAGCGCGAATACAAGGAAAAGACCGGTGCTGAACTGGGCAGTGACATAAATTTTTTTTTTACAGGCGGAATGGCGCTGGGAACAGGACGGGGAGAGATAGTTTTCTCCCTGCCGGAAGTGGAAGATCTGGAATTGCTGCTTGTAAATCCCGGTATAGCCATTTCAAGCCGGGAAGCCTATTCATTGGTAAACTTGGAATCCCTTGGCACGAGGCCCCGTAATAAAAGATGGTTCAATGCCCTGGAGCCGGGGATCAGGCAAAAGTATGCGATGGTTGACCGGATCCTTAATTCTCTGAAAGAGATCGGAGCAGAGCAGGCAATGATGTCTGGAAGCGGGTCTACCTGTATTGGGTATTTTCCGGACAGGATTATGCTCAGCAGAGCTTATTCCTGTTTCAGAAAACAGCACCTGTGGTGCACAACAGTAAAGACACTGGATAGGAGCCAGTATCAGAAATGTATTCAAAACTAAAGCTGATCACGGGTAATGCCAACCGGCCTCTGGCGGAGGAAGTGTCCAGATACGCCGGAATCCCGCTTGGGGACATTGAGTTGTTCAAGTTCTCCAATGATGAGGCTTTTGTTAAGATCAACGACAATGTACGCGGATCAGATGTCTTTGTCATTCAGCCCACCTGTTACCCTGTCAATGACAATTTGATTGACCTGCTCATAATTATTGACGCTCTGAGACGGGCTTCGGCGCAGAGGATAAATTGTGTTATCCCATATTACGGATACGCCCGCTCCGATAAAAAAGACCAGCCTCGAGTTCCGATCACAGCCAAGCTGGTGGCAGACCTGATTACTGTCGCAGGTGCTGATCGGGTTATAACGGTTGATCTGCATGCCGATCAGATCCAGGGGTTTTTCAATATACCGGTGGATCATCTTTATTCGATCCCGATTTTTGAGCGGCACTTTAAAAAAATCCTCAAAAACGAAGACCTCGTTGTGGTCTCTCCTGACTCTGGCGGCGCTAACCGGGCCCGCAGCCTCGCTAAACGCCTAAACTGCGGACTGGCCATCGGCGATAAGCGCCGCAGCGGCAACACAGGTCAAACAGACCTTTATAATATCATCGGTGAAGTTAAAGGCAAAACTGCCATCCTGTTCGATGACATTATTGATACGGGAGGAAGCCTGATCAAAGTATCCCGGGTCTTGGCAGATGAAGGCGTGACGAAAATTTACGCTGCCTGCGTGCATGGAGTTTTATCCGGAAAAGCTGTTGAGAATATTGAAACCTCCCCCCTGGAAAAACTGTTTATTACGAACACCATACCTCTCAGCCCCAGCAAACATCAATGCACTAAAATAGTCCAACTCTCAATAGCTGAGATGTTGGCTATCGCCATAAAGAAAATTCATATAGAAGAATCGATCAGCATTCTTTTTAGATAGTATTGCAATGACATGGAGGAATAAATGATAATAAAGATCAACGCCGAGCAGAGAATGACGGAGCGGAAATCTGACCTTGGCAAACTGCGCAGGCAGGGCATCATCCCTGCTGTACTCTACGGACCCGAAGCCGAACCTATGAAGATTTCCCTGGACAAGGCAGAATTTATGAAGCTCTATAAGAAAACCATAAATGAGCTTGTCTTTTACGAGATAATGGTTGCAGGCAAGGAATACCACACCTTGGTCAAGGAGCGCCAGGTCCATCCACTCACAAGGGAGATCCTGCATCTGGACTTCATGGTCATACCGCCGCATCAGATGATTGATGTGGATGTACCGGTTAAATTTGTCGGTACTCCGATAGGAATCAAGGAAGGCGGAATCATGGACGTTGTGCGCAGAACCCTGAAAATCCAGTGCATTCCTGAAAACATCCCTGAAGACATTGAGGTGGATATCAGTGCTCTAAACATCGGGGAAGCTTTGCATGTTCAGCAGGTACCACCGGGAAAATGGACCGTGAAGGAACATGCCGATACCGTTCTGGTTACTATCCATGCCAAAAAAGTAGAGTTAGCCCCCGCTCCTGCCGCTGAACCCAAACCAGAGGAAGCCCCTGCGGAACCTGAAACAAAGTAGTAAACGCATAGAGTGCTCGTTTTTGCATGTAATCCGCCTTTGTCATGAAGTTAATCGTCGGCTTGGGCAACATTGGCAGGGAATATCAAAAAACCCGTCATAACGTTGGGTTTATGTGCCTTGACCGTTTTGCCTCCAGGCTTGGGCTCAAATTCAGGAAAACCGGGATCTATTCGAGTGCCAGGTTCTTGGACAGCCTTATGATCAAGCCCGGAACCTACATGAACAACAGCGGAGACGCATATAAAAGTGCCATCTCCCGAAAAGGCGGCTTTGAAGACATGCTGATCATCCTGGATGATATCGAGTTGCCAGCGGGCGAGATCAGGATCCGCCCTTCCGGAGGGAATGGAGGCCACAACGGCCTGAAATCCATCCTAAATGCCGCCGGCACCCTGGAAGTCAAACGGATGAGGATCGGGATCGGCAGGCCTGACAATGGCTCAACCCGGGACCACGTCCTGGACCTGTTTACCTCTTCCGAGTGGGAGATCGTGGACGGCGTCCTCTCTCTTTGCAGCGTGTGGCTCGAGTTATTTGTCCGTTACGGATTCAACAGACTTCTGAATGAATACAGCCAGTGGAAGAAAAACCCTATTCCCCCCATTCAGGGCGGAATCAATAGACCAAAGGAGGAAACAGAATGATCAAGGATTACGAATGCATGTTGATCCTTAAACCTCAGCTCACGATTGAAGAAGCTGAACAAGAAAACAAAAAAGCCATGTCTGTCATCACTGACAGCGGCGGCGAACTGATCAAAACTGATGTCTGGGGCAAGCGGCAGCTCGCTTATCAGATCGAAAAGCAAAACGAAGGTTACTACTTCATCAATTACTTCAAAACCGACGCTGACCAGATCAAACCCATCCAGCGTCTGTTCAACATTAACGAAGCGGTCCTTCGCTTCATAATCATCGACCGCAGCAGCAAGTGAGGAAATCATGCCGGATTTGAAAGTACCCCGTCTCAACAAAATCATCATCTGTGGAAGGATCACCAATGACATCGAACTCCGACACACCGCCAAGGGCACGCCTGTGGTGAGATGCACCATCGCCGTGGACCGGGCGATAAAGGATGCGACAGGCCAGTTCCAGAATCAGGCCAGCTTCTTTGAGATCGTGGCTTGGTCCAAATGGGCTGAAAACCTTAGCAGCTACGCTCACAAAGGCAGCCCTATCATTGTGGAAGGCCACCTCGAAGCCCGCTCGTTCACGGATAACAACAACATCAACCGCAAAGTCGTGGAGATCATCGCCGAATACATCCAGTTTCTGGAATACAAACCCAGAACTGAGGAAACCGGACACTCCGAATCACCTGAGTTGGAATCCGCACCTCTGCCTGAGGACGATTCCGCCCCAGCAGGCGTTACCAACGATGACGTACCCTTTTGATAAGACGGAGAATATAAGATGAACTCGTTTGATAAAAGAAAGAAATTTATTCGCAAACGCTACTGCAAGTTCTGCGCGAATTCCGAACTCGTAATCGATTATAAGAACATTGACCTGATCAGACAATATATCTCTGATGTCGGCAAGATCGAGCCGGCCCGGATAACTGGAACTTGCGCCAAGCACCAGCGGCGCTTGTCCAACGAGATCAAACGGGCCCGCCAGATGGCTCTGATTCCCTTCGTGATCGAATAAGGGAGTTTGCCATTCCAGTTGTCTTGGGCTTGCTTAGCCTGTTTCTCCCCTATTTGGGTTTGATCTTTACCATCGCATACAGTGGCAGAATTTGGAACCAGCCTGCTGTCAGGCAAATTGTTGCCTGGCTTGTCTTCACGGCGGTCATCCTGGTGTTGGCTATCTGGCAGAACAACCTGCCAGTCTGGATCAATGCCTGTGATGCTGCCATCGGAGTCGGGCTGGGCACGGCGGTTTTTGTGTTCATCCTGAAGAGAAGTCTTGATTTCAATCTCGCTCTCGCCTGGTTGCTGGGTCTGGAAATAGCATATCATCTGCTGAGAGCGTTGGTTTTCGGGTCCGGGCTGGCCGAAATCTCAACCCAAACAGCCCCCGATATCCAACGCTGGCTGCAGCTCTCACCTCAGATGACGCAACGGGTGATGGATCTCTGGCTGAACTACCAGCCAGCCTTGTTTGGCGCCGCTCAGATTACAGGCGTCTACTTCGGCTGCCTGTTGTTCAACCTGACCTCACCTTTCAAGCACCGTCTCCGCCAGGTCCGCTTCCCTTACCCCCTGGTCCTGATGGTGATAGCGGCACTGGCCCTATCCCTGTACCCCCTTACCCACCTTGGCGGGATCAATTTGCTGATCCTGCTCGTCATGGTCTATCTGATCCAGGGCGCAGGGGTTCTCAGTTATTTCTGGGGGGATTTCTTTGCCCGGGCCAGGCTGTTGAGGGCCCTGTTCATCCTGGCTGTGATCGTCAATCTCTATCTTCTGCTGCTGATCGCCCTGACCGGCGTCTTGGACGTTTGGTTCGATTTTCGAAAATTTAATAAAATGGAGGAAACAAATGAAAGTGATCCTGACTGAAAACATAGACAAAGTCGGCTCCAAAGGTGATGTCGTGAATGTTAAACGGGGCTTTGCGCGCAATTTCCTGGTCCCCCGGAGCCTGGCCATGTATGCCACGCCGTACAACCTCAAGAAACTGGATTCACTCAAGAAGAAGTTCGCAGCCGAGGAAGAGCAGCGCTTGGAGCAGTATAAAGCCCTTGCCGCTCAAATTGACAACCTCAGCCTTACTTTCACACGCAAGACAGACGAACACGACAACCTATACGGATCTGTCTCCGAAACCGATCTCCTGCATGAACTCAAGAACAGGAACATTGACATCCCCAGGAATGCGATAATAATGGAGAAGCATATCAAGCAACTGGGCGATTTCGAAGTTCCCATCCATCTGCACCGGGACGTTCACGCCGTCCTGCACGGCACGGTCGTTAAAGAAACCGAATAAGGGGAGGTTCAATGAAAGATACGATGTTTATTCTGGGCAGGGTCCTGGGAGTCATTATCTTCATCCTGGTCTTGTCGCTTTTGGGATTGGTATCGGGAAACCCGCTGATGATCCTGGGGTATGCCGCCTTTTTTCTTGTCATCATGTTCCTGATCTTTCTCTTTGTCCGCAAAAGCCAGCGTCATTTCGAGGTGGTCAGCCGCTCAAACCAGGGGTTGAAGAAGATCATCGGCATCATAATAGTGCTTATAGCTCTGCTCATCCCGCTCCTGGTCTACCAGAGCCCCCATTTCGGAAGGATCGGCGAGATCAGGGCTAAGCAGGCTGACTTGGACAAAAGCACTGAATCGGTCAACCTGAGATTTCAGGACATGAATCAGCCCACGGTCAAAGAAATGCAGACCCTAAGCGAAAATACCAGGGCTTTTGGAAACAACCTTAATGACCTTGTCTCCTCAGTCCAGAATTACCGCCTGGAAGCGCCGCTGTTCAATTTCACCGGCAAGTCAGGCCGCGCCGGTATGGACAAGCTCCTGACCACCCTTGCTGCGGTGAACGAACCGTTTGCCGACACCGTCACCCTGCTGGATTCGCTGGCGGATGATTCGGACAGCACCAAAACCGTCATTACAGCCGCCCAGAATCAGCTTCTGACGGATAAAATCACAAAGCTGCAGGAAACGCATCTCAAGCCTATTACTGGGGCTGCCAGCGCCACTGCTTCCAAGCTGTCCGGGTCTGTTTTCCTGAATTGCGTGATTTCTTTACTCCTGTGGCTGGCTTTGATCGCCGCCGGCGTTTTCGGCGTTTATCTGATCAACCGACAGGGCTACGGTTTGCTCCAGAAGATCGTCGGCTATGTAATCATAATTATCGCCAGCGCGGTGCCCGCCCTGCTGGTGGTCCCCCATGACAAGACAACCACCGGCATCGGCTCGGTTTATTACGTGGTCGTGGCCGTGGCCGTTCTCAGTTGGTGGGGACTGACCCTTTACCTGAACAAAGACTGAGGATATGCCCTGGTCTTCCATCGGCAATTTCTGCCAGGATTTCGTTCTCAGGATTGCCGGTGACAAATACCGTTTTTTGGCGTTGATCGCTCTCAACTGGAAAAACGTAGTCGGCGACCTTCTGGCCGAGCGGTCAACGCCTGAAAAGTACGAGCACCACGTCCTGTTTGTCAAAGTCAGCAATCCCACCTGGATGCAGGAGCTCATTCTGATCAGGCAGCAGATCATGGACCGCCTGAACAACCTGCTCGACCTGCAGGTCAACGACATGGTCTTTTTCACGGGTGGCAAGCATGCAAAGAAATAACGTTCTCATCGCTCCCTCCATTCTGTCCGCGGATTTCAGCCGTCTGGCGGAGGAGGTTCGGGCCGTTCAGGAAGCGGGAGCGGACCTTCTGCATCTGGATATCATGGACGGGCATTATGTGCCCAACCTGACCTTCGGGTATGTAATCGTGGAAGCTATCGGCAAGATCTCCAATCTCCCTTTGGACGCGCATCTCATGGTAACCAATCCCCAGGATTACGTGGACGGGATGGCCAAACTGGGAGTGAAATACCTTTCCTTCCACGCTGAGACTGTCTTCCACCCGCACCGGCTGATCGCTGCGATCCGGGAGCATGGCATGCTGGCCGGCGCCGCCCTCAATCCCGGCACGCCCGTGGCTGTGCTGGACGAACTGCTCCCCGAGCTCGATTTCATTCTGCTGATGAGTGTAAATCCGGGCTACTCGGGGCAAAAGTTCATTCCCGCCGTAACTGACAAGATCCGCCTTCTCCGGGAAAAACTCAGGCAGTTAAACAGCAATGCCCTGATCGAGGTGGACGGCGGGATCAACGATCACAATGTGGGTGAACTGATCCGGGCCGGTGCGGACATCATAGTGTCCGCTTCCTATATCTTTTCCAGCCCGGACTATTCTGACGCCGTCCGGAAACTGAAACATGTTTAACAACCTGTCCGAACGCCTCGACAAGATCTTCCGCAACCTCAAGGGGGTGGGTTTCCTCACCGAGCAGAACATCAGGGACTCCCTGCGCGAGATCCGGCTTGCCCTGCTGGAAGCGGATGTCAATTTCAAGATAGTAAAGAATTTCGTTGCTGAGATCGAAAAGCGCGCCCTGGGCCAGGAAGTCCTGAAGAGCCTGACTCCCGGCCAGCAGGTCATCAAGATCGTGCATGAGCAGCTGATCAAGCTAATGGACACCGGCGGTTTTGAACTCAAGGTCTATGACAACAAGCTCACCAAGGTCATGCTGGTGGGACTGCAGGGCAGCGGCAAAACCACCGCCTGCGCCAAGCTGGCCTCCTTTTACCGCAAGAAAAAGATCAGGCCCATGCTTGTCGCCTGCGACATCTACCGCCCGGCCGCCATTCACCAGCTGCAGGTGTTGGGCAAACAGATCGACATCCCGGTCGTAGTTCCCGATTCCGTCGTCCCTGCCCAACCGGGGTCCCCAAATGCCGCTGGCATCGGGGGTGGTCCAGGGACCCGGCCTGTTTTGCAACAATCAACTGACACAGTCCTGGAAATCGCCGCCCAAGCCCTCAGAGAAGCGGAAAAGGACTTCACTAACCTGCTCATCTTCGACACCGCCGGACGCCTGCACATCGACACCGACATGATGAATGAGGTGGAGCGGCTCAAGGCCCTTGTCAAGCCTGACTACATCTTCTTTGTGGCGGATGCCATGACAGGACAGGAAGCTGTCAACGTGGCGAAGGAATTTTATGACAAGCTGGCTTTCGACGCCGTCATCCTGACCAAGCTGGACGGCGACGCCCGCGGCGGCGCGGCGCTGTCCATCCGGGCTGCCACTGACCGGCCTGTCGCCTTTGTGGGCTTGGGCGAAAAGGTCAGCGATCTGGAGGTCTTTTATCCGGACCGCATGGCCTCCCGCATCCTGGGCATGGGCGATGTGCTCACCCTGATCGAAAAGGCGGAGGAAGCCTTTGACGAAAAGGAAGCCGAAAAGCTGGCCAAAAAGATGCAGAAGAACCAGTTCACCTTCAACGACTTCCTGCATCAGCTGCAGAGCATCAAGAAGATGGGCCCGCTGGACGGCATTCTCAAGATGATCCCGGGGTTGGGCTCCAAGCTGCCCAAGGACTTTGAACTGGACGGAAACGCGCTTAAGCACGTGGAAGCCATCATCCGGTCCATGACCGAAAAGGAACGCGAAAAGCCTGACATCATCAACGGCGCCCGCCGTCTGCGCATCGCCAAGGGAAGCGGGCGCAGCGTCACGGAAGTGAACCGCCTGCTCCGCCAGTTCGAGGACATGAAAAAGATGATGAAAAAAATGTCCTCCGGTAAAATGCCCAAGGGCATGCCCACCAACCTGCCTTTCTGATTAACCGCGAAATTCTCACTCCGCCTGTTTCATGAGAGCGGTGTTATTCACGCCCAGCAGGAAATAGGGATTAGCGGAATCAAATCTTTTCATCGCCACCCAGAACGGCTTGTCCAGGATCATGGTCCTGATCTTGTCGTTGCCGGGTCCGGCCGAGGTGACTTTCAAAACGATCACGCCCTCGTTTTCCACCCGAGCGCCTTTTTCGTCCATGTCAAACTTGATCTTTTCCTTCATCACGTCGATGTAGTATTCCCGGCCCTCGATCCTGTTCTCCAGCACCTGTCCCAGCATTTCCAGATAATCCCGTTCGTGGCTCAAAGACAGAAAGGGTGCCTGGAAGACGTCGCCTTCCCGCATGGGTTCGCCCAGAGTGTATTCATTGCTGTTTTGGGCTGCTGCCTTTTCACGCAGGGCTCTTACAGCCGCTTCCGGATCGTCCATGGCAAAGCCCTTGGCCAGGAAGATCTGGTCTTTGGTGTCTTTCAGTTTGATGCCGATCAGGAAGTTGTCCGGGTCGCGATATTCAAGGATGTAAATGTTCTGATAGGAGCTTTCGTCCGCTTCAAATCCCTGCACCATGGAGCGCAGGAAACTGATATCCCTTTTCCTGAACGTGTTCATGTATTCCACCTGCTTGAGGAAATAGGCATAGGAGATGATGTCTGTCTCTTCCAGTTCATAATTCAGGTCATCAAAGCTTTTATCGGGGAATTTTTTTCGGCTCTCGCGGTTGATGGTGTCCTGTGTCTGCGGCCCGAATCCGCTTTTCACGTAATAGCTGGCCTCGTCCAGGTCCTTGCGTGTGATGACCGGATGGTTGAACTTGTCCAGCATGGCTAGGGTAGCCCGGTCTTCCGTGACCAGCCTGATAGTATCCCTGACGATATTGTCCGCCAGCTCCGTCCAGGCCAGGTTCATGGCCCCGCCCCAGACGTAGTTGCCCTTGTAATCGCTGCCCGCGTAATTGTAGTTATCTCCGGCGACCGTCCTCAGCACAGGTTTCTCCAACCCCCCGGTTTCGGTCCTGTTTTTGCAGCAGCTGATCACTGCTATCGAGACCATCGCTGTCATTGCAAAAAGCAGCTTTTTGTGCAGGTTCATGCAATTCATTTGATTTCTCCCTCTGCGGTTTTTGAATTATCTGAAATTCTTACAACCTAATGCATCCGTTCCTGTCAACAAAAAACGCCTGTAAAGAGTCTGACCTTCCCCCCGAAAACTACACCAGATTTTAAGTGACACTTGAGCGGAAAACTGATAATTGGAGATGAAGAGAAAAAACTCAAGGAGTTATAATGCGGAAGCGATTTACTCAGAGTCAGATCTTTGCAGTGTTGAAGGAGGGGGAGTTCTGTGCGGATGTGCGGGAGTTATGCCGCCAGCACGGGATCAGCCGGAACACGTATTA
>JAXDBS010000036.1:0-4126 GCA_034678545.1 Cloacimonadaceae bacterium (SeqCode) | reverse complement strand
CGAAAACATGTACGCCCCCATGGACATCGATAGGCAGGAATATTACATCAAGCCGATGAACTGCCCCTTCCACATCGCGATCTACAAGTCCTCGCTGCACAGCTACAGGGAGCTGCCCCTCCGCCTGGCAGAGCTTGGCACCGTTTACCGTTATGAGCGTTCAGGCGTTTTGCACGGCCTCATGCGGGTGCGCGGTTTCACTCAGGACGACGCCCATATCATCTGCACTGCCGAACAACTCAATGACGAAGTGGAAAAGCTGCTGGTCTTTTCCCTCGAGGTCCTGAAACACTTCGGATTTGACAAGTTCCAGATCTACCTGGCCACTATGCCGGACAACCCTGTCGGGGAAAAGGAGGAATGGGACAAGGCCACAGCCAGTCTGCGCTCCTCTCTGGAAAAACTGGGGATCAGCTTTGACGTTGACGAGGGGGGCGGAGCTTTTTACGGGCCCAAGATCGACATCAAGATCAAGGACGCTTTGAGCCGCGCCTGGCAATGCACCACCATCCAGTTTGACTTCAACGAGCCCCAACGCTTCAACATGGAATACATCGGCGCTGACAACCAGCCCCACAGGCCCTTCATGATCCACAGGGCCATCTTTGGCTCGATCGAGCGCTTCTTTGGCACCCTGCTGGAATACTATGCGGGCAACATGCCGCTCTGGCTCAGCCCGGTTCAGGTCAGGGTTTTGCCCATCACCGACGCCCAGATGGATTATGCCAGAGCCATCACCAACAAGCTGCTGGCCCAGGGCATCCGGGCGGAGTTTGACCTCCGCAATGAAAAGATCGGCTACAAGATCAGGGAAGCCGAACTGCGCAAGATCCCCTTCATGTGCATTGTGGGAAAGAACGAACTGGCCAGCGGACAGGTCACCCTGCGCCGCCACACGGTCGGTGACCTCGGCACCATGAGCCTTGAGGACGCCGTCCAAAGGATCAACTCCGAGCTTTGAATATGACTGGCTTTAAGTCTCCCGCTGAGATTGTGAAACAGGAACTGTTTATGGCTGCCCGGGCCATTTCCGAAACGGCTGAAAAGCTGGACCCATCATCTCTGCAGCAGGCTTTTGAGTTATTGCTCAACTGCCGCGGAAAAGTAATTGTCACAGGACTTGGCAAGACCGGCATCATCGCCCGCAAGCTCTCCGCCACCCTTTCCAGCACCGGTACCACCAGCATTTTTCTGCATGCGGCGGACGGTGTGCATGGCGACATCGGCATGATCCAGGAGAACGATGTCGTGATCGCCGTTTCCAACAGCGGCACCAACGGCGAACTGATGTCTGTGGTCTCCTACGCCAGGTTCATCCATGTTCCCATAATAGCTCTCACTGGCAACCTGTCCTCCCCCCTGGCGGAAAGCGCCGACGTCATCCTGGACTGCTCAGTGCCAAAAGAATATGAGCCCTTCGGCCTGGTTCCCACGGCCAGCACTTCCGTAGCCCTGGCGGTCGGGGATGCCCTGGCAGTTGCCTTGCTCAAGAACAGGGACTTTGCCGAAAAGGACTTTGCCCGCTTCCATCCCGGCGGAGCCATCGGCAAAAAACTGCTGCTCCGGGTCAGCGACCTGATGCACTCCGGTGAAGCTTTGCCTATTGTGAGAATTAATCAGAAGATGTCTGAAGTGATTGTGGAAATGACCGGCAAAAAGCTCGGCTGCACCGCCATCATTGATGATGGAGGCACTCTGGTCGGCATGATCACGGACGGCGACCTGCGCCGCCAATTGCAGCAGAAACAGAACCGCCTCCTTGAATACACGGCCGCCGATTGCCTGACCCCCCATCCCAAGCACGCCCACCCGGAAGAGCTGGCCGTCAATGCCCTCAACCTGATGGAAACCTATAAGATCACCATGCTGCCTGTCGTTGACCAGGACAACCGCCCCGTCGGCATGCTTCACATGCACGACCTCATCCAGGCCGGCATCATCTGATATTTTGATTTCATCCGAATATTCATCCTCTACTCAGAAACTGTCATTCCAGCGCAGGCAGGAATCCAGCCTGTTTTCCATTCCCATTCATCGCACCCCTATCCCAAACACTCAGGCAAAACAGCTTGCTCGCAGGATAAAGCCCCTGACCGGCTTTACCTTGTGTCCAAACCCTGTTCCGTCTGGCTGTCAGATAAAGGAGCGGAGAAGGGACAGAATGACTTTGTCAACGGTATCAGCGAAGTAACCATATGATAAACTGGCAGATAAAATACCAGCCTCCCACTGCGGGAAAGCATCAGGTCGGTGTCGCTGCCGATTTTACAGACTGGAAGATCGTCCCGCTCAGGCTCAAAGACGGCATCTATCAGAAAGAGTTTGACCTCCCGCCCGGCATCTACCAGTACAAACTGATCGTGGACGGAGTTTGGATGCCCGACCCCTCCTCTGGCGAAACCACTCCCGATCCCTTCGGCGGCCTGAACACCGTCCTCATCCTGGTGGAAGAGCCCCAGGCCCCGCTTTTACGCGAAATGATCTATGCCCCCGAACCCGCCTTCAGACAGGTGGAAGGTTTTACCACTCCCGCCTGGGTGGCGGAAGGCGTCATCTATCAAATTTTCCCCGACCGCTTCTGCAATGGCGATCCTTCCAACGATCCGGATTTCTCCGAGTTGTATTATAGTGACTGCAAAACCCCGCCGGAAAAGGGAAAGCACCTGCGCCCCAACCAGGAATGCTTTCACTTCGTGAAGGACTGGTACGACATCTCTGGCCTGCGGCAAAGCCCCTGGCTGGCCAAAGGCAAGCCGGACTGGTGGAGCTTTTACGGCGGCGACATTGCAGGCGTGCGTCAGAAGCTGGATTACCTGCTCGACCTGGGCGTTACCATCATCTATTTCAATCCGCTCTGGCAGGCCAAGTCCAATCACAAGTATGACGCCGCTGATTTCAGGAAGATAGATCGGCACTTCGCTTCAGAAACAGAATTTAAAGAATTTGTCTCAATCTGCCATCAAAAGGGCATTCATATTGTTCTCGATATCGCCCTCAATCATACCGGCGAAACCTTCTGGGCCTTCCGCGACTGCGTGGAAAAAGGTGAGCAAAGCGAATACTGGAATTGGTACGACTGGAAGCAGTGGCCGTTGCCCTCTCCCCTGCCCCCCAATTTCAAGCCCAAGGAATTCTATCAGTGCTGGTGGGGCGTCAAGGACATGCCTGACCTCAACTTTGACCTCTCTCGCGAACACCCCATGGAAAATGCTGTCCGTGACATTAATGAAGCGCAGCCCAACTGGAGCATGATCAACCACATCTTGGATGCCGTGTCCTGGTGGCTGACGGAAATGGATATCGACGGCTTCCGGCTCGACGTTCCGGATGAAGTGCCCTTCTGGTTCTGGCAGCTCTTCCGCGAAAAAGTGAAAGCCCTCAAGCCGGACGCCTGGCTGGTCGGCGAGATCTGGACCCACGCCGAGCAGTGGGTGTCGCCCCTTTACTTCGATTCTGTCATGAACTATGCCCATTTTAAGGATCCGATGCTCGACTTTTTCATCAGGCGGTGCATCAATCAGGACACCTTCCTGCAGCGCATCTTCCTTGGCTTGAAGGCCTATCCCCTGGCTTCATTGCACGTGATGATGAATCTGCTGGGCAGCCATGACACCTGGCGCATTGGTGAGATCGCCCAAGGCAACCTGCCCGGCCTCAAGCTTGCCATCCTCTTCCAGATGGCCTACATCGGCACTCCCCACATCTATTACGGCGATGAGATCGCTATGCGGGGAGGAAAGGATCCTGACAACCGCCGCCCCTTTGACTGGCATTGGTACAACAATCTGAAAGCGGTGGAACTGCACGATCACTACAAGGCGCTGATCGCCCTGAGGAAATCCCGTCCCGCCCTGCAAAAAGGTCTGATCCGCTTCCACGAGCATCAGGACCTGCTGATCTTTGACCGCTATCTCGATTCTGACTGCCTGCGGATCATCATCAATAACACAGACCGCGAAGTCAGCCTCCCTGAACCCGTTAGCGCTGCATCCGTTGTCTGGCCTGAACGGTTTTCCCCTGACGTTTATCTGAATACTGCCGTTCCATCCCATTCAAACATTCGCATACTACCGTTATCAGGGCTCATTATCAGAATGTAGATCGCATAACAAAGTCTGCCTGTCTA
>JAXDBS010000035.1:0-43298 GCA_034678545.1 Cloacimonadaceae bacterium (SeqCode) | reverse complement strand
GGGGTCAGGTTGAAATCCTGGGTCGCGGTTTGCCCCGCCGCAATTGTCAAAGTCACGGTCTGCGGCTGGTAGCCGGGCCTGGAACAGGTGACCTGCCTTTCCCCCTGTGGGACATAAGAAAAATGGTAAGTACCGGCGGAGGAAGTGAAAGCTGTCAGCATGGTCCCCGCCACAGTTACGCAAGCGCTGTCCAGGGGCGTGGCCCCCGCAGTCACAGTGCCTTCCAGAACGCCTGAACCGGAGGGATCGAAAAACAGGGTGGCCTTGGGATAAGTGGTGATCGGTTCGCTCGCGGCAGGCGCGGCGGGATCGAGTTCCACCGTGTCGCTGACCAGCCTCCGGGCCACGGGCGCTGTTGCATCCTGGCACTTGAAATAGTCCGTAACCGCATAGTAAAATGTATCCAGCGGCCGCTGCACCAGCATGACCAGGTTGCCGCCCGTGTAGTTGTATGGAACAGGAAAAGAAACAACGACCGTGTTTTGCCCCGCGGGATAGATGACATTGCCGTCGAAGACCTGGGTCAGTTGGGTGGAGGGGATCCAGCCGGCGGCCAGGTCAGCCGCGGCGATTTCGCCCAGCCAGACCCGGGTGGGCTTTCCCCCGGGCGGGTAGGCCGAGGTAAAATCATTGTAGAAGGCGATGCCGCCGATCGTGCCCCCGGAGCTGATCTGGGCGGCGGGATAGACGCATTCGTAGAGGCTGCTTTTCCAGTAGAAATCCAATGGAGCCCGGAAATCAACGTCACCCTCCCCCAGCGTGACAGGGACTATTCCAGACGCCAGGACGTTCAGGTGCAGAACCGGTGTGTCGTTGTTGGCGGGATTCTCGTCTGCCGCCAGTTCCACCCGGCCGAAGATCCCGGTCGGACCCGTTGTTGAAAAAGCGCAGGAAAGGCTAACCTGTGCGGACTGGCCGGCTCCCAGCGCGGGGCCGCTCACGGCCGCCAGTTCTAGGCCGCCGCTGATCAGTTTGACCAGATAGGAAAGCTGGGCCTGGCTGCCGTTGTTTTGCACCAGCACCCGATAAACGGCAAGCGAGTCCTGGATTGGCAGGGCATCGCCGGTGGTGGCTGCGGCCTTCAGATCATGCTGATAAACGGCCGGCGGCGTAAAGGTAAAACTCAGTCCAGGAAAGGGAAAACTGGTAGAAGAAAGGGTGACGCTGGCGCTGTTGACGGTTCCGGGCGTGGTCGAGGTCCAGTCCGTGTCGGAAGCGCGGTTCTGAAAATCTGTGGAAGCATGGCCCCGCAGCCCCACCTGGACCTCGCTGGGATTTGGATTCAGAATTAGGAACATACCGTATTGGAAGCTGATCTGGTTGGCGGTCTCCCGCAGCAGGATCTGGAAGTTGAGTTGATCCCCGTCTCCGGCCGGACCGTAACGGCGGTAATTCTTCCACTGGATCACGCAGGTCCGGTTCGGCGCTGCGCCAATGGTCTCGATCCGGAGTGAAGCCCCCGCCTGGGCCTGGATGTCCCGCCCGAAAGCCGCGGCCCGGTTGGCCAGCTGCTGAACCGCGGGCGTGGCCACGGTGCTGAGGGGGGAGTAGGCGTTGGTGCAGGTCAGGTCCACGGCCGCCGTTCCCAGCGCGGACTGGCCGAAGGAGATCCAGCCGTTGGCGTTGACCGCGATCATGTCAAAGCTGGCGTTGTTGAAGTTAAAGGCGAAGCCGATTGGAAAGCCGGGTCCGGTAAAAGGAGAGGAGGTCGTGCCCAAAGGGAGGGCGGGATCGAGGAAGCGCTGTTCGTCCGTGGCTTCGTTGCCAAGCAGAATGCCGCCCCCGATCTCGGTGTAGGAACCGATCGCCTGGCTGAACGCGTAATCGGTCAGCGCTGCCGGCAGGGGCAGGACCAGGCAAAGGGCAAACAACACAAGCAATCCCTGACAGATTTTCATTTTCATCCTCATCTTTGTCATCCACCTCCGATGCCATGGCACCGCAACATCGGTGCTAAGAGCAGAAAACAGCCTTTCAGTTCAGAAGGCTATTTCTTTCCACTTATTCAACTTTCACGTTCCGTTCCAATCTGTCAAGAATTCTTCACGACCACCTGACCCTTCCGTTCATCTATCAGAAGCGGCTTGTCCTTGTCCAGCCCGCCTGACAGCAAGGCCATGGCGATCTGGTTCTCCAGTTCCTTCTGGATCAGGCGCTTCAGAGGCCGGGCGCCGAACTGCGGATCGTAACCGCCCGCTGTGAGCCAGGCCACCAGCCCGTCCGTGAATTCGGCTTTGATGTTCTGCCGGGCCAGCCTGTCCCGGAGGCTTTCCAACTGCAGCCTGACGATCTTTTCCAGGTGCGACTGGTCCAGCCGGTGGAAGATAATGATGTCGTCCAGCCGGTTCAAAAACTCGGGCCGGAAGTGCTGCTGCAGGATCTGTATGAGCTGCGGGCGCAGGGATTCCGGGTCGGCCTCCTCCGCTTCGAAGATAAGCTGGGAGCCGATGTTGCTGGTCAGGATGATGACCGCGTTGCGGAAATCCACCGTCCTGCCCTTGCCGTCCGTGAGCCGGCCCTCGTCCAGGATCTGGAGCAGGACGTTGAAGATGTCCAGGTGCGCCTTTTCGATCTCGTCAAAGAGGATCACGCAGTAGGGGCGCCGCCGCACCGCTTCGGTGAGGTAGCCCCCTTCCTCGTAGCCCACGTAGCCGGGAGGGGCGCCGATCAGGCGTGCCACGGAGTGCTTTTCCATGAACTCGGACATGTCAATGCGGATGAGCGCTTTTTCCGTATCGAACAAAAAGGCGGCCAGGGTCTTGGCCAGTTCCGTTTTGCCCACCCCCGTCGGCCCCAGGAACATAAAGGAACCGATGGGGCGGTTGGTGTCGCTGAGCCCGCTGCGGGAACGGCGGATGGCGTTGGCCACGGCGGCGATGCCTTCCTCCTGGCCGATCACGCGCCGGCCCAAAATCTGTTCCAGTTCCACCAGCTTCTGCATCTCGCTCTGCAGCAACTTGCTGACCGGGATTTTGGTCCACTTGGAAACCACCTCGGCGACCATTTCCTCGTCCACCTGCTCCTTAAGCAGTTGCTCCGCGGGAGAGGCATCTTTCAGCTTTGACTGGACGGCAGTCAATTGCTTTTCTTTTTCGACGATCGTGCCATAGCGCAGTTTTGCCACCTTTTCATACTCGCCCTGGCGCTCCGCTTTTTCAGCTTCCGCCTTGAGGCTGTCGATCTCCTCTTTCAAAGTGCGGACCTGCTGCAGGGACTTCTTTTCGTTCTCCCAGCGCGCCCGGAAGGAATTGCGCCGCTCTGCTAGTTCGCCGATCTCGGCCTTGATCTTTTCCAGCCGCTGTTTGGACGGCTCGTCCTTTTCCTTTTCCAGGGAGAGCTTTTCGATCTCCAACTGGCGCAGTTTGCGCTCCACTTCGTCCAGTTCCACCGGCAGGGAGTCGATCTCCATGCGCAGCTGGGCGCAGGCCTCGTCGATGAGGTCGATCGCCTTGTCGGGCAAAAACCGGTCCGCGATGTAGCGGTTGGACATCACGGCGGCGCTGACCAAAGCTCCGTCCGTGATCTGCACGCCGTGGTGAACCTCGTACTTGTCCCGGATGCCGCGCAGGATGGAGATGGTTTCCTCTTCCGAAGGCTCGGTTACGAGGATGGGTTGAAAACGCCTTTCCAGAGCGGGGTCTTTTTCTATGTGCTTTCTGTATTCATCCAAAGTAGTGGCTCCGATGCAATGCAGCGAACCTCTCGCCAGAGCAGGTTTGAGCATATTGGAAGCATCCACAGCACCTTCAGCAGCGCCGGCTCCGACCACAGTGTGCAGTTCGTCGATAAACAGAATTATCTGTCCATCGGATTTTTCCACTTCCTGCAGTACAGCTTTGAGCCGTTCTTCAAATTCACCCCGGAATTTTGCGCCTGCAAGTAACGCTGCCATATCGAGTTCCACGATTTCCTTGCTCTTCAGATTTTCCGGCACGTCCTGAGCAACGACGCGTCGGGCCAGACCTTCCACAATGGCTGTTTTGCCCACTCCCGGTTCTCCGATCAGGACCGGATTGTTTTTTCTGCGGCGGGACAAAATCTGTATGGTGCGTCTGATTTCTTCATCTCTGCCGATGACGGGGTCCAGTTTTTCCTGCCTTGCCAGCTTGGTCAGATTGCGTGAATACTTTTCCAGAGCCTGAAATTTGGCATCAGGATCCTGGTCTGTGATGCGTTGGTTGCCTCTCAACTCTTTCAAAGCCATGAGAATTTTGTCAGACGTAACGCCAACGGAGCCAAGCAATTGGGCTGTTTCCTTGCCTTTGTGGACAAGAGCCAGAAGGATATGCTCCAGAGAAATATATTCATCCTGCAGCTTTTCGGCTTCCTTATCAGCCTGATTTAGTATGTTCAGAGCAGGCTGAGAAAGGTATTGCTGGCTTGCGCCCTGCACCCTGGGCAGTTTTGCCAGTTCGCTGTCAAGTTTCTGTTCAGTCAGCGGCAGCGATACTTCCAGCTTCTGCAGAACTGGTCTGACCAATGAATCTTCCTGACCCAGCATGGCTTTCAGGATATGCAGTTCGCCAATTTCCTGATGACCGTGTTCAGTTGCTGTTTGCTGTGCGTTTTGCAGCATCTCCTGAGCTTTGATGGTGAAGCGTTGTAAGTTCATGCTTCCTCCTGTGTAAAAAAATCATCTAATCTACATACAAAATAAAGTGTAGTGTAAAAGCTGTCAAGTAAATTTTAGCAGTCTATCAAATACTCTGCTAATTTAATTCTAAACTCATTCTGGCATTGTCCATGCATCATTCTCGAAATACAGTCAATATCCTATCGATATCCAGTTGACTTTAATTCGACTGGATATCGACTGGATATCGAGAGGATTTCGACTGGTATTTAAGGAAAAAAGAGGGAATAAGGATGTTCAAAAAATCTGATGAATGTGTGCTAAATATTTAATATTACAGTAAATTACTTCTTATTGACCCGGGTTGAATCGGAGGTATTGATGAACTGAATCAGGTTGAGTTGCATTTGAGGGATGGCAAGTTCATGATTTTCAATACTATAGAAGATGTCAGCGGGGGACTGGTATTTTTGCTGCAGTTGGCTGCGGGTCTGGAAATCAGGACTGAATTTATAGACCGTGCTGTCCGCCCAACTGGAAATGAGCCAGGAACCGTCAGGTTCGCGTGTAATACCATCCGCCCTGGTTAACAGATAATTGGGAATTGAGGTCAGCTCTTTGGTAAAGAAATTCAATATTCTGATTGGAGTATCTGCTTCCATGGAAACGATATAGAGCAGGTCTTTGTCAGCCATTTTGGCATAAAAAAGCCCATTGGGACTGACCAAGTCAGGGTGACGGAAAAACTCGGTCAGACCAGTGGAGGGTACAATTCTCACGATGAAATTGCTGCGGGAATCACTGATATAGATGGATTTGACATTATCGGAGGTGACATCATTCAGAAATTCGGCATCGGGGACAGCTTGTTCAAAGACCTGTTTTCCGGTTTTCAAATCCAGTCCGACCACTCTGGTCACATCAGCCACGTAAAGTGTACTATTCAGAATTGCCATACCTTTGGGGGCGTCCAGCTTGCTTTGATTGAACACGTCAAAAGTAAATTTATCCTTGAGTGAAAGGATGGTGCCGCTGCCGACATTGGAAATCAGATAGGTCTGGGTAAGCGGATTCCAGATAATGCTTTCCGGTCTGTCAAGCTGGTAGTTCTGCTCCTTTTTGCAGGAAAGGGTGACGGCTGCTAGAATCATTAGAATGATGATGAGTTTACGCATATTGTACTCCTCTTTAGTCATTCCCGACCTGATCGGGAATCTTGATAAAGCTAAGATTCCTGCTTTCGCAGGAATGACAGAGATAGGTTAATTTATTTTCCAGACTGTGCCGTCCTTGGTGTCCTTGATTTCGACGCCAAGGGCGATGAGTTCATCGCGCAGACGGTCACTGGCAGCCCAATCTTTGTTTTGGCGTGCCTGATCACGTTTAGCCACAAGGTTTTCGATCTGTTTCAGCAGTACCGGATCAATGGATTGGGAAAGACGGGCAGGCAGATTTTGAAAGAAACCAAGTACGGAACCGAGTTCGACCAGAACCTTCGCATAGGGTTGTTTTTCCGCTGCCGGAACAGCGTCGGAGCGGATTTTGGTGGTCAGTTCAAACAGTACAGCCAGGGCACGGGCACTATTAAAATCGTCATCCATGGCCTCCACGAACTCGGAACTGTATTTGCCGAAGCTATGAGGAACTGCAATGCTTTCTGCATCAACATTCAGCCAATCCAGATCAGACAGAGCGGCATAGAAGTTTTTCACTGCCTTGTCGCTCTCTTCAATCAGTTCGCGGTTAAAGTCAATGGGGCTGCGGTAGTGCTTGGACAAAAAGAAAAAGCGGATGGCTTCAGCATCATAAACGTCCAGAATTTCACGCGCAGTGAAGAAATTGCGTAGGCTTTTGGACATTTTTTCACCCTCGATATTGAGGAAGCCATTATGCATCCAGTAGTTGGCAAGAGGTTTTCCGGTTACGGCAAGAGCTTGAGCCAACTCATTTTCATGATGCGGGAACATCAGATCTGTACCGCCGCCATGAATGTCAAAAGGCACTCCCAACAGGTCTTTGGACATGACCACACACTCTGTATGCCAGCCGGGGCGGCCTTTGCCCCAGGGGCTGTCCCAGCTCGGTTCGCCCGGTTTGGAGGCTTTCCACAGAGTAAAATCGGCGGGATTTCTTTTCAGTTCGTTTTCTTCCACTCTGGCACCGGCTTTCTGGTCTTCCACTTTCTTTCCGCTGAGCTGGCCGTATTGCGGAAGTTTGCCCACTTCGAAATAGACATCGCCCCCGCTTTCGTAAGCGAAACCCTTGTCCACCTGCGCTTTGATCAGGTTTATCATGGGCTGAATATACTGCGTGGCTTTGGGCTGATAGGTGGGAGGTTTGGTGCCCAGGCGCGCCACATCATCCAGAAAAGCTTGGGTATACTTTTCCGCCACCTGAGAGAAGGGGATGTTTTCTTCGATGGACTGGGCAATGATTTTATCTTCTATATCAGTGATATTCTGCACGTAGGTGACTTCAAAACCTCTGTACTGAAGGTAACGGCGGACCACGTCAAAGGTCAGAAAAGCGCGCGCATTGCCGATGTGGAAGTAGTTGTACACGGTCGGACCGCAGGCATAGAGCTTGACTTTGCCGGGTTCAAGGGGTCGGAATTCTTCTTTCTGACGTGTCAATGTGTTGTAAATTCTTAGCATAATATCCTCTGGTTAAACAAACAATGCATCCATTTTTCAGGCAGTTGGAATGAGGTCAATAAAAAATGTGTGTAAACTCTGTTTTTAGGTATTTATCTATTCCCACCCGCCATCCTTATAATGAAGGGCTTCGCCCTTCGACCCGTTTGCGGGGCAGATTTGGTGAAAAGGTTATTTCGACAGGATGATTTTGCCTGAGATGCTTTTACCGGATGGGGTTGACGCTTGATAAATGTATAATCCCGGTGCAGTGATATTGCCATTGTCTGCTTTACCGTCCCAGGCCAGTTCATGGATGAGCTCAGCTTTGCCTGGTTGGGAAAGGGTTCTGACCAACTGCCCTTTGAGATTATAGATTGTGATGTTCAAAGGTTCAGGCTGCTTCAGACTCACTTTCAAGGTTGTTTTATTGGAAAAAGGATTGGGCCAAGCACTGGCAGTCAGGATTTGGGGCGGCTGGACAGGATCGGTATTAGAAGTGTATTCAACTATTTTCAGGATATAGAGTCGTCTGGCATCATAGGTTTTGTAAACATAATATATGTTATTATGAGAAAAATACACATTTGCAGCTCCAATGTAAGGAGCGAAAGACAAGTAATAAGTTGTGTCAGACAAAGCTGAATTCTGATAATCTATGAGAGTAAAGCGTCTGGGACCACTGCTTAACCCGCTTATGGCTAAACCATAGCGTGAACTCAGGCGAATTAACTGGGCTGGATTAACAATTGAATTCAACACTGGAAAATTAAAATCGTTTAACAAGTCCGTCCCGTTAAACTGGTAATTCCGAAAAGAGGTCAAGGTTTCATTCCAAATGTAGGAATCCAGGCAACTGAAACGCCCTTCACCATAAGGAATAACTTGAGAGATAACATGAGCCTCAGGGTAAGGATACATCTCATCAATGACTGAAATACCATAGAAAGTTATATCATTATCAACAATTGTGATATATCCGAAACATCCTGTTCTCAGTAAGCCATCATTTACAGCGGCAAAATAGGCGGAAGGAGAAAACTCTTGTGAGCGGATGTAAATATCAATCATAAAAGGTGGTAGGTTGAGAATGGCGGGATGAATATTTAATTGTTCGTCAATAAAGAAGGCCTGTCCGATAGATTGGCTGCCAATGCTCTGACTATAAATCAGCAGAAATCGGGTTCCAATGTTGCGAATCACTGGTGGTGCCAAATCCGGCCAGGTGAATAGTGAATCCACACTATTTGTGTTTACATTATAACGTCTGACAATATCCGGACTGTAGATATCTGCCCGAGAAGTAAAATAAAGGTAATTGGGAGAAAAAAGATAAAACAAATTATAACCTGCGTTAACAACAACATTGTGTTGAATCTCAAAAGTTTCAGATATGCAGAGCAGGTGCAAATCATTGTTTAAAGTGAATTGGAGATAGAGGTTACCATAACTTCTACTGTATGCACTGCTTAGGTATGATGGGATAGAACCCCATGGTTCAATATTCTGAAAGAAAAAGATTGATTCTGGTGCTGTATACACACCTTGGGGATTGCAGGTCCAATGTTTAAGAATATAATCAGTAGAACCAAAATCGACTCGATAGAAATGCAGCAAGCTGTCTGACCAGGTGGTAACATAATCATAATCCTGTGGAACGCTAAGATTAAGCATAATTTCTATTTTGGAGATGGTCTGCGCATTGAGGAAAGTGAACGCTAAAAGGCAAAGAATAACAAGTATCAAACATAGTCTTGGCATCTGAACCTCCATCCTATGAGACAGTAGAGAACTAAAATACCTTAGCTTTTATCGAAGCAAAATTTACGCCGAAAACAGCTCTTTTTATTACTTTATGACAACTGCTACTGCAGAACAGTGAAGGCTGTTATCCTGCTGTTCTGTTTGTAGTTAACCACCAAAGATTGGAATTCCTCTGCTATTTTTTCGGAAGGGTGATGCTCCACAATGATGATGCCGTCCTGATTCAGCAAGTCTCTTTCTTTGATTAATCTGATGGTGTCATTGACCATGTTTTTGTTATAGGGCGGGTCGAGGAAAATCACGTCCCACTGCTCTGTGGCGGCATTTAAGAAGACAGCCACCTTGCGTCTGTGCACATGGCAGGATTCGCTGCATTTAAGCTTTTCAATGTTTTTGAGCAAGATGGTCAGGGCTTTGTTGGAAAACTCGACAAAGTCAACCCAATCCGCTCCTCTGGATAAAGTTTCCAGCCCAAAGGAACCGGTTCCTGCATATAAATCCAAAACCCGCAGACCGGAGTAATCCTGATACATGGAAAAGATGACTTCACGCTGAAAATCCGTGGTGGGACGGGTGGTATTACCCGGCACGCTGAACAGGACTGTCCCCTTGAATTTGCCTGTGATGATGCGCATCTCAGGAGACTTTATCTTTCTTGTTGCGGCTTTTTTTGAAAAGGGGAATTTCCAGTTGCTGCGGTTCCGCTTCGAAGTGGGGACACCTGATCAGCTTGACGCCGGCCAATTGCTTGCAGGAGTTGGCGCAGCGCTGGCAGAGCTGGTTCTGTTCCGCCGGGGATTTGGGGCGTTTCATTTTCTGCGGGTGAAGCCCGCCAGCAGGTTGAAATCCTTCAGCAACTGCAGAAACTCCTGCACCGAGATGTCGCTGAGCCGGCTGTCCTGGCCGAAGCGCCTGACCAGTTCCTGCACCAGCTCCTCCACCGTGGGCTCCGGCCGTTCCGGGCCGTAACTGTGTCCGGAAGGTTCGGAAAATACCTCGCCTGCTTCCGCGAAGTCGTCCAGGTCAGCCTTGGTCACGCTGGACCCGGAGGCTTCCTCTTCCTCAGACAGCAGAAGCTGGTAATCGGAAACGCTGTCCATGAACTGGGCCTGGGAGACGGACAGGTGCTCGAAGGCGGTGTGGCTCATGATCCGCAGGTAGGCCAGCTCCTCGGGTGAGAAAAGCTTTTCGATGCGCGGATCGTAGCGCAGGCTGGAGTCGTTCAGGATACGGGACTGCAGGGCTTCGATCTTCTGCTGCAATTCGGGAGACTGGTCTGTCTGGCTGATGATCTCGTAGATGGCCAGGGCGTCGAAGAACTGGTTCTGCTCCTCGAAAAGCTTGGCCAGGGTCAGGGTCGGTTTCCAGCCTTGTTTGGTCGGGTCTGATTTCATGTTTCCTCCGCCGCGGCTACAGACTCAGCCGGTGTTTGTTTTTTTCCAGTGTCTTGGGTCCGATGCCTTTCACTTCCAGCAGTTGCTCCACCGAGCCGAATTTGCCGATCTGGGCCCGGTAGTCCAGGATGGCCTGGGCTTTGACCTCCCCGATCCCGGACAGGCTCATCAGTTCCTGCTTGGTGGCAGTGTTCAGGTGGACCGTATACTCAGCCGTTTTGGTTTTTTTATAAGATCGGCTGTTTTCCTGTTTTTTGGCGGGAGAAATTTCGTCAAGGGAGAGTTTGGCGCCGCCTCTTCCCGATGTATCAGAGTCCGCTGCCACAGACTGCAGGTCGGCAAGCTTGCCGTCTGAGCTGACACCCTGACCCGCTTTGCCGAAAGGCAGCAGCATCGGTTTCATCTTGAGATAGGTCTTGGCGCCGATGCCCTTGATATTGAGCAATTCCTCCGGCGACTCGAACTGCTTGGCCTGCCGATAGGCAATGATGTCCGCCGCCCGTTTTTCACCGATCCCGGGCAACAGGATCAGGGTGTTGAGCTCGGCTGTCCGGATGTCGATTTGGATCACGCTGTCCTGTTGGGTTGCTTTTTCCAGGCTGGCCAGGGCGGTGTCAGCCTTGGCGGCCGCGACGGTGGAGACGCCTGTGTGGGACAGAGCCATTCCTGCCACCAGGAGGGCGGCCAGAAAGCCCAGGATCTTCTGCTCGTCCCGGGTCAGCCAATCGCTGAAAGGATTCTTCATGGCAGGCGCTGCTTTACGATATAGACGGCAGTACTTTCGGCGTAAACGTTCCCGGCTTCATCCGCCAGGACGGCCTCCGCCCTGATGGTCCTGGATTTCTGCAGGGTGATGCGACCGCTGGCGCGGACTTTGGTCCCCACCGGCAGCGGTTTCCGGTAGCGGATGCTGAGGTCGGCAGTGACCGCCGCCAGGCGCTGACACAGGATGATCTTGGCCATGGCCTCGTCCAGCAAGGTGGCGATGATGCCGCCGTGGATCACGCCCCTGTAGCCTTCGTAGCAAGGCGGCGAGTCAAACCAGGCGCCGGCTTCCCCGTTTCCGTATTCAAACTCCAGCTTCAGGCCGCAGGGATTGTCCTGCCCGCACACGAAACAGTTTTCATATCTCGGTTCATCCATGAGAGCAGTATAAAGAATCTGTAAAATAAGTCAAACAAAAATATCGCGCCCGGCAGGCAGGCGCTCAGGGCCTGCCCAGAGAGGACATGGCGCGCAGCAGGACGCGTTTCAGATCGCTGTAGAAGGCATAGCCCATCAGCAGCAGCAGCAGCGCCAGCCCGATGTTCTGCAGGATGGCCTGCACCCTGCGCGGTATTGGCTTGCCGGTCACGGCCTGGATCAGGGCAAAGAGCACGTGGCCCCCGTCCAGAACAGGGATGGGCAGCAGATTCATGATCATCAGGACGAGGCTGATGGCGGCCACGAACATCAGCCAGTTGGAAACGCCCTTGCGGGCTGACTGGCTGCTCAGGGAATAGATCATCACCGGTCCGCCCACCGAATCCTTGATCTGGTGCGGCCGGCTGACCAGTTGATACAAGGCGGTGTAGTTGACAGCCACAAAGCCCAGGGTGGCGCTGATGCCATTCTTCACTGCTTCGCCCGGCTTGTAGGACTGGACATAGGAAACCGGCATCAGTTGCGTGATCCCGATCATGCGCCTGCCGTCCGACATCGGGTTCTGCTGCAGCGGCAAAGTCTTTTCATGCAAAGCGGCGCCGCGCAGTATGGTCAGCTTCACGCTGTCGCCCCCCGCTCCGGTGATCAGTTCCCGCATGTGAAACCAATCCCTGACCCTGACCGTATCCACTTTGACTATCACATCCCCTGTCCGCAAGCCCGCGTTCCAGGCCGGCAGCCCGGGACTCACCTCTCCCACGGCTGAAGACACAGCCGGCTGGACCTGTTCCAGCAGTTCCTCCAACCTGACTTGCGGCAGGGTCAGAGTCTGCCTCAGGCCTCGGCGCTCCATGATTATCTGGTTCGGCTTGTCCGTGACCAGTTCCGCTGCAAAATCATACCAGCCGCGCACCGGCTTGCCGTTGACGGACAGGATCGAATCACCCGGCGCCAGGATCTGCTCAAAGAGCCCCCCCGCCTGGCCTACGACGGGATAATGGTCCTCAACCCGACCGGGCAGCAGGAAGGCGATGACAAAGATGAGGGCGGCGAACAGGAAATTGGAGAACGGCCCCGATGCGGCTATGACGATCTTTTTCCACCAGCGCGCCAGCTGGAAGCTGTCCGGGTCGGCCGTCTGCCCTGACTCCGGGTCCTCGCCCTTCATGCGGACATAACCGCCCAGGGGCAGCCAGCCTATTTTGTATTCGATACCCTTTCTTTTCAGCTTGAGGATCGGCCGGCCGAACCCGATGGAAAAAACCTCCACTCCCACGCCGCACAGCCGCGCCGCGAAGAAGTGCCCCGTCTCATGCACGGTGACCAGAACGCCCAGGGCAACCAGGGCCAGTATGATATTTATCAATGTCGCACCACTCGTTTTTGTTATCGGAAAGACCACAATCCGCGACACCCTTCCCGGTCAAGCACAAATAATCCGTCCCCGTCCCGGAATATCATGCCGCGCCCGCATTTTGATTGACCTCAGGGCGGCCTCAGCGCAAAGTGTCCCGTGGAATGGAAATTGCACTTATTAATAAACGGAAAAGTACATAAAAAATGGAGCTTGTAATGAAAAAACTCCTGCTGCTGGCAATCCTGCTCGCCGGCCTGGCCGCGGCCTTTGCCCTGCCGCCCCTGCCCTCCTGCTATCATGACAACGCCGAGATCGAAGCCGAACTGCTGGCCCTGGAAGCCCAGTACCCGGCCCTGGCCAAAGTCCATATCATCGGTTATTCCGAACTGGACGACCTGCCCATCTACGCCCTCAAGATCTCCGACAATGTGCTGGCCGAGGAACAGGAACCGGCCGTGCTGCTGATCGGCCAGGTGCACGCCGAAGAGGTGTTGGGCGTGGAGACCACTATGTCCAACCTCAGCCAGATCCTGGCCAACAGCCAGGCCCTGCCCTACGGCAGTTGGATCTCGCAGCTGGAGATGTGGTTCATTCCCACCATCAATCCTGAAGGCCTGTCCGTGGTGACGGACGACCTCGACCCCTCCTACCGCAAGAACAAGCGCGACAACAATAATAACGGCGTTTTCGACTTCAGTACTTTGGTCGGCTATGACGTTGACGGAGTGGATATCAACCGCAATTTCCCTTTCAACTGGGTGCACGGAGACACGCTCTTCACCCCCGCCGGCCTGAATACGGAAGCCTATGACTATTACCGCGGCCCCTTCCCCGTCTCGGAAAGCGAGACCCGGGCCCTGATGCAGTTTTGCCATGCCCAGAAACCGGTCTTCTGCATCGTCTGGCATTCCTCCCGCAGCGGCAACCTTTCGGAAAAAGTCTTTTACCCCCTCAACTGGTACGCCACCCGCCCCTGTCCCGACCTCGCCCTGGGTCAGCAGATCGGGGAAGGCGTGGCAGCCGCCATCATCCGTGAAAACGGTTCCGGAGGCTACGAACCCTCCGCCTCGGAAGGGCGCAAGGGCGATATCAACAACTGGATGTATCAGCAGTTCGGCACCATCTGCCTGGTCATCGAGTGCGGCACTTCCAACCTGCAACCCGATTCCACCCTCATGGTGAACACCGTGCAGCGCTGCAGCAACGGCGTCTGGTGGCTCCTGAACCGCGCGCTGCCTTTTTCCTCCGCCGTGCCTTCCAACTCCATGCTGACCGGCACCATCCGCAACGCCGCTACCAGCCAGCCTTTGGAAGCAGAGATTATTGTCGAGCAGCGGCACGCCCCCTGGTTCGCGCCCCGCAAGTCCGACCCCGCCTCCGGGCGCTATTGGCGGCCCGTCTCCAACGGCGCCTACACCCTGCGCTTCCGGAAAAAAGGCTTTGCCGACCTGGTCATCACCGGTCAGAATGTCAACAACGGCTCCTGGACCACCGTCAACGCCAACCTCCAACCCCTCAACCCCGTCACCCTCAGCGGCACCGTGCGCAGCACCGTAGGCGGAGCCCTGATTCCCGCCCGCGTCATCCTCTTCGACGTGGAAAATGACACCCTCCAGACCGGCGGCGAATTCATCTTCAACACCTACGGCGGGGCCCACAGGCTGGAAGTGGACGCGCCTGGATATTATCCCTATGCCGGCAATGTGGAACTTGGCCCCGGCGCCCACAGTGTGGTTCTGGACATCGAGCTGACCCCGGCTGATTATGTCTTTGTGGAGGATTGGGAAAACGGGGTTTCCAACTGGGTCACGCAGGGGCCCTGGGTGCTGCAGGACGAGCTTGCCTTCAGCGGCCGCGCCCTCACCGACAGCTGGACCGGCAAGGGCTTCTATGACATTAATTGCGACGTCCACATCCGCACCGCCGGTCCCGTTTACAATCCCGCCTCCCAGAACACGGTGCTGAGCTTTGACCAGCACCTGTACACGGAATTCGTTTATGACAGCGTCCGGGTGGAGGTCTCGCCCGACGGCTCTGCCTGGCAGGCTGTCTGGAGCGACAGCGGCCAAAAGGACTATTGGCACCGCGTCTACATTCCCATGTCCAGTTTCGCCGGTACCAATCTCTACCTGCGTTTCCGGCTTACCGACCAATCCAATGACATCGACCTCACCGACCCCGGCTGGACCCTGGACAACATCAGGCTCTTGGCCGGCTTCTCCACCTGCGGCCTGACCCCGGTTGCGGAAGACGCTGTCCCGCCAGCCCCGCCTTGTGTTTTCTATCCCGCCTGCCCCAATCCCTTCCGCCAGACGGTTAAGCTCCAGTTCAGCCTGGCCAAGGACGCGCCTGTCCGGATGGAAATATACAATCTTAAAGGCCAGAAGGTCAGGACCCTGGCCAACCGGCAATTCCGGAAAGGCTTACACGCGCTTGATTGGGACGGTACTGATGATGACAAAGCCCCCGCCGGCAGCGGCATCTATTTATGTCGCCTCAGCACTGCGGACAGGACTATTACCCGCAAACTAATTCTGGTGAAATAACTGCTGTCTTGGCCTTACTTCAATAGCACCAGCTTTTTTACCATGCTGACCGACGGCGTCCTGAGCCGGCAGAGATAGACGCCGGAGGCCAGTCCACTGCTTTCAAAGGCGGTCTCATGGAGACCGGAATTCAGTCTGTACGATCTTACAAGTTGCCCGCGCAGGTTATAGATGGAAAGGGTGCCCGTTTCGCGGTCTGCAATATAAGTCTTTAGGATAGCGGATTTACCCGATCGTAAAGGATTGGGGAAAGCGTCATACAAGACTGAAATGACAGGTACCGCAGGGGTGGTTTCGTCCTCTATGCCGGTGCCTGAGGCCAGTTTGGCGACAAAGATATCAATGTCGTACATTCCGCCGCTGGCAAGCAGGGCGGAGCCGAATTCGGCAGTTCCGGAGAAATCTCCTGTCACATAACAGTTGCCCTGATTGTCAGCAAAGATGCCATAGCCGCTGTCATTTTCACCGGAATCTGGGTTATAATCCGAATTTCCTCCGGCCCGTACTGCCCACACCCAGTTGCCGTTGGTATCCAATCCGGCCACAAATATATCCTGATAGCCTGAACTGATCAGCGATATGTTGCCGAAAGCTGCGGTCTCCCTGAAATCACCGGTCACGTAACTGTTCCCGTAGCTGTCAGTGCTTATCCCGTTACTGAAGTCGAAGTTCGCTCCTCCGCTGTGAACGGCCCAGAGCCAGTTGCCGTCGGTATCCAGTTTGGCAGCATATACATCATAGCCTCCGAAGCTGGTCAATGATGTTGTTCCAAAACCGGCAGTGTATAATAGATCACCTGTTATGTAGCAATTTCCGCTGCTGTCGGTGGAGATGTCTGAACTATGGTCGTACGCCGTTCCGCCGGCCTGCCTGACCCACAGCCAGTTGCCGTTGGTGTCCAGCTTGGCGACAAAGATATCGGTAAAATATATACAGGTCAGTGTGGTTGGGCCGAAATCGGCAATTTCCTCAAAAGTGCCGGTTACGTAGCAGTTTCCGCTGCCGTCCACGGCAATACCCGTGCCTTGGTCATTATCCCAGATATTGTTGCCAGAATCCCCTCCGGCGCGCTTGGCCCAGAGCCAGTTGCCGTTTGTATCCAGCTTGGCAATAAAAATATCTTTCGGTCCCCTGCAGGTCAACGTGGCAGTGCCGAAATTAGCAGCACTTGAATAATAACCGGTTACGTAGCAATTGCCGTTGTTATCTGTTGCAACGCTCCTTCCTGCTTCACCCCAAGTATCTGAACCTCCGGCCCGCTTGGCCCAGAGCCAGTTGCCGTTCACATCCAGCTTGGCAATAAAGATATCGGACCATCCGGTGCTGGTCAGCGTGGTGGAGCCAAAATCGACAGAACCCCGAAATGCGCCTGTAATATAAAAGGCCCCGTTGCTAACCCTGGAGATGCCAGAGCAACCTCCTCCGCAGGGCACCGCCCACTGCCAGTTGCCTCCCGCATCCAGCTTGGCAATAAAATATCCGCCGCCTGTCAGCGAAAGGGAACCGAACCCGGCAGTTCCGGTGTAACGACCAATGACATAACTGCTACCGCTGTCATCATGGGAGATGCCATTGCCGTAGTCACTGTCATCCCCTCTACCACTTATCTGCCAGCCCCAGTTGCCGTCTGCAGCCAGCTGGGCGGCAAAGCTGTCCGTGCTTCCGTTGCCCGTAAGCGAATAACCAAATGTGGCAGTGCCCTGAAAGCTGCCTGCGATACAGCTTTTACCGCTGCTGTCGGCTGCGATGCCGTTGCCGCAATCAGCTTCCGCTCCTCCGCCCTGCTGGGCCCAGAGCCAGATGCCGCTGCCGTCCAGCCTGGCGGCAAACACATCTTCTGCTCCGCTGCTGAACAGCGAGGTTAAGCCAAAAACTGCGCTGTTTGAAAAGTAACCGGTCAGACAGCAATTCCCGCTGCCGTCCGTGGAGATGCCTTTACCTGCGTCAGAGCCAGTTCCGCCAGCCCGCTTGGCCCAGAGCCAGTTTCCGTTGCTGTCCAGCCCGGCGGCAAAAACATCTTCTTCACCGCCGCTGGCAAGCGACGTTGTGCCGAAATCGGCAGTGCCGGAAAAGTGACCCGTGGCATAGCAGTTTCCGCTGCTGTCGGTGGCGATGCCCTTGCCAACGTCCTCGCTGGTTCCTCCGGCGCGTTTTGCCCAGAGCCAGTTGCCGCCCCCGTCCAGCTTGGCGATAAAGATATCTTCGTCACCGCTGCTGGTCAGCGTTGTTAAGCCGAAACCGGCGCTGGCATGATAACTGCCCGTAATATAGCAGTTCCCCGCACTATCTGCGGAAATGCCGGTGCCCCCGTCAGAACTGATCCCTCCGCCTTGTTGCGCCCAGAGCCAGTTACCGTTTGCATCTGCCTTGGCGATAAAGATATCCGATTCTCCGATACTGTTAAGCATTATTGTACCGAAAGAGGCAGTGCCCTGAAACTGGCCGGTCACGTAGCTGTTTCCGGCGCTGTCGATAGAGATGCAATAGCCAATATCATTTCCAATTCCACCGGCCCGGATGGCCCACAACCAGTTGCCGTCCATATCCAGTTTGGCGATAAACATATCTTCACCGCCGCTGCTGGTCAGTGATGCATTGCCGAATTCGGCTGTTCCGGAAAAAATACCGGTCACGTAACTATTCCCGGCGTTGTCGGTGGAGATGCCATAGCCGCAATCGTTACCGGTCCCCCCGGCCCGGGCTGACCAACTCCAAAAATATTTATAACCACCCAAAGGTAACCATTCGCAACCCGACCTGGCAATGAAGATATCGCTCTCCCCGCTGCTGCTGAAAGAATAGGTCGCCCCGGAAAATCCTCCGGTCATGAAGTAAGTGGTACTGTCGTACCGGGAAATGGCATAGCTGGTGGAAGAGAATGTTCCTCCGGCGCCGGTTGACCAAAGCCACTCAGGAGTCTGGGCCTGGGCAAGGCTACCCAGGATCAGGATAATGAAGGTGATAAATAGCTTTCTCATAAATAACCTCCCTGGTTATTATATTAAGCTAATATGTTGTTTGCCGTTCCGATAACGTATATCGACTCTATATCACACTATGTTACCGCACTTAAATAATCAGAAGCATCATTTCAGCCGCAGCAGCTTCCTTGATTCCTGCTTTCCAGCAGAAATAATCCGGAATAGATAGAGACCGGATGCCACGCTGTGACCGTTATCGTCCTTTCCATTCCAGGTCAGGATGTGTTCACCTTTGGCCTGCGGCTCATTTACAAGACGTTTTACCAACTGCCCTTTGCTGTTGTAGATATCCAGGCAGACCTGTCCCTTGGCAGGCAAGGTGTAGGATATGGTTGTTTCCGAATTGAACGGATTGGGGTTGCTGGTCAGCCTGATTTTATTCAGCATATGCAGGTTGTCAGCATTGCCTGTGTCTGCTTCCAGTTTGCCGGTAAAGATATCAGTTGAACCGCTGCTGGTTAGAGTGATAGCTCCAAAGGTGGCTGTGTTGCTGAACATTCCCATTACATAGATATTATTGGCGCTGCCAACCTGGACGCTGACGCCGATATCATAACCGGTTCCTCCGGCTTGAATTACCCACATCCAGTTCCAGTCGCCATTTCCGTCTTCTTTGGCTAAAAACACATCATTTTCACCATAACTGGTCAGCGCAACGGGACCAAAGTAAGCTGTACCTCTAAACTGTCCGGTTACGTAGGCATTGTTTTCGCTATCCAAGGCAACACCATTGGCAATATCATCGTATGCTCCCCCGGCTTTGATCGCCCAGAGCCAGTTACCGCTGCTGTCCAGTTTGGTCAGAAATATGTCATGAGAGCCGCTGCTGGTTAAGGTCACGGGACCAAAGGTAGCGAGGCTGCTGAAAGCTCCGTTCACATAGACATTGGAAAATTCATCCAGGACAAGGATGCAACTGTAATCATTGGATGCACCCCCAGCCCGTTTTGCCCACAGCCAGTTACCATTGCCATCCAGCTTGGCTATGAAGATATCATATCCACCGCTGCTGGTTAAGGCAATGGCGCTGAAATTGACTGTAGCTTTAAAACACCCGGTCAGGTAAAGATAACCTTCGCTGTCAACCTGGATGCACCAACCACAAACCCAACTAATTCCCGAACCTTGAACTGCCCAGAGCCAGTTACCGTCATCGTCCAGCTTGGCTACAAAGACATCTGTAATACCATTACAAGTCATTTGAGGTAGAGCGCCAAAGTTAACTGTGTTCCCGAAGGCTCCTGTCAAATACACATTGTTGTCACTGTCAAAGGCGATACTCGAGGCTTCATTATCATTCCCCAAAGCCTCGACAGTCCAGAGCCAGTTGCCATTGTTATCCAGTTTGGATAGAAACAAATGTTCAATGGCAGTATGTGACAGCGTAACGGTGCCAAAAGTGGCTGTTCCCACGAAACCGCCCGTGACATAAACATTGCCGGCATTATCAACGGCTATGCAGTTGCCAATATCGGCTTGCGTGCCGCCCGCTTGTTTTGCCCAGAGCCAGTTGCCGCTTGGATCCAGTTTGGCAATGAAGATATCATAATCTCCAAAGCTGGTCAGGGAGATATTGCCAAAAGTGGTTGTGCCGTTAAAACGCCCAGTAACATATTGGTTGCCATCATTGTCGAGGGCCATCATCCAGGGTTCTTCATACTGGCTGCCACCTGCTGAGACAGCCCACAGCCAGTCGGGTGCCTGGGCAAAACCGATACTGGTAACGGTAAGGATTACGAGGAGTAATAAAAGCCTTTTCATTGTGAACTCCTTTTTTATGTTTAACAAGGTTCAACTTATGGAGTTATTTCAGCAGCAGCAGCTTCCTCGACTCGTGTTTTCCGGCTGAAGTAATCCGGCAGAGGTAAAGCCCGGAAGCCACGCTTTGATTGTTATCATCCTTTCCGTTCCAGGTCAGGGTGTGCTCGCCTTTAGCCTGCGGTTCATTTATAAGGCGTTTTACCAACTGCCCTTTGCTGTTGTTTATCTCCAGACAGACTTGTCCCTTGGCAGGCAAGGTATAGGATATGGTAGTCTCTGTATTGAACGGATTGGGATAGTTCCTCATCTGAAATGCCAAGGCAGGATAATGGACTGCATCATCATTCTGCACCGGTATCGTGGTCAGGTCGTGGATATTCAGGCCGCTGTAACAGTTGGCAGTATACAATATGTCACCCGAAATCCACATATCCTGGGTGCTGAGGTTCCAGGCATAGCGGCTGACCAAGGCAGGGAACTGAGGGTTGCTGATATTATAGACGCTGATCTCATTCCAGCCCGCGTCCGAGATATAAAGCTGACCGTCGTGCATGAGGCATTGCCTGATGTCGCTGGTGGCATGCGGCAGAATGGTGCTGACCACACCAGGCGAGGCGGGATCGGATACATCTATGATCTTCAGGCCCGCATTACCGCAGGCCAAGCAGGCGAGGCCGCCCGCAACTCTGACCGACAGCGCTTCACCCGCCGTGGGACAAAAACCCATTTGATAAAGAAGCTGCGGATTGTGAACATCAATGATCCGCAGTCCTGAAGCGCCATCCGCCATATAGGCGAGGCTATCCATGACAGCGACAGAACGTGCGTCACTCGTGTAATATGAGCCGAGTAGAATGGGATTCTGCGGATCAGTAACATCGAATATCCCTAATTCCGGTCCCGCCACATAGGCCAGATTGCCCGTGACCGTGACATAAAGGACCGACCCCAATGTGTTGGAAAAACCGAGTTGGGAGGGACTCTGCGGATTGGAAACGTCTATAATAAACAGTCCATAGTCATGCGCAACATAGGCTATGCTGTTTTGTATTGCGAGGTAATTTACCAATCCCGGGTCACCCGGTGTAGAATAAGAGCCGATCTGAAAGGGATTCTGCGGATTGGTAACATCCACGATCTTGAAGCCTGACCAGTTGTTTGCCAAATAGGAAACACCGCCCACCACAGTGACCGAAACAACACAGGTATAATCAGGCGGATCATAGGTGCCAAGTAAAGTTGGATTTTGGGGATTGGACACATCAATGACCTGTAATCCGAACAGCCTGTTGGCCACATAGGCATAATCTCCTGAGACCGCAACATGTGAGGCCCAATTTGGCGTACTGTATGATCCGAGCCGGGACAGACTCTGCGGGTTGGAAACATCCAAAACCAGCAGGCCCATAGTATTGTCCGGCACATAGGCGATGCCGCCGTTCACCGTGACAGAATAAGGATGGCACGGATATGAACTGAGCAGGATGGGGTTCTGCGGGTTGGTGATATCAAGGACCTCCAGGCCATAATAGTATTCTGACAAGTAGGCGATATTTCCCGCCACTGTGACATATTCTACGGTTTCCGGCGCGTTGTAAAATCCTACTAAACTTACACTTTGCGGATTGGCAATGTTGTAAATCAGCAATCCTGATCCCCCCGCTACATATGCCAAGCTGTCCACGATCTGGACAGAATGAACATAACCGCAGGATATCAGTCTGAGCAGCACAGGATTTTGCGGATTGGAGACATCCATGATCTGCAGGCCGTGATAATAATCAGCCAGGTAGGCGGTATTGCCCGCCACTGCCAGGAATTTGACAACATAGTATTGGTCCGGTTGGTCGTATGAACCGATTTGAACCGGATTCTGCGGATCGGAAACATCAATGATCTGCAGGCCGTCCCAATCCGCCACATAGGCAAGGCTGTCCGAGACCGCGACAAAATATGCGGAGCCCGGTGTGTCATAAGTGCTTAGCAGCGTGGGCTGCTGCGGATCGGAGATATTGAAAATCACCAGGCCTGAATCTCCGGCTGTTACGTAAGCAATGTTGCCTTCGACTATTACGCATCGCGCATATCCACCTGTATCATAATCCCCAATTTTGTGATATACCGCCCACAACGGCAGCAGGGAAAAAACCAGGGCAGACATAAGAAACATCTTCTTCATTTTGCCTCCTCAGGAGTAGAGAAATTTTTAACTTACCTGTTATTTCAACATCAGTAACTTTATGGACTCATGCTTCCCGGCAGAAGTGATCCGGCAGAGGTAGAGACCGGAAGCCACGCTTTGATTGTTATCATCCTTTCCGTTCCAGGTCAGGGTGTGTTCGCCTTTGGCTTGCGGTTCATCCAGCAGGCTTTTAACCAACTGCCCCTTGCTGTTGTAGATCGCTAGGCAGACCTGTCCCTTCGCAGGCATAGTATAGGATATGGTAGTCTCAGAATTAAATGGATTGGGGTAATTGTTCAGGCTTATCCGGGCAGGGATTACGAGGTTCTCATCATTGACGGCATTGGGCGACTGCAGTTTCAATCCCATGTGGGCGGCACCCAGCATCATATGACTCTGACAGTCCATCCACATAATGTCCGGGACCTTCATCCAACTGTGCCCCGAGATGCCGTTGAAGTCGAAGATCATGTTCTGGTACTCATATGTATTGACTATGAAGGCAATCTTTCCATTTAAGACAGTATCATTATCAATATCAACTTCATACAGCCCATTCATCGGACAGGTGAAATTACCCAAGTCAAGCAGAACCTCACTTGTTATTGCCCCATTGGCAAAGCGGTTGATTTGCACAGAAACCAGTCCCTGAACGGATGGGTCACCAAAGGGGTCGTCTTCGAGGTTGAAAGCCAGCTTTTTGATTACAAGATCATTCATACCCAGGTCAAAATCCACTGCTATCTGAACAGGTGTCGGGCTGCTTCCAAAGAGAGTATAGGCGAAGGAATAATAGTCCGGATCATCTGACACCCAGTCAAACCAGGTTTCCAACTGCGGGTCCAGTATCTGGAAACGTGTATGCTTACAGGACGTAAGACCGCTGACGGTAGTTGCCGTCACTACCAGGTCATGCCAGCCCAGATCCGTCTGATCTGCTGTCCAAAAACAATTGTAAGGCCCGGTTGTGAATGTCTCCAGCAGTGTTCCGTCCAGTTTGAATTCCACCTGAGAGACGGGGCTGGAATGCTCCAACATTTCAGCGAACAGGATCTGCTCGCCCGGAGGAAGCACTTCACCGTCGGGAGGGTAGACGTTTTGAATGGTGGGCGGCAGATCCAGCGGGTCGGTTGAATAGTGAAAGGAGATGGTTTCCCCACAGAAACTGATATTGCTGATGTTGACGTGTCCCAGGACATTGTTTACCAGCAGGCAATTCGGGTTGGTATAATCGTTGAACTCCGTTCTGTTCCGGTCAGCGCTGAAAGCGGCATTGCCGATCTGGCCATTGAAGGTTGCGCTGCCGTCGGGCCGGTAGATATTCAACTCATCAGGAGGACCGGAAACATTACCGGTGATGTTTGATCTGACATGATAGATCAGCAGTCCGGAATCAACGAGTTTGCTCTCAAAGCAGTCGCTCCCCTTTTTCCTGTATTCGAGATGGATTGACTCCCCCGGCACTCCTGCCACGTTGATCTGGTAATGGTTGTTGGTGGCGGACGTGACCGGGTTCAGCGTGTAATCGCCGGTCTGGGTGATAAGCGTGGCGGCCGGCAGCCAGCCCGCGTATTTCCATTTCATGTAAGCGGACATATGTCCCCTTCCCGCGCTCATCAGCTCCCAACTTCCCGTTGGGATAATTTCGTCAAAACTATAATGATACAAGTCAGGGGCGCCGACGGAATGAAACATTTCGTGACAAAGGGTTTGCACTTCATTTTGATTTTCGGGCTGGAAAGTATATTTATAAACCCTTTTCCCGTTGATGTAGATTACTGAACTGAGATACCAGCATTGAGCCCAGAGCAGATCACACCAAGCGGTGTGACCCCCCCGGCTGATAAAACAGATATTGTCCAGGTAGTTGTCATTATCCGCATCAAGCTCGAGGGTGGTGGGGACCTGCGCTGCGATGAAGTTTATGGCAGATACCAGCAGATCGTTCTGCCGGACTGCATATTCAGCGTTTCCTGTATATCCGATGGGATTGGTGACTGCGTTGTAGGGCGCATAGTAACCACGCGGATGGCTGTCCTGGTAGGAAAGGTTGGATTCCGGCTGACAGATGGGATAAAAGCTGGTAATTATTTCCAACTGGTTGTAACTGACTTTTTTGTAGTAATTGCACAGAGAAATGGCGCTGTCCCCTATGGCATTGAACTTGGCTTTATAAACAGACCTGGGGGTGGTAAATTCTGTCTGGTCGGAGAAACGGATGAATACGCAAATGTTGTTGACCCTTCCAGTTTGCGGGAAGCGGACCTCCTGATTATCGTTCCTGTGCCTGAGTTCTGCCCTTGCTCTGTATTCCGCTTCAGAAATATTGAGCTTGGGCACCAGGTTTTTTGTCGCCGGGTCAACTTTTCCTGCCTTCCAGGCAGAGGGCACGATCTCGTCTCCGTTCTTTTGGGCATAATAAAAATAACCGTCCGCCTGGCTCTGGACAATGGAATAACCGTTGGCGTCATGCAGTCGGTTGGCAAATTCATCACCGCTGGCCAGCAAATTCAAAACTGTCCCGTCCGGTTGGGTAACTTCAGTAGGGAGATTCTCCAGATAGGCTGAGCAAAGTAAAACAGGCAATAACGGCAGAATAAGCATAATCAGAGTTTTCATCACAATCCTCCTGTGATCTGAATATTAGTTTATCTATTGAGTTAATTCCTATTTCAGCAGCAGCAGCTTCCGTGACTCCTGTTTCCCGGCTGAAGTAATCCTGCAGAGATATAGCCCGGAAGCTACGCTGAGACCGTTATCATCCTTTCCGTTCCAGGCCAGGGTGTGCTCACCTTTGGCCTGCGGCTCATTCAGCAGGCTCTTGACCAACTGCCCTTTGCTGTTGCAGATAGCCAGGCAGACCTGTCCCTTGGCAGGCAGGGTGTAGGATATGGTAGTCTCAGTATTGAATGGATTGGGAGAGTTCCAGACAGCCAGGGACAAAGGCGGGACAGCGTTGTCTTCATTTTCAGTAACAGGTTCCACGATGGCGTGGAGCATGATCTCGCCTTCCGTGACCGGCTCCCAGTCCAGGCCGGTTTTTTTGTAGCTGAACCCGTGGGAGGAAGTATCCAAACCTATCGGGTGCGGTGACATCGAATATGCATAGATACCTATGTAGAACTGCCCTGCCGGCAGGATCAAGTTTTCAGGAACAGCGATCCAATTCCACCCCTCGACTATCGATCCCGGGGGATAGGTAAATTGCAGGAGATGAGGTCCGGGCAGGCCATTGGGGCCGTCATCAGCATAAACGCGGATGATGAAATAGGAAGACCCCACAGAATCAACATAGACTTTGACATAGTTGAGAGCGACAGGTCCACCGCTGCTGAATTTAACAGCCATCTGGTGCGAGTGCCCCACCGTGAAGCCTGTCTCCGCGCTATTGTCATCGTGGGAAAATTCTGCTTCTTCGGCTGATAGTATGTAAGCAGCGACCGTGTTCGAGGGGCTTGACCCGTATACGTCATCAAAGGCGGTCACTGAGTAGTGATGCATTCCCGGGGATACGTCCAAGTCTGTATAAGTCAGTTGAGTTGCTTCGAGCAGGGCGATATCGTTATCATCCCGAAAAACTCTATAGTAATCCACGTCGCGGACTTGCTGGTTTAAGCTATCCGCAGAGGGTGCGGTCCAGGTAAGGGTAACATCATTGCCGTTAACAACTGACTGCAGGTTCTGCGGCGGAGCGATCTCCAGGGAATGATAGATCCTGAAATCGTCCAGCATGAATCCTGAGCCCTGGGGTATATCGCTGTAAGTGACTATAGTCCAGCGGCACCTGACCGTCTGCCCGGCGTAATCTGCCAGGCTCCACCAGGAGGGATTGTAAACAGACCATGTGTTCGCTGGCTGGATGTATTCCAAATAGTTCCAGATCCCGTCATTGCCGGCAATTTCCAGGAGGACATAATCATTCCATGATAATCCGCCCCTGAACATAAAATCGGCGCGTATCCCTCCATTGTCGGGAAGCTGGATGGGAGGACTCACCAGATAACCTCTGACAAATGGGTCATAAGTTCCCTGGGCATTCTGGAATTTCATGATATGCGTGGGTAACGGAGCGGTAACATCTGTAGCCACGTGCCAGATATCTTCAATTGGAGGACCCAGGCTGGCCACAGTCATCTGGCCGTCGTCCATGGCATAACAAGAATACCAATCATCATTCCAGTTAGAATACCCGCCGAAAGTGATGTTGTAAATCCGTATTAAATCATAACTGATTGAATCGTCCGAGGCAAAGGCAAAACGGATCTTCACGGATTGCCCGATATAACTGCTCAGGTCGAAGGAAGCCGTATCGCCCCAGGCGGCTGTAACTGAACCACCCCAGCCCGGAATGCCCGGCCCTTCGCCAAACACCGCGCCGAAGGCGTAGGAGGAGGTTATGTTATAAGCGGGATAACCGCTGATGGGGGTCCAGGTGTTGCCGCCGTTCGTGGAAATGCGTACATTGAAGGCATCCCAGCCGTCGTAGGGTGCGGTGGCTCCGGCGGGCTCCTGGATGTAGCAGTAAAAGTTAAAGGTCAGGACTGCGTTCGAATCTGCCAGGACGCGTTCCGGAGTGTCCAGCCCTGGGGCTCCGCTCTCAAAATCCTCCTCCCACCACACAACCTCGTTGCGGTTTTGCGCGAATAACGGCAGCAGGGATAAAACCAAAGCTATAATGATAAGAGTTGATTTCATTGTATCCTCCTGTGTATGCTATTGTCTGGAAATTGCTGAATGTCCAATTGTCCGCTTATAGGGCCTCTCTTGTTTAGATCGCCCTTTCTTTGAATCCCGGCGGCCGGGCCCGGCCGCCCAATGAAAAAAATCAGTTAACCATATCATGGAATAAATTTTTCTGTCAAGTCTAATCTTGCAATTTTTTTTATCTCGGCCGATATGAACGACTATTCAGTATTAGTATCACGCACCCGTAGCGGCCGCAGGCCCTTTTTCGCGCCTCCGTCCGCGGCAGCTTCTGCTGCCCGCATCGGATCCGTTCCCCCCCCAAAAACGATGCCGAAGCCATGGTGTAACTTATTGCCATATTAGCGCATGCCGCCGCCGCTCCTGCTTGCACTACGGACCCATTACGGACCCATTACGGACTTCATCCGTATTGGGTAAGTAATGCTTCCCGGGGCGAAGCGGGGAAAACAAGGCCGGGAGGGCGGGCCTGCATAGTGAACAGAGGACGCATCCGGCGGGCCGGCCCGCCGCAGCCGGCGCTCCGGTTGCCGGCTGCTGCCACGGCAGGCGGCGGCCTGGGTCCGCGCCGGTCAAAAAATTCCTTTACGAAATAGCAGCTTTGCAAAAGAGTGCGATTCAATCAAAGGTGGAGGTATTATGCCTTTCAGAACGAGACTGACCCTGGGTCTGGCCGCCCTGTTGCTGCTGTGCGGCAGTTTGTACGCCGCGGGCGAGGTGATCTATGACATCCGGGTGACCGGCAACCGGAACGTGGATTCCTCCCTCATCCTGTCCGCCGTCTCCCTGCGGGCGGGCGACCAGCTCGACCCGGAGGAGGTGACCAGATCCATCAAGACCCTGAACAACCTTTCCACCTTCAAGAGTGTGCAAGTGGACACTGAACCCTACCGCACCGGGGTGAACGTGATCATCACGGTGGAGGAATACCCCATCGTCAGCAACGTCAGCTACGAGGATTTTTCCGCTCTCAAGCAGGACAAGATAGACGAGCTGGTAACGCTGCGCAAGGGCAGTTACTGGTCCCCCCAGCTGAAAAGCGAGCTTGTCCGCAAGCTGAAAAAGGAATACCAGTCCAAGGGCTACCGCAATGCTGAGATCAGCATCCGGGAAACGCCCCGGGACGCCAACCGGGTGGACCTGGAGATCACCAGTTCTGAGGGCAGGAGGGTCGCCATCAAGGCCATCCGCTTCGTCGGCAACGAGCAGATCGAGGACAAGAAACTGCGCAAGCGGATGAGCACCAAGGCCGCCTCTCTGCTGCGGTCCGGCCGCTTTGAGCAGGAGAAGTTCGACAGCGACCTGGAAAACATCATCAGCTATTACCAGAAGAACGGATTCATCGACGCCCGCGTCGTGGAATGGCAGCTCAACAGCCTGGACGAGCAGTCCCTGGAGCTGGCCATAACGCTGGAAGAGGGACTCAAATACAAATACGGCAAACTCACCGTGAGCGGCAACCAGCAGTTCACGACGGAAACCATCCTGTCCAAATTCACGGTGGAGGAAGGCGACCCCTTCGACCAGGAGCAATTCACCGCCCAGCTGGGCCGGGTCTATTCGCTTTATTACGAGGAAGGCTATATCTACGTGAGCATAGCGGACGAAAAGAAGCGCCAGGACGACAAGCTCGACATCAACCTCAAGATCACGGAAAACGTGCGCGCCAGAATCAGGCAGATCCACATCGCGGGCAACCGGCGCACCAAGGAAAAGGTGATCAGGAGGCAACTGGAGATCGCGCCGGGCGACTACTTCCGCCATTCCCAGATCCTGCGCTCGCAGCAGAACATCTACAACCTGGGCTTCTTCGAGCCGGACATCAAGCTGGACTACGAACAGATCAACAACAACGGCGACATCGACCTGATGATCGCGGTCCAGGACAAATCCGCCGGCACCGCCAACGGGGGCGTGGGCTACAACTCCACCGACAAGTTCGTGGGCACGCTCAGCGTCTCGGAAAACAACCTGTTCGGCAACAACTGGTCCACCAGCCTGTCCTGGGAGTTCGGCGGCACCACCCAAAACTTTGAATACGGCTTCACCAATCCCAACTTTTACGATTCCGACATCCTGCTCGGCCTGAACCTTTACAACACCATGAAGACCTGGAGCAGCTTTTACTACAAGATCAACACCAGCGGCGCCTCCGTGCGCGCCGGTATGCCGCTGCCCTGGGTCAACCGGGCCCGGGGCGTGCTGGGCTATTCGCTCTACGCCAAGAAATACCGCATTACGGACATGGACGAGATCCTGCAAAACGCCTCCCAGAACCAGAACCTGATCGAGCTGGACTCGCTGGGAACGCAGTTCACCAGCTCGCTCAACGCCACCCTCAGCCGCGACACCCGGGACAATATCTTCTTCCCCACCACGGGCTCCCAGCTGACGCTGTTCTCGGAAGTGGCGGGCGGGCTGCTGGGCGGCGACTTTGACTACTTCAAGCAGATCGCCCAGGTCAGCTGGTTCATCGAAACCTGGCGGAAGATCTCATTGCGCACCAAGTGGCGCTTCGGCTACGTGACGCCCTACGGGAGCTCCGACGACGTGCCGCCGGACGAAAAGTTCTATTTGGGCGGCACGGGCGTGGATGGGATCAGGGGCTATCCGGACCGCTCGGTCAGCCCCTCCGGCGGAGGCACACGGGAGATCATCTTTTCCAGCGAACTGGGCTACCCGCTGGGCGGGGACCAAATCGTGGCGCTGCTCTTCTTTGACGCGGGCAACAGCTACAACAAGCTGCGGGACTTTAACTTTCTGGACCTGAAGAAGGGCGTGGGCGCCGGCGTCCGCATCCGCAGCCCGCTGGGGCTGATCGGATTCGATTACGCCTACAACGTGGAGGACGGCACCTGGGAGCCGCACCTGCAGTTGGGAACAACATTTTAACAAGGGAGAACGGTTAACCTTGCCAGATCATAAGCAACGGGCCCGCGGATGAAATACAAACATTTGTTCGGGCCTGTCGTCTCCAGGCGGCTGGGCATTTCCCTGGGCGTGGATGTGGTGCCATACAAATACTGCTCGCTCAACTGCGTCTATTGCGAGGTCAGCCGCACCACCCACCAGACCCTCAAGCGCAAGGCCTTTTTTGCCGCGGAAGAGATCACCGGCGAGCTGGACGCTTTCCTGGCGGGCGCTCCCGAACTGGACTACATCACCTTCTCCGGCGCCGGCGAACCCACTTTGAACAGCAGCCTGGGCGAAATCATCTCTTATATAAAGTCCCGCCATCCCCAATACAAGCTGGCCCTGATCACCAACGGCACCCTGCTTGCCGATCCCGGACTGCGGCGGGAAATCTTGCCCTGCGACCTGATCATCCCTTCGCTGGACGCGGTTTCGGAGTCCGCCTTCGAACTGATCAACCGTCCCTGCGACAAGCTGACCGCGCGGGACCTGATCGAGGGGCTACTCGCTCTAAGAGCTGAATACGGGGGCCTGATCTGGCTGGAGATCTTTATCGTGCCCGGGATCAATGACACCCTGGAGGAGATCGGCATGCTCAAAGCGGCGGCGGAAGAGATCAGGCCGGACAAGGTGCAGCTCAACACATTGGACCGCCCGGCCGCGGAGGAATGGGTGCAGCCCGCCATCTACCTGACCCTGGACGAGATCCGCACCCGCCTGGGGGAAGGCAACCGCATCCCCATCGAGATCGTGGCCCGGACCAATCGCGAGACCCTGGTCACAGTTTCCGAACAAAAAGTTCTGTCCGAACTGGAAGCCCTTCTGAGGGAAGGGGAGTATTCCAAGCAAAAACTGGCCAAGCACCTGCAGATCCACGTGAACGAAGTCAGCAAGCTGCTGCAGCATCTGGCCCTGGCTGACCTGATCAAGGCCAGCCACAAGCGCAAAGGTATATATTATCAATGGAAAAAATGAAGACTTTAGCCATCGTCACAGCCGGCGGGCACGGCCTGCGGCTGCCGGGAGAGGTGAGAAAGCAGTTCCGGCTGCTGGGCGGCAAGCCGCTGCTGGCCTGGGCTGTGGAGCCTTTCCTGAACCTCGGCTGCGTGGAGGAGATCATCGTCACCCTGCCCGCCGCCGAACTGGAGCAGTTTCCCAAGCTGCTGGACATTTACTTTCCCGCACGGCCACCCCACCTGCCGATACGCTGCTGCGCGGGCGGGGCCCAGCGCCAGGACTCGGTATTCGCAGCTCTCAAGCTCAGCTCCCAGGACCACAAGCTGGCCATCATCCATGACGGGGTGAGGCCGTTTGTCTCTTCCAAACTGATCAGGGAACTGCTGGCGCTGACCTGGGAATACGGGGCCGCGGTACCCGGCGCGCCTGTTAAAAATACAATTAAGACCATCAGGGACGACATCATCGGCCACACCATCAGGCGCGATATCCTGCTCCAGGTTTACACGCCGCAGGTGTTTGACTATAACATCATCCAGAAATGCTACCACCGCGCCATGACGGAAGGCTATTACTCCACGGACGACGCCGCCCTACTGGAGCACTACGGATACAGCGTCCACTACCTGACGGACGATTCCTTCAACCTCAAGATCACGGACGAATTCGACCTTTACCTGGCCGAGCAGGCGCTGGCCTACGATCAGCGGTCCCGCAAGGAGCAAAGCTGTGAAGCGGCTGATTAAACGGCTGAAAAACACCAGGCTCACGCTGCCCGTGCCGGTCTTCGGCTGCGGCTGCGGCGTGCTGGGCCTGAGCCTGGCCAAAGTGACTGTCAACCTGGGCCGGTATGCCTCGACCCTGCTGCGGGCCCTGGAATACCGCGGCTATGACAGCACGGGCGCGGTGTTCCAGGATGACGCGGATAACATTGTCCTGCTCAAGGACGTGGGCGCGCCCAGCACCCTGGTCAAAACGCTGGGCATCGAAAAGCAGTGCGGAAAGCTTTTCTGCGGCCAGGTCAGGTGGGCCACCTTCGGCTTTGTCAACCAGGTCAACGCCCAGCCGCACATCGTGAAGTGCAAGCGCCACCTCTACGGCGCTCACAACGGCAACATCACCAACACGCGCGAACTCAAGGCTTTTCTTTTGCACGAAGGACACAGCGTCCTGTCCGACAACGACGGCGAGATGCTGGTCCACACGATCGAGCATTATTTTGACATTGAAATGGACAACGCCGGCAACCCCACAGCGGCGGAGCAGCGCAAGGGCTGCATGCGCCGGGCCGTGGCCAGGGCCGCCGAAATGATGATCGGCTCCTATGCCGCCGTGATCACGGATCCCGTGACCAAGACGATGTGGGCCATCAAAGCCGGCAGCAGCCTCTACTTCGGGCTCGGGCTGCTGGAAGGGCAGCGCTTTGCCCTCGCCTCCTCCGACCTGACCGCGGTGCTGCGTTTCACCAAGACTTTGGTCCCGTTGCGGGAGGGCGAATTCATCGAATTCACCTCCGACCGTTACCAGGTCTATGCCCAGAAACAGCTGCGCTTCAAGCGCCTCAACCAGCCGGACGAGGTGTATGAAACCCTGGCCCAGATCGAAGTCCCGACCGTCTATTCCAAGCTGCGGGCCGAAGATGTGGAACTGCTGCCGGAATTCAACTACTTCATGGAGCAGGAAATATATGCCCAGCCGGAATCGACGGGCAAGCTGATCAAGCTCTTCCAGGGCGGTTCCAACACGGGCCGCCGCATGCTGGAAGTGCTTCAGCGGGAAAAGCTGCAGGACGAATTCACCGGTTTGCTGTCCAGCCTGAAAGCGGCGGAGAGCTTTGAGCAGAAGCACAAGCTGTTCGAGCAGTTCAACGCCGCGCCGGCCGCCGACAAGTTTTATCAGCTGATCCAGAAGAGCTACAGCGCGATCTACAACGAGCTGGTCAAGGAGGACTTTGAAAAGAAATACTTCTTCTCCAGCGACAAGAATTTCCTGATCGACCTGCTCAACCATGAGTTCGACAAGCGCAAGCTGCTGCTGGCCAAAGCGCTGGATTCGCTGGCCGAGCGCGAGGACGTCAATGACTTCGGGACCAGCGTGAAACACTTCCTTGACCTGGTCCGGACCACCCTGGAGCACAACCGCAACGCCTATACCATCGCCTGCGGCACCTCCTTCCACGCCACCAAGGTGGGGGCCCTGTTCTTCAATGAGATCGCCGGCTTCGGGATCATTCCCATCCTGCCGGGCGATTTCCGGGGCGAATATTCCCGCTGCCTGAAAGACAACGACCTGGTCATCGGCGTTTCCCAAAGCGGCGAGACCAAGGACCTGATCGACATCTTCAACGACATTGACCAGACCGACCTGAACGTCCGCAAGGTGGTGCTGGTCAACAACATGAACAGCACCCTAGGCCAGGAAAAAAGCGACGTCGCCATCCCCATCCTGTGCGGGCCGGAGATCGCAGTGCCGGCCACCAAGAGCTTCATGAACCAGATCACGCTGTTTTATTACCTGGCCATCAAAACCGCCGAGATGAAGCTGGAAAAGCTGCAGGCCGAACAGCCCGGTTCCGAAGCCGCCGCCAAACTGGAAGCGGACATCCGGCAGCGTAACAAGACCCTCAACGACATTCCCCTCCTGCTCAAGGAAACGCTCGATACCACCCAGGACGCCATCGAGGCCGTGGCAGCCAAGATCTACATGGAGCCATCCCTCCACATCCTGGCCACCAAGATCACCGGAGTGGCCATGGAAGGCGCGCTCAAGATCCGCGAAACCGTCCTCAACCATGCCGAAGGCCGGGAAGCCAGCGAGTTCAAGCACGGGCCCAACACCATCCTGGGCAAAAACACCGTCTTCGGCATGAAGAACATCCGCAACATGGTCCGCGCCTTTGGGGCCATGCTGGACACCATTGACGAAAAGGCCGCCCGGAGCGGGATCTCGCAACAGGAGACCAGGGAGATCATCAAGACCTACGGCTCCTACATGTTCAGCCGCAATCAGCCTTTCAACCTCTCGGCCCCCGCCACCAGGCTGTTCAACGAGCTGGTCCGGGAACACGATTTCTACTCGTCGCTCTACCGCAGCTACCCTCTCCTGTATGTGACCGGGCCCGACGAGCGGGACGTCAATCTCACCGTCTCCCAGATCAACACGCACAAGATCAGGGGCGCCTCCACCTACGTGATAGCCGAGGAAAACGAGAACCTGCTGAAAAACGCCGCCACCAATCCCAACGAGGGATCCTATTACGGCTGGGGCTACATCCTGCTGCCCAAAACCGGCGACAGCCTGATGACCTGCTTCTCCGCCACCCTGGCCCTGCAGTTGCTGGCCCTGAGGATGAGCGTCAAAAAGATGCAGAAGCTGGACCGGCTCAGCATGCTGGACCACGGGGTCCATCCGGACGTGCCAAAAAACGTTTCCAAATCGATCACGGTGGACTGAGATATGAGAATCGGCTCCGGTTATGACGTGCACCGCCTTATCAGCGGCCGCAAACTGGTTTTGGGCGGCGTGGAGATCCCTTTTGACAAGGGCCTGGAAGGGCATTCGGACGCCGACGTGCTGATCCACGCCGTGATTGACGCGATCCTGGGCGCCATGGCCTGGGGCGATATCGGCACCTGGTTTCCCGACGACGACGATACCTATCTGAATATTGACAGCAGGCTGCTGCTGAAAAAAGTCCAAATCAAGCTGACCGTCTCCGGCTGGCAGATCGGCAACCTGGACTGCACCATCTGCGCCCAGCGGCCCAAGCTCGCTCCCTACATCCAGCAGATGCGGGTCAACCTGGCCAATGACCTGGAAACGGATTACAACAATGTCTCCGTCAAAGCCACCACGGAGGAAGGCCTGGGCATTTCCGGCAGCGAAGCGGGCATGTCCGCCCACGCAGCCGTCCTGCTGGTGCCGCTGACCACCAGATGATGAAAGCCTTCGCTGTCATCGGCTATCACCATACAGGCAAGACCACCGTGGTGGCCGGACTGGTCAAAGCCCTGACGGCAAAGGGCTTCAGGGTCGCCACCATCAAGGACATCCACAACCAAGATTACCGCGCCGATCTGCAAGGCAAGAACACCTGGAAGCACATCCAGGCAGGTGCGGATATGACCTTTGCCCGGGGCCTGCAGGACAGCTGCCTGATCTTTCCCCGGCCCCTCTCCCTGAACGAAATGACCGCCCTGCTGGACTGCGATTACCTGATCATCGAAGGCATGAAGGACGCTCCCGTGCCCAAGATCCTCTGCGCCGAAAACCTGGAACAGCTGGAAGAGCTGTATGACGACACGGTCATCGCCATCTCCGGCAAACTGGCCGGCCGGCATCCGGACTGGCAGGAACCCCCTTTGCTGGATGCGGGCACCCAGCTTGACCAGCTCACCGCCCTGGTGCTGGAAAAGGTCTTTGAGCTGCTGCCCAACAGCGACCCCGCCTGCTGCAACGCCTGCGGGCTGACCTGCTATGAAATGGCGGCCGCCATCCTCAACGGCGAAAGGCAGCGTTCCGACTGCCGGACCGACGGCCAAAATACGCTTGCGTTAACCATTGACGGCCAGCCTGTCACCATTGTCCCCTTTGTCCAGAACCTGCTGCGGGACCTGCTCCTCAGCTTTATTGCCAATCTTAAAGACGCCAACCCCCACGGCAATATCAGAATCGAGGTTATCCGCCATGCTTGAGCAGTCGGAAGCCCTGTACAAGGAGCTTTTCGCCGGTCACGATCCCGCTCTGCTGAAGGTCTGGCAGTCCTCGACCGTCGGGATCATCGGCTGCGGAGGCCTGGGTAGCAATGTGGCGGTTTCCCTGACGCGGGCCGGGATCGGCTGCCTGGTCCTTGCCGACTTTGACAACGTGAGTGTGGCCAACCTCTGCCGCCAGCAGTTCTATTACGATCAGGTGGGCCTGCCCAAGATCACCGCCCTGAAGATCAACCTCAGCCGGATCAGCCCTTACACGCAGGTGGTCCCTGTTTCAGGACGCATCACGCCTGACAATCTGCCATCCCTGTTCAGCGGCTGCGACATCCTCGTCGAAGCTGTGGATGACGCCGCCGCCAAGCAGATGCTGATCGAAGCCTGGCAGGAGCTTTATCCGGAGCGTCCGCTGATCGGCGCCTCCGGCCTGGCCGGCTACGGGCGGAATGAACTCATCCGCACCATTAAGCTGGACAATATCTATCTGTGCGGCGACGGCGTCAGCGAACTGCAACCGGGGGAAAGCCCCGTGGCGCCGCGGGTGGCCATTGTCGCCAACCTGCAGGCCAATCTCTGCCTGGAACTGCTGGTCAGGCTCAAATCCCGTTGACAGGCTTACTGACTATTAACTGAAGACACTTATTTTTGAATCTGTGATAGTTAATCTACTATTCCCACCCACCGTCCCCTTTATCTTATAGGGTTGCGCCCTATGACCCTTCAAAACACAAGTCATTCCTGAGCAATCAGGAATCCTCTTATCGGCCCAGGCTGGTATCCATTGGGTTTCTTTGGTGCTTTGTACCTTTGCAGTGAGAAAACATTCTGTGATTTTCGTGTATTTCGTGGTAAAAGAAAAAAGCCCGGCCGCATGGGCCGGGCCGGGGGAAACCCGTAAGCCGGATTCTGTGCCCTGCCTGCCGGCAGGGTGATGTCCATTCCTCTTTGCCGAAGTTCGCACCGCGGCTACAGCTGCCTACCCGAAAGCGTAATGGCTAGAGCAGCGCCGAGCTTTCCTATTTGGCATTGCACCGGATAAGGCTTTCCTGGCCAGTCCCGTCACCGGAACTGCCGGTGGTCTCTTACACCGCCGTTTCACCTTTACCCCACGCCCGCGGGCGCTGGGGCAGTCTGTTTCTGTGGAGCTGGCTCTGCCTTGCGGCAGGTTCCCGTTAGGAACTATCCCGCTCTGGGTGTCCGGACTTTCCTCTGCCGGAGGTTACCCGGCAGCGGACATCTGCGTTTCCCCTCTACCATATATTAGCTCAAATCAAACAAAAGGCACGCGGGAAAAGTGACAATCAAAAAATAGCCTGCCTTTGCGCAGACAATGGATCCGGGAATGATATCTGAGTTAAAGGGGGGCATGGGGCGGAGCCCCATACCAGAAAGGGTGGCGGGCGGGAAATGACGACAGGGCTTGCCGCCTGCCTGCAGCTGCCAGGCTGCTTTAAACCAGCTCCCCGTCCTCGAATTTATTCATCAGGATACGCCCGCAGCTTTCGCAGTTGTGGATCTTTTTGCGCAGTTCCAGTTCGATGCGGATTTGGGGCCTGATCACGAAACCGCAGCCCCCGCAGGCGCCATTGACGTTATAGGCGACCGCCTGGTTGTTCTTGTTCTTGATCAGGTTGCCGTACTGCTTGACCAGCGAGTCCGAATGCAGGCCGCGGGCGAGGTCGGTCCTCCGTTTGCGCAGTTCCTCGATCTTGCCGTTCAGCTCGCTGATCTGGCGGCGGAGGTCGTCCTCCTTTTCCGCTTTGCGCTGCTGAGCTCCCTTGAGTTCGTTCTGGAAGGCCTTGAGCTGTTTGTTGATCTCCGCTTCGGTGTCCATCAGCTCCAGCAGCTGCGATTCGATGTCGCCGTTTTTCTGGTTCAGGCTGGCGATCTCGCTGTTCAGGGCGCGGTATTCCTTGTTGGTCTTGATCTCAGCCAGCTGGTTGCCGTATTTGAGTTTCAGCTCGTTATTGTGTTTGATCTCGTTTTCCAGGTCCCGCTGGCGTTTCTGGATGCCCTCTTTGACGGTCTGCGTTTCCTGCACCCTGGCCGAGGCCGTCTCCACGTCCTGGATCAGGGTATTGAGCTGCCGGGGAAGCACTCTCTGCAGTTCCCGGCAGCGGCCGATCTCGTCGTCGAGTTTCTGCATCCTGGCCAGTGTCTTCAGCTTTTCTACCATCTTTACTCCTTAAAAAGCAGGCTGATGTCCAGCGCTTTGGCCGAATGGGTCAGCGCCCCGCTGGATATGAAGTCAACCCCCGTCTCGGCATATTGCCTGATATTGGATTCATTGATCCCGCCGGAAACTTCCAGTTCCACCTTGCCGCCGTATTTGCCGACGGCTTTGCCGATCGCCTTGAGGTCCATGTTATCGAGCATGATGCGGTCCGCTCCGCAGGCATAGGCTTCGGCCAGTTCGTCCAGGTTGGTGACTTCGACCTCGGTCTTGTAGGTGGTGTTGTGCAGTTTGACGCGGCGGACGGCTTCCGTGATGCCGCCGGCGGCCCGGATGTGGTTTTCCTTGAGCAGGATCATGTCATAGAGGCCGGCCCTGTGGTTGTAGCCGCCGCCCACGCGCACGGCGTATTTTTCCAGCCGCCGCAGCAGGGGGGTGGTTTTGCGGGTGTCTAATATTCGGGCTTGGGTGTGGCTGATGAGTTGCGCCAGGCGGTGGGTCTGGGTGGCGATGCCGCTCAGGCGCTGGAGGAAGTTGAGGGCGGTGCGTTCGCCTTTGAGCAGGGAGGAGGGGTCGCCTTCCAGGCGCATGATCTCGTCGGTGGGTTTGACCGCGTCCCCGTCCTTGCGGTAGACCGTGGCCCTGACCTCGCCGTCCAGCAGCTTGAAAACCCGGATGGCGATGTCCACGCCCGCCACGATCCCTTCCGCCTTGGCGATCAGGTAGGCCGCCGTGCTGGTGCGTTCCAGGTCCAGATAGCCCGTGGTGATGTCGCCGTTGCCCAGGTCCTCGTCCAAAGCCTGCAGAATGATGTCGTCCAGCCTCATGGCTTCCCCCCTGATAAAAAAAAGCATCTGATATGCGTCAGATGCTTTATTTTATCTAATCTGCTGATAATTAACCCGTTGTTTTGCCTCGGACCACTCATATGCAAAAACTCCTTTGTATAACAATTATTTTCAGGTTGACATTTTTGTCAATCAAAAAACAGTTGCGGAAGCAGCCCCAGCGTTTGCCTGGCTGTTCCGTTAGCAAGAAAGGGCTGCTTGGGATCATGGATATTATGGAAAAAATACTCATCCCCCTGCTGCTGTTTGCCCTGCTGAGCGCGCCGGCCGCCGCCCGCAAAGCCAGGAATGTCTATCCTTTGGACGGCTCCTATTACACGCCCGGGGCGATGGCGGACACCCTGACCGCCCTGGCTGAGGAGTTTCCGGCTTTGGCCCGGCTGCACACCCTGGGCGAGACCGGGACGGAACGCAAGCCGCTGCTCGCCCTGCAGGTCCAGAGCGGCCTGGACAAGATCCCCGTGCTGGTGGTGGGGCAGCATCACGGCGACGAGGTTTTGGGCCTGGAGATCGCGCTCGGCCTGGCGATCCGGCTGGTCCGCTCCCAGTCTGATCCGGAGGTGTCCGCCCTGCTGGACCGCTATGCCTTCTGGATCGTCCCCACCCTCAATCCGGAAGGCTGGGAGGTGGTCCGTTCCGGCCGCTTCCAGTGGAAACGCAAAAACAACACCGATACCAACAACAACCGCAAGTTTGACCTCAAAAAGGACGGGGTTGACCTCAACCGCAATTACCCCACCTTCTGGTCTCTGGAAAAAGCCCGGCCGGCCTCCCATCCATATTACAAAGGCCCGGCCGCCGCCTCCGGGGCCGAGGTCCGGGCTCTCCTGAGCCTGGGCGCTCTGGTGGAATTCCGCTACGCCTTTTTCTATCACAGCTCCGTCTCCGGCGAACTCAGCGAAAAGCTTTTCCTGCCCTGGCGGGACAAGCGCGACAAGGCAGCCAAAACCGACTTTGATGCCATGCGCCGCCTGGCGGAAACCTACGCCAGCCTCACCCCCAGGGATTATCAGCCCGGCTTTTATGGAGTGCATGGAGGCTATACCTCCAAAACCGGCAACGCCCGCAACCATTTCTACCATACCTGGCAGACACTTTCCCTGCTGATCGAGGTCGGCGGCAGCCCCGGCTCAGGCCGCGCCGTCATCCACCCCGGGCCGGATATGCGCCGGAAGATCGTGGCCAAAAACGTGTCCTCCCTGGTCCGGACTCTGCTCCGGACAGAACTGCCATAGCAACGCATAGACGCTAAAGTTTATTCCTCCAACGCAAAAGGCGCCAGAGGCGCAAGGGGTAAAGACGCGATTTCTTCACTGATTTATTTGAATTGAACTGATCTGGGATGGGGCGCAGCCTTTACCCATAACTCATAACGCATCACCCATAACCATGAAAGGGGCGGCGGGCGGGAATAAATCAAACTGGATACCGGCCTACGCCGGTAAGAAAACAGGCTGGGTCCCCTTCTTACACCCCAGCCGACTGCGTCTGCCGGGGCCCCGTTCTGCGCGAGGACGACGGATCACGGGGCAGGGGGCGGAGCCCCATACCAAATAAAGGGCGGCGGGCGGGAACAGAAAAAAAAAGAAAGAACCACCTGAACCCATACAATTTGCGGGTATAAAAAAACCGCTTTCTCTCTTGCCCCCGCCCCTGCTTGCACTACGGACCCATTACGGACCCATTACGGACTTGGTCCGTATTGGGTAAGTAATGCCGGCAAGGGCCAAAGGGGAAACAGCACACCGGAAAAGCGCTGCCAACGTGATCCGGCACGGCCCGTCCTGCAGGTCCACTGTGTCCTTATCCCTGGACAGACAGCTAAAAAGCGGTAGAAACAGGTGTCGCCTGCTCGCTGAAGCAGGCGTGCCGTCGCGCAGGAGTCCTTTTTGCCTCCGCGGCCCAGCCTGAGCAGGCATATTTCAGGGCAAAACGGACTTCGGGAAAGCGGCGGCCAGACTGCCCGAAGTCCGAAATTCCCGCTGTCCGCAGATTCTGTTTGGATCGCGTTGGAATTTAGGACTCCAAAAGGGGCGGTTAGCCGGACAATATGGTGTAGGAATGTCACAAAACTAAGAGAACAGTGATGTTACAAAACAACATCAGGAAAGGAAAACAGGCTCCGTTCAGAAAAAATATGATATTTGTTTATTCCTTGTCAGACAATGCATAAAGCCCTGTCTTTGTCCGGCGGTTTGGGATTTGGCGGAATTGGCACAAGCTTTGCGTTATACCCACGCAGAAAGAGCATAGGGTGTTAAACCTAAATAAAGAAAAAAGGAGACCTTATCATGGGAACCCAACAAATTCTGCTCATCGTTCTTAGCGTGATCATCGTCGGCATCGCCGTCGTGGTCGGAATCATGATGTTCAACACGCAGGCGTACAATTCCAACAAGTCGGCCGTCGCCAGCGAATTGACCACTTACGGCAGCGAAGTCGTGAAATGGTGGAAGACCCCCAAAGCCCAAGGCGGTGCGGGCCAGGATTCCACATTGACCACGGCAGTCAACATCTCCCCCTTCGTCGGATTCAATGAAACCATCAACGGCAAGCCCGGTCTGACCAATCGCGACACCGGCAAGTACATCATTGATTCCGCTTCCGGCACGACCGTCGTTCTGAAAGGCCTGGGCAACGACACCAAGGGCACCAACCACCCCAGAGTGACCACGACCGTATCCCTGCCCGACGGCGCAATGAACGCCATCTCTGAAGACGCCGCTTCCTGGTAATTAAAGCAATCAGATCTTATAAAGGGAGACCTAGCGGTCTCCCTTTTTTTGCATAATAAACTGTCTTCTGATCACAACGTTGCGCCGGAACGCATGCTGTAGAAAGGCGACAATAAAACAGGGAGAAAGATGGCGTCCAGACGTTGGCAACCGGCAGAGCAAGCCATATATGCTTACCATTTAGGCATTTAGGCCCCTCAGACAATTTATGGAACGGTTTGGAATGTTACTTGCCTAAATAAAGTATTAATAAAATCAACCTTTCAAAGACTGAGGAGACGTATCAATGGGAATTCAACAGATGCTGATGCTTGTCTTGGGCATCGTCATAGTGGGTATTGCCATCGCAGTCGGAATTTACATGTTCTATGCCCAGGAATATTCCACCAACAAGCGCAACCTGAACTCCGAGGTTTCCATGTATGGCCCCTACATCGTGAAGTATTGGGAGACGACCGAGATGCTGGGCGGAGCGGGCGGCAAGATAGCCAATGTTTCGCTGTCCAAGATAGCGAAGAACATTGGGTTTTTCGGACCCAGCTTCAGCACAACCAGTGAAAACGGAGAGCTCCGGGTGACCATGATCTCGGCGGTGGACAGCACCGTGACCCTGAAGGGCCTGGGCAGGGCCACCAGGAAAGGCAAGCATCCCCTGGTGACCTCAGTGACCAGCCTTAAGAGAAACGTTCAGCACAGAACCACGATAACGGTCGACGATGCGGCGGGATTTTAACCCCCCCCTCCCGCCAGCAGCGGAGAATATTTGCAGAAAAGGATTGACTAAAACCGAGAGGCGGACAGAGTAGCGATATGATAAAAGAAGTCAGGTTCAAAGGGGTAAGCCCCCAGGGCAAGTCTGTGACGGGCACCTTCAGCATATCCTCCCGCAAAGAGGTCAAGGAATACGTCGCCAAGCTGGCCCAGCGGCATTCGGTGCGGATAACGGCAGTAGAATACAAGCGTGATTTTTTATACAAGGTGAAGATGCCGATCGGCAAGCCCTTCACCGGCCGGCAGTCGGCCTTTTCGAAGGACGAGGTGGCTCAGGCCCTGCAGCGCATGGGCTACAATGAATTCACCATCAGCCCTGTGCTGTTCGACCTCAAGATCAGGCCCTCCGCCCAGGACATCATGATGTTCATCAAGCTGAGCACCAACATGCTGAAGGACAAGATGAGCTTCGGGAAGATCCTGAGCATGCTGGCGGAGGAGCAGCCCAACCGGATGATGCGGGAAGCCCTGCTGCAGATCGAGAACCAGCTCAAGCAGGGGGTGGAGGGGCGCGAGGTGTTCATGCGCTTCACGGACATCTTCGGGCGCTTCCCGGCCTTCATGCTGGGACTGGCCACGCGCAGCGGCAACATGACAGAAATTTTCGAGGCCACCAACAAGTTCATCGAGCGGGACATGGAGATCCGCAAGAACATCAAGAAGACGCTGATCTCGCCCATGTTCGCCATCATCGCCACAATCGCCGCCGTGGTCTATTACGTGGTCAGCATCTTCCCCGCCACCGCGCAGCTTTTCATCAAATACAAGATGCCGCTGCCGCCCATGACCAAATCCACCCTGCAGTTGAGCGACTGGCTGCAGAACTGGTGGTGGCTGCTGCTGGCCTGTTTCGTGATCCCCGCCGTCGCCCTCTGGCGCTGGTGGGAGACTCCCAAGGGCCGGGTCTGGCGGGACAAGCACATCATCAAGCTGCCCATTATCGGGCACCTGATCCACAAGTCCAGCATCGAGATCTACTTCCGGGTGTTCGGCACCATCTACTCCGGGGCGGGGGACAACATCGAGACCATCAAGACGGCGGCGGAGGCCTGCCGCAACGCCTGGATGGAACAGCAGATCAAAAATATCACCATCCCCCTCATGCTGAAGGAGGGGGAGGGCTTCGTGCAGGCCATGGAAGCGGCCGGGGTGTT
>JAXDBS010000034.1:0-5288 GCA_034678545.1 Cloacimonadaceae bacterium (SeqCode) | reverse complement strand
CACTCTCGGGATTAAATCAGCCCTGTTAATCCCCGTTTCACTGGAAAGCAGGTTCTGGGGCGTGCTGGCTTTTGTGGATTGTGAACATGAAAAGGAATGGAACCGGAGTGATGAGATCACGCTGCTGCCCCTGGGATCCGCAATCGGCGGTGTGATGTCCAGGCAAAGAACCCTGATGGCTCTGCGGGAAGCCAAGACCGCTGCCGACAATGCCAACCAGGCCAAATCAAGCTTCCTTGCCACCATGAGCCACGAGATCCGCACTCCCCTGAACGGCGTGATCGGCATGTCCAATCTGCTCCAGCAGACCTTGCTGAGCTCTGAACAGACGGATTACGTAAACGCCATACGCTCTAACAGCAACGCCCTGCTTGACCTGATCAGCGATATCCTGGACTTCTCCAAGATCGAAAGCGAGAAGATCGATCTCGAAATGGAACCTTATAACCTGGTCGCCTGCATAGAGGATGTCCTTGACCTGATGGCTGTCCGGGCTTCGGATAAACGCCTTGACCTGATCTATCACATTGATCACGAGCTCCGCTACGAGATCGTGGGTGACAGCCTGCGGCTGCGTCAGATCCTGCTGAACCTGATCGGTAACGCCATCAAATTCACTTCCTCCGGCTACATCGAAATCAAGGCGGAACCTGCAGAAATCGGCGAACAGGATCTGACGCTGCGTTTCAGCGTCAGGGACACGGGAATCGGAATTGCCCCGGCCGAGCAGCAAAAACTCTTCGAGCCCTTCTTCCAGGCGGACTCCAGTACTTCCAGGAAATACGGCGGAACAGGTCTGGGCCTGGCGATCTGCGCCCGCCTGGTCAGGCTGATGGGCGGCGAAATCAGTGTGCAAAGCGAACTTGGCGCCGGCACCACATTCACCTTCACTTTCAAAACCTCTTTCGTGAAAACCAAGCCCATAACCCTGCCTGAGCACCTGACCTGCGACATCCCGGCTGACCGGACCCTCTTCATCTGCATTGCCAACGACGTACTGCGCAGCCATGTCTGCGGCTTTCTGAGCAAAACCCCGGTCAGGTTCACGGTCATAGACGATCCCGTCGCCTTTGCCGGCCAGCCGTCAAAATGGCAGGAATTCTCTTCCGGGATCAGCGACATCATCGATATCCCTGAAGATATCAACAAATACATCCGCAGGATCCGCAGCCATGAACACTACAACAAGCTCCCGCTTATCTTCCTGCGCACGATTGGTCTGAAGAACCTGGACAACGAACAGTATTACAACACCCTGAATTATTTCATCACCAAACCGGTGAAGCTTTCAACCCTGGCCGAGACGCTACTGCAGGCCCTCGGGAGGATCAGGCAGGATCATCGGCCCGGCGACGTCCTCAGGCTGAGCAAGGAATTTGCCCAAAAGCACCCTCATAACATTTTAGTCGTGGATGACAACCTGATCAATCAGAAGCTGATGCTGAACATTCTGCAGCGTCTCGGTTACGTAGCCGAAACCTCCGGCACCGGGATCGAAGCCCTGAACCGGGTGCGCCAGGGCAGCTTCGACTTTATCTTCATGGATGTGGCCATGCCGGAGATGGACGGATTTGAAGCAACCCGCAATATCAGGCATTCCAAAAAGGTTAAAACCCAACCGTTCGTAGTGGCCATGACAGCCCATGCCATGCAGGGTGACAAGGAAAGATGCATCGAAGCTGGCATGGACAGCTATATCAGCAAGCCAGTCCGTTTTGAGGACGTGCTCAACGTCCTGTCCCAACAAAGGAGCACAGAGTGACACTTCTCTCAAACCTGGGCAACAACCACATACTGAACGCCCTGCTGGCAACGCTTTTCACCTGGTTCATGACTGCCTCCGGTTCCGCCATGGTCTTCCTGTTCAAAAGCGTCCGGCAGGATGTTATGAACAGCATGCTGGGCTTTGCCGCTGGTGTGATGATCGCCGCCAGTTTCTGGTCTTTGCTCAACCCCGCAATCGAGATGTCTGGCGGGAGCTGGATTCCCGCCGTGATCGGGTTCCTCGCCGGCGGAGCCTTTCTGCGCCTGGTCGATCTGATCCTGCCGCATCTGCACATAGGCAACGACATATCCGAACGTGAGGGTATCAAAACTCCCTGGGGCAAAAGCACGCTGTTGTTTCTGGCAGTGACATTGCATAATTTTCCTGAAGGTTTGGCAGTCGGGGTCGGATTCGGTGCAGTGGCTTATAACCTGCCTTCCGCTTCAGTGGCTGGAGCGCTGGCGCTGGCCATCGGGATCGGGATTCAGAATTTCCCGGAAGGAGCGGCTGTCTCCATCCCTCTCCGCAGGGAAGGCTTGAGCCCCGTAAAAAGTTTCTTCTGGGGGCAGTTCAGCGGCATGATAGAACCCATAGCCGGTGTTTTGGGGGCTGCTTTAGTCATGATTGCCCGGCCAATACTTCCTTACGCTTTGGCCTTTGCCGCCGGGGCCATGATCTTTGTCGTTTCGGAAGAAGTTATTCCCGAATCCCAAAAGGGAGAATACAGCCATCTGTCCACCATTGGTGTCATGCTGGGTTTTGCTGTGATGATGGTGCTCGACGTGGCCTTGGGCTGACTTTAACGCCTGCCTGCAAACCACGCGGGATCCTCGCGGGGTAAGCGCGGGTGAATCCCGGGTTGATTCAAGGTTGAAGAGAGTCATGAAATGGGGCCGGAAAAGCAGGAAGACCCGGAGAAATCGAGATCTGATCAGACCGCGGACAGAATCAGGTGGAGAGACCCCGCTCGCAGGAGCGGACGAATTCCAGGAAAACCTTCTGCTCCGGACTGAGCTCGCCCAGCTCTGATGCGGCCTGCAGGGCTTGGGTCGTGTTGAGCTTGCTTTCGTAAAACAGCTTGTAAACCCGCTTGATCCCGGCAATCGCTTCCGATGTAAAACCCTTGCGCATGAGTCCGACGCTGTTCAATCCTACCGTCTTGTAGGGATTTCCCTGCCCCCGCGTATAGGGTGCGATATCCTTCTTGATGGCGGACATCCCGCCCACAAAAGCCTGAGTGCCGATCTTGACAAACTGGTGAATCCCGACCACGCCCCCGATCGTGACCCAGTCCTGGATGTGGACATGGCCGGCCATGTTGACAGCGTTGGCGATGATCACGTGGCTGCCGATCTGGCAGTTATGCGCAACATGGGCATATTCCATTATGAGGTTATGGTCCCCCACAACGGTCGCTTCAGCAGCCTGGTTGGAACGGTTGATGGTGGCAAATTCCCTGATCGTGTTGTGACTGCCAATCGTGAGACAGGTTTCCTCGCCTGAGAACTTCAGGTCCTGCGGATCGGTCCCCAGTACGGCATAGGGTGAGATCCGGTTGTCCGAGCCGAGAGTGGTGTTCTTGCCGATGATGATGTTAGAACTTAAAAGATTTCCTTCTCCCAAAACCACATTCGGGCCGATCTGGCAGTAGGGGCCGATCTGGCAGTCCTGTCCGATAACGGCGGAAGGGTCTATGATGGCGGTTGGGTGGATCTCAGTCATAATTATTTCTCCATGATCCTGGCCAGGAAATCGCCTTCGCAGACCTTTTCCGAACCCACAAAGGCTTCCCCGTGCATCTTGGCGACGGATTTCTTGAGCGAGATGGCGGTCAGTTCAAAGCGCAGGGTATCTCCTGGAATGACGGGCTTACGGAACTTGACACCATCGATCGAAGCAAAATAAGCCACGTGCCTGGATGGGTCCTCCAGTTGGTTGAGGAGCATGATCCCGCCAGTCTGAGCCATGCCTTCCACGATTAGGACACCCGGCATTATGGGATGTCCCGGAAAGTGTCCCTGGAAAAACTGCTCGTTTATGGTCACATTCTTGATGCCGACTATCTTCTGATCCGGAATGAACTCGATGATCTTGTCCACCAGCAGGAATGGATAGCGGTGCGGCATGATACGCATGATGGCATTGACGTCAAAGACCACGTCCTTGGTTCGCTTGGCCTGGTAGAGCCTTTGCCATTCGTTCTTTTTCTGGATGGAACGCAGCTTCTTGACAAGTTCCACGTTGGTTTTATGCCCACTGCGCGCAGCCAGGATGTGCCCCTTGATCGGCATTCCGAGCAGGGCAATGTCGCCCAGCAAATCAACCACCTTGTGGCGGACAAACTCATTATGGTAGCGTAGCGGATGGCTGTTCAGGATACCCTGTTCCGATACTGTAACGGGTTCGTGGTAGTTAAAAATATCCTGCAGGTGCTTCAGTTCCGCCTCGGTCATGTCAGGCTCAGCAATCACCAGAGCGTTTTCCAGAGATCCGCCCTTGATGAGGCCCATCTCCTTCAGCTGCAAGATCTCGCTGATAAAGCAGAATGTCCTGGCTCCTGCAAATTCCTTTTCGTAATAAGAGAGGTCGGGCAGCCAGGTGTATTGCGTACCGAGGAAGGGATGCCGGTAATCAATCATGAAAGTGACTTTGAGCTCATTGGACGGCACGATAACGATATCAACATTGTCATCGGGAGCGGAAAAGCTGATGGGCTCCTCAAACTCGAAATAGGTGCGGGGCGAGTCCTGTTCATCCATTCCGGCTGTCTTGAGCAGGTTATAGAAACAGAGAGGGCTGCCATCTGCCACTGGCGCTTCCGGGCCATCGATCTCGATGCGGATATTGTCAATGTTCAGGCCCTTGATCGCTGACAGGACATGCTCGATCGTGCCCACTGTGGCGTTTTTGATACCGATTGTGGTGCCGCGGGAGATATCGACCACATGATCGATGTCAGCCTTGATTTCAGGCTTGTCGGGCAGATCGGTGCGGATGAACACGATGCCCTCATCCTTGCCTCCGGGTTTGAAACGGATAGTTGTTATCTCACCGGAATGCAGGCCGATGCCGGTGTATGATACTTCGCTGCCGATCGTGCGTTTGTTATCGTTCATCCTTACTCCTGCTGCTTGTCCTTTGTCAGTTTCTGTAAAGCTTTATACATATCTGGCAAGCTGTTTTCCACTGCCATGATCTTCTTCATGCGCATGGCTTCACGGGCTGGATAGCCGAAATATTTGCCGTCTGCCTCCAGGTCATTGGAAACGCCCGATTGCGCTCCCACCATAGCTCTGTCTCCAATGGTCAGGTGTCCTGCCACCCCAACCTGGCCCGCCAGATAGACATAGTCACCCACTATTGTGCTGCCTGCCAGGCCCACCTGGGCGCAGAGGATGGAATGCCTGCCGATCACGCAGTTGTGGCCTATCTGGACCAGGTTATCGATCTTGGTGCCCTCTCCGATCACTGTCGGACCGATTGTGCCCCTGTCAATGGTCGTATTGGCCCCGATCTCCACATT
>JAXDBS010000033.1:0-14489 GCA_034678545.1 Cloacimonadaceae bacterium (SeqCode) | reverse complement strand
CGAGGGGAAAACCCCCTGGGGAGAAAAATGCGACGTCGCCATGCCCTGCGCCACCCAGAACGAACTTAACAAGCAGGACGCGGAAACCCTGGTCAAGAACGGCTGCATCTGCGTTTCCGAAGGCGCCAACATGCCCTCCACCCCGGAAGCCGTGGAGATCTTCCTGAACCACAAGATCCTCTATGGCCCCGGCAAGGCCGCCAACGCGGGCGGAGTGGCAACCTCCGGCCTGGAAATGCAGCAGAACGCCTGCCATACCGCCTGGACCGCCGAACGCGTGGACAACGAACTGCACGAGATCATGATCAAGATCCATGCCCAGTGCGTGGCCAACGGCAAGGAAGGGGACTTCGTCAACTACGTCAAGGGCGCCAACATCGCCGGCTTCAAGAAAGTGGCCGACGCCATGCTGGCCCAGGGACTGGTCTAAACCATTGCGACAGCCTCCGGCTGCCATCTGAATAGAGGCGGCACTTACCCGGTGCCGCCTTGTTTTCTCCTCCCCCAGACACTTTTCTCTTGACTTGTTTCATCCGCTAAAAAAGAATTGACTTCAGCGGACTGAGCAGAAACGGGAACTGTAAATCAACAACAACCATATATCACAAGTGAGGATAAAATCCATGCAGGACGTATTCAAGAAGCTGGAACGTTTTGACGCGGGAAAGGTGCTGGACGCCGCCACGGGGCGCGGTGATTTTATTAACGTGATCAAGCAGAGATGCCGCTCCTTCGAACAGATCATAGGAGTGGACTGCTCGGAAGCGGCTGTCAGCCAGGCGGAAAAGCTGTTTCCCGAAAACAACATCGAGATCTACAGGATGGACCTGGAAAAGCTGTCCTTTGCCAACGGCTATTTCAACACCGTCTGCCTCTCCACCTCCCTGCACCACCTGGAACACCCTGACGTTGTGTTACCTGAACTGATGCGGGTTCTGGCCCCGGGCGGGCGCTTCATCCTGGTCGAGATGTACCGCGACGGCAAACAGAACCAGGCTCAGCAGACTCATATCATGATGCACCACTGGTTCGCCCGCATCGACATGCTTAACCACGTCTATCACTGGGAAACCTATACCAGGGACGAGATCCTCGCCATCCTGGACAAGCTTCCCCTCACCGACATGGAGGTGGAGGATTACTACATTCCGGTGGACAACCCGACCGACCCCCAAATGATCAACCCCATGATCAAACAGGTCCAGGACTGGATCCGGAAATGCCGGTCAATCCCAGAAGCGGAATACATCTGCTGCGAAGGCAACAAGATCATAGAACGCATCAAAACGGTCGGCTGCGTAGCTGCCAGCCGGCTTTTCATCTCAGCCAACAAACAAAAAAGGGGGCAGCATGAAAAAAAGCGCCAAGAAAACTGAAGAACAGCAACAACCAGCGGAGGAAGACCTTTTCCAGTTAAACCAGACCCAATTGAATAAAGCCGCCAAGGAACACGAGATCCAGTTCACCTCCCAAACGCCGCGCCGGGAGCTGATCTTCAAGATCCTGGAGTTCAAGGCAGCGCAGGAAGGGCTGGCCTTCGTGACCGGCTGCCTGGAGATCATGGAGGACGGCTTCGGCTTTCTGCGTTTTCCGGAAAACAATTACAACCCTGGCCGGGACGACGTTTACGTCTCTCTCACCCAGATCCGCCGCTTCAACCTGAAAAAGGGGCACATGGTCTCCGGGCCGGTGCGCTCTCCCAAAGAAGGCGAAAAATACTACGCCCTGTTGAGGGTGGAAGCGATCAACTTCCAATCCCCCAACAGCACTCAGGACATGCGGCTGTTCGACGAACTGACTCCCTATTACCCGACCGAACGGCTGAACCTGGAATTTGAGCCCACCAACTACTCGACGCGCGTGATCAACCTGTTCACGCCCATCGGCAAAGGCCAGAGGGCTGTGATCGTGGCAGCACCCCGGACAGGCAAGACAACTTTGCTGCAGGATACGGCCAACGCCATCCTGACCAACCATCCGGAAGTGCACCTGATCGTCCTGCTGGTGGACGAGCGGCCCGAGGAAGTCACGGAAATGAAAAAGATCCTGCGTCCCGGCAGCAAGGAAGTGATCAGTTCCACCTTCGACGAATCGCCCCGCAACCATACCAACGTGGCGGAAATGGTCCTGGAAAAGGCCAAGCGCATGGTGGAAATGAACCAGGACGTGGTCATCGTATTGGACAGCATCACGCGCCTGGCCCGCGCCTACAACAGCGTGATGCCCTCCAGCGGCAAAGTGCTCTCCGGCGGCATTGACGCCAACGGCCTGATCAAGCCCAAGAAATTCTTCGGCTCCGCCCGCAATACTGAGGAAGCCGGCAGCCTGACCATCATCGCCACCGCCCTGATCGACACGGGCAGCAAGATGGACCAGGTGATTTTCGAGGAGTTCAAGGGCACCGGCAACATGGAGCTGCAGCTCGACAGAAGCATATCCGACATGCGCCTTTACCCCGCCATCGATCTGGTTAAATCCGGCACCCGCCGTGAAGAGCTGCTGCTCACCCAAAACGAGCTCAACCGCATGTACGTACTGCGCAAATACCTGAAGACGATCAGCCCCATCCAGGGCATCGAGATGCTGCGTAAGAAGATGGCTGCCACCAAGTCCAACGAAGAGCTGCTGAATTCGATGAGCAACTGATCCGGAGGGCTATCAGCCCATTATGCAGAATACGCAGAGTGATGTGAGCAGATGAAGGTGTCGCTTGCGGCCGGCCTGCTGGCCCTGATCCTGTTTTGCCAGGCACACACGCTTTCCGCCGGCGTCAGCAGCCAGATCCGGAAGCTGGCGGACGATTATGAAAAGGGCAATCTGGAAAGCTGCGCCGAGATCCTGAAAACAGCCAAGGGCGACAACGCTGAGGAGAAAGCTGTCATCCTCTACTACAAAGCCATGCTCACCCGCGATGCTGCCGGCGCCGCCAGCCTGCTGAAGCAGCTGGCCGAGGCTTACCCCCGCGACCTCCATGCCCAGAAAGCTTTCTACGAGCTTGGTTCGATCAGTCTGCTGGAGCGCGATTATCAGGCCGCTTTGGGTTTTTTTAACCGGATCACCGATCCCGGGTTTGACGATAAGCATTACTGGATCGCCCACACCCACTTCCAGAAAGGCGATTACACCAATGCCATCGCCTCGGCCAACCAGTACATCAGACTGGCTAAATCCAATCCCCTGCTTGAAGACGCTTATTACCTGACCGCCAACAGCTACATCGAGCTGCACCAGTACGGCAGCGCCATCACAACGCTCAAACAGCTGCTGGCCAAACCTGAGCTGATCAAAGACGAACAGTACCTGCGTTACCGTTACGGCTATGCGGCAGAACAGCTGGATTTCCGGGCCGAGGCCATCAGCCAATATAAAAAAGGCTATGAGCTTAACCGCTATTCCCAATTGGCTTATCTGATCGAGGACAGGCTGTTTGAGATGCGCAGCCGCTACGGTTCCGTGATCGACCTCAGCTTTCTGTATCCGCATGTATCCAGCCCCCTGCCGGAAATCGTCCTGGCTGCCCAGAATACCGGCAACGGCAATGGCAACAGCGCTTCCCCGGATTCGCTGGTGGGAGTCAAAACCGGCGCACCCAAAGAAATCGACCTCTCCCAACAGCAGGGGCTGTATCTGCAGGCGGGGCGTTTCAGCAACAAAAAGAATGCCATCAATCTGTGCGAAAAGATCATAAAACTGAATTTGACCGCCCAGTATTATGAATCCAAGCAGTTTGCTGAAGTTTCCTGGGTGGTGGTCGTCGGACCCTACCAGGCGCAGCAGGACGCGGTCAACGCCAAGATCATCCTGCAGGAAAGTCAGATTGAGTCCTTCATTATCCAGAGATAGCATCTCATTGTATGCAATACCTCATTGAACGGGGCATCCGACAGTCTTCCACTCACGTTGACAAAAGGAAGTCGAGCAGGGGCCGCAACCACATTAAAAAAAGATTTGGAAGCACTTGGGTAGCGCTGTGAAAAAGAGCGCCTCCCGCGACACCAAACTGACTCCCATGCTGAAGCAGTACATGGAAGTGAAACAGGCGCATCCGGATAAGCTGGTGCTGTTCCGGATGGGGGACTTTTACGAAACCTTTTTTGAAGACGCCTATACCACGTCCAAAATCCTGAACATCGCCCTCACCACGCGTGACAAAAACAGCGACAATCCCGTTCCCCTGGCCGGATTTCCCTATCACGCGCTGGATAATTATCTGGACAAACTCATCAAGGCCGGCCTGAAAGTGGCGATCTGTGAGCAGGTGGAAGATCCCAAACAGGCGGTGGGGCTGGTCAAGCGAGACATAACGCAGATCATCACGCCCGGCGCCATCCTGGACCAGAACCTGATCGATAAAAGCGCAAACAACTTTCTCTGCGCCTTATATACGGAAAAAAACCGCGAAGCGACCGGATTGGCCAGCCTGGACGTCTCGACCGCGGACTTCCGCTTTACTGAACTGGAAACCGAAGAGATGCTGAGTGAACTGCTGCGGTTGAGCCCTGCCGAGATCATCGTTGATTCCACCGAAAGCGAAGCCTGGCTGAGAAAGCTGCTGGGTGAATTCAAAACCGCGATTACGGTGTATGAGAGCTGGCAGTTCCAGCCGGCCGAGGCGATCCGGCATCTGAAGAGGCATTTCAATATTAAGTCACTGGAAAGCTTCGGCGCGCACAACAAAAACCTGGGTGCCACCGCTGCCGGAGCCGCTCTGGCTTATGTGCAATCCCTCTACAAAGACGGCCTTAATCACATCTCCAGCCTGCACTATTACTCGCTGAGCAGTTGCATGCAATTGGACGAGGTCACGCGCCGCAACCTGGAATTGCTCAAATCCATGCGCTATGGCAACCGCAGCGGCAGCCTGATAGACATCATTGACCAGGCTCTGACCCCCATGGGCTCGCGACTGCTGCACCACCGGCTGCTGAATCCGCTGCTGGATCGCGATGAGATCAACCGCCGCCTAGACATCATCGGCATTCTGCAAAGCAATTTCCCCTATCTCAAGGACCTGCGAGCCCTGCTCAAGGATATCGGCGACATCAGCCGGCTTAACTCCAAAATCGGCGCCCTGCGCATCAATCCGCGTGAGATCATCGCCCTGCAGTCCTACCTGCTAGTCTTGAAAGAGGTCAGCGCTGTCCTCGGACATTTCGACTGCGCCGCCACCCGGCAATGGCGTGAGCAGCTTGGGCAATTTGACGACCTGGCAGATAGAATTGGCAACGCTTTCACTGAAAGGCCGCCCCTCGTTATCACGGAAGGCGGAATCTTCCAACCCGGCTACCACCCGGAACTGGATGAACTGCTGTCTCTCAGCCACGACGGCAAATCCTGGATTGCGCGCCTGGAAGACGATGAGCGAAAAAAGACAGGCATACCATCGCTCAAGGTTGGTTACAATAAAGTATTCGGATATTACATTGAAGTCACATCCACGCATAAAAGCAAGGTGCCGGATTATTATGCCGCCAAGCAGACTCTGGTCAATTCGGAACGCTACATATCCCCCCGCCTGAAAGAATATGAAGCCAAAGTCCTGAGCGCGGAAGAGCGCCTGAAAAGCCTGGAGTTTGAACTTTTCCGGGAATTCCGTTCTTTCCTGGCAGGACAGGTTAAGCGCCTGCAAAGCCTCGCTGAGGCTGTGGCGGAAATTGACGCCTTTTCCGCCCTGGCATTTCTGGCGCATCAGAACAACTATTGCCGTCCCACTTTCTCAGATGACAGAACTCTCGAGATCAACGGCGGACGGCATCCCGTGATCGAAAAGCTGCCCACGGGCGAGGAGTTCATTCCCAACAACACGCTGCTTAACAGTGATGACAACCGCATCGCCATAATCACGGGACCTAATATGGCAGGTAAATCGACATACCTGAGGCAAATCGGCCTGCTGGCGATCCTCGCCCAGATGGGCGCCTATGTCCCCGCTCAAAGCTACCGAGGCCCCCTGTTTGACAGGATCTTCACCCGGGTAGGAGCCTCCGACAACCTGGCCCAGGGGCAGAGCACCTTCCTGGTGGAAATGATCGAAACCGCAAACATTTTGCATTCCTCCACCCGGAATTCCCTCATCCTGCTGGACGAGATCGGGCGCGGAACCTCAACCTTTGACGGCCTCAGCCTGGCCTGGTCGATCGTGGAACACATAGAAAGGCAGGTGGGAGCGCTGACCCTATTTGCTACACATTACCACGAGCTGACTGAACTGGAGAACATATATCCCTCCGTGAAGAATTACAATATCGCAGTGAAGGAATGGCAGGACCAGATGATCTTCCTGCGCAAAATCGAACGCGGAGGAGCTGACCAGAGCTACGGCATCCAAGTAGCACGCCTGGCCGGCATTCCCGAGCGCGTGGTTAAAAGAGCCCGGGACATCCTGCGCAACCTCGAAGAACATGAGATCAGCCCCCAGGGCCTGACCAACACAATCCGCAAAAAACTTAACCAGAGCATTCCCCAGATGGAGATCTTTGAAGTGCTGCTAAACAAAACAGAGGAAAAACAATCCTTCTTGGAAGAGATCAAAAACCTGGATTTAAACGAACTGACCCCCATCCAGGCCTGGCAGTTTCTCAAAGACCTCCAAAACAAAATCTAGACCGCATCCGCATAAAGGTACAATTATGACGAGGAAACAAAACGGCCCGCTCATCAGGATGCAGTGCCTTGTGACATTGCAGTTATCCATCGCTTTCGCCCTAACTCTGATCCTGGGCGGCTGCGCCATCCAAAAGACCGGCAACGCCGGCCGCGTGAACGGTGTTTACATACCTGAAGAGTATTACCTGAATTCCCTGATGCGCAATTTCACGGCCTTCAAGCTGGAAAAGGACCGCGCCCCAGATGAGCGGGAGATGCGTGAATTAGTCAAGAAGACCTGGCGGGACATCACCATCCGCGTCATCCTGAACGGATACTACAAAAAGTATGACATCAAAACAACCCGGCAGGAAGTCATGGATTCACTGCTCCAGAACATTCCACCCAGTATGAAAACCGCTCCCGCCTTTCAAACTGACGGAAGATTTGACCGTCAGTTGTATGTCGAAGCACTCACCTCGGAAACATCCCAGCAACTGGACTGGCTGAAACAGAAATATTTCAATGATTATATCCCCCTGGCCAAGCTGAAGCGGCAACTGATGGTGCGCGAAACCTTGAGTAACAGGGAGTTGGCAGAATTGAGGAAACTGATGAATACGAAGGCTGACATTGAGTGGATAGTATTTGATTCTGCCAGCGAAACTGTAACCGTAACCCAGACCGAAGTGGAAGACCACTACCGCAGCCACATCGATGACTACCGGGTGGACAAAGCGGTCGAACTGGGCTGGGTTAACTTGCCGGTCAAAGCCGATCTGGAAGACGAACAGCGGGCCCGGGAAGTCATTGATTCGCTCTATTTCGAGGCTACCAACGGCAAACCTTTCACCTGGCTGGCGGAACTTCACTCCCAGGCACACTCCGCCGCCAAAAGCGGAAACCTGGGATTTCTCCAGTTGGAAAAGCTGCCCGTTTCCCTCCAAGCCGCGCTGGCAGGCCTGGAAAGCGGCCGGGTCACCCGACCTATCAAGCTGAACGACTTCTGGTACATCTACCAAGTGGCGGAACGCACGCCTTCCCTGGTCAAGCTGAACGAGATCGGCATAGCCATTATTTCCGGTCCGAATAACATTAGCGCCGTCAGGGAAAGAGCGGTAGAGCTGCGCACTCTCGCCGGTCAGATCGGCTTGCCCACGGCAGCGTCAGAACTGGATTATCCCTATTCCCTGAGCGGCCCTGTCAACAAATACTCAGCCTGGCTGGACGATCCCGACACCTGCGCATATCTGACCGACCGGGCTTTTGAACAGAAGGCTGGTGCACTTCTGGATCCGGTCTATTCTAAAACCATGCAGGCCTGGATCCTAGCTGAGGTGATCAGGGTCCAGCCCCATGACTATAGGCCCCTTCTGGAAGCGAGCGCCGAGATAGTATCCCTGCTGTCCGCGCAGAAGCAGCGCGATTCCGTCCTCAGCCGAGCACTGGCTTGGGTCTCAGATCATTACAAGGATCCCCTGAAGGCGGCTGCCGGCCAGAATATGCAAGTAGTATACACTGCCGGAATCGGCATTGACGGATCAGTCCTGGACGAATCCGTCGCTCACCTATACGTGGATGCTGTCCGCCGCTTCACGCAGAAGCAGCCGCCAACGGCTTATGCGGCTGGGTACTTTGTCCTTGTGCCGGTTGTCAAAAAAATCGAGGAGCTCGAGCCGAAACTTTATTCCGAAACCGAGGCCAGGCAGTATTACTCAACCCGCCTCCATCCCGATTGGTTCGATAGCTGGCTGGAAGACAAGATTCAAAAAGCGGACGTCAAGATCTGGCTGAATAAACCCTAAGTAGAATAAACTGCTGATTACTCCTCATTCTGTTAGTATAACTGAAATAAACGATTGTCTCCTGTAAAAACCAACCCAACCCCGCCCAGGCCTATTTTTTGCTTGACATAAGTAAGGCAATTATTTGTATATGCATAAGAGGTATAAAAAATGAAAGAACTGATCTCGGTGCTCTTGCTCTGCGGGATTGTTACGCTGTCAGGAGTATCCATCTATGAGATACAGCACACCGTGCTTCCAGGCGGTGACAACACTTTTCCCTCCCGCTATGCGGGACGGTCGGTAACTGTTGAAGGGATCGTGACTGCCGTCAACTACAGATACGGCGGTTTCTTTCTCAGCGAACCGGCCGGCGGACCCTGGAGAAGCATTTATGTCACATCCGCCAATGCCCGGGTGCGAGTCGGCGACAAGCTTGTCCTGCAGGGCGTGGTTTCCGAGTATTACGGCATGACCTGCATCCAGGATGTGCGGCGCATATCTGTATTGGATTCGAATTACCCGGTTCCCCTGCCCTCACCCGTCACTTCCGGACAGCTCATGACTCCGGACCAGGCGGAAGCCTACGAATGTGTCCTGGTCAGAGTGATGAACGCCAATCTGGTCAGCCAGCAAGGTAAGGCGGCCCGCATCCTGATCAACGACGGATCCGGCACCTGCCAGCTGAACGATCTTTTCCCCAGCGAACCGGTGCGCCGGGGCAAAGCCGGCGATACCTTCACATCAGTCAGCGGCATCGTTTGTTATTCACACGGCGAGTATTCCCTCAATCCCAGGACCGGTAAGGACATCTCCGTGTTTGTCCCCGTCTTTAACCAGACGCGTTCCTGGGGCCGGATAAAATCAATCTACAAGTAAAAGGAGGATCAGGTTATGAAGAAATTTTTCAAGACCCTTTTCGTAGTGGGAGGGACAGCACTGGCCGCTTATTTCGGCCTGAAACTTTACAAGATCGTCGGCAACATCACCCGGCTGCACAAATCCCTGCCCGAATTCCTGAATAATGTTTACGGTGAAAAACCAACCCTCCACATCAACCACAACCTGAAAACCGCCAACATCAAGGTTGGGTTTTCCCAGGAGATCCTCGATAAACACAACGATATTGAAAACACAGTCAGGGAATACATTGACGACTTCTATCCGGAACTGACCAAAAGCACGATCACAATCGAGGTCTTTGCCAAGTCCGACCTGCCGGAAGAGGAAGAGGCCGCGGAAAAGGAAGAGGAATCCGAATCAGCCGAAGCCTGAGCGGACGCAACAATATAATAATGGGTGCCGGATCAGCCGACACCCTTTTTTCATATCTGAAAAACCAGCACGCCGGTCTGGCATAGTATGGTTACCGCCGCCGCCGCCAGCAGCACGCCCAGGAATATGAACAGCAGGGACTTCCAGAACCTGAGGCCGATGATATTGGCGGCAAAGGCTCCGGTCCAGGCGCCCGTCCCGGGCAGAGGGATTCCGACAAACAGCATCAGCCCGATCTCTTCATACTTCTCGATCACCTTGCTCCTGCCCTTGGTACGATAGTAAAGCCAATCCACAAAGCGAGCGCCCCTTTTAGTGCGCCGCAGCAGAAGCACGATGCTCTCCCAGAATAGCAACACCAGCGGGATCGGCAGCATGTTTCCGAAAACGGACAGCAGGGCCGCTTTCTGCCAGGTGAAACCAAAGCCGAAGATGCCGACCGGGATGGCACCGCGCAGTTCGATGACAGGAAGCATGGAAATGATTACCACAATCCCTTCGGGTGAAATTCCGCGCGCTTTCAGCCAATTCACTGTATCTTCCCGGAAACCCGGATTCGCGCGCAGCGAGGTGGCCAGTACCAGTGCCAGAAGCATTAGCGGGACGATCTTTTTCATGCATTTCCTTTTCTGTTAATATGAGCGCTTTTTTTTCAGCTTGTCTGAAACTGTCAATCCTTCAGCAATCATTCCGGCTGCGCCGGCAAGCCCTGTTCAAAGAACTGCAGGCTCTTCAGCCTTAGGGGCTGATGAAACTGGCGGTTGTAGAAGTCCAGCAGGAACCGGTTGAGTTGCCTGATGTCTTCCGGGCGGATCACGACATCGTCCAGATAGTTCCCGATCACGGGCAGCAGTTTCAGCAGATGAACGCTTTCCGCATCGAACCTGACGGCAATCGGCCCAGTCTTCAGGCAGGCGGAGCAGACCGGCTGCCCCGTGTCGGCTGCATAACCGGAAGGAGCAGTAATATCTTTATGACAGCGGGAGCAGTTTTTCAAGCTCAATGGAATTCCCAGCAGTTTGTACAGATGAAGCAGGTAGCGCCAGAAGATGGCAACGGCGTTGCATCGCACGCCTTTCTGATATTCCAGGTAATGCTTCAGGGCGCCGTACACGGCCGGCACCTCCTCCGGCGGCAGGATCAGCCTGGTCAGGACCTCCGCCCCGGCCTGGGCCGCGAACCAGGTGTCCAGCGGCAGGTCGGTCGGGTATTCACTCACGGTGCTGAACTCGGTCAGCACATGCAGGCTGGAGTTGGGGCTGCTGCTCAGCATGAATTCATATTCGCCCAGCAGATTGAGCAAGAAGCCCTGCGCCTTTTTGCCTTTCTGCACGCCCTTGGCCAGGATGGAGGCCAGTCCCAGAGTGTCCGTGAAGGCGTGCAGCAGGAGGCTGCTCTCGCTGTAAGGCTGTTTCCTGAGCAGGAAACCCAAAGTTCTGATTTTAGCCGGCATGGCCGTTCAGCCTGTACCGGGCTGCGCTGACATCCAGCGGATCGGCAAACACGGTTTTATGGTCCGTATAGGTTACGAATCCTGGCGCGCTCTTGCGCGGCTTGCGCACATAGCGGAGCTGGGTGTAATCCACCGGCACGTTCTGGGAATGCCGCGCCTTGCTGAACCAGGCGGCCAGCCCGCAGCACAGCTCCACCAGTTCCCGTCCCGGTTCTCTGTTGTGAAGATTGCGCAGCAGGACATGCGAGCCGTGGTAGATGCGGGAGTGGAACCACCAGTCAGATTTGCGGCCGATCCGGGTCACGATCAGATCATTTTCCCTGGCTTTGCGCCCGATGATGATTTCCCAGTCCGCGTCAACCGCCAGCCTCAGCAGGTTTGCTTCAGATTTTGAACCTGAAACAGAAGGGGTGGCAACTCCGGTCTCCATTTCTTGATCCTCTGCCTGACCTGCTTCCAGCATTTGCAGCCTGAGTTTAAGCTGTTCGATCTCAGCTTCGGTCCGGCGGATCTGTTCCCCGATCTTTTGTCTGCCCTGTTTGGCCTTGCGGTATTTTTTCACATACAGGCGCAGGTTTTCCTGGGGATGTTTATCAGGCAGCAGGGGAATCTTCACCTGTTTCAATTCAGGGTCAAAGTAGTTGACAGCCTCCAACTCGGTATCGCCGGCGCGGATCTTATCCAGGTTCGCCTTGACCAGTTCCGCCCATTGTAGCCAGGTCTGCTCCTGGTTGGCGGTGTCCAGCTCAGCCTGCTGCTGCGCCAGTTTCTTTTCCGCCCGGGCCAGTTCCTTTTGCAGTTGCGCCCTCGCCCGTCCCGCGCGGCGGACAGCCTCCCTCTGAGTGATTACCTGCTCGTAATAAACGCGGAAGTATTCGTTGACCGTGACGCAGGGAATCTCCCCGCCCCCGGCCGCCGGCTTCACCGTCAGCGGAAAGGCGATCTCCTCCCGTTGCGGCTCAAATCCGGTGCGCGGCGGCTCATATGTCAGCCCGGGCAGGATCTGGCGCTGCGGATTATCCGCGTAGCTGTATTTGTGCAGCGCGTCCATGATGACCGGCCTGCCCGCTTCGGGCGAGCAGAGGATCACATTACCCAGGGGCGGCATGCATTCGAAGATGAGCAGATACTGTCTTCCGGACTGAAAAATATCCTTTGCCAGAAATTCAAAAGTGATTATCCTGTCGTTGTCCGCGAGGCTGATATCTCTAACCAGCGAGTTGTTAAGGGCAGGCCAGACCTGAGTTCCCGGTTGCGGCAGAGGATATTCGCCCCGGACAAAAAAAGGCAGCGGTTGGGAAGACCTGTAATACAGGACAAGCCTGGTCCCGGATTTGAGGACGACCGTCAGCGCCGGCGGAGACAGCAGCAACTGTTCGACGCCGCCGGTTTCCGTCCGGCACTCCCCGACCCAGCGGTCCAGCAGGAAATATTTCATTGACAAATACCGTCGCCTTTTTCGATTATGTTCTTTAAAGCATTTGCGTCCTGGATTTTTATATTTTTGTCAACATAAACCTTTCACATGGATGGAAGGAGCTTTTTGCAATCAGCCCTGGCAGGAGCGTCTGTCCATAATTACAAACAGCAAAAAGGAGAGAATATATGAAGAGCAGCACGATCGTCAGCATCGTTTTGGCCATTGCAGCCATCATCCTTGGCTACCTGTGGTTTTCGGCCAATGCCTCCAAAGCCAAACTGGCGGCGGAAAAGGACACCCTGGCCACTTCCTTTGAAAACGCCACCAGCACCATCAACGAGATCCAGGCTCATCTGGACTCCATAGACATGGGTCTTTCCGGACAGCTTTTCACCGGCAGCGAAATGCCGCTCAGCGCCGCCGACAGGCGCACCCAGATCATCAACAGCATCCGCAACATGAAGCTCCAGATCGAGTCGGACAAGCGGCGCATAGCCGACCTGGAAAAGCAGCTGGCCTCTTCCCAGACCAGGTTCAAGGGCCTGGACAACCTCATTGCCAAACTGAGAGCCTCCGTGGCAGACAAGGAAAGGATCGTGGCGGAACTGACCCAGAAACTCGGCGTCGCGGAGGAAACCCTGGTCAGCGAGCGCGAGATCGCCGCCGGCGAGATTGCCAAGCGCGAGACCACCATAGCTGAGAAGCAGGCCACCATAGAGGCCCAGGAAGCAGACATCAATACAATCTTCTACGCCTTCGGCAGCCGCAACGACCTGATCAAGAACAAGATCATCTCACGCGAGGGCGGTCTGCTCGGCATCGGCCGCGTCTCCACCATGCAGAAAGCCGAACAGCTCCAGAAATACAGCACCTTCAACCTGCTGCAGGTGGATGGGATCTCCTTCCCCGCCACCAAGCGGGGCTATTCCATCCTGTCCAACCAGAGCTCCGCCTCTTATACAGTCCAGAAAGAGGGCGGCAACTATGTCCTTAAGGTCACCAACAAGGAAATGTTCCGCAAATCCAAATTCCTCGTCATCGAGATCCTGTAGCCGGTAAATTCATTCCTGCAGGCTGCCTGTTCCGGCAGCCTGCTTTTTTTTGCCTTGGAAGCTGCCCGGAGATTTTTGCAGGAAGTCCGCGGCCCCCGTGTATATAGGGTATGGCATGCCCGAAATCGTTAATGGAGGCTACAATGCGAAGCAGACTAATGATCGTTCACCTTGCTCTGATGCTGATGCTGGTTCTGGCACTGCAGGCCCAAAACCACCACAACGGAGGCAACCCGCCCCACCAGGGCAACAATCAACCCAATTACGGCAATAATGATTACCATAACCAGGGTAATCACAACGACCATCAAGACATCCGGAACTTCAAGGGACTCCTGGTCCGCGATAATGACGGAGGCCCCGGCAACCACCAGCCCGGACCGGGCGGAAACCACCCCAACCAGGGCGGCTTCGGCATTCTGATCAAAGACCGCGGCCGGGACTATGACTTTCACCAACTCGACAGCAGAGGCAACCAGCTGGTCCGCGAAATGCTCCGCCGGCGCTACAATCCCCGTAAAAGATACTCGGTCCAACTGACCGGTTACATGGACCGGCAGGGCACCATCCACGTCCGGAATGTGAAAAAGATCTCCGCCACCAACCAGAATTTCGCCGGTTTCAACATCCGCAGCGGCGGACATTTCGGGCCCGGCAACAACCCCGGTTTCCAGCTCTTTGTCAGCTGGCCCTAAAGACTTCCCATGGTAGGAGGCTGGCTGAAAGGCCAGCCTTTTTTCTTTTCCCGGGTTTTACATTCCCAGCCATCCAATTCCCGTACAGGATTGCCTGATATCACACCATAATTATATGTATCAATGAGTTAGCTATTTACCTCGTTGCCTCTTCCCCGCATCGCCCTTGACAGCATTACGGACCCAATACGGACTTTGTCCGGATTGGGTCCGTCATGGGTCCGT
>JAXDBS010000032.1:0-147972 GCA_034678545.1 Cloacimonadaceae bacterium (SeqCode) | reverse complement strand
TGTCCTTGTCAATCTTTTTCTGCACAAATCGCGGATACATTTATCATTCAAATCTTTGTCCCCAGGGCAGCACCTGCTTCCCATGAGCAAAGGCTGTCTGATAAAACAAACCGGCACCTGCCGGTGCCGGAATTCTACCCCGATTATCAAAACAGTGATTTGTCAGAAATTTGCCGTCACTCTATAATACTCGTTGGGGCCTGGATACAAGTCTATCCAAATGGGATAATCCAGATCAGTAGGAATCCAATTTAGCTCTACCTCATCCCAGTCGCCCGGCCATTCTGCATCAGGTTCAGTTGCTCGATAGATGTTGTAGCTTGTGGCATGCGGATACTTATCCCAGGTAATGACAGGAGTGTATATTCCACCTGGGACAGTAACAGCAATGTTTTGTGGGGTAGCAGACACATAGGCCCCGACCCGCCACCCGCCTTCATTGGAGAGTGGAGAGACGGAGGCATCAAATATATCTCCGTTATAAATGGGATCGCCGGCCTTAAACAATCTGCAATATGAATTATGATACATGTTGTAATGCCAGCCTGTTCTTACTAACTGAGGCAAGTTCTCAAAGCCAACATAGAAATACTTGTATTGGGGATCTATCAACACGTATTCCAACGGATAATGATTGTAAAGATTATAGTAGTAGTGAGAGCCCGAGACACCGCCCCCTGGCTGGATTATTATCGGCCCATACGGGGTTAATCCATTCATGGGATCTTCATCCGTATCCAGATACACCTTCAATTCCATATCCATGGCCGGAGTACTTTCAAAGAAGGTCTCAACTGTAAGCAGATACATCCAGATACCAGTATTCCAGAATTTGTTCTCGAAACGGACTAGGACGCCATAAGTGTCGGCAATGTTCTGGGGCGGGCTGAAAAATGAGTGCGGGTCGATTATTTCGTATGTATCATACTTGAGCCAGGTCGGATCATTCACCTCATATGCGTAGGGTCCCATGTAAATGTCAATCCCATTAAACCAGCCATAAAGCTCATATTGGATGACAGACTCCAATGCCTGTGGAGGCACAGAGTAAGAATAATGATAATCCTCCCCCCCGGGCCCTGTCCAATTCCAATCCATTGGCAGCCATTGCGCTGGCGGCGTGCTTCCCAATGGATAATACCTGATGTATAATTGGGTAAACAAATCAAAAGGCAAAGCCTCCACCCAGGTCGAGGTGTTACAATTTGGATTGTTCACGGCTGGAAGCGGTAATATTTCACCTTGAGCTATGAGAGCATGGATGGAAATCGCAAGGATTGCCATAATGATAAATACTTTTTTCATTGGATAACTCCTCCTTAAAAACAGTTAGCAATTGTGTCAGAAAGTTTATTAATTGGGATAGCAACACGTGATTGATGAATGAAGAGGCATTTGGATCCCATAATCTATCCCGAGCCCAAAACAGGAAAAAACGCCTCATCGCCCCGAGCATCGACAACCAGTCCTTGAATAGTTAAAGTTGTAAAATCAGCAGCCAAGCAACCACCTCCTCCCAGTAAAAGACTTATACCGTTTATGTATTAAGCATGAATTGTCCATGTCGGTATGCTATATGAACAATATATATGCAAGCTTTCAGGAAAATGCCTTTCAGGTGATCCTTAGCTGTGTCAAAGCACATCTTCAATATATTATACCAACAGAAATCATGTCAAGCTGTTTCTTGCTGTCTGATACTAATTGACTCAATCCTGTAATTGCACTACCGCCTGCTTCATAAAGCAGCGAGGATTCTGCAGTGGTCTTATCCGCGTTGAATCCTCGCAGCGTCAGCGCGACCTGCAGGGAAGGAGGAGGATGAATTGCTTGACATCCGGGCTGAGTGGCAGGGATTTGTTAATAAATATGAAAATAATGATATGCGGATCGCGATGAGAGGACAAAGGCAAGCCCTGATTGGACTGGCCACGTTAATCCTGGCCTGGCTTGGCAGCCTGTCCCTGGGTGCGCAAGCCGCGCCGTCAGAAACTGAGCCAGGTCTTGCTGATACTGTGATCGGGCTGTCCGACACACTCGGCACTGCCGCGGCCAAATTGGATTCCCTCTTCTACGCAGCGGACAGCGTCGCCTATCATTACGATACGGAACAGATCTATCTCTACGGAAATACTTCCGTGCAATACCAGACCTCGACCATCTCGGCCGACAGCCTGCGCATCGACCTGAAAAAGGATCGCGCCTTCTCCTCGGGGCGCACTGTCATGCAGGACAACGACCAGGTCCTGATCGGCAGCGAGGTCCGCTATGACGTCAATTCGCAGACGGGGGTGCTGCAGGACGCGGCCAGCCGCCTGGACAAGGGTTTCTATTACGGACGCGAGGTCCGCAAGATCGGCGACGGGATCTATGACATTGACGACGGGAGATTCACCACCTGTGACGACCAGGAGCCGGATTTCTGGTTCCAGTCACGCCGGATGCGCCTCTACCAGGGCGACAAAATCGTGGGCAAACCTGTCGTAGCCTACGTCAATCACATGCCGATTTTCTACTTTCCCTACATCACTTTTTCCATCAAACGTGGCAGGCAGCTGGGCCTGCTCATCCCCGAACCCGGCTACAACACGGTGGACGGCAGATACATCCGCAACATCGCCTTTTATTATCCCTGGAAGGATTACGCCGACGCCACCATCGCCCTGGACCTGATGGAAAAAACTGGCTGGAAGGTGAACCTGGAAACGCGCTACGCCAAGCGCTACCTGCTTAACGGCAATTTCGACACCTCGCTCCAGAAAAACATTTCCGGATACGCCACCAACGTGGATTATTCCATCCGCGGCAGCCACCACCAGGAACTGGGGGAGAAATCCACCTTCGACGCCAACATCGACTATATAAGCAACAAGCGCATCTGGGAAAGCAGCACGGACATCGACGAATCCCTGGCCCAGCGCATCACGTCCACCCTTTCCTACCGCCGGCCGTTGCTCAGTTCCTACCTGAACGCCGGCGCCACTTACAGCGAGGACCTGATCAACAACACGGTCAACGTGAGCCTGCCCTCCGCCACCTTTTCCCTGCCCACCCGGCCCGTGCACGAGATCTTCACCAGGAAAAGCGGCCTCGAAGTCCGCAACAAGTGGTGGACCAATTTCAACTACAGCTACAACGTGAGGCTGGACCACACAGGCTACCTGCGCGCCAAGAGCCGCGACTGGAGCGACTATTTATGGGACAATACGCTGGACAGCACCGGCGTAAGCTATCTCAACGAACATCACCTCGGACTCAAGCACAACCTGGGACTAAACTACAGCTACAAGGCGTTTGGCTGGCTTAACCTGACCCAGGCCTTCAGCTACGGCGAAGCCTGGATGGACCGCGACCGCAACGATGACAAGTGGGTGCGAGGCAACGAATACTCCGCCTCCAGCAGCGCCAACTTCACCGTTTACGGCATCCGCAACCTGCCTGAGTTTTATGTCTCATCCGTCCTCCACATCATCACGCCTTCCGTCTCCTTCGGCTACAGCCCTGATTTTTCCGGGAACGACAGATTTTACTACTTCGGCGGGATCGGGCTCAACCAGTCCGAGCGCAGCCGCAATATCAGCCTCGGCCTAGACCAGAAATGGCAGATCAAGCTGAAGGCGACCGACAAGGCGAAGGAGCGCAAGCTCACCGACGTCTTCGGCTGGAGCGCGCGCACCGGACTCAACCTGGAGAAAAAGGAACGCCAGTTCAACAATCTGACCCACTCCTTCTACTTCCGCCCCGCCGCTTACGAGACAGGCAGGCTGAAGCTGAACTATTCCTCCAGCTACAACCTGTCCCAGGACCCCTACCAACTGCACTGGCTGAACTGGAAACCCGGCAGCCAGTATTTTTCGCACTCCCTGCAGGTGAGCGGCAGCGCTTCCTACAAAGACTATTTCCCGCGCCGGAAAAGCGACCTGTTTTCCGCCTACGTGCCCGTCGAAGACTCCGTGGGCGGCCAGCCCATACCCGCCTCGGCCACCGCCCTGAGCGCCGACTGGAGCCTCAGCCTTTCACAGGACCTGAGCACCGACCGTAACATTTTGCACCCGCGCAACAACAACCTGCGCCTGAGCGCCGCCTGCAAGCTCACCTCCAACTGGGAACTCAGCTATTCCAGCTATTACAACGTAAAGGACAGCAAACTGATCTCCCAGTCCATCAATGTCAGCCGCCTCCTGCACTGCTGGAAGCTGGACATCAGTTTCACCCGCCGGACCAATTTCTGGGACTACCGGATCGTGCTCTTCAACCTCAGCCTGCCCGACGCGCTCAAGTTCCAGACCCGCGACAACAAGAGATACTGAGCAGGAAGGTTAAAACCTCCAGCCCCTGATTTTTACCGGAAACTCAAGATAAGGAATCAAGCACTGACATGGAAGCAAAAGAGATAAGGAAAGCCGTACTGCTGGACAGGGACGGGACCATCAACCCCGACGACTACGGATACATTGACAACCCCGCCAAGTATGACATCTACCCCTGGGCGGCAGAGTCCGTCAAAATCCTCAGGAAACTCGGATATTACGTACTCCTGGTGACCAACCAGGGCGGCGTGGCGCGCGGCTACATCACGCTGGAGCAGATGCACCAGGTTTTGCAGAAAGCCCAGGACCTGCTGGCGGCGCAGGGCGCGCCCATTGACAAGGTCTATTATTCGCCCTATTTTCCCGACGGCGTGGTGGAGCCTTACAACATCTCCCACGAAGACCGCAAGCCCGGCCTGGGCATGTTCAGGCAGGCGGTTAAAGACTTCCGCTTCCGGCCCGAACTGAGCTGGATGGTGGGGGACCGCTATTCGGACATCGCTTTCGGCAGGAAGGCGGGGCTAAAAACCATAATGCTGCTGAGCGGCAACGGTAAGAAGGAATTTTCCGCCCAAATGAAGCAGTGGGAATACAAGCCGGATTTCATCGTGCCTGACCTGCTGGTGGCCGCCCGCCTGATCGCATCTTTGACCAGGGAGTAAAGTGCCGCCCAACCAGCGCCGGCTGATCCATCCCGCCTACCTGCTGGCGGGGCTGGCCATCCTCTTCTGGTCCACCGTCTCCACCGCGTTCAAACTCAGCCTCAGGCACCAGAGCCCTGTCCAGCTGCTGCTAGGCGCCAGCTTCGTTTCCACTTGGGTGATCTTCATCGTTATCCTTCTGCAGAGAAAAACCGGGCTGCTGCTGCAAGGCAATCGCCGGGACCTTTTTCGCTCCGCCCTGCTGGGACTGCTCAATCCCTTCCTTTATTACGCCGTGCTGCTGGAGGCCTACGACCGGCTGCCGGCCCAGGAGGCGCAGGCCCTGAACTATATCTGGGTGGTGATGCTGAGCCTGCTCTCCATTCCCATTTTGAAGCAGAAGCCGCGGCTGCGCAATCTGGGCGGGGTCCTGGTCAGTTTCTGCGGAGCGGCGGTGATAGCCGTGCGAGGCAATTTTGGCAGCCTCCGGTTTGCCGAACCGCTGGGAGTCGGCCTGGCGCTTTTTTCCACCCTGGTCTGGGCCCTGTTCTGGCTCTACAGCGTGAAGGACAGGCGGGACGTGGCGGTCCGGCTGTTCTGGACCTTCCTCTTCGGCTTTGCCTATGTGCTGGCCTATGCCGCCCTGAGCGGCCAGCTGGCTGTGCCCACACCCGCCGCCGTCGCCGGGTTCGCTTATGTCGGCTGCTTCGAGATGGGGATCACTTTCCTCGTCTGGTCGGCCGCCCTGCAGAAAGCGCCCAACGCCGCCCGGGTCGCCAACCTCATCTTCCTGACGCCCTTCCTGTCCCTGCTCATCATCCGCGGCGTGCTGAAAGAACCCATCGCCGCCTCCACCCTGGCCGGGCTGGCCCTCATCATCGGCGGCATCCTCTGGCAGCAGACAGGGCGGAACCATTAGCGGTATTTAATCCTTGATAATTGTTATGAGTTATGGGGGTGCGGGTGATGAGTCCCGGCCATTTCTCATGCATATTGAAACGGGGCACCGGATTCATCCGGTTCCGGTTACCGCAGGTACGGACATCCAGCCTTTACCGGGACAAGCGGGGACGCATATCCCTACGAACAAAACGGCTGAACCCAGCGTTCTTCCCCGCTTGTATCTCAACCCATAGCTGACCCGTACTTCACCCTCAGATATCCGCAAAATTGGCTTTATCTGACGGTGATTTGTCGATGGGCAAGGCCTGGCGGTCCAAGGGCCGGCTGAAAAATATGGTTGTGTTTGCCTCTGCTGCGGACAGGAGTTTTTCAATTACGGTCAACTCTGCAAGACTGATTCCAAAGTAGCGGGCAACGGCATAACAGATTATCATATATGTAAAAACAAAAACAGGAAAATCAGATAAATGAAACATAAGGCAACCATCGGCATCGGGGGGATGCACTGCGCCAGCTGCAGCGCCAGCGTGGAAAAAGCCCTTTCCAAAACGGCGGGGGTCAGCCTGGCGAATGTGAATCTCCCTTTGGAGGAGGCTGCGGTCGAGTATGACGACCGCCAGGTCAGCCTGGAGCAGCTGAAACAGGTCATCCTGAACACGGGCTTCCAGGTGAGGGAGCTTCCCGCGGAAGAGGAAAGCGGGCGGGAAGACAGCTTTGCGGAAGCGCAAAGGCAGGCAGGCAAAAGGATGATCATTGCCTGGATCCTGGCCGCCGCCGTGATGGCGCTGATGCTGGTCCACATGCATTTCAGGCTGCAACTGTTCCCCAGCCACACTATCCACGTCGCGGTGATGACGGCCCTCTCTCTGGCCGCCATGCTGATCCCGGCCCGCCGGGTGTACGTTTCGGCGTTCAAGTCGGTCCGGCACGGTTTGGCCAACATGGATGTGCTGATCGCCCTGGGCACGGTCGCTGCCCTGCTGACGGGGCCGGTTTCGCTGCTCATCAGGATGGAGGACTTCAGCGGCATCGCCGCCATGATCATCGCCTTCCACCTGACCGGACGCTACCTGGAAAGCCGGGCCAAGGGCAAAGCCAGCGCCGCCATCCGGCGCCTGATGAGCCTGGGCGCCAAGACCGCCCTGCTCTGGAAAGACAATGCTGAGCGGGAGATCCCCATCAGCAGGATCGAACCCGGAGACCTGCTGATCGTCAAGCCCGGCGGCAAGATCCCCACCGACGGAGAGGTGGTGGAAGGCGTGTCCGGAGTTGACGAGTCCATGGCCACCGGCGAATCTCTGCCCGTGACGCGCCGGCCGGGCGACCGCGTGATCGGCGCCACCGTCAACCAGGAAGGCAGGCTGATCATCCGGGCCACGCGGGTCGGCAGGGACACTTTCCTGGCCCAGATCGTGCGCCTGGTCAAAGAGGCGCAGCACAGCAAGGTCCCCATCCAGGTCCTGGCCGACAGGGTCACGGCCGTGTTCGTGCCGGTTGTCCTGGTTTTAGCCCTGCTCACGTTCCTGGCCTGGTACCTTTTCCCCACCCTCCTGCAAGGCTTCCACAGCTTTTTAAGCGGCCTGCTGCCTTTCGCCCCGCCTCTGGCCGGAAGGCTGGAAGCGGCCCTGATGGCGGCCATCGCCGTACTCGTGATCGCCTGCCCCTGCGCTTTGGGCCTGGCGACGCCCACCGCCCTTATGGTCGGCAGCGGGATCGGCGCCGCCAACGGCATCCTGATCCGCAGCGGTGAAGCTTTGCAGCGCATGAAAGACATCCGGGTGATGGTCTTCGACAAAACGGGCACCCTGACCCACGGCAAACCGGAAGTGGTAAACGTGCTACCCCTGAATAGCGACGCGGACCTGGTGCTGCAGCTGGCCGCTTCGCTGGAACAGGCTTCGGAGCACCCCCTGGCCGGAGCGGTGGTAAAAGCGGCCAGGGACAAGGGCCTCCAACTGATCCCGGCCCGGGAGTTCAAGGCTGAGGCGGGACGCGGCATCCGGGGCAGGCTGAACGGCAGGTTATACCTGGCAGGCAGCCAGGATTATCTTTCTGCTCAGATCAAGGATTTCAACGAGATTGTGGCCGGAGTCCGGCTGCAGGACCAGCCCCAGGCCACACCTGTGTTCCTGGCGGATGAACAGGCGCTGCTGGGTGTATTGCTGATCGCGGACCGGGTGAAGCCGGAAGCGGCGGAAGTGGTGGCGGAGCTGAAAAGGATGGGCATCACGCCCTTCATGCTGAGCGGCGACAACGAGCAGGTGGCCTCTGCCATTGCGGGCCAGTGCGGGATTGAACAAGTGCTGGCCAATGTCCTGCCGGCTGACAAGGCGGCCCGGGTGAAGCAGCTGCAAAAGGAACTGGGGCCGGTGGCGATGGTGGGTGACGGGATCAACGACGCCCCCGCCCTCAAGCAGGCGGACATCGGGCTGGCGATGGGACAGGGGACTGACATTGCCATGGAAGCGGCCGACATCACGATCGTCAGGAGCGACCTCAAGGCCCTGCTCAAGGCCGTGAAGCTGTCCAGGGCCACCTTCCGCAAGATCAGGCAAAACCTGTTCTGGGCCTTCTTCTACAATTTAATTGCCATACCTCTGGCGGTGGGCGGTTTGCTGCATCCCGTGGTCGCGGAAATGGCGATGGCGACCAGTTCCGTTACGGTGGTCACCAATGCCAATCTGCTCAGGCGGATTAAGTTGTAATGTTTAGATGTCGAAAGTTACGGTGATCTGGTAGCCGGATTTGACCTTTTCCAGCTTGGCCGGCTGGTAGGTCACGGCTTTGAGCGGAACGTTGCGCTTGTCACGTTTCATGGCCACCCGGAAGGAGATCTGGGTGGTCAGTTCCTTGTCGCCCAAATCGATCGTATCAACAGCCAGGGGAAGGAACCGGTTGGTCTGGGTCCAGGCTAAAATCTGCCGCATCCATTCCGCAAAGATCTCTTCATAGTTCTTGCCGGTTACGTGGAAGGTCTGGTGCAAAATGGGATAATCCGGTTTCTTGGGTTCCGGCCGGTTGGGATTCTTCTTATAGATCAAACGGCGGAAACCTTCCAGGCCGTTATAGAAGATATCGATGAAATTGCATCCGTAGAAGATCACCTTGTACTCCGCGGCATCGTTCATTACCTTGTAGATTCTGCTTTTCACAAATACTCCCGTTGAATAAATCATTCTGACAGGCCTGCCTGCAGGCAGGCCGATTCCGTGGATTGAACGCACAGTCCGCAAATTTATCTGTCACGCCAGCTTGGCGGCAACTGCATTGTTTGCAGATATCTGATTACGCTCCTATATCAAAACCTTGTCCACTCTTTCATACGATAATATAATGTCAAGTTTTTTTTCGGCAAGAAAAAAGGCGGGGTTAATGGTCCTGCAGTTTATGATTTGCACTAAATTACCCATAAACCGGGTCGGGGTGAATTCAAACCGGGAAAATCGGGTATTCAGAAACGATAGCGTAACCAGCAATGGAACTGATGCGTTGCAGATGGCCGGATCCCGGTTCCGGACTTCATTCCGGGGTGTTTTCCTCCTCCCCCGGAGGTTCAGGAAGGTCGGGCAGGCCTTTCAGCCTGCGGCGGCCGCGCCACCAGCCAGCTATGATGACAAACGGCAGGAGGGCGAAAACAACGGCGTTGACCCCGATCAGCGGAAACAGCCAGCCATAGCGCCTGAGGGTGCGGTCAAACTGCAGGCTGAAGGAATAGGGTGACATCCTGTAGCCGGCCAGGAAAGCGGCGCGGAAAGAGGTTTTCCTGTCCTGCCCGCCGCCGCCGTAGTTCGCTCCCACCCCGGACCAGAAATCCTCCCACCCGGTTTTGTAGCCGGACCGCATGTGGCTGACGGCAAAGGCGGAGGTGAGGTAAAACATGTTCCAGCGGCTGCGCTCGGCCGGATAGCTGCGCTCCATTTCAGGCAGCGACAACCGGTAGCCCATGAACCGGTAGCGGGTGAACTCGTAATAGGAATGGAAGCCGAACTGGCCTGAGTAGAGCATGGCCATGCCCTCGTGGAACCAGAGCGGAGCCCCGGTCAGCGTCTCATCCAGGAACCAGTGCATGTATTCGTGCATCAGCACCTGGTCATAATCCGCCGGCTCTATCCTCTGCGGGCTGCTGACATAGATGACCCGCTCCCGGGGGGAGTAGAACGCCTGGCTGGACTCGACCAGCTTCCCCTTGCCCAGCGTGACTTTGCGGTATTCCTTCTGATCGGGGACGATGGTAATGTTGAGCGGCCCGTCCGGATAAACGCCAAGCTGCATCTGGACGGCGTCCGCGCGCCGGTTCAGGCGCCGGGCCATCAGCCCGGCAAAGGTCGTGTCCCGGGGGGCGCAGCGGATCACTGTGTCGCCGTACCGCCTGGTCTGCCAGTCCACCCCCGCCAGGTTCGCCGCCGTCAGCAGCAGGAGCAGGAAGAGGGGCAGCCAGCGCCCCGGACCCAGAACGCAACTATTCCAGCGGGATCTTTTCCAGAAGCGTGTAATAGCGCGCGGCATCCTTTTTAGCCACGTTGCCCAGCGGAACTTCCGACACCGCCAGTTCGTGCCGGAAGCCGTAAAGGTCGAGCCTGATCCGGTCCCCGGCTTTGACTTCCTGGCTGGCCTTGGCCGGCTTGCCGTTGACCCGGACCAGGTTTCTGTCGCAGGCCTGTTTGGCGACGGAGCGGGTTTTGGTCAGGCAGAGCTTGTTCAGCAGCAGGTCTATCCTCATGGCGGCGCTCCCTGTCCTGTCCGGCTCACGAGTCCAGCAGGTGCCTAACGCGGGCCGCCAGGTCCTTGGTGGTGAAGGGCTTCATGATAAAGTCGCGGATGCCTTTTTTGGCCGCTTCGTCGGCCGAGATCAGAGTGGTGAAGCCGGTGCAGAGGATGACTGGCAGGGCCGGCTTTTTCCTCAGCATGTTGACGGCCAGCTCGATCCCGTTGATGTAGGGCATGGTGGTGTCCGTGATCACCAGGTCTATGCTGTCGTGGTTGTTGTTGAAATAATCAAGCGCCCTGCGCGGGTCGGTGAAGCCCTTGACCTTGTAGCCCAGCTTGATCAGGCCCTGGCAGAAGACGTTCACCAGCATCGGCTCGTCGTCCACGAAGAGCAGGCTCTCGGTGCCGTTGAAGTCCTCTTCCTCGATCGTCTCCAGGGTGGAGGGCGGCCAGGCGACGGTGCTGTAGAGCGGCAGCAGGACAGTGAAGGCCGTGCCCTTGCCGCGTTCGCTCGTGACCCGGATGGCGCCGTGGTGGGACTGCACGATGCTGTGCACGATGGCCAGGCCGAGGCCCGTGCCCAGGCTGGCGGATTTGGTCGTGAAGTAGGGATCGAAGATGCGGTCGATGATGGATTCGTCTATGCCTTCGCCGTCGTCGGACACTCGCAGCCGCACGTGCTGGCACTGCTCCAGTTCAGGGTAGGCGATCATGTCCTTGCTGGAAAAGGCCACCGTGTCCACCGTGATGCTGACCGTCCCGCTCTGGTCGCGCATGGCCTGCATGGCGTTGGTCCCCAAATTGATCAGGATCTGGTGCATCTGGCCCGGGACCGCCAGCACGGTCACGTCCTCGGCCAGATAGGCTTCCTTGATCATGACCGACCGCGGCAGGTAGGAGCGCAGGAACCGGCAGGCCTCCCTGGTGTGCTCCACGAAGTTGATGGTCTCGGTTTTGGTCTCCTCCTGCTTGCTGAACGTGATCAGGTGTTCGATCATGTTTTTGGCGCGGTTGGCCGAGTTGATCACTTCGCGCAGGTTTTTGGCAGGCTCCGATTCGGGTTCGATGTTGTCGCCGGCCAGTTCGGTGAAGCCGATGATGGCGCTGAGGATGTTGTTGAAGTCGTGGGCGATGCCCCCGGTCAGGCGGCCGATCGCCTCCAGTTTCTGGACCCGGCGCTGCTGTTCGTCGCGCAGGATCTGGTAGGTGATGTCGTTGCAGCTGGCGATGATGCTGGAGAGCTTGCCCTCCATGTCAATGACCGGCTTGACCACCATGTCCAGCGTGATGCGCTGGTTGTCCTTGCGCACCATTTCGATCTTGCCGTGCCAGGGCTGCGAGCTGCGCACCCTGATCCACTGCCGCTGCATCTCGTCCCGGGTGCTGGGCTCGAAGGGCAGGAACTCGAACGGCTTTTCCAGCAGTTCGTTGCGGCTGTAGCCCGTGATCTTTTCAAAGATGGCGTTGACGTAGCGGATGAAGCCCTCGGGGGTGAAGATGACGATGCCTTCGCCGGCCTGTTCGATGGCCTGGATGAGCACGGCGATGGATTCGTCCGTCTGCTTTTTCTGCAGGGCGTAGGCGATGTGTTCCGAGATGGATTCCAGCAGGAGCTTGTCCTCGCCGTCATACTGGTCCGGCTTGTCATAGCTCTGCAGGACCAGCGCGCCGATCACTTCCCCCGTCACGATGAGCGGTACGCCCAGCCAGTTTTTGCACATGGCGCCGATGCCCCGGTTCCCGATCCGCTCCCTGATCTGCTGTTCGTCCAGCAGCAGGGTCTTGCCTTCCGTGAAAAGCTGGGCCGTGATGGAATTGGTGTTGTCCGCCTCCACCGGCGAGTTGTCCACGCCCATCTGGTCCACCATGTAGGGGAAGGTGATGAGGTTGCTTTTGCGGTCGTATTGCGCGATGTAGAAATTGGTCACGTCGAGCAGGCGGGAGAGGGCCTCGTGGATGAGCTTGTAGAGGTCTTCCAGGGCATCGGTCACGTTGATGGCGTGGCTGATCTGGTGCATGATCTGGGTGATCATTTCGGAGCGCCGGGCGGCCGAAATGTCCGAGATCACCAGGGCGAAGACGGGGTCCTCCCTCAGGCTGACGCGCAGCAGGACCTGCCTGTAGGCGTGCAGTTTGCGGCGGGTGTCGTAAAACTGGATCTCCGCCTCCATGGGTTCGGGGCCAGGCTGGGCCAGGATCTCCCTGATCCGGTTCTCGCCCAGGATGAACTGCTTTTTGATCTCCACGTTGGCGATGAAGTTCTGTTCGATCTCCCAGACCGGCTTGCCCGCCATGTCCAGCAGCGGGATGCCCAGCAGCCGGGCGAACGATTCGTTCATCAGCAGCACCGCGCCGTCGCCGCGGAAGATCAGCAGGCCTTCGGACGACTGGTCAAAGATATGCCGGAAGACGTTTTCCCGTGCGGCGGCGTCAAGGGCGGGGCGGGTTTCTTTTGCCATTGCTTCCCCCTCAGGCGCTTAAAAGCCTCTGCGTTTCCAGGGCGATCATCAGCTCCTCGTTGGTGGGGATCTTCAGCACCGTCACGCGTGACCCGGGGGCGCTGATCACCTGGATGTCCTCGCTGGAGCGGTGGTTCTCCTCATTGTCCAGAATGATGCCCAAAGCGTCCAGTTCCGCGCAGACCTGTTCCCGGGCCAGGGGCATGCGCTCGCCCACGCCGCCGGTGAAGACGAGCACGTCCAGCCCGTTCATGGCGGCGAAGTAGGAGCCGATGTATTTTTTTATGCGGTAGCAATAGACCTTCAGGGCCTGGATGGCGTGGGGGTCGTTCTTCTGGCGGATCTCGTCCTCGATGGTGCGCATGTCGTTCGAGAGGTGCGAAAGCCCGAGCATGCCGCTTTTTTTATTCAGCATCGTGTTGACTTCCTCGACCGTCATGCCCAGCTGGGTCTGCAGGTGGACGGGGATGGCGGGGTCGATGTCGCCGCAGCGGGTGCCCATCATCAGTCCTTCCAGCGGGGTGAAGCCCATGGAGGTGTCCGCCGACTTGCCGCCTTTGATGGCTGTGATGGAGGCGCCGTTGCCCAGGTGGCAGGTGATCATTTTCAGCTCCGCCAGTCCCTTGCCGAGGAATTCCGCCGCCCGCAGGCTGACGTATTTGTGCGAGGTCCCGTGGAAGCCGTAGCGCCGGATCTTGTGGGTGGAATACATATCCAGGGGCAGGGGGTAAAGGTAAACGTGGGGCTCCATCGTCTGGTGGAAGGCGGTGTCGAACACTCCGCACTGCGGCACGGCGGGCAGTTCCGCCTTCACGGCCGCGACGCCCTTGAGGTTGGCGGGGTTGTGCAGCGGGGCGAGGGAAATGCATTCCGTCATCACCGCCACCACGTGGTCGTCAATTTTTACTGCTCCCGAGTAGTATTCGCCCGCGTGCACCAGCCTGTGCCCCACCGCTTCGATCTCGCCCAGGCTTTTAATCACGCCTCCGGCGGGATCGGTCAGCGATTCCAGGATCAGGGCCAGGCCGCGTTCGTGGTTGTCGATCACCATCTCCCGTTTCTTTTTGGTATAGGCTTCGCTTTTATAGGTGAAATAGGCGATGTCCTCCCCGATCTTTTCCGCGATGCCTTCCGCCATCACGTGTTTGGTCTCCATGCTGATCAGTTGGTACTTGATGGATGAGCTGCCGCAGTTGAGCACCAGTATTTTCATGCCTGCCCCTTTTTTCTGTTTTTTTTCTGTTGGTCAGATTAGGCGGGGCCTGATTATGTCAATAAAATTCCTGCCCCTGCAGCGGCTTGACCCCGCCCCCGCGGACCGGATCGGTCAACATCTGAAAACCGGCTTGCGTTTGGAGTGGAGATGAGGCTGTTGTCACATCCAAAAAACTGAAAATAACGGAGATGATAAACCTGTCACATCCAAATAACGGATATGATATCTAAAGGAAAAGATGGCACGCCCCGCTATCTGCGCGACAACGCCAAAGACGACTATTCCTATGTCAATAACTCCATCTCCCGCATAACAGACAAGATCAGACAGCTAAACCCCGCCCTCGCGGACAGGATCGTCAGCCAACTGAAGACAGGGCTAAGGTTCGAGTGGAAGGATACGGAGTAACAATTATTTGTAATTACTTATCTGTGTAGTGATTCGGGATCCAGTCTCTTTCTACGTCTTCCCGAACTTGCTACGGGATCCGGTTCCTTGTTCTTGATTCTTTATTGCTTAGATTTTTCCCTGCGAAAGCAGCCTGACTCTGATAGCCCAGCTGGTCCTGCCGTGAATTTTTGCTATTTGTCCTACATCCTTTCCGCTTTTGTATTCTTCTAACAGCTGTTCTGTCTCCTGCAGAGTCCAGGGCTTGCCATGGATTCTATATCCGGTTTTGCCTTCTCTTTCGCTTTTGGATAAAATTCGGATGCAGCTGATAGCCACAAACAGCGCTCTTACAGTCTCCGGGTTCTGAAACACGCTCTCTTTTTCAAACACCTCTCCTGTATAGGGATTATGCCCATCCGCCAGAGCCTGGATGATTTGTAAAGCTCTCGCTTTTTCCATCTTCTCTCCTTAGAGATACATCTCAATTATCCGGTAAAACTTACTTTGTTTCTATTTATTTCAGTTCCTCAAACCCCATTTTGATAACCTGCGCAATCAGAAATCTTCTGGTTTTCAGGAATTCCCGGTAGTCCATCAGATGCCAGTTTTCCGGCAGTGCGTGCATTTGTTGCATCAACCCCCAGTCAGAATCAGGGATGATTTCTTTCATTTTGGGGACATACGCTTCCGGAGGCGAATCGCTTATAGAGACATTCTGAGGCCATTCAATGTAAGCATAATTCCCTACCTGGTTGATCAGCTTTAAATCTTTGATGCCCTGTTTTTCCAGATAGGCCCTGGGGAAGAGATGATGCAGTTCCACAGGTTTTTTAACAGGATTGACGCCGGGCTCAAAGAGGTCGATTACTTTCTTGTAGGAATAAAGCACGGGGCTGTTCAATCTGATCAGCGTGGCTATGTAAGCCATGAACATCGCATTTTGAGCGGAAGAGGTTTCCAGTAAGGAGGGCAAAGTGATTGTCCAGTAGTCCGGAGTGATTCTTTCGGCTATCTGCTGCTCAAGGAAGGCGGCAAATACGTCGGCGTCATTTATTTCTTTCAGCCTTACCAGGTCCTTTTCCATTTCAAATTCAGGTGAGCTTGTATATCTTCCGGTCAGGGTGACAAAGTAAAACCACCTGCCAATCATCTTTTCCAAAGCGGGCTGGCTGACGTGATATTTGTATTTGCCGATCAGGTAAAAAGCGTATGTGTACATCAGGTTATTCTTTGAGGAAATCAGGCTGCCGTTCCGGAAACCGATGCCTACCAGGCAACTGATAAAGAGATGCCAGTTACTCAGGTTGGTGACTTTTTCCTGGGCATCTTTCAGGATCAGGAACTGACTGTCTCTCAGTTCATCGGAGTATTCATTGGTCTGCAAATCTTTTCCCCGCAGAACCTGGTATACGCTTCTGAGCCTGCTTCTGAAAAAGCCCAAAGCAATTGCTACCCTGAGCAGGTTATCCGGAGAGGGGCAGATCAGATGATTAAAGGGCGAGGGTTGGTCTCCTTGCTTGACGGGGATATAGGAAAGCCGGCTGAATTCTTCCAAAGCCGCCCTGCCCTCATCCCAATAAACCGACATCAGGGTCAGGATGAAGTCCGCCTGGTTAAGCTGGACCCCTTCGCTGTTTATCCTGACAAAGATGTCAGAGACATTCTCTTCATCAACTATGGAGGATATTTCCAAAGCCGTAAAGGGATATTTTTGCACGTCAAACAGCCTGTCCAGGTTATGGGCAATCCGGTCTTCTTCCTCTTCGTCAATCTCAGTCTTTTCCCGGATTTTTTTAAGATAATCTTTGATCACAGAAAAAACCGCTTTCCCGGTCGCCCATAATTCTGAAATATTAGCAATCCATTCCGGATTTTTCCGGATGGTCGCGTCCGTAACTTCAAACTTTTCCAGGCGGGGATTGAAAGCAATCTCAATGTTGTATTCCTTATAGTACTGGTTCTTGACTTTTTTGCCTTTAAAAACAGCGTATAAGGAGGTCAAACGCTGCTGCCCGTCTATTATCAAAAGATGAGGAACATGTTGTTTCTTGCCGATCCCGATGTCCTTGATTCCGGAGGTGTTGTTGTTTTCCCAGAAAAGCAATAAACCGACGGGGAAGCCTTTGTACATGGAATCAAATAAATCCCTGACCCGGGTGTTCTTCCAGACGAACGGTCTCTGGATGTCCGGCAGACCGATGTCTCCCATTTCTATCCCGTTCAGCAGCCCGGTCAGGTCATAATCCACTTTCTTAAAGCAGGTCTTCATGTTGTCCATTGCCATTTAATCCTTTCAGTCAGTATTTTTTATTTTGTGATAATCTGCGGCAAGAGTCAGATTGTCAAGCCTGTTTATTGATAAGCAGCTTGGATCCGTATCATGCAATTTCTTAAGCCGGACTGCAGCATATACGCTAAAATCGCACAGATCAGAAACCTTGACCCTGCTTTGGAGACTCAGATTGACCGACATCTGAAAACAGGACTCAGATATGAATGGAAAGATATAACAGTAATTTAAAAAGGATACTTTTCTTTTAAAGAATCACCTATCTTATTATCTTCGCAATAGATAAAACCATCATTCGATAGATGTATAGTTTTAGCTTCTGGATTGAAAAAAACTAGATTTTTCTTAACAAGACTCATTGCGCTTATCATAAAATTTGGAAAATCATTTGAATGTGGAGAAATTGAAAATCCCCAAACAACATCTTTTCTATCTCCATGGTTCTTTTTCTGATTAATCATAAGAGTGTTAAGAATTTTGTATTCCATCTGAGATAGTGATCTTAGAGATGTTGTTTGTGAAGAATCTGATTGACTATCAGCTGTTAGATTTAAGTTTTTCCATGAAATACCTGTTATTCTCTTAATAAAATTACGTATCTGGTTTTGAAATATGACAATAATTAAAAAAGCAAAAAGTGGCCACACAAGAATGTTTTTTAATAACATTTCAACCCATAAAAAGACGTTCATACATACTCCTTTATTGATCAAGCTTTTATACTAATGTAATTATCTAGTATATCAATCAAACTATTAGTTGTTAACATCTCATCTGGTTTACTTCCAACAAGGTGTGTGACGTATTTTTCTTTTTTCAATTCAGTTAATAGATTGCTTTTTGTATTTCCCTTTCCAACGTGGGAATGTATTTGACCCGTTATAAGCAGGTTATATCTGCTTTGGTCTTTTCGTAAGGATTTTAGGACATCAGCATTTCTAAGTTTTCTATTATCAAGAAAATCAATATCCCAGTCTTTGGCTCTCATACCATGTTTTGAAAAATAGCTTTGTATAGACGATCTAGCTTCTTCCTTATCTGCAACCTCTCCCAAAATACATATGTTAAAAGGTGATGGGATCTGTATATCCACTTTCTCTGCTTTTTCTTGCTTGACTTCATATCCGGCTTCCATTAGTGATTGTATAGTTTGTTTAGCTTCTTCGTTGGTTTGTTCTAAGAACGAAATATATTTTTTCTGCTCCTCGTTATCCCTTAGGGCCTTATCAAACTCATGTAAGAATTCATCATCAATTGTGTCAGAGTCAGTTTTATCAGTATTCTTTTTAGATACAACACTCTGGCTGGAACAGTATTTACTCAATCTATCTTCATACACAGATTCAAACTTATCCAACTCCTGTTCTTGAAGAAGAATAAAGAATTTATGATAATCAAATGGAGACAACATAAAAAATCTAACTTTTTCGGAGATATTTGCTCTTTTTACGTAATCTCTACCGGCCAATAGTTTTAGGCCATTTTCTGGTTTCAAATCGTTATTATCCTTTATCTCCACTATAATCGATTCTTTCTTTAATCTAATAATGAAGTCAGGATAGAACGCATATAAAAACCCATTATGTTTCTTGTAAGCTATGCCAAAGTATTTGCTTTCATTAGTAGAATTCTTATACCACCATTGGACTTCATCATCAGTCTTATCGAGAAGGTCGATGAATTCCATTTCAGGTTTGGATAAATCGATCTTGCCGTTCTTGTTCTTTTTTACATAGAATAATCCGTCTTCATTTTGTTTCATTATGGATTTTCTGGAATTCCCAATTGCAGAATAATCTGAAAAGATACTCATTGATTCTGGAACTTCCCATGCCTCATCTTTAATAACCTCTTCCTCTTTAATTGGAAGGTTTTGGTAAATATCTTTTGCTTTCTCGAGCAGTTGCTGAAATGCATGGTTATTATTGGGGTGCATCACAATCATGGAGATTTCGTCTTCGTCATTTTTTTTGAAAACATCTTTAAACCAGGACCTGATTGCGGATTTTATTATTTGTGATGATCTGGCCTTTGAGTAAGGTTCAGACATTGTAATACAGAATCTCCCATAACTATCAGAAATCTCCTTAACATCTTTTCTAACTTGTATTTGATCTTTGAATGTAACTGATTGTGTATCATCAATGGCTGAAGTTGCACCATTAAGACCAATAATTTTATTAATCTCTTTTATATTTACGTTAATGTTATCCTTGATTTTCATTTCGTCAGCGGCTTTATAAAGGCATTCCTTAAAATCACCGGACAGTCTTGTAAGTTCCCTTTTACGCCTGATGTATTCGCTTAACAGTCTTACAGGTTTCTTATATATAATTTCGTCCCTGTTCAATTGAAGTACGCTAACATAGTCATCAGCCAATTCTTGTACAATCTCAAAGTTGTCGGAAGCAGAATACACGTAGCCGATATTTAGCTCAGGTTTGTTATCATAATGCATCTGATCCGGCATTCTCATGATTCTGCCCAGGGTTTGTATATTGAACACATATTGTTTCTGTTTCCATTCTCTTTGCAGATACAAAATAGCCGCCCTGGGGCAGTCCCATCCCAAGGCGATGGCCTCTTTGAACACAAGAACTTCGACCTGGTTGTCATTGATTTCGATTTCATCTTTGTTTTCTTTGCTTTCAGAGAGCCATATAGCCAGCTTGCCATTTTTGGTTGTTATTTTTCTATCAGTCAGCAGGTTTATTATATAATCCTCCGGATTTGTGGTCTCACCGGCTCTCTTATTGGGTATTTGGATCATTAGGAGTGGATTAATGTTAGAGTTCAATGATTCATAAGCTTTCTTCAGGGAATTTCGTTTTTTCAATGCAACATCCAACAGGTCCTTATTCTCTTTGATCTGATTCGCACCGGGATTGATCTGCACTTCTTTCTTGATCATGCCTTCATCGATCACTTCAGCTAAAGGTATTTCAATCAGCGTTCCTTTTATCTCTCTGGGTGTTGCAGTTAATTCAATAGTTAGTCTTGGAGATATTACATTTATGATCTCCATCGCTTTGCTTGTCTTTGCTGCCCTATGGCTTTCATCTATGATCAAGATTATTTCTCTATCTTCTTCCTTCGTATTTAAGACTATGCTTTCCAGGTTCCAGTCTTTTTCATTATCAAGCATGAAGACCGAGTTCTTTTTATTTAAGCTGTCCCAGTTGATAAATACTATTTCGTTCTTCTCCACAACATTGTTTTGTATTTCATCAATTGATATGCATTCAAGCAACTTTTCTTCTTCCAGGTATCTTGTAAGCCCCCTTCTGCTCTGTTCGTGCAATGAGTTAACGGATATCCAAAAGAAGGAAAGGGGTTTTCTGTATCCTTTGACTATTTTGGATAAGGCTTGGGATATCATGTATGTTTTACCTGAGCCAGTGGGGGCTTTAAACACTATGATAGATTGCTCTTTGTACTTATCGTTCAGATCATCCAATGCATTGATGACAATCTTTGTAATGTACTTTTCCTGGTATTTCAGTGTTTTCATCTGGCTTTCCTCTTGGTGTTTCTTCTATAGACATTAAGAATAGTTTCCGGAATGGGTTTAACTTTGTATTTATACGTAAGGTCTTGAAAATCCTCTGCGTTATATTCATTGTCATAGCTGAATACATAAATCACAAATTCTTTTTTCCCGTCCAATTTTTTTATTGCATTTATGCACTTGTCAATAACGTCTTCATCGTAAATTATCACAGTGTATTGAGCCCTGTTTTCAAAAATCGAAAACTCATTATCTTTTTCAGACCTTGTTACCTGTTCATATGTGTTTTCCGCAATGCAGATGAGTTCTGTGCTGTGATTTACTAGATTCCTCTTATCCTGGTCAGTAAGTATATTAGGTATAAAATCTGTTTTATAATATTTTACATTGGCGGGCAAGGGGTCTGAACCCTCATAGCCTTCAATAACTTTGTTAATCCTTGGGTAACAAACTTCTTCGCATATATTATTCTCGTTATTTGTACAGAGAATAAATTGCCTTTTCCCTCTATCTGATTTATTTAACTCTAATACTGCATGGCCTGTTGTTCCTGATCCAGCAAAAAAATCTACAATTATCGAATTTTCTTTCGATGCTATATAAATCGCATCTTTTACTGAATATAGTGATTTTGGATATTCAAACGCACGATTTACACCTAAGATTTTCTCAAGTAATTTTGTACCATGTGCTGCAGTATTGTATTTTGGTGATGTCCAAACTGAAGTCGGTTTTTTCGATGATTTTACTCTTCTCTTTACCATAACATCATAAATTTGTAATGAATTATGATTTTGCACTACGACAAGTTCTGTTTCCTTGTTCTCATTAAAAGTTGCTTGGCCCCATTGCCAAACCCTCTCAACTCCCTTTGGGTCAATTGGTATTATTTTAGTACTATCTTTAATATAGTCTAGTGATATTGTGTTTGTTTTCGGAGAAAAAAATACAGGATAGTATAAATTAGGTCTATCAGTTCTTCTTGAATTAGCTCCGCCTCTACGAAAAGGTTTTAATCCATAATCGGATATATCATCTTTAAAAGGATATTTTTTGTATTTTTCTTCATCTGAAATTGAAATACCATTCAATATTGCATTATTCGAATCTTTAGAATAAACAAGTAAATATTCATGCGCTGTTGCTATAAACTTATCATCTGTTCTTCCTTCGGCTTTACTTTCGATAACTATTGTACCAAGATGGTTAGATTCTCCAAACAGAAAGTTTAATAACATTGTTAAAGGTGCTACTTCATAATCATCTATCGTAACCATGATTATACCACAATCACTTAACAGAGATTTTGATAACATTAATCTTTTATACATAAAAGAAAGCCATTTTGAATGTCGATATGGGTCTGTTGAATCTACATAACAATTATTATATTTCCAGTTTTTCGCTCCCGTATTATATGGGGGATCAATGAATATTATATCAACTTTTCTTTTAAGCGAAAAGCTCAGAGCATACAAAGCATGATAATTATCTCCTTCTATCAGGAGATTTACCGGAGCATCGGGACTAGGATCTGCCTTTATCTCCTTGTCTTTTACTTCTTTTAAAATGGGGATTTCTTTGTCACACTGTATGGCGACGTCTTCAGGTTTGTTGTCCCAAATAAGGCCGTATCTTTGCTTTTCCAGTTTTTTGATTTTCTCAATTAGTTGTTCTTTGCTATATCCTTTGTAATCTCGTTTAGGCATTTTTTCTCCCAGTGTTTTATTTATTTTCCCACCACTGATATGTCAAGTTGATTCAAATAAAACACCATTTCACCAAATCACCAGTTCTAAACCATGTGTCAATGTTCTTTTGAGGTGCCGGGATAGGGGAGGGATATAGTTTTACCGTGACGGACAGCAAGAAGGCCAGGTTGATAGCCTCTTCGATTCAGGGCCCGATATTCCGGCAGAGACGATCGGTATCCTCCGGGATTTTCTGAGATCCGAATAAGTATTTCAGCATTTCGCCAATCAGCATCACGCCTAATCCCCGTTACATAACTTTGCATGACTTTGCATGACTTTGCATGATGATGATGACTTTGCATGACTTTGATGACTTTGAAGGATTTGATGAATTTCACGCTTTGTCTGTCGCCGGAAGGACTGCAGGGAGGGTAATATTAGAGAGGGGATATATATAAGGAAATTCATCAAATTCATCAAATTCATACCACTTTCCCCTTTGCTGGAAAGCGTTTAGGGCATACTGCCCAAAATGCAAAGTCATGATAATCCTTCAAATTCATCAGAGCAATAAAAAACGGGAATTTAACTCCCCGTTATCTGAAAAATACCCCGGATGCCGGGCAGATTCCTAAGATCTTCCTTGCCATCTTTCCGCCCTGTCATAGAGTGGAACCATAACAGCGGCGATTTGCTCTTTGCTCCGCTTAAAAATGTGCTAAGGTGAGGCAGATAACGTTTTTGCCGGCTCCTTACAGCCGGCTTTTTGCTTTTATGGGGCAGGGCAGACTCCGCTACAGCAAAAAAAAGGAGTCAAACATGCCTAATGTTTCTGCCATTGTGGCCCACAGGCCTGCCGGCCAAAGCAAGTGGAATTACGTCATGATCTGCCTCAACAATGACTATCTGATCGAAAGGGCCCTGCTCTTCCTGCTGATCAGAAGGGGCGAAGTCGAAAAAGCTGTCAGCTACAACACCTGCTACTGGCATATCACCGATATGATCACCCGCTGGTACACGTTTTATTCTCCCAACCAGTCCGCTCCGCTTACCCGGAGCGAATTGCGCCGCCGGGCGGCCAGAAAGAAATGGGGAACCATTTACTGGATCGCCCCCGGAGGCCAGTTATGGGAGACCAGGCAAAGGCTCAGCATGCTCTACTTCGCTGAAAACGCGGAGGGCAGGTGCGAGCTCCGCAATTTCACCGGCCTGTTTAACAACCGGGTGGAATACAAGACGATGGCCGTCCTGACCGAACAGCAGGAACAGGAACTGGAAACTGATATCAGGGAGCATTACCTGGGCAAAACGCGCTATGACATCAGCCCGGAACTCAAGGAAAAGCTCGTCGCCGCAGGCATTATCGGGTTCGAAGACATGTTCGAATTCTTCCCTGTCGAACGTGTCAGCGACAACACCGAATTCACGGTCACTTACAACCCGGATTACCTCAAAAAACGCCGTTCGCGGAAAGCGAAGGAGATAATTTTGCCAAAATCAAAGAATACCAGTTTACGGGAGGAAAAATGAAAAGCAAACCGAAAACCCCCCGCAAGGGCGTGTTGATGAAAGAGTACCAGCAGGAAATCAGATTAAAGGGAAGCCCGGAATCGCAGCGGGGGCTGCAGGAAATGATGGACCGCCATACCGGCGCCCTCACCATCATCTTTTTGAAAGACAGGCAGAAAGCCCCCGCCCCGCCGTCCCAGCCGCTGAACCCCGAGGGGGCGGCCATGAGGAAAGAAGTGGAAAAGACAGCTTTGGTGAGCGGATTTCCGCTGATGACGCAGGAAGAGGTGGACCGGCTGCAGGCGTCAACGCCGTCGATACAATTCATTCACCCAAAGAAGGCGAAGAAAGACTGAATCCAAACCGGAGCAGCGATACCCGTCCCGGCCATAAGGCATGGGCAGGCAACAGGTTTCCCCGCCCCGGGGCCTGTCCTGCCGTTGTTTCCGGATCATGCCAAGGCCTTGATTTCCCGGGAAGCCGGGTATTGCGCCGGAAAAAGCGCATCCCGACCCAGCCGAGTTTTTTTGATTGACTGGATGTCCGCGCCTGAAGAAATTGAAAAATCAGAAAGAGAGGTGGAAAATGAATCCTGAGATCCGACTGCTGGAGATTCCGGACCTGTATGCCGTGAAAGAACTGGGCAAGCTGACCTGGGAAGGCGGGGATTACCTGGGCAAGGTGGCCAAGGGCTGGATCGAGGACGGCGGCTTCCTGGGCCTGTTTGAAGGGGACAACCTGATCGGCTGCGCCAAGATCTCGCGCCTGCCGGACCAGGTGGTGTGGCTGGAAGGCCTGCGCGTCCATCCGGACCACCAGAAACAGGGATTGGGCAAGCTGCTGGCCGGCAAGGCCATGGACCTCGCCCTGCATCTGGTCCGCTCCGGCGAAGCGGCCCACATTGAGTTTTCCACCTATTACCAAAACCTGGAAAGCATCCACATCTCCACCCAGGCGGGATTCGCGCAATGCGACGAATACTATATCCTCAGCCACAAACCCGTCAAGCCCGTCTCCTCCCAGCACCACCAGCGCATCCACGAGGACGTGACCGATTACTTCCCCGTCACCGTGCCCTACGGCTGGAAATTCCTGCACCCGGTAAAGCAGGCTCTGAACTGGCTGAACAAGCGCGCCCACCTGATCCGGGCGGGAGGAGGATATTTCTACGTGGCGGGGGATTCGCCCGTGGCCTGCCTGCTCACCCCCGCCGGAGACTGGCTGCACGACGCCCTGCCCTATATCCAGTACGCCTTCGGCAAGAAAAACCAGATCGAGATTTTGCTGCACAAGTCCCGCGAATTCGAGATCGGGACGCTGATGGAACTCGGCTTCCACTGGTGGGAGGAAGGCACGCCGGACAAGGTGCTGGTGTTCCGGCACGGGATGCAGGGATCCTAAGATAAACCACGAAAACACGAGATTAAGCCATAACCACAAAGGCGTGAAGACACAAAGGATGAAATAACACAATACGGGTCACCAAACGTGACACGATAGAAGCAATATCCTGAACCCCGCCAAAGCCTGGCCGGGGCAGATCAAATCCAATCTGACCGATCCAATCCCGCCATGCGTGCCGTCCTGCCGGACGTCTTTTCCTTTTCAGGTTCAGGCCCGGCACTGACGTGCCGGGTTACAATGTGCCGTCCTGACGGACTGATCCTCCAGACGGGGCGTCTGCAGTTACGGCAGCTGCCGGGAAGATCGTGGGTACAGGCGTCCCGCCTGTACCGGACAAGCGGGGACGCTTGTCCCTACATCCTGAGGCGGGAAAAGATGTAAACTGGATTCCCGCCTGCGCAGGACGGCGGAAGGGGGGCATGGGGCGCAGCCCCATACAATAAAGGGTGGCGGGCGGGAGAAGATAAAACAGGCTGGATTCCCGCCTGCGCAGGACGGCGGACCGTGGGACAGCTGTACAGGCTTGGATTGACAAAGAGGCATTTTTTATTGTTTGGAAGTTGCAGTTGATTTCAGGAGATTATCTTTGTGTTTCTTTGGGCCTTTGGGCTTTTGTGGTAAAAGCTCAAGACAGGTAGGGTATCCGCTTCAGGAGCGGGTTTCGACGGGGAAGCTGAGCCTTACGCAGGTTCCCTGGCCGGGCTGGCTGTCGATTGACATGAGGCCGTCCATCTGGGTGACGAGGTTGCGGGCGATGCTGAGCCCCAGCCCGATCCCGCCGAACTTACGGGTGTAGGTTTCGTCGGCCTGGGTGAAGGGCTCCAGGATCAGCTGCAGCTTGTCCGGCGGTATGCCTATCCCCGTGTCCGAGACCGTTACGGCCAGTTCGTCCCTGCCTTCCCTGCGGCGCGCGAGGTCCACAGACAGCGTAATCCTGCCTTCCTCCGTGAACTTGACGGCGTTGTCCATGATGACGCGGATGATCTTTTGAAACCAGTCGGCGTCCATAAACACGAGCGCGGCGGGCTGATACTCGTTGTGCTCAAAGGCGATCCGTTTGCTGGAGATCTTGATCTGAAACTCGCTGACGATCGGTTCGATGAGGCGTTTGAGAACGTACCATTGCGGGATGGAGCCGATGCTGCCCTTGAGGACGGCGAGGAAGTCGTGGATCTGCTGCAGGATCTGTTTGAGGTGGAGCGCGGAATCGGAGATCACCTGCAGGGCGGATTTCTGCTCCCCGTCCAGTTCCTGGGCGCCGATCCTGCGGCAGAGCCCGATCAGGGCGTTGAGCGGGGAGTTGATCTCGACAGAGATGCTGGTCAGGAAAGTGTCCTTGGTGTTGATGGCGACCTGGGCGGCGTTGTGCTGGCGCAGGAGTTCCGCCTCGATCTGTTTCTGGCCGGTGATTTCCAGAAGGTAGCCGTAGTAATGACTGGTCTGGGAGGACTCGTCCGGCACCACCACCGTGTAGTCGAACACCCAGCGCATCTGGACCAGGTTGATGCCGGCCAGGACGTGGTTGCGGCCGTGCCAGGTGTTGACAAGGTCGGCATTCCGGTCGTCCTCTTCCCGGGGCGGGCAGACCAGACGGTAGATCCGGACAAAGCTGAGCTCGTTCTGCTCCGCGCGCCTTTGGTATTCCCGGGTGATGCGCTCCAGGTCATCGGGATGGACGATCGCATTGAACTTGAGCCTGCCGCCCGTGATCTCGCGCGGGTCATAGCCGAAGCGGGAGAAATTGTCGGAGACGGATTCGAACATCTCGCGCTTGGCGTCGCTCCACTTGAGGAAGACGATGGGCCCGCCCACAAAGAGCTGGTGGCGCTGGCCGTATTCTTTCTCATAGTTGTTGCGTTCCGCGATCTGCAGCTGCAGGTATTTTTTCTGGGCTCGGATGCGGACGATGAAGACGTAAATCAGACCGGCCATAACCACGAGGGCGCTGATCATGACGGCCAGCAGGTTGCGGAAATACCGGCCGTGCACGTCCAAAGCGGAGACGTCGCTGCTGTAGATGCCGAACCATTTGTTCTGGATGCCGCGCAGCTCGTAATCGGCGTCCAGCCTCTGCAGGACGTGGTTCAGCTCCTCGCGCAGGTCCCCGTAGCCCGGAGGCAGGGCAAAGCAGTAGGGCAGCGCCTCCCCCAGGGTGCAGGACTCCATCAGGTTGTCCAGGTGCAGTTGGGAGATATAATGATAGCCCTGGATCTTGGGCATGACCACTGCGTCCGCCACGCCGGTGGAAAGCTTTTGCAGGGCTTCGCGGAAGTTGGGGGTGCGCAGGAGCCGGACATTCAACTTTTTTTCCCGGGCCAGGTCCTCGACCACGCTGCCGGCCTCGACCAGGATCCTTTTCCCGTTCAGGTCCTGCCACCCTTCGATCAATTGGTCGCCGCGGCGGATGAAGGCGGAGTAATAGATAAAGGAGTGGGGATCGCAGAACAGGTACTGCTTTTCGCGGGCGGGCGTCCTGACCAGGCCAGCCAGCATGACGATGCCCCGGCTGTCAAATTCGGAACGGAGGGCGCTCCAGTCATCGCTGACGAAGGTGAAGCGGAAAGGGGTCCCCTTTTCGATGCTCTTCAGCAGGTCGAGGTTGGCGCCGGTCGGCCGGCCCTGGGGACCGGTGAATTCATAGGGCGGGAATTCGCAGTTGACCCCCACCCTGATGCGCTGCGGGATTTTGGCCGGCAAGGCTGTCAGACAAACAGCCAAAGCAGGCAGCAGAATCAGGCGCAGAAAGGGTCTCATGCCTGGCTGGCCGGCTTGACCTTTTTCAGCAGCCGGAAGAGATAATCGATATCGATGGGTTTGGCGATGTATTCATCCATGCCGGAAGCCAGGAAGCGTTCCCGGTCGCCGGCCATGGCGGAGGCGGTGAAGGCGATGACAGGCATGTGGCGCTCGCTGCCCTTTTCCTTTTCACGGATCAGGCGGGTGGCGGTGATCCCGTCCATTTCGGGCATCTGGACATCCATCAGGATGCAGTCGAATTCCTGATTCAGCATCAGGTCGAGGGCTTCCCTGCCGGTAACGGCCAGGCTGACCTTGAGGTTCCAGCGTTCAAGCTGCTTCTGCGTGACCTGCTGGTTAATGGGCTCGTCCTCGACCAGCAGCACGTTGAGCGGAGGCAAAGGTTCCTGCCCTGCGGCGGATTCCTCCAGCTGCTCGGCAAAGGGGGCAAGGTCCGGCGCCTTGGTCCGGAAGGAGAGGATGAAGAAGAAACTGCTGCCTTTGCCGGGTTCGCTTTCCACCCAGATGAAGCCGCCCATCAGCGCCACCAGACGCTTGACGATGGAGAGGCCGAGGCCCGTCCCGCCGTACTTGCGGGTAAGGCTGGGCTCCGTCTGCAGGAAGTTGTCAAAGATGTCCCTCTGCTTGAGCGGGTCTATGCCCGCACCCGTATCCCGGACCGAAAAGAGCAGCCGGATGTCGTCCCCGGTCTGGTTGTAGACGTCGGCCGTGATCTCGACATAGCCGGAATCGGTGAACTTGAGGGCGTTCTGCATCAGGTTGATGAAGATCTGGCGCAGGCGCATCATGTCGCCGTAAAGCGTGACGGGGAGCTTTTCGCTGACCCGCAGGCGGAGATCGACGTTGGGCTTGGTGGAAACGGAAGAGAAGGTCTTGATGATGTCCTCGATCAGGTAACGCGGGTTGAAGTCCGTGACCACGAGGTCGAGCCGGCCTGCTTCCATCCGGGAGAAGTCGAGGATGTCGTTCACGATCTTCATCAGGGTCTTGCCGGCGGAGCTGATCAGGTCCATGTATTCCTTTTGCTCGGGCGTGAACTGCGTGTTCTGCAGCACCTGGATGAAGCCGATGATGCCATTCAGCGGCGTGCGGATCTCGTGGCTGATGTTGGACAGGAAATGCCCCTTGGCGATGTTGGCGGTTTCCGCTTTTTCCTTGGCTTCGAGCAGCTCCGCCTCCAAAGCCTTCTGGGTCGTGATGTCGAGCATGTAGCCGTAGAACCAGACTTCGCCATCCGCCTCGCGCACGATCAGGGTGTAATCAAACACCCAGCAGACCTGGCTGTCGGCTGTCACCACCCGGTATTGCCGCGTGCAGAACTCGCGCCCCTCCGTCAGGTCTTTCCTTAGCTGCTCAGCGGCGCGCTGCCGGTCCTCCGAAAAGATCAGCTCGGAGAAATCCTGTTTCTTGAGAATGATCTCCCTGGGTTCGTAGCCGAACTGGCTGATGTTGTCCGAGACATAGGAAACGATGTTGGGATCGCCCTTCAGCTTGTAGACGATGACAGGGCCGTTGACAAACATCTTGTATTCGCGGTTGAGCTCGCTCTCGAACCTGAGGCAGCCCTCCAGCTCCTTCTTCAGCTCGCGCGACTTGCGGCTGACCTGGCGCCGCAACAGGATCACCCAGATGAGGGCGCTGAGAACTACGGCAAACAGGGGGATCACGATATACAGAAACCGCCGCATGAAAAGGCGCCGCGAAATGCTCTCCAGGCTGTCGCCGCTCAGCCAGCGGGACTGGATGGTGTCATATTGGCCGTTTTCCTTCAGGATATTGAGACCGGTGTTGAAGTCGTTCAGGAGCAGGGCGTTGCGCCGGGCCACCGCGTAGCAGTAAAAGCGGGGCGAGAAGGGATCGTCCACCGGCCTCAGGTTTTTCAGTTTCTTCCCGCCGATGACATGCATCCCGTGCCGGAAGGTGACCACCGCCGCGTCAAACCTGCCGTTGGCCACCAGCAGCAAAGCTTCCTCCTGGGACCGGGCGGGGAAGATCTCGCCTTTGAATTTGTTCTGGCGCAGGTATTCCTGGGCGATGTCGCCCTCCTGCAGCGCGATGGAGGCATCGCTCAACTCGCCCGCGGATCTGACCCGGGAGGATTTGCGCACAAAAAAGCAGCGCCAGGTCTCGGAATGCGGCAGTGAGAATTCATATTTCCTGTTGCGTTCGGCGGAGTAGGCCATGCCCTGGATGATGTCGATCTCGCCGCGGTCCAGCCACTGCATCACCTTGGTCCATTTGCCCAGCCGGAACTCGACCTCGAAGCCCATGGCCTCCGCTATGGCCCTGGTCAGGTCAACGTTGTATCCGCTGGGATTCCGGTCCTGGTCCAGAAACTCATAGGGGGGAAAACTGGCATCGCCGCCCACCCGGATGACCTTTCCGGGGGCGGTTCTGTCCTGCGTGAAAGAGGGCATCAGGGCCAGCAGCATGAAGATGCAGGTTATGACAATCCGGTGCTTGCGCATCCAATCCTCCAGCCTGGGCGGATGCCAGGCCATTTCCATTTATCTCAGGTCAGGTCTGATAATGTCTGACAGCTTCTTTTATTTTCCGGCAAAGCAAAGCCGTCAACTCTTTTTTTCCGGCCAGCCGGAAGCCAGTCTTTGGAATGGTTATTGCACTTTGGCAAAACAGCGCAGACAAAAAAATGCTTGCCAAGAAAAGGCAGATGGCGCTTTTTAACTTGCAGTTGATTTGCAAGGGTAGCTTCAATGAGGAATGAATGTTAGTATTGATCCTGGCCACCGCCGGCCTGGTTTTGTTCTGGTTGGCGGAATATCTCCGGCACCGCCGGAACGTGAATGCCATCCCCATCCGGATCCATGTCAACGGCACGCGGGGCAAGTCCAGCGTGACGCGGCTGATCGCTGCCGGCCTGCGGGCGGGCGGCAAAGTGACCGTCGCCAAAACCACCGGCACCCTGCCGCGCTTCATATTGCCGGACGGGCGGGAAGCCGCCATCATCCGCCTCATGGGAGCCAATATCATCGAGCAGAAATACATGTTCCGCCAGGCCGCGGACCTGAAGCCGGACGCTTTCGTGATCGAGTGCATGGCAGTCAATCCCGTCTTCCAATGGATCTCCGAACGCCAGTTCGTGCGCGCCACCATCAGCGTCATCACCAACTGCCGCCTGGACCATATCGACGTGATGGGCAGCACCGTCCAGAGCGTGACCATGAGCCTGGGCAATTCCCTGCCGCCGCACGGGATCTGCTACACGGCGGAAAACCACACCTACGGCATCCTGAAGACAATGGCGGACAAATGTCACACCCGCCTGGTCAAGGTCCGCCCCACCGACGTCACTCCTGAGGAACTGGCCAGATTCCATTACATCGAGCACGCCGAAAACGTGCAGCTGGCCCTGGCTGTTTGCAACGAAGCGGGCATTCCGCGAGACGTGGCGCTGAAAGGAATGCAGGAAAGCAAGCCCGACGCCGGAGCGCTCAAGAAATACGTGATCAGGGAACGCGGCAAGACCATCAACTTCTACAACGTGTTCGCGGCCAACGACCCCGATTCCTCGGCCCAGATCATCCACATGGTGACCGGGCGCCTGCAGGACGTGGAAAAGATCATCATCATCAACAACAGGGCCGACCGCTTTTTCCGTTCCCAGCAGCTGGTGGAAGCCGTCCGGCCGCTGGATTTTTCCTACCTCTTCCTGACCGGAGAGATCACTGACAAGGTGGAGGCCTACGCCCTGCACCACGGCATCCCCAAAGCCAAGCTGGTGGCATTGGGCTCCCCCCTGCCAGACGTGATCTATCAGAAAGTGCTGGCTCTCACCGACCGGGAATCCCACGTGATCGGCATCGGCAACATTGCCGGCCAGGTCTGGTACGGGGCGCAGATCGTAGCCCATTTCAAGCATAAAATGAAGCAGACCGCCACCAAGGCGGAAAGCACTGACAAACAACAAGGAGCCAAACGTGATTGAAGCAGCAGTCGGCCTGGGCGTGATCATCAGCCTGATTTTCTCCGAATTGCTGGGCGCATCGGCCGGCGGCATCGTCGTGCCCGGCTACATAGCCCTTTACCTGGACAAGCCGATGCAGATCGTCGGCACCCTGCTGGTGAGCCTGATCACCTGGGGATGCATCCGGGTCATCGGGATGTTCACCCTGCTGTTCGGCAAACGCAGGATGGTGCTCAGCATCCTCATTGGTTTCATCCTGGGCTGGGCCTCCCGCAATTTCATTTTCCACAACGTCACAGTGTATGATCTGCAGATGCAATCCATCGGCTACATCGTGCCGGGCCTGATCGCCAACTGGTTTGAGCGCCAGGGCTTCCTGAAAACCCTGTCCACCATGCTGATCGCCGCCATCCTGGTCAGGCTGACCCTGATGGTCGTGTTTGCCGGGGAGGTGTGAAGATGTACCGTCCCAATCTTAAATCCGGCCGCTCCCTGCTGCTGCTGCTCGCCCTCAGCATCATCCTGTTCATTATCGCCCAGTACAATTACCGTACGATCCGGGCCGAGCATTATGAGGAAAAGGTCCAGGCTGCCCTCCTGATGGACAAATTCCTGCAAGTGATCAAGGCTGACCTGCAGCAGAGCGGCTTCCAGTTTGACCCGATCGACGATCCCCACGCCACAGGGCTGATCGGCACCAAGCTCAGTTCCATCACCACTTCGCGCGGCGTGCTGTCGGAAAAGCAGACAGCGCTGAATCCCAACCTGGCCGCGGCTTATGTCCGGCAACTGAAAAAAGCCCGCGTGAAGGAAGGGGACTATGTCGCCGTAGGCGTCACGGGATCCAATCCCGGCGCCAACCTGGCCCTCTATGCCGCCCTTTCCGTGCTCAAGCTGAAGCCCGTGATCATCACCGCGCTCAGTTCCTCCATGTACGGCGCCAACAGGGAAAGCCTCACCTGGCTGGACATGGAAGCAACCATCAGGAAACACAACCTGATCGATTTCAGTTCGGCCTACGCCTCCTTCGGCGGCCGCGACGACCTGGGAGTGGGCCTGTCGGACAGCGGCCTGCAATACATGAAAGAGGCCATGCGCCGCAACCGGGTCCCCCTGCTGTCAGGCAACAGCCTGCAGGAAAACATCGGCCTCAGGATGACAGCCTATCAGGAAATGCTGCCCAAAGGAGAGCGCTACAGGCTGTTCATCAACCTCGGCGGCGCCCTGGCCAATGTGGGCAGCAACGTCAACGCCCGCCTCATCCCGGAAGGGCTCAACCGCAAGCTGGCGGAAAAGCAGTTCGAGCAGCAGGGCGTCATGATGCTCTTTGCCCAGAAGAACGTGCCCGTCCTGCACAATCTGCGCATCCTCAAGCTGGCCCAGGACAATGACCTGCCCATCGCACCGGAGACCACGCCCGCACCCGGGGAAGGGCGCATCTTCAGCAGCCGCGTCCACAACGTGCTGATCGCGTCCATCTGCCTCGCCGTCCTGCTGGCCGCCATCATAACAGTGATCATTCTCGACCGCCACGACCGCCACTTCATGGCCAACCTGGTGGATCCCGACGAAGAATTATAACTGGGGAGACATAATGCACCAAAGAACAGTCAAGCTCATCACAACCGTTCTGCTGGCCTGCCTGGCGCTCGGCCTGGCCGGAGCGGACGCCTTGAAATGGAAGCCCCTGCCCTTCGCCAACCCAGGCACCAGGCGTCTGCTCAAAGCCGGCCAAAGCAGCGTCTATTTCTACCGCTCGCTGCCGGAGAAAAGCATGACCGCCGACGTCGCCGGCCTGACCGCGATCGAGATTCGGGCTATCAGCAAGAAGCCGGTCTCCAAGCCTTCCTTCATTCTCAAGTATGCCGACAAGCGCCACTTCTACGACCTGGAGCTGTTCGCCGTCTCCGAAAAGTACCAGGTTTACAAACCCATCAAGCTGACCCTTCCCCCCGGGCTCAACAAACTGGAACTGATCTGCTACGACCGCGACATTTACTTCCGTGTCTTCCAGCCCGTTCAGGCAAAGCCCAAACCCGCCAAGCTTCCGCCCCTGAAGATCCTCGGCAGCGCAGGCACTTATGAACTGGCCAACAACGAGCATAAGAACCAGTATTACGCCTTCCGGGATGACAGCTTCTTCTCGTTTCAGGTCAACCGCGGCAGGCGCTTCGCACTCTATGTCAGAGCCCAGCTGGCCAGCATGGATGCTCCCGCCTTTGCCGTTTTCGCAGACGGGAAAAAGCTGCGGGAAGTGACCCTTTCCACCAAGCGCAGCGACACCTACAAGGCCGAAGGGCTGATGAATCTCACCATCGGGAAAAAGCTCGAGTTCGCCCCGGAGAACAAGCCTGTCAAATATGAGCTGCGCCCGCTGACCGACAACCTGTTCATCGCCCGCCCCGTGATCCTGAAAACCAAATAGGCGATGCACATGAACAAAGGATTCTTTTCCCTTGCGAAAGCAATCATTCCCAAGGTTGTTTTTATCCTGGCCTGCCTCTGCCTGTCAGCGGAGCTGACGGCCCAGTTCAGCGGCTTCTTCGAACTCGGCGCCGCCTACACAGACAACGCATTTCAGCTTTCCAGCCATGACCTGCAGCGCAACGAAGACGGCCACCCTGACCTGGAATTCGTGGAATCCGCCGATGACGCGATCATGCACTCCCTGCTCTACGGGACCTATCACACGCAGTGGCGCTGGTGGCAGATCCGCCCCCTGGGCCAGATCAGCACGCAGCAGTATCTGCTCAATCCCTCCAAACAGCGTTTCGACTTCCTGGCCGGTCTCCGGGTAAGCAGGAGGCTGGGCGAGCTCGGACTCTTCTACGGCTACACCCCCGAGGTCTACGTGCGCGACTACGCCGACGGCGGCGGCACCGAACAACCGGAGGGCTTCAGCTACGAAAAGAACCTCTGGCGCGCCGACCTCAAGGCCTATCCCTTCCGGCGCAGCACCGCCACCCTGCAGTACAAGCTTGAGGATTTTTTCTACAATCAGTACTTCACTGAATACGACGGCGACATCCAGACCTGGACCTTCGGCTGGCAGCAAAATTTCCCCGCCTTCTATCTGGACGGCGCCTACGCCTACAAAGTCTATGAAACGGACGAACCTTTACAGAACGGAGCCCCCGAGGACGCCTCCTATGAAGCGAACGTCTTCACTGCCGGCCTGCTGATCAAGAAAATGGAACTCGATGCCCGTTACCCGGACGTGCAGTGGAGGCCCGAACTCGACCTCAGATTCGAGACCCGTTACTATCAGGGCGGCGACGACTGGCACGCCGGGCGCACTGACAACCTGAACACCACGACCGCCGCCTTCCATTTCTTTTTTGGCGACCGTTGGAATATAAAACTTGACTACTCTCACCTCTTCCGTAATGTTGAAGCGTTGACCTCGAGCGTCAGCCGCTACAAGGAGTTCAGCGAAAACAGGTACGGGCTCAGCGTCCGCTACCAGTTGTAAGCCGGAGCCCCGCTGGACTGGCCGGACATTGTGGAAAAGGAGCAAGCATGACATTCAGGCAGGAATCTGAACCTCAGAAACTCAGGGAATTTCTCGATCTGGTTGAGAACTCCAAGGTCGAGATCCGACGCTACAAGCACCCCGTTTTGGTCTGGGCCGTCAAGAACGGAACCGCCTATTATTCCTTCTGGGAACAGGATATTCTTGAGCGCTTCGGGCTTGCCAATGTGGACGGCTGGGATTACGAGGAGGACCTGCTCTTCTGTCCCGACTGGGTCGGCGACCTGGAAGAGGAATGGGAGGACGATGACGAGGACGACGACCTCAGCGACGAGGACCTGCGCGAGATAGAAGAATTCATCCACAGTGAAGGGGACTGAGTTTGCCGTCCTGGGCGGCGGCGCCTGGGGCCTCGCGCTGGCCAAGCTGCTCAGTGAAAACGGCCACCGCGTCCGCGTCTGGGAATTCAATCCGGACTATGTCCTCCAGCTGCAAACCGTCCGCTCCAATCCCGCTCTGCTCAAGGGTGTCATCCTGCCCGCCGGCATTGCTTTCAGCAATTCGATCACAGAGATTCTGACCCCCGACACAGATTATCTGATCCTGGCCGTCCCTTCCCAATTCCTGCGCTCCGTCCTGCGCCGGGCCGCGCCGGAGCTGTGCAGACTCACGCGCCTGCGAGCCGTGATCAACGTCTCTAAGGGCATTGAGGAGCACACGCTCAAGCGCATGTCGGAAGTCCTGCGGGACGAGCTCCCGGCCTGTTTCCAGGCCGCGGCCGCCTGCCTCTCGGGGCCGTCCCACGCGGAGGAAGTGGCGCGCCGGATCCCCACCGCCGTGGTCGTCGCGGGCCGGGACGAGCAGCTTTTGCAAAGCCTGCAACCGCTCTTCAGCAATGCCTATTTCCGGGTCTACCGCTCCTCTGACCTGACCGGCGTGGAGATCGGCGGAGCAGTTAAAAACATCATCGCCATCGCCGCCGGCATCACTGACGGCCTCGGCTTCGGCGACAACACCAAGGGCGCTCTGCTCACCCGCGGCCTGGTCGAGATCCGCCGGCTGGGCGTGGCTTTGGGAGCACAGGCGGAGACCTTCCTCGGCCTGTCCGGCGTGGGTGACCTCTTCACCACGGCCTCCAGTCAGCACAGCCGCAACCGCCACGTGGGCTGCGAGATCGGCCGGGGCAGAAGCCTGGACGAGATCCTCCTCTCCATGCAGGCAGTGGCGGAAGGCGTGGCCACCACCCGTTCCGTTTACGCCCTCAGCCGCCGGGCGGGCGTGGAAATGCCCATCACGGAACAGGTTCATGAGGTGCTGTTCAGGAGCAAGAATCCCAAGCTCGCCATTGAAGAGCTCATGACCCGCTCCCTCAAACCTGAATAGAATCCTATCCTTTCCTCTTTCCAGATCCGCCTGACCCCGTCTGTCCCCGCCTGCAGCACCATTACCAGATGACCTTCTGATCAACTTCAGATAAGGGCAGTTTAGGCTTTATCAGACGGTCATCCCTGACTCGCCAGCCGCTCCTGGTTCAAGGGCGGGGCGTGATAAAAAAAGGCACTGCCGCCATGGGCAGTGCCTTTATCATAACTTGGACCGAAGATTTATTTCATCAGCATCAGCTTGCGCGTGGCGCTGTAACTGCCTGCCTGCATGCGGTAGAGATAGACGCCGCTGGCCACGGGCTCAGCGTTTTCATCCCTGCCGTCCCAGCTCACTTCCTGGCGGCCCGCATCTTTCTTGCCGCTGACCAGGGTGCGCACCTTCTGCCCCTTCAGGTTGTAGATGGCAAGGCTGACGGGGGCGGGCTGCTTGAGCGCGAAACTAATGACAGTCGCATCCCTGAATGGATTGGGATGGTTGACGCCCAGGTTGTCGGTCATGACGTGAACCTCGGAGTCCGTGACGGGAGTGGTCTGGTACAGATTGCCGCTGCGGCTGAGGTTGTACATGAAGAACGGCCACTCATACTCGATGGTGGGGCGCTTGATGTCGACCAGGAAGAAACCCGCGTCGTTGGGCAGCAGGATGTCAAGGTCGCCGTCCCCTTCCAGGTCGGACACGGCGGCGGAAACCTTGAGGTTGCCGCTGAGGGGGATTGGGAAGTTGGGCGATTCCGTCAGGTCGCTGCGGTAGGAATGCAGAAAGCCGTTGGTGTCGCCGAAGATGATCCCGCTGAGGCCGGAGCCGTCAAAGCGCGCCACCACGGGCGTGCTTTCCACGTTCTGGCCGACGCTGACCGGGAAGCCGCCCAGGTTGACGCCGCCGGCGTTCATGACATAGAGGTCGCCGGGATAGGTCACCAGGATTATCTCCACGGCGTTGTCATTGTTGACGTCTGCCACTACGGCGCCGGATTTGACCTGCGCCCCGATGTTTTTCTGGAAGAGCTGGCTGCCGTCGTGGTTGATGGCGAAGAGCTGGCAGTCGGAATAGGTGGGGATGAGGATCTCCGGATTGGGATCGCCGTCCAGGTTGGCGATCGTGGGATGGTTGCGGGAAGCGGAGCCCAGGTTGTACGGGAAATTGGGCATGCTCTGACCGTCCGTGCTTTTGATGGCGTGCAGCTTGCCGGTCAGGGTGGCGACCACGATCTCCAGGTTGCCGTCCAGATCGAGGTCGGCCACCGCTCCGCCAGCCAGCATGGCTCCTTCGATCTGGAGCGGGAAATTCGGATAATTGGTCCCTGTGGAGGTAAGGACCACGATGTAGCGGTTTTGCGTAAAGGCTATGATCTCCGGAGAGCCGGAGCCGTTGACGTTGGCGATGATGGGGTTGCCGACCAGGACGCCGCCGGAGGGCGCGCTCCAGAGCAGTTCGCCGGTGTGGCTGACGCAGATGATGGAGGTGTTGTTGACGTTGGCCACGATCTCCCTGTGCCCGTCGCCGTTGATGTCGGCCATGGCGGGCGAACCGATGATACCGGCGGGAGCGGTGTAGGGAAAGCCGGGCAGTTCGGTTGCGTCAGTCTTGACGGCGTGGATCTTGCCGGTCTGGTCGCCAAAGATGACTTCCTTGTCAGCAGTGCCGTCATAATTGACGATGCAGGCGGAGGACTGGGAAGCGCCGTTGAGATCGATCGGCCAGTCCGGATGGACCAGGGAAAGCTCAACCTCAAAGAACCTGCTCTTGGCATAAGGATACTGCGCGCCGGAGTTGGCCGTCAGGTGCAGTTCAAAGGGAATGGGCACGGAGGGCAGGGTGGAAACGGTCTGGAAGGTGAGAGGGTCGTTCAGATTCCAGTTGGAAGCGCCGGCCCCCAGGTTGCCGAAGGCGGTCACGGAGTCCACCACCACGACGCCGGGCATTTCGCAGCGCAGGGTGGCGGTCACGTTGGTTGCCGTCATCCACATCAGGCCCGTGTATTCGTCCATCAGGTTGGTGACCTGGATGTTGAGGCGGACGAGTTCGCCTGGATTGGGCACACCGTCGCCGTCGCCGTCCAGTTCAACCAAAGCATTGTCTTCCACCACGAGGTAGGGGATCTTGTCATACATGGTGGCGGCGTAGGCGTTGACCCGGCCCGTGCCCAGCATGTACTGGGAGGCGGAGGGCGGGGCGTAATCCGGATTTTCGTCATAGATCCAGTCCGCCGTGTCCATCAGCCGCTGCCTCAATTCCAGGGCTGTCAGTTCGGGGTGCATGGCCTTGACCAGCCCCGCCACTCCCGCGGCCAGCGGAGAGGCCATGGACGTGCCGTCGTAGGCGGCATAACCATTGTCTTCAATGATGGTGCTGAAGATGGCCTGGCCCGGAGCGCAGATGTCGATGGGCGCGCCGTAATCGGAAAAGTCCACTTTATAGTCGTTCATGGTCGTGGCCGCCACGCAGAGCGCATTGGTGCAGTCGGCCGGGGCGTCCAGGTAGGCGGCGTTGTGCTCGGTGTTGTCGTTGCCGGCCGCGGTCACGAACAGGCAGCCCAGGTTGGTGATGTAGTTGACCACCTGGTTGGCGTAATTGAGACTGGTGCATTGCCCTCCCCAGGAGGCGTTGACCACGGCGGCCCCGTTTTCGGCAGCGTATTTGGCCTGGTCGTAGCCGCCCGAAATACCGTTCATCGGAGATAGGTTGGAAGCGCCCTTGGTGCACAGGATCTTGACCACGGGACAGGTCCCGCTGACCCCGATGCCGTTGTTGAAGACGGCGCCGGCGCAGCCTGCCACATGCGTGCCGTGGTCATTGGCCGCGAAATCCTGGTAGGGGTTGTTGTCCCCGGAGCCGTAGAAGTCCCAGCCCAGCACGTCGTCGATCTTGCCGTTGCCGTCATTGTCGATCCCGTCCGTGCCTGAAAAGGTGCCGTTGGACCAGTTGATAGTCACGCCGACGGCTTCCTCGGCGTTGATCCAGATGTTGTCCATGAGGTCGGGATGATTCCATTTAACGCCGGAATCGGAAATGCCGATGACCACTTGGTTGCTGCCTGTAACAAAGTCCCAGGCTTCGAAGCAGCGCATCACGTCCAAAGCGTACTGCTGCAAGACTAGCGGGTCGTTGGGCACGTACTTCAGGCGGTTGATGGTCTCGAACTCGGCGTACAGCACGTTCGGGTCCTTGCCGATGGCCGCCGCCGCCGCGTCCATTTCCTTGTCGTCCGCCAGGATCACCCGGTACACGCATTGCAGGTATCTGCCTTCCTCATTCCAGCTGGGTTCCTTGACATATTCGTGCGCCTGTCTGAGGTCCACTATTCTGTATCTTTTTGCCAATGCGTTGAAGGATTCCATGTTGGTCCGGACCACGCCGTCCTTCATCGTGAATTCTATTGTACCGTCAAACCTGCCGATGGACTCCATCTTGAAACAGGTCATGATGACATTGGGATAACTCCAGTCCGGGTCATAGCCCGCAGCCGTCAGCACCGATATTCCAGACAGGAACAGCAGCGCCAGAATGAATGTCAGCCGTTTCATTATATACCTCATATTCATGGTTTTCTTTACCTCTTTTTCATATGTCCTGTGGAGTCAATAAGAAAATTCCATTCCAAATCAGTTGCTATCTGTCCGACAGCTCTCCCCCCACAGCCTGCCTGCTTGTTTGTCGTGGCAATGCGGCGGCCTTTCCCGGGGTTTTACAGGTAGGCACCGATGCATCGCGAATGAATGTAAGCAGGGAAAGCACAGGCGGGAAAACTGTCAACTCCTCCCCCGGGAGACAGAGCGTCAGGTCAGGCCATGTTTTCTGCAGATAAAAAGGCATCTGTAAATCGATTCCCGGTTCGGATTGGCTTGATTAATGCATATTAATAATAGTAACCGGGAGGTAGATATGAAAGCTGCGCTCATGACCCTGGCGGCATTGGTTCTATCCCTGGCCTTGGCTGCCAATCCCATCATGCCCGAAGTCCTTTCCGAGCTCTGGTTCAACGATCAGGGGCACCTGATGCTGGAGCTGTGCATGAATTTCAGTTTCAACAACCAAACCGTGGACCTGGCCGACATCCACCTCGTCAACGACGCCATGGATGTGGCCATCCCGCAGGCGGGAGCCATTTCAGACTATCCGTACGTGCTTGACGTCACGGCCCTGCTGCCGGGCTTCGTCCTGAACCCGGAGGTTGACACGCTGCAGATCTATTTCGACAACGGCAGCGAATTTGTCGGCAACACCTGGTACCGCTGGGGCAACTGCACCTACAGCGAGATCAGCGCTATCGCCCCGGGCCAGTCGGCCGCGCGGGTGCATACCATGGACGGCCATGTCCTGGCCAAGGATGAGCCGCCCACACCAGGAACCCATGCCTACGATCCGGTGGCCTGCGATACGCTGATCATCATGGTCACTGACCAGTTCGGAGGCCCGGTCAGCGGCGCCCCGGTCTGGATCTCCCTGGCCTGGGTCACCCAATCCACGGATGAGAATGGTATCTTTTCCATCCTGCTGCCGGCCACCTGCTGCTACGTCAATGTCAGGCATCCCCAGACCAACGAGGTGGTCTATGAGCAGAGCCGCTTCCTGGAGCCGCATCAGACCACGGTCATTCCCGTCACCATCAGCATGACCGCCAATGCGGAAGAGGTTATCCCAGTGGTTAAAACCGGCTTGCGGGGCTATCCCAATCCGTTTAACAGCATGGCCTCGGACCGGATCGGCTTCTCCTATGCCGGCGACGCCAAACTCGGCAGGGAAAGCTGCATCAGGATCTATGACGCCAAAGGCAGATTCCTGCAGCAGATCCGGATGAGCTCCAAAGGCGCGGCCAGCTGGCAACCCCCTGCAGATATCGGTTCAGGCCATTATCTGGCCAGGCTGATCAGCAACAACAGGATAGTGGATACGACGGCCATTACCATAAATAAATAGTGTTTGCAATGGAATTCTGTCTTGCCGGCCTGCTCCTGCTGGCCTGCCTGAGCCTTGCCGCCGCCGGCCCGGGTAGCCTGGAATTCATCCAGGAGGAACTGGAGTTCAAGCTGGATCAGGACTGGTTCAAAGTCAACGGCAACTACTGGTTCAGCAACAATACAGGGAATGTGGTAATCCGGCAGCTGTTTTTCCCCATCCCGGCGGACAGCTTGAATGCGCCGGCGGAAAGAGTTAAACTCAAATTGAAAGATCCTCTTCCCGGACAAAAAGTTAAGATCTTATCAGTTAGTCAACAGGGTTTCTGGTTTGAATTGAGCCTCCCCGCCCAAACAATTGCGGAATGCCATATTTCATACCGGCAGAAGCTGAAAGGCAACTCGGCAAGGTATGTCCTGCGGTCCACCCAAAGCTGGGGCAAGCCGCTGGAATTGGCCAAGTACACATTAATCACAAGCAACAAACTGCAGGTATTAAAGCTGACTTTATCTGATCCGGAGATTTCAGTAAGAGGCGGCAGGCGCTGCTTCCGGTGGGAGTATCAAAACTACCTTCCGGATACTGACTTCGAAGTGGAATTCCGTTGAAGTGCCGGCCTCGGGCTTATCAAATAGGATAATATCCTTTTAGATTTTCTTCTGCGTTACTTCTGCTCGAACGACCAGTGGAAGCCTTTCCCTTTGGCCACCTTGAAGCTGTAGGTCTGCAGAAAGATTATTATCTGGGGGATGGAAAATCCGGCCGGGACGATGACATAGTTATAACTATCCCAATCCTGTTCAGAAGCGGGCCGCCAGAGGGAGTCCGTGATAAAGAAGATGGTGCTGCCGGGATCAGTATCCATCGGCCCGGCGGGAAGGGCAGTGTATTTCAGCACGCGCGGAGGCTTTGCATAAAACCGGCTGAGGCTGTCGGCCAAGGCATTGGCATAGACGCTGTCCCGCGGCTCGGTCAGCACCAAAGCGGTGAAGGCTGTGTCCAGGGGATCGATCACGCGCGCCTGCGTGTTCCTCCAAGCTTGATACAGATTGGCCCCGCCCTGCCAGATGAACCAGGCCGCGATCAGCAAAGAGGCCAGGCGGGCCAGTTGCTTGATCCTCCCCACCGCGGTAAGCAGGCCGCCAAAGGCCAGCGGCAACAGGAACAGGGTCGTGCCGCAGAAAAAGCCCAGGAACAGCAGAACGCCTCCTCCCACGCCTCCCAGGTCGAAGGACTTGGTCAAAGCGATCAGGAAGGAAGGGCAGAAGTTCACTCCGGTAAAGACGCCCAGCAGGAAGGCGCTGTTGGTGAGTTTCAGCCAACCCGGGACGCTGCAGCGCTGCTCGGCCCTGTGGGTGCGGATCACATTTAAAATCAGGAAGACAGACAATAGGATAAAAGAGAAGCTGGTAAACAGCGTCCGCTCCCGCTGCGGCAGAAAGGAACCCAGCCAGCCGGCCAGGGCGCCGAACAAAAGATAGGCCAGGAAGCGCCCTGCGCTGATTTCCATGACCTTGTAAAAGCTCTTTTTCAGGCTGCGGTCTTCGGAGACCAGATAGGGCAGATAGATGGGAGCGCAGGTGAGCAGGCACAAGGTTCCGGTGGAAAGGCCAAGCAGGAAGCCTTCCAGCAGGGTTGGCCAGATCATTGGATGAACAGCCTCAATCCCTCGGCGCCATATTCACAAATCCGGTTTTTGCCTCCTATTTGGAGATCGCCTTGAGCGGGCAGCCCCTGTAATTGAAGTTATTGCCGGTCACACAGATATTGCAGCCCATACAGAGGGATTGGTCGATCACGGCCTTGGTGCCCTTGGGAGTTTTTTCCAACATGATGGCGCCGCCTGGACAGGGATTGACACACACGCCGCAGCCGTTGCAGGCAACCGGGTCCACGGCCCAGGTCCCTGTTTCCGGCCGCGTGAACTGATACAGGCTGTCCCGGAAAACGTAGCTGCGCCCTTTCCAGACAGTGTCCTGCACCACCAGCACGTATTTGCTGATGTAGCCGTTTACGGAGAGTTCGTCGCCTTCCTCCGGACGGAAGCCCAGGCTGTCCAGGGCCGCCGGCGGCAGGAAGCACAGGATCAGTTTCTCCCTGCCGCTCTGCAGGATGTAACGGTCCTTGTCAATGCTCAGCTTCCCGCTCAGGGAACGGCTTTCCGTGCCGGCGTCCGAGGCCAGGATCACGCTCAGGGACATAACGGCCAGCAGGGACAGGATCAGCAGACCCAGCAGCAGCCTGCGATGTTTAACGATAAAGCTCATATTTCCAAAACCTCCTTCTGAGATTTCATAGCATCGTTATGCTCCTCCCGCTTGCCCTGCAGCCACCGGAATGCAGTCTGAAGACACGGCCAAGGCACAAGCGGGACTGTCACACGAACTATGCTTCCTGTTTGGAGACATCCCTCATCACCAGCGCGCCGGCAAAGCACTTCTGCACGCAGAGGGAGCAGCCCACGCACTTGTCTTCATCAATGACGGGAATTTTATCTTCGTCAAGCGAAATCGCCAGGTAGGGGCAGCGGGTGCAGTTGCCGCAATGCACGCAGAGCTCTTTGTTTACTGAGGAAACCTTCTGTTTGGGGGGAAGATCCATGAAATCGGTGACCGGACTGGGCAGAGCGATGCCGACCAGTTCCTTTACGCTCTTGATATTGCGTGCTTCCATGAGGTACGACAGGCCGCTTTCCAGTTCGTCGATAATGTGGTAGCCATACTTTTCGACGATGGTGCAGAACTGGACCGTTTCCGCCCCCAATGCCAGAAAATCGGCTGCAGCTTTGTAGTCCATGGGGCCGCCGTTGCCTGAGATGGAAACGCCCCGGCCGGCAGCGCGGGAAATGGTCAGATAGCTGATGGGCAGGACGCCTTCGCCAGACATGCCAAACAGCACTCCTTCGTCCCACCTGCCGCGTGGCTTGTCGCGGAAAGCGAGGGTGGGAAAGGTGTTGGCCAAAGTGACGCCCGCCTTCTTGTCCGGATACCTGTCAAAGACAGCCTTGATGGCGTCGATGATGGGCACGATGGAAGTAACGGCGCCGGTCAGCTTGAACAGCTTGGGGATATTGGCATCGCCGACCTGCATGACCCAGTCAATGATTTTGGCGGTAAGTCCGGCGTTTTGGGAAACGATGTCGCCGTGCGTGCCGTCGCCGCCCTGGGGGCAGGAAAGGCTGTATTCGATGCCCATGGCGCCGGCGGCCTCCAGCTTTCTGGTGTTGCTTTGCCAGCCCGCCTGGTCAGACGCGTCGTCCCCGGTGACGGGCCCTCCGGTGCTGGCCATGGTCAGCCGGTCCGGAAACTCTTTTATGAGTTGCTGAATCTCCCCGCAGACGCGGTCAATGTTATGCTCGGAGACGTTGTCACAGTTGCCGTAGGTATCTTCATTAAAGACGATCATGTATTCGCCCGGGATGTGGATGGGGACGTTGTCAAAGGCAGTTTTCATGATGCCGCCCGCCCAGCCCGCCTCGTAGGCTTTTTTCATTTGTTCATAACCGTCGGTGGGAGGAGCCGCGGAAAGCAGGAAGGGGCTGCGGATGCGGCGTCCGAAGAACTTCGCTTCCAGCGGTACGGGTTTCATGATGCTGCCGGGAATGGGTAACCAGCTCTTGGTCGGCTTGTCTATTAAGGGCTTTTCCGTTTTCGAGAATTGCGCCTCAATGGTGAAAGCTGTGTTCTTGCCCGCCGCCACGGCTTCCACCACAGTGGTGGGGCCGTTCACCATGTCGCCCGAACAGCACACAGAACTTGACGCGGCCTTGTCTGAAAGATCGAATATGCAGGGCGCGAAATCCGCCGGCTTCAGGCTGGAGCGGTTGCCGATGGCCATGAAGACAAGATCGAAGGGGCGCGTCTGCTCGCCGCTGCCGGGCTCGTCCTGAACCCTGGAAGGATGGAAGCTTTCCCCCTCGGGCAGCATCACAGGCCTGGTTTTGACGGCTTTGACTTTTCCCTTGTCATGCAAGACCTCGGCGATCCGGGTGCGGTTGGTGATATGGACTCCCGCCCCGATCAGCTCCTGTTTTTCCACCGCGGTCAGGGGCATTTCGGCAAAGCTCTCCAGGACGATCATCTCTACATGGGCTGCGCCCAGCTGCTTTGCCGTCAGGGCGATATCGGCTCCGATGGCTCCGCCCACCACGGCCACTCTTTTACCGGAGACCAGTTTTTCATCCCTGCTTTTCAGGAAGTCCATGCCCCAGCGCACGGCCTCCTGACCTGGGATGTCCAGTTTGACGGGCTCGGTCAGACCGACTGTAAGCACGATGGCGTCGTAGTCTTTTTTGAAGAGCTCCAGCTGCGCGCCGACACGCTCCCCGAACTTGAATCTAAGGTGGAAGGAGCTTTCCAGAAAGGCGATGTCGCTGTCCAGCACCTCAGGCGCCAGACGGTGCTGCGGGATCAGGTTGCAGGCTCCACCCGCCCTGGCATTTTCATCAATGATATCCACACTCCAGCCGAACTGCGCCAGGGTCACCCCCGCGCCCAATCCGGCTGGCCCGGCACCAATCACCAGCGCTTTTCTGCCATTGGCCCGGGGCTTGGCAAAGACCGGCATCCGGCCCAGCTCCCGGGCTTTTTTGATGATGGTGGCCTGCACGGCGGGAATCTGGACGGGCGTGTCAAAATCCTCCCGGGAACAGGCCTGCTGGCAGTGATAATCGGGGCAGACGGCTCCGCAGATGCCGCCCAGGGGATTGCTGGCCAAGATCATCGCCGCAGCGCGTTTATAGTCCTGCGGCATGCCTTTGGCCGCCGCCATGATGAAGTCCGCCGGCGAGCAATCGGCCGGGCAGGCAGTCTTGCAGGGCTTCTCCTCGCAGTATTCGCAGCGCTCGATCTCGCTCTTGAGCTGCGCGTCGGTCAGAAAGGTCTGGTACATGTTTTCCTCTTAATCCATTCGAATTTCTTTATTTCAATTTCCTGGCTTTGAGCTCTTCCACCGCCAACAGAATGGCCTCCGGCGTGGCGGGGAATTTCAGGTCAGGTATGATCTTGTGATCGGCCAGAACGCTTACGGCATTGCGCAAAGCGAACCAGACCGCCTCGCCATAGATGAAGGGAGGCTCCCCCACCGCCTTGCTGCCCAGGACGCTGGCTTCCCTGCAGGGCGACTGCACCATCTCCACAACCAGCTTTTCCGGCAGGTCGCGGATGCCGGGAATCTTGTAGGTGGAAGGCGAGAGCGCCAGGTATTTACCCCGGGCGTCATGCGGCATCTCCTCCATCGTACACCAGCCGAAGGACTGGATGAAGGCGCCGATGATCTGGCCCCGGTCAATCTCGTCATGCAGCAGGGGGCCGGTCTCGTGCACGATATAGGTTTCGATTATTTTGCTGTCGCCGGTCAGGACGTCCACTTCCACTCTGGCCAAGGCGCAGCCGTACACAAAATAGGCAAAGGGGTGGCCTTTCCCGATCTCCCGGTCAAAGTTCACTTTCGGGGTCGCGTAGTACCCATAAGCCCCCAGCGGGACTCGGCTTTCATATAACCCCCTGATCAGGGCAGGAATGCGGATATATGAGGCTGATCTGCCAGTGAGGACAGCCTTGTCGTTTATGAGCGAGATATCCTGCGGGCGCACCTTTTTCCCGGTCTTCTCCGAGAGCAGTTCGGCGGCTTTTGATAGAAGGCGTTCCCGGAGTTGCTCTGCCGCTGCGCGGGCGGCGTTGCCGTTGATGTCGGTCCCGGTGGAAGCAGCTGTGGGTGAGGCGTTGCCCACTCTCTGGGTATTGCTGCTTTCCACCCTGATCCTGTCGAAAGGAATGCCCAAAATTTTGGATACGATCAGCGCCACCTTGGAGTTTACCTCCTGCCCCATCTCCACCCCGCCCGTGGTTACGGAAACGGTACCGTCGATATAGATCCAGACCAGGGCCGAGCCTTGGTTGAGCAGAGCGGTGGTAAAAGAGATCCCGAACTTGACAGGCACGGCGGCCAAGCCGCGCTTTTTATCACGGTGGGTGCGGTTGAATTCATCCGTGTCAGCAACCAGCTTGTCATAGTGGGAGATCCTCTGCAAGCGCCGGAACAGGGCCCGCAGGTTGGTCTCGCTGATCTTCTGGCCGTAGGGGGCAAGGTCGCCTTTTTTATAAAGGTTGCGCAGGCGCACTGCCAGCGGGTCGAGCATCAGCTTGTGGGCAACCGCTTCGATCAGATATTCGATGACGAAGATGCCCTGGGGCGCGCCAAAACCCCGAAAAGCGGTATTGGGGGGGAGGTTGGTGCGGCAGGCGCGACCCCGGATGCGGGCGTTGGGAATGTGGTAGGCGTTTTCGGCATGAAACATGGCACGTTCCAGGATGGCAACCGAGAGGTCGGCATAAGCGCCGCCGTTGGAGAGCAGCTCCACATCGTAGGCAGTGATCCTCCCCTGTTCGTCAAAGCCGATTTTGTAACGGCTGCGGAAGGGGTGGCGCTTGCCGGTGGCCAGCATGTCCTCCGTCCTGTCCAGCTTCACTTCCACCGGCCTCCGGGTGACAAACGCGCCCAGCCCGGCCAGGCAGGCCCACAGCGTCCCGGCCCGTTCCTTGCCGCCAAAGGCTCCGCCCAGGCGCGGCACGTCAATGATGATGTTATGCGCGGGAATCCCCAGCACGTGGGACATGACCTCCTGCACTTCCATAGTGCTCTGCGTGGCACTGTACAGGATGATGGTCTTGCCTTCCCCGGGGACGGCACGGCAGCGCTGGGTCTCCATGTAGAAATGTTCCTGGTTAGATGATTCGACCGTACCTGAGAGCGTGTATTTGGCTTTGGCCAGGGCGGCATTGACGTTGCCGCATTCAATTTTCCGTTCAGGGATGTACCATTGCTTATTCCTGTCTGCTTCATCTATGTCAAAAATGGGTTGGAGTTCATCGTATTCGAGTTCGATCAGTTTAACAGCCTGTTCCGCAACCTTGGGATAGGGCGACAGCGCCATGGCCAGGGGCTGGCCCGCATACATGATCTCCTCCTGCGGAAACAGGGGCTCGTCCTTGATCACGTGGCCGATCTGGTTTTCGCCCGGAACGTCCGTCCAACTCAGCACTGCTGTGACATCGGCCAGCTTCCTTGCCTTGTCCAGGTTCAGGCGCGAAATTCTGGCATGCGCCACCGGGCTGAACAGGAAGCGGGCATGGAGCAGCCCTTCGGGTTTCCTGTCCTCACCGATGAAGACGCTGGCGCCGGTGACGTGGAGCCTGCCGTTGATGTGCCAGGGGAGCTTTTTCATTCTTCCTTCCTCCCCTTGGGGTCAATTGAATCCCGGAAAGCGGTCAGGTGGCTGATCACGTGATTTCTGATCAGAAGCGCGCGATAAGCATCAGAGCCCCGGACGTCCGAGATCGGAGCGAACTCACCCGCGGCCAGCATTGCCGCCTCTTCTATAAAGCCGGGCAGGAGCTTTTTCCCTTTCAGATAGGCCATGGTTTTTTCAGCCAGGGCGGGATAGGGCGCTACGCCGCCAAAGCTGATGCGGGCCTTGGTGATTCTGCCGTTCTTATGCTCCAGGTCAATGGCTGAAACCACTCCCGAGATATCCACCGCCTTGCGCTTGGCCGATTTGATGAAATTGCAGAAATGGCTTTTTCCCCTCGGCAGCGGGAGCACGATCTCCCGGATGATCTCGCGGACCCCCAGTTCCGTCTGCTTGTAGGAGTGGAAAAAAGCCGCAAGCGGAACTTTCCTGTCCCCGGCTTCAGAGCTGAGGACCGCTTCCGCCCCCAGGGCCAGCAGGGTGGCGGCGCCGTCCGCTACGGGCGAGGCGTTGGCCAGGTTGCCGGCCAAAGTAGCTGTATTGCGGATCTGGGTGCTGGCCATCTGCCGAATGGCCTGCTCCAGCAAAGGAAAGTGCTTGTGAACAGATTTATCCTGCTGCAGCTGGGCCAGGGTAACGTTAGCTCCGATGTGCAGGGAACGCGCATCAGAACTGATATGTTCCAGTTCAGCCAGATTGGTCAGGTCGATCAGGTGGGGATAGTGGATGTGCTGGATGTTGACCAGGACCATCAGGTCGGTGCCGCCGGCAAGGAATTTGAAATCACTGTCTGAGCGGAAACTCCGCAGGATCTGCCACAGTTCCTGCAGCGAGGCGGGGGCATGGTAACCGATCGTGGCAAAACCTTCCTCATTGCTGACTGGCTTTCCGGCATGAACAGTAAAATCCTCCTTTAAATGACGTTCCACCTTCCGCAGGCTCGCAGGAAGCAGGTCTTGCTTCCCGTCCAGGCGGTCTCTGGCTAGTTCGGCCGCCTGCATGATGCTGTCGTAGCCGGTGCAGCGGCAGAGGTTGCCTTCCAGCGCGGCCAGGATCTCTTCCCGGTTGGGACGCGGATTGTTCAAGAACATCCCCAGCAGGGACATCACAAAGCCGGGAGTGCAAAAGCCGCACTGGGTGCCGTGCCTGTCCAGCAGCGCGGTCTGGATGGGATGCAGTTCTCCGCCCACGGCCAGGCCTTCGATCGTGATCAGGTGTTTGCCCTGCAGCCGGACGGCGGGATAGAGGCAGGAGTTGACTGCCTGGTAGATCACGCGCCGGCCCTTCCTGCGCGCCACCAGGACGGTGCAAGCCCCGCAGTCGCCTTCGTTGCAGCTGCTCTTGGTCCCGTGCAGGGAAAGCCTGCCGTTCAGTAATTCCAGGGCTGTGATCCCGGGCGGGATGATCTCTTCCAGCCTGTTGCCGTTCACCCAGCAGCTCAGTTTCATCGGTATCATGTTTTGGTTGTTTTTCATTACTGATCCTATCCAAAATGAGTTAAGTGTTTATGATTAATAAAACGCCGTCATTTGTAAAGAAGTTTTTCCCGGACTCCAGATTGATACTGTGGAAGCGGGAATGATATGATGACAAACTAGGCTATGTGGCGAGTTCCGGAAAAAAAGTGGTCTGAGTACGATTTTTTTCGTGTTTGGCTTAAAAATGATTATTATATATAGCAGGTTCTTTGCCAACGCATATCAGCATATGCAAAGCCCCGGCCGCCTGGCTTGGGCAGGCATTGAACCTGATGCTCATCGGATCCTCCCATCACGATGAACCACCAACAGCGGCAGGGATCTCCTCCCTGCCGTTTTTTTATATGCCGCGGCAGACAATTTGATTGACAGGACTCAGCAATTCTGAAAAGAGAAAAAGTGCAAGATCACTTTAAGAGCCCGGCGATTTCCGGGATGGGAGTTTGCATGGAAAAAATACTGATCACCAATGGGACAGCCCTCACCCTGAACCCTGTCACGCCTGTCCTGACCGGTAAGGACCTGCTGCTGGAGGACGGATGCATCAGCCGCATAACCGAAAAAGGGCAGATAGAGGGTTTTGACGGCCTGGTCCTTGATGCCTCCGGTCAGGTCATCATGCCGGGTTTCATCAATGTGCACCACCATTTCTACAGCACTCTGGTGCGCGGACTGGGCAAGGCGGCGCCTTCGCACAACTTCAATGAAGTGCTGGAGAATCTCTGGTGGCGACTGGATAAGCAGCTGCTGATGGAAGACATTCATTATTCCACCCTGGTTTCCGCCTTGGATGCCATCCGGCACGGAACCACCACGATCATAGACCATCACGCCTCACCGGGAGCCATCCCCGGCTCATTGGACGAGATCGCCAGAGCTGTCCGGCAGGCGGGGTTGCGCGCCAGCCTCTGTTATGAAGTCACGGACAGGGATGGCGAAGTCAGAGCCCTGGAAGGCATCCGCGAAAATGTCATGTGGCTGGAAAGCGTGCAATCGGATGCTTCGGAATACCTGAAGGGCCTGTTCGGCCTGCACGCAGCCTTCACGCTCAGCGACCGAACCCTGGAGATCGTGTCGGAGGAAGGGCAACGGCTGAACTGCGGATTCCACGTCCACGTGGCGGAAGACGCTTCCGACCAGGATTATTCCCTGCAGCACCACGGCAGGAGAGTGATAAACAGGCTCAACGATTTCAAACTTTTGAATGACACATCCATTGCCGCCCACTGCATCCACATTGATGAGCAGGAAATGGAAATCCTGGCCCAGAGCGGCGCGGCCGTGGCCCATAATCCGCAATCCAATTTGAATAACGCCGTCGGCATCGCGGATGTGGTCACGCTGACCCGGAAAGGGCTGATCGTCGGCCTGGGCACTGACGCCATGACTGTCAACATGCTGGAGGAACTGCGTGTCGGCCTCTGGGCTCAGCACCTTAAGCATGATCCCTCCCGGGGCTTCATGGAGATCGCCAACACACTGCTGAAAAACAACCCGGCCATCGCCAACCGTTACTGGGATAACCAGTTGGGGCTGATCGAAACCGGCGTTGCCGCCGACCTGGTCCTGATCGACTATGAGCCCCCAACCCCGCTGGATTCGGACACCTGGATCGGGCATGTGATTTACGGCCTGTCCCAGGCCCCGGTGGACACGACCATTTGCGGCGGCCGCATCCTTTACCGCGACAAGAAGCTTCAGCTCGATCTGGACGAGGCGGAGATCGCAGCCCGTGCCCGCGAGTGCGCCGCCAACCTGTGGCAGCGGTTTTGAGGAATTACGCTACAGGAGATAGAAAATGTATCAGCAAATCATGGACAGAGCCAGGCATTACGAAACGGAAACAACGCGTTTCCTGTGTGACATGATCAATCTGCCCAGCTTTTCCACCCGGGAGAGGGACGTCATCCAGTGCATCAGGCGCGAAATGGAGCAGGCCGGTTTTGACGAAGTGCGGATCGACGGGCTTGGCAACGTGATAGGCCGCATCGGAAAGGTTAAGCGCAGCATTGCCTTTGACGCGCATATAGACACCGTATACGCTGGCGACCTCTCACTCTGGGACACCGACCCTTTCAGGGCGGAAGTGAAAGGCGGCCTGGTGATCGGGCGCGGCAGCGTTGATCAGGAAAGCGGCATGGCCTCCATGGTGACGGCCGGGCGCATCATCAAGGACCTCGGCCTCAACAGCAAATTCAGCGTCTGGTTCACTGGAACCGTCATGGAGGAAGACTGCGACGGCCTCTGCTGGCAATACCTGATCAACGAGGAAAAGCTGATTCCGGAACTCGTAGTCATCACGGAGCCGACCAACCTCAATATCTACCGCGGCCACCGGGGCAGGATGGAGATAATGGTTCACGCCAAAGGCCTGTCCTGTCACGGCTCCGCTCCCGAGCGCGGCGACAACGCCATTTACAAGATCAGCAGGATCGCTTTGGAAATCGAGAAGCTGCATAGCCGCCTGCGGGATGATCCCTTCCTCGGCAAGGGCAGCGTCACCGTAACCCAGGTCTTTTTCTCCTCGCCCTCCCAGTGCGCGGTTCCGGACGCCGCTTCCATCCAGCTTGACCGCCGCCTCACCTTTGGTGAAAACAAAAACAGCGCCGTGGCGGAAGTCAGGGAAGCCTGCCGCTTGGCCGGCGTCCCTGACGCGGAAGTGGAAGTGCTTAAGTATGAAGAAGCTGCCTACACCGGGCTCGTCTATCCCACGGAGAAGTATTTCCCCACCTGGGTGCTGCCGGAGGATTCACCCTGGCTCAAGACCGCAGCCCACAGCTATGAACAGGTCCTCGGCAAGGCGCCCCTGATCGACAAGTGGACCTTCAGCACCAACGGCGTGGCCATCATGGGTATGCACAACATCCCCTGCCTGGGGCTGGGGCCGGGCAACGAAGTCAATGCCCACGCGCCCAACGAGGCCTGCCCCGTCGGGCACCTGACCCAGGCGGCCGCCTTCTACGCCGCCTTTGTTTATGCCCTTAACCGGCAATAATCCAAAATTAGGCAATATGTATTTTAAGCATTACCGCTGCACCCAATGCGGCAGAGACTATGCCCGTGACGAGGTCCGCTACCTCTGCCCCGAGTGTTCGCAGGACTACCGGGCTGGCTTGCCCCTGTCAGGGGTGCTGGAAGCAATCTTCGATTATGACGCCATCGGAAAAAAGTGGCGTGAAAAACCTGACCCGGACCTGCTTTCCGCCGTGGAACCCGGGTTTTATCCCGAACTGCCGGTCGGCAACACGCCCTTCTTCCGCTCCGCAAGGCTGGCGGAGGCAATCGGTCTGCTGGATGTTTCCATTAAAAACGATGGCCTCAATCCCAGCGGCTCGCTCAAGGACAGGGCTTCCCAGCTCGTGGTGGCGGAGGCCATCCGTTTAAGGGAAAGGAAAGTCGTGACCGCCTCCACCGGCAACGCCGCCTGCGCTTTGTCTGCCTTGTGCGCCAGCGCCGGGCTGGAGGCAGTGATCTTTGCCCCCCGCTCCGCCCCGCCTGCCAAGCTGATCCAGATCAGGGTGCACGGCGCCTCGCTGCAAACCGTGGACGGCACCTATGACGACGCCTTTGCCGCCTCGTTGGAATACACCCGCCGGGAAGGCGGACTCAACCGCAACACAGGTTACCATCCGCTCACCATCGAAGGAAAGAAAACCGCCGGCCTGGAGATTTTCCTCCAAAACAACCAGAACGTGCCGGACTGGATCGTGGTCCCCGTCGGGGACGGCGTGATCCTGGCCGGCCTGCACAAAGCTTTCCTTGATCTGCACAGAGCCGGATTGATCAGCCGTCTGCCTCGCCTGCTTTCCGTCCAGGCTGAAAGCTCCGACGCCGTCACCCGCTATTTTGAGTCCGGCCGTTACGAGGATGCTGCCAGGCCGGTTACGATTGCCGATTCCATCTCAGTAAAAACGCCCAGCAATGCCCATTGGGCTGTCCGCGCTTTACAGGAAACGAACGGCGCTTCCATCCTGGTCAGCGATGACGAGATCCGCCGGGCTCAACTGCTGCTGGCCCGCACAACCGGCGTTTTTGCCGAACCCGCAGCCCGCGCGGGATTGGCGGGTTTAATCAGGGCGGTCCAGGCGCACACCCTCTGCCGGATGGACCAGGTGGTCCTGTTGGTCACTGGGCATGGCCTTAAAGATATCGGGGCGGTCAGGCTGTAAGATGAGACGTCTGCTCTCCGGCGGCAAAGTCTGGCAGGATACCGGTTTTGAGGAACTCGACCTGCTCATTGAAGACGGGATTATAACTCAGCACGGAAAGAACCTGCAAGGCCAGCCGGATGAAACTGTTGACTGCTCCGATTCATACATCCTTCCCGGCCTGCTGGACATGCATGTGCACGTGGGAGAAAAGGTCTGCGGGCTTGAACTGGCTGACGGCTGGGCCTCCCTCGTCAGCCTGGCAAACCTCTGCGGCATTTCAGCCATCGGTGCGTTTGTTACTGAGAATACTGCTGCCGATAATGATACGAAGACTCTGTCCGCCCAACTGGAGCGGGCCATAACCGAAGCAGATCAGTATTTCCGGCATCCCGTCCGCTGGCATCTCACTCCCACCCGATCTGAGCCTCGGCACGTCCGCCCCCTGCTCAAGCGAGGCTGCGACCTGAAATTCTACACTACCTACAAACCAAACGGATTGTACCGCCCCTATGTCGAGATCGGGCGTTGGATGCAGGAACTCAGTGATGTCAAACCCCTCATCCTGGTCCATTGCGAAGACGATGATATCATTACTTCCATGTCCGAACTATATCCCTTCCGCCAGCCCGCCGATGCTGCCAATCGCAGGCCCGAACTGGCAGAGATCCTGGCGGTGGAGCGCATTCTGGACCTTGCCACCCAGTATGGCTACCCGGTCCACATCGTCCACGTTTCCTGCCCGGAAGCGGCTTTGCTGATCAGGCAGGCAAAACGCTCCGCCCCCGTTTCCTGTGAAACCGCACCCCACTACCTGCTGCTGAACGAGTCCTGGCTGCTGCGCGGGGACGGGCACCGCTGGCTGTGCACCCCGCCTTTGCGCAGCGAAGTTTCCCGCGGACTGATGGTGGAGCTGTTGCAGGAAGGCCTGTTCGACGCCATCGCCACCGACCACTGCCCCTTCCGAATGGCTGACAAAGACAGGCACAAAGACGCTCCGGAACAGGTCCCCGTCGGCCTGGCAGGCTTGGGCGCCACTTTTCCGCTCCTCTATGAAAACCTCGTCCGGACAGGCAAACTCGCTCTGGAAAAGCTCATTCCGCTGCTCACCTCCCAGCCGGCCAGACTGATGGGACTGTACCCCAGGTGCGGAACCATCCGGCCCGGTAACAAACCTGATCTTCTCATCGTCAGCGAATATCCTCTCCATTTTGGGACTGAAGTCGTTGCCAGCCTGTCGGACGCCCACAATCCCTGGCAGGATTTTTCCCATTCTGTAAAGTATTATTCCTACGAGGCCAAATATGGCAAAGCCTGAAAAAACAGCCCCCGCCTGGCGCAACGACGCCTGTGCCAAGGTGACCGGCCGGGCCAAATACACGGATGACATCAAGGTCATGAACTGCCTGCACGCCGTGCCGGTCTATTCGGAATACGTCTCGGCGCGTATCGTCTCCATTGCTGCAGAAGCAGCGGAAAAGCGGCCCGGAGTGGTGAAAGTCATTACCCACAAGGACGTCCCCGGCAACCTGCAGTACGGTCAGATCATCCGCGACTACTCCATTTTAGCTCATGACCGCATCCGCACCAGCGCCGACGTTATTGCCGTCATAGTTGCTAAGACCCGGCAGCAGGCTCTGGACGCAGTCCCTTATGTCAAACTGGAAGCGGAGGAGCTGTCCGCCGTTCTGGATCCCGAGGAAGCCCTCAAAGAAGGCGCGCCGCTTGTGCATGAGTGGCATGGCAGCAACATCGCCAACTACCATTGCGTGCGCACCGGAGATCCGGACGCGGGGGAAAGGGAAGCCGAAGTCATTCTGGAGCAGGAGTTCGCCACCTCCCGCATCGAGCATGCCTACCTGGAACCTGAATCCGCCCTTTGCTGGCAGCGGCCGGACGGCGTCATGGAAGTGTATGGCAGCATGCAGCATCCCTTCAGCACGCGCCGCTTTGTCGCCGGCATCTTGGGAAAGCCTCTGGCTGATGTTGAAGTGAAAACTGTTCCCATGGGCGGCGGCTTTGGCGGCAAGGATGATACCGCCGCCATCATTTGCGCCCGCGCTGCTCTGGCCTCCTGCCTGACCGGCCATCCGGTCAAGATGACCTACAGCCGCGAATGGTCCATGCGGGAAAGCTACAAGCGCCATCCCTACAAGCTCAGCTACAGGATGGGGCTTAAGCATGACGGCAGGATCACTTTCGTCAGGGTCCGCATTGTGGCGGACGGCGGGGCCTACTGCTCTGTCACGCCCTGGGTGACCTGGCGCTCGACGGTCCAGTGCTGTGGCCCCTATGAAGTGCCCAATGTCCATTGCGACGTTTATGGCGTATACACCAATAACATCTTCACCGGCGCCATGCGCGGCTTCGGCTCTCCCCAGGTCAATTTCGCCATCGAGCAGCTGATCGAGATAGCAGCGGAAAAAGTCGGCCTGGACGAGATCGAGATGCGCCGCCGCAACATGGTGCACCAGGACTCTGTCACAATCACCGGCCAGAAGCTGGAAGGTCACGTGGTCAGCCTGAAGCAGGTGCTGGACATCGTTCTGAAGGAAAGCGATTATAACCATAAGCGAAAGCTCTGCTCTTTCGGCAATCCCAACCAGGAGGAGTGGTACGGCATCGGCCTGGCCATCAGCTACCGCGGCATGAGCCTGGGCGCGGAAGGGACGGACTTCAACAGCGCCATCATCAGCGTGCAGCCGGATGGCAGCATCCTGCTGGAAACCGGCGTGCACGAAAACGGGCAGGGCAGCGAAAGCGCCATGATCCTGCTCTGCGCGGAACATTTATCTGTCAGCAAAGACCGCATCCGCTACCGCCAGCCCTCCACTTCCAACATTCCGGACGGCGGAACCACTGTCGCCTCCCGCGGCACCATCATGGGCGGAGGGGCAGTGGTCAACGCCGCCAGACAACTTAAAGAGCGCATGGCGCGCGTTTTGGCTCCGGATCTGAACTGCAAACCGGAGGAAGTCTTTTTTGAAAACGAAGTCCTCTTCAGCGGCGATAAAACGCGCCGGCTCAGCTTTGAGGAAGCCATCCGCCTCATGTACAGCAGGCAGGAATACCCCTTCAGCTTCGGCGTTTTCCAGGCCCCGCAGGTCACCTGGGACGAGCGTACGGGCCAGGGCAAGGCCTATTTCACCTGGGTCTACGGCTGCCAGGCAGTGGAACTCAAGGTCAATCCCAAGTCCGGAAAAATCACCCTGCTGAACATGATCGCCGCCCACGATGTGGGCAAGGCGGTCAATCCCGAATTGCTCAAAGGCCAGTTCTACGGCGGCATGGTCATGGGCGCCGGCTACGGCCTGCAGGAGAACTGCGAAGTCAGGGACGGGCGGGTGGTGCCAACCAACCTGCATCAGTACAGGCTCCTGCGCAGCACTGACCTGCCCGAAATGACTGCTGTCGTCGTGGAAAACTACGATCCCATCTCACCCTCCGGCGCTAAGGGCATCGGTGAACCCACCAACGAGATCATGGCCCCCGCCATCGCCAACGCCGTTTACCACGCCACCGGCAAACGCTGTCCCCATCAGCCTGTGAAAGTGACTGTCTAACGCGATGGGCGCAAGGGATTTGATATTCTTAACGCAAAAGGCGTAACAGACGCAAGAGATAAAGACGCAAACATATCTTGGAATATTTTTCTGGTTTGAATTATGAACTTGCGAATTAAATACACCAATGCACATCTTCAGAAACCTAATAATAATCATTGCCTTTCCTCCAATCCATCCCTTGCGTCCTTACCCTTTGCGGCTGTTGCGTCTCTTGCGTTGACAAAGGAAGATCCCCTTGCGTCTATAACATTGCATTAACAGCATAGAGGAAAACATGATAACAGTGATAAATGGCCAATACCTGGATTTAGCTGGCGTTGATCCCGAGCGCAGCCTGCTGGACTACCTGCGTGAGGACCTGGACCTGACGGGAGCCAAGAACGGCTGCGGGATCGGCGTCTGCGGCGCTTGCACTGTCCTCATCGACAATGAACCCAAGCATAGTTGCATCCTTAAGGTCAGGGATATTGTCGATAAAAATGTTTTGACCATCGAAGGCCTGGCCGGTCCGGACGGCACCCTGCACCCCCTGCAGCAGGCGTTTGTGGACTGCGGCGCCATTCAGTGCGGCTTCTGCACGCCAGGTATGGTTCTGGCCGCGCACTCTTTTTTATTAACAAATCCCAATCCCACCCGCCAGCAGGCGCGCCGAGCCATCAAAGGCAATCTCTGCCGCTGCACCGGTTACCAGCAGATCATAGACGCCATCATCGTCGCCTCCGAACATTACCGATAACAGGCTAAGCGTCCATTTCATCAGCTTCTGCCGGTTTTCCTCACCCTGAAATCTCCAGGCCAAATCCTTCTTTTTCCCTGCTTGCCAGACTATGATAGTGCGATCTCACAGTTTTGCAGGCAAGAAGAAAAAGTGGAAGGAAAATGAATTGGAAGAAGGCTTTGGCTGAGGACAGCATGTGATCTATCGGTTCCCAAAAAACTGATACAATCTGGTTTTATCCGGTAGAAAGGACAAAGAACGTCACAATATAAAATCGCAAAAGAGAAATGCAGAATGGGAAAAGTCGGAATTTCTTTGACATTTTGAATCATCTGTTAAATATGGATAAATTGCAATATTGAGGAGCAACGCAGTATGAACGAACCCCAAAAAGACCGCCTGGGACTGAGTGTCTGGAACTTTGTGATAATGATCGCCGCCCTGGTCATCATTACCCTCGGCTACATCATCATGGCCAAACCGGAGATCTCCCTGTCAGTGATCCTGCTGGTTCTGGCTTATGTCATAATTATCCCGGCCTCGCTGCTGATCAGGTTCAAAAAGAAAGACTGAATATCGCCCGATGCCAAACCTGCTTACCGATGAAACCCTCGCCAAGCTGCGCCGCTTTCAGCTGACTGCGCAGCAGATCGTGGAAGGCTTCCTGATCGGGTTGCACAAGTCGCCCTATCACGGCTTCAGCGTGGAGTTTTCCGACCACCGGCAATACAATCCCGGCGACGCCCTGAAAAACATCGACTGGAAGGTGGTGGCGCGCACCGAGCGGTACTATGTGAAACGCTACGAAGAGGAAACCAACCTGCGCTGCTACATCCTGTTTGACCACAGCAAATCCATGTTCTACAAATCCGGCGAGGTCGAGAAAATCGAGTATGCAAGGCAGCTGGCCGGCGCCCTGGCCTGGCTGATGATGAGCCAGAAGGACGCCGTGGGGCTCTTCACCTTTACCAACACGGTCACGCAGGCGCTCTACCCCAAGGCCTTCCGCAGCTATCTGGCAACTATCTTTGAGGCCCTGCTAACCACCCAGGCGCAGGATGTAACTGACGTGCAGCCCGTGCTACACCAGATGGCGGAGGCGATCAAAAAGCGCAGTCTGATCATCCTGATCAGCGACCTGCTGGACGAGCCGGACAAGATCCTGTCCGGCCTGAAGCACTTCCGCAACCGGCATCACGAAGTGATCGTCTTCCATATCCAGGACCCGCAGGAAGAGCATTTCAAGTTCCGCCGTGAAACCGAATTCGTCGATTCCGAAACAGGTGAAAAGATCAAGGTCACGCCCTGGCAGATCCGCGGTTCCTATCTGGATGCCTACAGCTCCTACATCCAAACTCTCAAGGAAGGCTGCCACCAGGCGCAGATCGAATACAATCCCGTCACCACCGCCACCCCCTTCAACGACCTGCTGGTCAAGTACCTGATCAAACGCAGGAAAGGATGAACCATGCCTTGTCAAAACCAGGCCGCCAACGCCAAAAACTGCAACTGCACCTATCCCTGTTCCCGCAAGGGTAACTGCTGCGAATGCCTCAGGTATCACCGCTCTGCGGGAGAATTGCCGGCCTGCTATTTCAATGCAGAATACGAAAAAACCTATGACCGCTCAGTGGAGAACTATCTGAAAATGAAAGGCAGAAGCTAGGCATCCGGCATGAGAAATCTGGAAGTCCCGGTTATCAAGGCTCAGGTTAAATCTGCTCTGGTAAAGCTCGGCACTCAGATTGACCCCAAGGTCGAGCAGGCCATCCGTCAAGCTGCAGATAATGAAACCTTCGAACTGGCGAAGGATGTCCTGCATACACTCTTGCAAAACTATCAATTGGCGCGGCAGGAAAGCCTGCCTGTCTGTCAGGACACCGGCTCTGTGGTGATCTATCTGGAGATTGGAATCGAGCGTTGCTGGCAAGGCCAGGAGATCACAACAGCCATCAATGAAGCGGTGCGCGAAGTCTGGCAGGAAGAGTGTTTCCGTCCTTCCATACTCAAAGATCCCGTATTTGAAAGAGTCAATACAGGTGATAATACGCCCGCCGTCATTCACTCCGAGATCATGTCCGGAGACGGTCTCAGAATCATTCTGGCACTCAAAGGCGGCGGGGCGGAAAACATGTCCGCCCTAAAAATGCTGCAGCCGGCCGATGGGGTGGAAGGCATCAAAGCCTTTGTGCTGGATACTGTGATCAAAGCCGGCGGTAATCCCTGTCCGCCTGTCATAGTCGGAGTGGGAATCGGCGGTAACTTCGAGCTATGCCCCTACCTGGCAAAACGGGCGCTGTTCCGGGATTTGGGAACTCCGCATCCGGTATCGGAATGGGCGGAACTGGAAGCGGAGTTACTCACTGACATCAATGCGACCGGGATCGGTCCGCAGGGTCTGGGCGGCAAAACCACCGCTCTGGCAGTGCAGATCGAAACTGCCTCCTGTCATCTGGCATCCTTGCCGGTGGCAGTGAATCTCAACTGTCACGCGCACCGGCACATTACGCTGGAGTTCTAACCACGAAGGACACGAAGAAGCACGAAGATGAGAAGATATTTGTTAACAAGTAAAAAAAATTCCCGTCATTCCTGCGCAGGCAGGTGCCGAAGACCTCTGCGTATGCAGAATCCATGCCGTTTTACTTATGACAGTGATAAAGCTGACACTCCCGCTGCAAGATAAGGATCTTGATTCCCTGAAAACAGGGGATAAGTTCCTGTTGAGCGGAGTTGTCTATACTGCCCGGGATGCAGCGCATAAAAGAATAGTGGAGTATCTGCACAGCGGTAAGGAACTGCCGTTTGACCTAAAGGGCGCCGTCATCTTCTATGCGGGGCCGGCTCCAACTAAACCTGGTCAAATCTGCGGAGTCATCGGACCCACGACCTCGGCCCGGATGGATAAATACACTCCGCGTCTTTTGGATGCCGGAGTAAAGGTCCTGATCGGCAAGGGCGAACGCAGCCGGGAAGTGGAGCAGGCCGTCCGTGAGCATAAAGCGGCTTACTTTGTGGCGGTGGGCGGCGCTGCGGCATTGTTGTCCAAAACCGTGGTCTCATGCAAACTTGTCGCCTTCGAAGACCTGGGTCCCGAGGCTATCTGCAGGCTGGAAGTCAGGGACTTTCCCTGCTACGCGGCGATTGTGTGATTTAGAAAGACCGCTGAAACCCTGGGTCATAGGGCGCAGCCCTATACAATCAGGGTGGTGGGTGGGAATAGATAATGAAAAAAATTGATTGCGCACCCGCAGTAGTTTACAATACCTGACTGCGAAGGAAAAAAATAAATTGGTATTATGAATAGCATTAAACTGACACTGGAAAATCTGAAGGACTGCTGGCCCGCCTCCTTCACGGAGGAGCAGAAAGCCAAAGCACAGACGCTGTTCCTTAAGAAGCTGGCCCTTGCCATGCATGAGTTTTACCGGGGCAAGATGCAGACCCTACCCAAGGCAGGCATCTGGGGCTTCAACTGGTTCAACGTCTGGTACACACCGGGTGTATCTGCTGTTTCTACTGCGATCCGGGATGATAATGAGCAGTCCTTAGCCCTTTCCAACCGCACCAATCTGGTGGCAGTGGTTAGTGATTCCACGCGCGTTCTGGGCGATGGGGACTGCACTCCCGCCGGCGGCTTGGGCGTGATGGAAGGCAAGGCGATGCTGATGAAACACCTGGGCGGCGTGGACGCCATCGCGCTCTGTGTCAATAACAGGGTGAACGGCAAGCCAGATCCGGACAGGCTGATCGAGTTTGTGAAGATGCTTCAGCCCAGCGTAGGCGCCGTCAATCTGGAAGATATCTCACAACCGAATTGCTATAAGGTCCTGGATACGCTGAGAAATGAATGCGACATTCCGGTCTGGCATGACGATGCTCAGGGCACAGCCTGCGTCACTTTGGCCGGCCTGATCAACTCCCTTAAGCTGGCAGGCAAGCAAATCCAGGACGTGAGTATTGTGCTCTATGGAGCCGGCGCGTCCAACACCACCATCGCCAGCTTCCTGCTCCAGAGCGGCGCCCAGCCGGAGAACCTGATCATCTTTGACAGCCGCGGCGGACTGCACAAGCACAGAAATGACCTGATGATCAATCCCGCCAAGTTCAGGCAGTGGGAACTGGCCCAAAAAACCAATCCCCTCGAGATCGAGCGCATGGAAGATGCCATGCCCGGCGCTGATGTCCTGATCGCGCTTTCGGCCCCCGGACCTGATACAATCAAACCGGATTGGGTCACCCTGATGGGCGGGGGCGGGATCGTGTTCGCCTGCGCCAATCCCGTCCCTGAGATCTATCCCTATGCCGCAAAGCAGGCAGGAGCTTATATCGTTGCCACCGGGCGCGGAGACTTCCCAAACCAGGTGAATAACTCGCTTGGCTTCCCCGGCATCCTGAAAGGCGCTTTGCTGGCGCGGGCCCGCAAGATCACGGACTCCATGGCGATCCGGGCGGCGCATTCCCTGGCAGACTACGCGGAGCAAAGGGGCATTGACGAAAATAACATTCTGCCCACCATGGACGAGGCCGACGTGTTTTCCAAAGAGGCGGCTGATGTGGCCGTGCAGGCTGCCGCCGACGGCGTGGCGCGGGTGCGGCTGAGCTGGCAGGAAGCTTATGCCCAGGCCAAGGCCGATATCGACAACGCGCGCAGGATCACGGATCTGCTGATGCGCAAAGGCCTGATCAGCGAGCCTCCGCCTGAAATGGTCAGCACCATTTTTATGGAAACGGTCAGGGCATTCACTTGAAAGCTCTCCCAGTGATCAGAAAGTACGGAATCAACCTTGGGATCTGGCTCTACATCAGCGCCTGCGTCCTTTACATCTTGATAAACCTGACTGAAAAAGCCCTGCCCTGGTGGCTTGTTTTACCCCCCGGCGCGCTGCTTGCGTTTATCAGTTACATGGATGGCACTGACCTGGGTTCGTATCTCGGCAAACGGGAAAAACTCCCTTCCGCCCAGCCTGAAGCCGACCGCCCCCTGCCGGAAAAGCAGTCCCGTTGGTATGTATTTCTCTGGGGTTGGCAGGTTATCCTGGCCTTGCTGCTCACCTTCGTCACAGGCTGGCTGGTGGTGGAGATCAATCCCGGCAAGTTTTTGCTGCAGTTCAATAACGCCTCCGGCATCGTTTCCGGCATCTTCAATCCGGACACCCGGGCTCTGCTGCCCATGCTGGAAGCTCTGATCGAAACGATCTTCCTGGCCCTGATGAGCACCGTCTTCGCCATCCCCTTCGCTTTTCTGATCAGCTTTTTCGCCGCCCGCAACCTCATGCCCAGGACCTGGCTCGGCAACGCCGTTTACATTATCATCCGCACCCTGGCGACGATCGTGCGCTCCATCGAAGCCATCGTCTGGGCCATCATTTTCTGCGTCTGGGTGGGCATCGGACCCTTTGCCGGCATGCTTGCTTTGTGGGTGCACAGCATCGCCGCCCTGATCAAGCTCTATTCCGAACAGATCGAAAACATCGACCCCGGACCGCTGGAAGCCGTCAGAGCCACCGGAGCCGCTACCCTCCAGGTCTGGCGCTACGCCGTGATCCCGCAGATCATTTCGCCCTATCTGGCTTTCACGATCTACCGCTGGGATATCAACGTCCGCATGGCCACCATCGTCGGCTTCGTAGGCGGAGGAGGGATCGGGCTGGCTCTGCAGCAGGAGCAGATGATGCTGCGCTGGCGCAGCGTGGGCCTGATCATGTGGCTCATCGCGCTGGTCGTCTGGGTGATGGACATGATTTCCGGAGCAGTTCGCCAAAGCCTGACAGAGATTTGATTATTTATTAAGAGTTAAAAAATTAAACTGACCTCTGATACCCTGAGTTCTTAAAGCGAAGCTTTATCCATAAGGGGTGGCGGGCGGGATTCGATAGATAAAACAGCATGGGTTCCTGCCTGCGCAGGAACGACGAAGCAGGGGCAGGTTTGGTGCCTGTCCTTTAGAAGAAATGAGGTAACATGAACCCGGTCGAACTGATTCTAAAGAAACGCAACGGGCACATCCTGACCCGGGACGAGATCAGGCAGTTTATCGATGCGTACCTGCAGCGCCGCATCCCTGATTACCAAATGTCCGCCTGGCTGATGGCAACCTATTTCCAGGGGCTGGTCAGAGATGAGACAGCAGCCCTGACCGAGTGCTACATTCAAAGCGGAAAAAGGATCGAGTTCCCTTCTGACATCATCACTGCCGACAAGCACTCCACCGGTGGCGTGGGCGACAAGATCAGCCTGATGCTGGCTCCCATCGCTGCGGCCTGCGGCCTGCACGTGCCCATGGTCTCCGGGCGCGGACTGGGCCATACCGGCGGCACCCTGGACAAGTTGGAATCCATTCCAGGCTTTCAGACACGGTTCACAACGGAGAAACTGCGCGACCTAACACTCCGGCAAGGGTTCTGCCTGGCGGGCCAATCCGCGGAACTGGTTCCCGCCGACCGGCAGATCTACGCCCTGCGCGATGTCACTGCCACGGTGGAAAGCCCGGGCCTGATCACGGCCAGCATCATGAGCAAGAAGATCGCCGAAGGCGCGAAGCACCTCGTGATCGACCTCAAGGTCGGCAGCGGCGCTTTCATGCCCGCCCTCAGCCGCGCCAGGGAACTGGCGGAACTGCTGATCACCACGGGCCGCGGCTTCGGCCAGAAGGTCACTGTCGTCTTCACCAACATGAACGCCCCGCTCGGAACGCACATCGGCAACGCGCTGGAAGTGATCGAAGCCATCGAATACCTGAAAGGCAACTATCTGCCTGACACGCAAACCATCACTGAGACCCTGACCGCCGAAATGCTGCTCAGCGCCGGCCTCGCGGCCTCTCATGAAGACGCGGTGGGAAAGATCAGCGCGGCCGTTTCAAGCGGCAGCGCGCTGGCCAAATTCCGAGCCATGGTTGCCGCCCAGGGCGGAGATCCCGAAGTCTGTGACGACTACGGAAGGTTTGACCAGGTGAAGCACAAGCTGCCCATCCTCATGGACCGCACCGGCTATGTGCAAAGCATCGATTCCCGCGAGATCGGCTACGCCCTGATCGGGATAAGAGCCGGCCGCACGCAGGTCGCGGACGAGATTGATTACGGCGCCGGAGCGGTGCTGTATCCCAAGGTGGGCACCATTGTCAACCGAGGAGACGAGATCGGCTCACTTTACGCCAATGACAGGCAGGCAGGCGAACTGGCCATCCGGCGCATCCTGGACAGCTACAGGCTGAGCGACAAACCGGTCGTCCCGGAAGAACTCATCCTCGGTAAAATGAGCTTCGCCGATATTCAGGGCAAGTGAGCCGGCAGGTTTTGCTCCAGGACAGAACAGGGAAGGAATCATGGGTAAAGTGCTGTTCATCGAAGACGAACTGACCGCGAATATCCCGTCCGTCCGCAAATATTTTGAACCGCTGCTGGCGGGCCGGAACCTGTTGGGCCAGCTCGATCGGCTCGCCGGGCAGTCACCTGTCCGCAACAGCGATGTCGTCAATGTCTGCAACAAGGCGTCCGAGCTGGATGTGGTTTACAAGTTCCCAGTGGCTTTGACCAAGATCGTGCACCGCTTCCGGGATTATGACCTCATCATCATCGACCGCGACCTTTCGGCCTATGATTATTCCGCCGAAGCGGAGAAGGTCAAAGCCGATCTGGAAGCCGCCGGCCTGTCCGACCCCGGACAGAAAACAGCCGAATACAGGGGCCGGGAGGGCGACCTGCTCCTGCTCATCCTGCTCCGCCTGGATCCCTCATACAAGGACAAGATCTTTCTGCTGGCTGTCCGGGCCGCCGGAATCGTCCAGGCTTCCCCCGAGCTGGAAACCATCATCGACCTCACCCACTTTTCCGCCGGCCGCATTTTGGAAAAGGGCGCTGACGCTGAGCAGGCCATCAGCGCAGTCATCGCGGACCTGCCCGCCTTCACGCTCCAAAACGTTTACAGGGAGCAATGCGATATCCTGCGCAGCCGCTTCTCTGATGACGAGGAAAGCGTTAACCAGTTCATCGAAGTGATGGCCCTCGCCCGCGATATCGATCTGAAAATCGACTTTCTGCAAAAGATCCGGCCCCTCGCGGAAAAGCTGCTGGTCAGCCTTGCCCAACGCATCGGCGACACCCGCGCACCTTACTGGTACCGCTTCCACGGCAAGCTCAGCCTGCAATACAAGGATTTCATCAACAGCCTGGACAGGATCGACAAACGCTACGCCCTCAGCTACAACAAGAACATCCGCCAGTGCCTGTTTTCGCTCTGGCAGATCCCCAGCGACTTCGCCACCCACACCTCCGGCGACCGGGACGCCATCACCATCTACACAGTCAACGCCCTCGCCAACCAGCTTTGCGACGTTATCCTCTGGTTTGACCAAGCAATGCGAAATCTGGAAAACAGGCAGGCAAACAAGTAAATCTCACCGTTTTGTTTGACGCTTGTCAATTTTTAGTGAATAATCCATTCTTCTGCGCAGCGACCTCGTTCCCACAGCCACGCGAGCCTTGTATCCATCCTTTGCGCAGAGAGGGATGAAAGGTCATGAGACCTGACTGAATCGACTATTTCACATTGTTCATATGGTGTAACAAACTGCCTTGGCTCTTAATAGCAGTACTTACCCATTACGGATAAAGTCCGTAATGGGTCCGTAATGGGTCCGTAGTGCAAGCAAGGGCCAGGGCAATGTAATGACCGCATTACCGGGGGATTGCATAAGCTGCGGAACACCGGAGCTATCCTGTCAGGGTTCCAGTTGGTCGAGCAGCTTGCGGGCCTGCGCGACGCTGACGGGGTCATCGTTGACTTCTACGCAGAGCTTGAGGTAGGCGATCGCGCTGGAGTAATTCTCCAGGGCGAGGTGGATGTGGCCGAGGTGGTAAGCTATCTCGGAGGGCATGTTTTCCATTTGGGAGGGAACGACCATAAAGTCGAGGGCCTTGTTGTAATCCTCTCGCATGAAATAGACCCAGGCCAGGCTGTCCAGGTAATAGGGATTATCCGGGTCAAGCTGGAGGGCGCGCAGGATGAGCACTTCCGCTTCCTTCAGATTGATTCCGACGCGAGCATAGGCGTAGCCGAGCCAGTTGAGCAGGTCGGCATTCTGGGGATACTCGTCCAAAGCCTCTCGCAGAACGGTTTTGAGGTTGATCTCGTTGTTCATCTTCTGGTAATGCTGGCCCAGCCAGACATAGGTTTCATAGGTGCGGCGGTAGCTTTCATAATAGAAAAGGACAAGTGGCTTGGCATAGAGGTCGGCGGCGGAAGGCGGAGCGGAGGCGTTGAGCCCGTCGGCCACGGCCAGGAGATAATCCCTGACCTGCCAGGGCAGCTGGCGCGAGGAATCGGAGCGGATGAGCTCTCTCAGGTTGTTGCGGACTTCGGACACAACAGCGGTGGAGTCAGTGCCGGGCCCCTCCAGCAACCGGCTCCTGTACAGCGCGACCAGATTATCCAAACTCTCCTTGCCGTCTAGGCTCGTCAAACCCCTGAGGGCGCCTGACAGGTCATCGTTCAAAAGGCTTTGCAGCGTTTGGAAAAAGATAATCAACTGGCGGTCCGAGGGCTCGAGTTCGGAAGCTCTCAGGGCCTGGAGGCAGCGCCCGAATGCCTGTTCATCCTCGGCAAACCAGCCGGCCAGCAGCAGCCGGATGATGAGCTGCGGATCGTTCGTGGCCAGGATGGGCTCCTGCAAGGCCAGTACGGAAGCATAATTGCCCGTATCCAGCGCGCCGCCCAGAAGCTCCGCCAGCCTGTCTTGGTCCCGGGGCAAAGTGAAAGACCGGAAGACGCGGAGCAGGCCGGACTCGTCCCTGCGGTCCGCATACAGAGTCCAGAGCAAGCCCGCCGCCTGGGTCGTGGTGTCATAGGCGGCAGCCTGCCACCAGATCCGCTCGGCCCGGTCGGGATCGAACTCCAGGTAAAAATAACCGATGGAATTGAGCAGGGCGGCATCCGTTCCGGCCAGTTCGGCAGCCCTGTCCAGCAGCTCCGGGCGGGCCTTCTTATCCATCTGTTGCTCCAGAAAAAACAGCGAGGTGTAGGCCTGGGCGTTCTCCGTCTTCTGCATGTAGAGTTCCAGAATCCTGGCTGCCCGGCGATACTGCTCCCGGTCGAAATAGACGCGGTAGGCAAGCTCCAGCATGGGCGGGTCCAGTTCGTTCCGGCGCTGCAGGGAATCGGCAAAGGCGGCGAAGCGCTCCAGGGGAAGTTGATCCAGATTGACCTGCTGGAGCAGGGAGTTGAAGATGCCGCGCTTGATTTCGAGAGCGCCGGAATCATGCCTCAGGGCCATTCTGTAGATGTTTTCGGCCAGGGGATAGTATCCTTCGTTATAGAGGATGGTGGCGGCGGAAAAGAAAAAGGCGGAAACCGCGTTGGGCTCGGTTTGGGGCCGCACTGCCTGTCGCGGCGCGGCGCAGGCGGACAGGAGCAGCAGGGCGCAGGCTACTGCCGCCGCCAGCAGCAGGTGGGATCTGATCCGGCGTTTCAAAACGGCTACTTGGTCCGGAAGGTCACAGAGATCTTCTGCAGTTCGAGCAGGACGGGCAGCTTGTCCCCGGCCGGGAAATACACGGAATTGTCGATCAGGTACGCACGCTTTTGGGTTTCGTCATAAAAAGCGAAGGTCTGAAAACCGCCGCCGATGTCATGCTTGAGGTTCTTCCAAGGCCCGAGGATGCGCCAGGCGGTGTATTTGCCGAAGTTCAGGCGTTCCGAGCGCAGCATCTTGGGATCGAACTCGTCGCCGTCGTAATACTTGCCGGCCAGCCATTTCCGCTTCTCCTGTAGCCAGCCAAGCTTGACCGAATCGGCAGCCATGTCCTCATAATAAACCGTGATGTATTTGTCCGGAAAGTCGCGGCTCTCACTGCGCATGCGGTACAGGAGACTGAGGACGCGGTTGGCCTTGTCGTTCTGGAAGAGCTGGAAGTTTTCCGGGATCTGGAGCGAGTAGGGATAGTCGTTGAAGAATTCTGCGGGCATGGTTTTGGTGCGGTAGGCCTGATAGGCAAGCCGTTCGCCCAGGCGGTTGAGAAAGAGGTTATAGAGCCGGTCGGTCTGCAGCAGGTTGATCTTGATCAGGTTCTCCAGGTCGCTGCCCAGCATGTAGATGATAAGCTGGTCCTGCACCCAGCGGTTCTTGGCGGCAAACATCTCGGCGCCCGACCGGGTAACACGCTCCAGGTTGCGCTTGTCCAAAGTGGCGCGCATGTGCTGCGAAACGGATCCCCTGGACTTGAGGTCGCCCAGAAACAGGAGGTTTTTGTAGTGGAGCAGGTTATCGATGTCAGACAGGTCGGAGCGGATCAGGCTGAAGTATTTCTCATTCACCACGACGAAGGTCTCGCGTTCCAGATTGCTCTTGAGATAATCCTGCATCACCTTCCAGACATCGTCGTCGCAGAAAACATGGATGTCGCTGTCCTCGCCCCAGGCCTGTGGTTTGGAGGTATCCATGGTGGATTCGTAAAAGCTGTACTTATCGGTCTTGGGTGCCGACTTTCCGCAGGACGCAAGAGCCAGGGCCAACAGCAAGGCACCGAGGAAGATCAGGAGAACTTTGCTTTTCATAAAACACCTTCTCCAGGCATGCCTGGATCTCAGTTTTTTCTCTTTGCCAAAATGTAGTTCAATCCGCTGAGGACGGTCACTGCCGCCACCAGCCAGAACCAGGCACGGCCTATCACGGCAAGGGGGCTCCGTTCATCCCCCGGCGTAATGATGCCGAAGGCAAGGCAGCCCAGACAGGCTATGATGCCCACCATCTGCAGAACGGTTTTGAGCTTGCCCCAGCGGTCGGCCGGAATGATGAGCCGGCGGCGAGACCAGACCTCTCTTAATATTGTAATCGCGATCTCGCGCAGGGCAACCAGGGCAAAAATGACCCAGCAGAGCCGGAAAGGCGGCGTCCAAGTCAGCACTCCCAGCGCGGAAAGCACGATCAGCTTGTCCGCCAGGGGATCCCACAGCTTGCCGAAATCGGAGATGATATTGTATTTGCGGGCGATCGTACCGTCCAGCCAATCCGTCAGGGCGGCGACGACAAAAACGGCCCAGGCGGGCAGCCAGAGCGCCTTGAGCGCCAGCCAGAGAAACACCGGCACCAGCACGATGCGCAGCACGGTGAGCAGGTTGGGCAGATGTTTCATGCCCCCTCTTGGATGCCCAGGATGGCCTCGTGCTTGTAATTGACCACGAAAGGATATGCCACCAGCGTGGCCAGCACGACCGTCCCCAGCTGGATCAGGAAGAAGCTGACAGGGATCCTGTACAGCAGCCAATCGTTATAGAACAAGACATTGTAGAGCAGGAAACTGATACCGAGCGGCAAAAACCAGAGCAGAAGCGAATTCACCCAGAAGTGTTCATGGATCCGGACCCCCTCCTTCTGCTTGGTCCGGATCAGGTGCCTGACCCGGGCCAGATGGTGCTCGTAATGCAGCCGCTTGAGCAGGAATATCAGGAAGATCACCAGCCCGATGAACCCGATCAGGATCCAGCGGAACTGGATATTGCTGTCGATCCGCTTGAAGATGTCGCTGCAGATGTCATCCATGTACTGGACCATGAGTCGCTCCTTGGCGGGATGCTGGTCCAGCCTGGTCTTGAGGTGCAGGCGGCTGGCGCGGGTATGGGCGTCTCCGGTGACGAAAATGGTCAGTATATCCGGGAGGTTATCATCTTCGAGGATGTCCTCCAGACCTGTGAATCCGTATTTCTTGATCAGCTCCTGGGTGGACTGCTGGCCGGTGCTGTATTTAACCTCTTTGATGAAATCAAACTGTTTCAGGTCAACCTGCAAGGAATCCATCACCGGCTTGTCCCAGGAATAGATGATGACCGGGATGGCGGAAACCTTGTCGTAGTCCTGCTGGAGCAGGCTTTGCATCTTGTATTCGACGATCGTCCAGCCCAGGATCAACAGGATCCCGGTGGCGATCAGCATGATGAACTGCTTTCTCATCGTTTCTTCCTTAGCGTTTTATAATAATCCGGAACTGCCGGATGCCCCGCGGACGATCCAGGCTATGAAAGCCCGGGGACTGGCCGCGGAAGTGAACAGCTTCCTGACCCGCAGGCCTGTCAAGTCTAATTCGCGTTGCAGTTCTTCCCGCCGGCTCAGCGGATAGATCAGGAAGCCGCTGCCGCGCTCATTCAGGCACCAGTCCAGGCAGGCGACGATGTCGCGCATGCAGCAGCCGATCTCCTGCCGGCCCAAAGCTCGCACCTGATCGGGGCTGGCCTTGCCCGCGCCCGTCCTGACCCAGGGCGGATTGGCATAGACAAGGCCGAAAGCGTGCCGTCCCAACAGGTTTTGATGCTCGCGCAGATCGCCCCGGATGAAGCTGCAATCCAGTCCCAGCCGCCGGTTGTTTTCTGTTGCCAGTTTGACCAATTCCGGCTGCAGTTCGATTCCTGTCAACTGCCAATCGGGCCGCTGCCGGGCGAGCATGAAAGTGATGATGCCGCTGCCGGAACCCAACTCCAGTCCTGCCAAGGGCTCCTGCCCCAGCTGGCGCAGGATGGTTTGCTGCAGAAGGTCCGCCGCTTCCGTGACGCCCTGCCCCTGCGGCAACTGGAAAAGCTCCTCGTTGTCCATCGGCAGCAGGACCCGGGTCCGGTTCATCGGCGGGAAAGGGCCAGCATCCTCTGCAGGCAGTCCACGGCTTTGGACGCCACTGCGGGCTCCACTTTAACCTCGTGCCGCCCCGTTTGCAGGGCTTGCAGGACATCCCTCAGCCCGGTCTTTTTCATGTCTTCGCAGACGGCGTTGCGGTTGAGCGAGAGGATGCTCCTGTCCGGGTGGCGGGCGTTCAGCAAATCGATCAGGCCGTTCTCCGTGGCCAGGATCAGCTTGTCATGGCTTTCGGCATAACGCAACATGCCGCTGGTGGACATCACCTGGTCAGCCTGGGAAACCACTTCCCACGCGCATTCCGGATGCGCCAGCAGTGTATAACCCGGATGCTCCCTGCGCATGGTTTCCACGTCCCGGCTGCTGAAACCGAGGTGGTGCACGTAGCAGTAGCCCTCCCAGACAGTGACCTTGCGCCTGGTCTGGGACGCCGCCCAGGTGCCCAGGTTCATGTCAGGGACGAATAAAATCTCCTGCTCGGGAGGAACGGATTGCATCACCTGCACGGCGTTGGAGGAGGTGCAGCAAATGTCGCTTTCCGACTTGACCTCAGCCGTGGAATTGACGTAGCAAATGACCGCCGCGCCCGGGTGTTCGGCCTTTAGCATCCTCAACTGATCCGCGGTGATCATGTCCGCCATGGGGCAGCCTGCCTCCGCCACGGGCAGCAGGACTTTGGCCGCGGGGTTCAGCAGCGCCGCCGTCTCGGCCATGAAGCGCACGCCGCAAAAGACGATCAGCGGGGTCTTGGCGTCCGCCGCCTGCAGTGACAGCTGCAGCGAATCGCCCGTGTAATCGGCAATGTCCTGGATCTCCACGGCCTGGTAATTGTGAGCCAGGATGAGGGCCTGCTTTTCCCGTTTCAGGTCCAGGATCTGTTGCTGTATCTCATTATACACATTAATACTCCGTTTGACTTGTGTTAGAATATCATAATCCGGTGTGCCCGAAGCCGCCTCCGTCGCGGCCGGTGCTGTCCAGGTCGGGGGCTTCCTCCAGTTCTGTTTCCGCCACCGCGGCGATCACCAATTGGGCGATCCTCATGCCGGGAGCAACCGTGAAAGCTTCCGTTCCCGCGTTGAACAGGATGACTCTGATCTCGCCCCGGTAATCGGAATCGATCGTGCCGGGGCTGTTCAAAACGCTGATCCCGTGCTGGAAAGCCAGCCCGCTTCGGGGCCGGACCTGGGCTTCGTAGCCCGCGGGCAGGGCGATGGCCAGGCCGGTAGGGATAATGCTGCGGCCCAGGGGCGGGATGGAGATTTCTGTGTCCAGAGCGGCGCTGAGGTCAAAGCCGGCGGCGCGGGATGTCATCCGCAGGGGTGTCACAGCCAGCTCCGACAACCGCTTGAACTGAACCTTCAGCATGCTCAACTGGTGCGGTCGATAATGTGGTCCGCCAGGATTTCGAGCAAAAGAGCCTTGCTGCCAAAGCGGCCCAGGGACTGCTTGGCGGCCTGCTTGTATGCTTCCGCCAGGCGGCGGGATTTGTCGATGCCGTAAACGGCGGGGTAAGTCAGCTTGCCGGCGGCCTTGTCCTTGCCGGTGGTTTTCCCCAGCTCGGTGTCGCTGCCTTCGATATCCAGAAGGTCGTCCACGATCTGGAAGGCCATGCCGATATTGGTCCCGTAATTCTCCAGCGCTTCCAGGTCGGCGGGCTTGGCTCCGCCGGCCACAGCCCCGAAGCGGAGGGCCAGGTTGATGAGCCGGGCGGTCTTGTTTTTATGGATATATTCCAGGGTTTTCCTGTCGGGTTTTTTGCCCTCGGCCAGCAGGTCCGCCGCCTGGCCGGCGATCAGTCCGCGCGCCCCGCACTCCATGGCCAGTTCATGGACCAGCTGTTTTTTGGTTTTTTCCGGCAGGGGTGCCCAGGTGATCAGTTCAAAAGCTCCGATCAGCAGCGCGTCACCCGCCAGCAGGGCCACTTCCGGGCCGTAAACGGCGTGGCAGGAAGGCTTGCCCCGGCGCAGGTCGTCGTTGTCGAGGTCAGGCAGGTCGTCGTGGATGAGGGTGTAGGTGTGCAGCAGTTCGATGGCGGCCGCCACGTAGGTGATCGGTTCCTGCTCCTCCTGAAAGAGCTGCCAGGCCAGCATGGTGAGGTAGGGGCGCAGTCTTTTCCCGCCCGCGAACAGGCTGTAGCGGATGGCCTTGTGGAGTTCCTTGGGGTATTCGTCCTTGCGGGGCAGAAAGCGGTCCAGGATGATGTTGACCAGCTCCTGCTTTTCCTTGAGGTCGCGCTTGTAGAGCACGCGGTTATCCATTCCCGTCCTCCTGGGGCATGTCCTTGCCGAGGCGTTCGTTGAGCTGCTGGACTTTGAGCTCGGCTTCGGCCAGTTTCTCCCGGCAGATCTTCAGGTATTGGATGCCTTCCTCATAAAGGACCAGCAGTTCATCCAGGCTTTCGGTGCCGCCCGTAATCTTCTGCGTGATCTCTTCCAGCGTCCTGAGTGCCTGCTCAAACTTCATTTCTTTGGCTTCGGGCTGTTTTGCCATATTACACAACTCCCCCAGTGTAAATCAACAATTAGCATATATGGAATACCCTTTTTTGTCAACCCTTTTTTTGCCCGGGCTTCGCCCTTTCATCCAAAAACCCCGCTTTCCCCTTTTTTTTTTCTATAATTCACTGCTGTATTATCGCCATACCATTGCGGTATCATTACGGACTATGACCGCAATGGTACCGCAGTGATACCTTAATGATACAGTAATGATGTTGAAAAAGGATTGAGTAAGAAAAGCTGAACCGCATCAGCCTGATCAGGGTGGCGCCGGATCAGGATTAGGGGAGGGTGAGGACGGCGAGGACGGTGCCGCTCTGGAGGGAGATGGATTGGGTCGGTTCAATGCAAACGTTGCTGATGCCGCGGGACTGCCAGTTGAACAAGGCCAGGCCGGCCAGGGGATACTGCAGCCCTGAGGAGGAAAGGAATTGCGCCGATTCGGACAGCGATATCAAAGACAGCAGTGAATTGACAGGATAGCTGAGGGCGGTTTCCCTTTCCAGCAGGAAAACGATCTGGCTGCGGCTGGAGACGCTGGCTTTCAATCCGTCCCGGCGGGCTTCCAGCAGGTTTTGGACCAGCGCGACAGAGTGGTCGAAGCGCTCCGCCAGGTTATTGCAGATGATCACTTCCTTAATTCCTAAAGTCAGGCAATACTGCAGGGCCAGCTGGGTGTCGGTCTCGTTTTTCTCGTGCGGGTGGCTGATTTTCCGGCAGCCGGAGGGGATCTTACCGTACAGTTCGGAAGGGAGGGAATCGAAGTCGCCAATGATTACGGCAGGGGAGAGGCCGAGTTCCAGACAGCGCCGGAAACCGCCGTCCACAGCAATGATCAGGTCCTCAGCCCGGATGGAGGAATAATCCAAAGCAAGACGTTCAGGGGCTTGGGGAGTGATCAGCCAGGCGCGTTGGGGTGCGGCTTTCATCGCATCGTGTAATAGACCGGGTCGTCGAAGCGGTTCAGGTAGCGGGAGGGATTGACCTTGTTGCCGTTCAGCAATACCTCATAATGCAGATGCGGCCCGGTGGAAAGTCCCGTATTGCCCATCAGGCCTATGATCTGGCCCTTGCGGACCAGTTCGCCAACGTTGGCCTGAAAGCTGTACAAATGCGCGTAACGGGTCTCAAAGCCGCCGCCGTGCCGGATCTTAATCACTTTCCCGTAACCGCGGTCATAGCCGGTCTGGATAACTTCGCCGTCAGCCGTCGCGTAAACGGGAGTCCCCGTTTTATTGGAAATGTCCATCCCGGAATGGAAAGCCAGCCTCCTGTAGATGGGATGAAAGCGCAGGCCCCAGCCATCCGAGAGACGCCCGAAGGCAGGCCAGATGGAGGGTCCGCCCGCAATCGTCAGATAGTAGCTGCCGATGCTGTCCACCACGGCGGGGGGCAGAACCTCCTCCGGTTCCAGCAGGGCTACCAGTCCGCGCACCTGCTGTTCGATGGAATTGACCCGGGCATCCAGATAGGGGTCGTAGATGAAAGTATTGTCTGCAAGGGGATCAGACTTGTCCCCGCTGTAATAGGGATAGTAGCGGTCGGCTTGGGAAGGTGTCTGTTTGATCATGTCCAAGGATTCCAAGTGCTTATAAATGGAATCCACGACTCCCGAATAGTAATCCAGTTTCTGGCGCAGGGCCGCATTTTCCTGTTTCAGTTTGGACATTTCCTTCTCGCGGCGGGCCCAGTATTGCAAATTATAAAGATAGAGTCCCGCCAAAGCCAGCACGCCCAGGCAGACCAGCACAAGCACAAACAGGCGAAAACGGGAGAACTCCTTTTCCCGCCTTTGCCCGTCTGCTCCGAACTGGTAGGTCACGATCCAGCGTCTGCGCACCTTGTAGGGATTCATTTAATTCCTTTGTCCGGCACCCTCTGTCCTGTGCATCGGAATGCCTCTTAATCTATATGTTTTATCATTTTTACGGATATCAGCAGTTTAGTCAAGCAATTTAATGCCCAAACAGCGATAAAAGGTTTTCCGGTTGTCCGGGTGCTTGCCACAGATTTTTCTCTTTACGAATCTTTGCCTTCCAAAAATGTTGATTCTGACCGTAAAGAAAGAAATACAATCAACCGGAGAATAGAAACCATGGCAAAATACCTGATAATCGGAGGAGTGGCCGGAGGGGCAACCACAGCGGCCCGAATCAGAAGGCTGGACGAGAAAGCGGAGATCATCATGCTGGAAAAAGGCAGTTACATCTCCTATGCCAATTGCGGCCTGCCCTACTACATCGGCGGCACGATCGCGGAACGGGACCGGCTGTTTGTCCAAACCCCGGAATCCTTCCGCCAGCGGCTGAACGTGGAAGTCCGCACCAACCACGAAGCCATCCGCATCGATCCCGGCGCCAAGACCGTCACAATCAGGGACCTGCAGCAGAACAGGGAATACACGGAAAACTATGACAAGCTGGTCCTCTCCCCCGGAGCGGAGCCGGTCAGGCCGCCCATCCCCGGTATCGACGACAAGGCTGTCTTCACCCTGCGCAGCGTCCCTGACACGGACGCGATCAGGGAACATCTCAGCCGGCACAAAGTCCGGCGCGCCATTATCGTGGGCGCCGGCTACATAGGCCTGGAAATGGCCGAAAACCTCCATCGCCTCGGCATCTTCGTCACCATCGTGGAGCTGGCCGAGCAGATGATGATCTTCCTGGATTACGAAATGGCCGCCGACGTGCACCAGCACCTCAAATCCAAACAGGTGGAGTTTTACCTGAAGGACGCCGTCACCTCCTTCGAGCGGCAGGGCGAAACACTGCTGGTCAACCTGCAGAGCGGCAAAAAGCTGGAGTGCGACCTGGTCATCCTTTCCATCGGCGTGCGCCCGGAAAGTCATCTGGCCGCGGAGGCCAGGCTGGAATTGGGCCCCAACCGCAGCATCGCCGTCAACGAATTTATGCAAACCTCCCATCCCGATATCTACGCGGTGGGTGATGCCATCAGCCTGCCCAGCCCGATCACCGGCAAGCCCGCCACCACCTACCTGGCCGGGCCGGCCAACAAGCAAGCCCGTATCTGCGCCGACAACCTGGTCAAAGGCAACCACCGTAAATACGAAGGATCGGTCGGGACTGGCATCGCCAAGGTCTTTGACCTGACCGTGGCCTCCACCGGCGCTTCGGAAAAGCTCCTCCGGCAGGAAAACATCCCCTGCCTCTCCTTCATCATTCACGCCGCTTCCCACGCCGGCTACTATCCGGACGCCATGCCGCTCTCCCTCAAGATCGTTTTCGCGCCAGAGACAGGCCGCCTCCTGGGCGCCCAGGCCATCGGTTACGAAGGCGTAGACAAGCGCATCGACCTGATCGCCACCGTCCTCAAACAGGGCGGCACCGTCCATGACCTGGAGCGGATCGAGCACGCCTACGCCCCGCCCTTCTCCTCAGCCAAGGATCCCGTCAACATCGCCGGATTCGTCGCGGAAAACATCCTGCAGGGCCTTTTCAAACCGATCCATTGGAACGAGATCGCCGGCCTGGACCCCGCCCGGACTCTGCTGCTGGACGTGCGCACCCCGGAGGAATTCGAGCTGGGCAATATCCGCCCCGCCATCAACATCCCCCTGGACGAACTGCGCTCACGCCTGGGCGAACTGCCGAGGGACAAGAAGATCGTGGTTTACTGCGCCGCTGGACAGCGCGCCTATTTCGCAGCCCGCATCCTGATGCAGGCCGGGTTTGACGACGTGAGTAACCTCAGCGGCGGCTACAAGACCTATGAGCTTGCCATCCAGCGCCAGGGCAACGAGGATATCTACGGCAAGGAAACCATCGGCAAGGACGATTACCTTTACCAGTATGACCCCGACAAACCCAGGCCCGACAGCCGGGTGATCAGCGTGGACGCCTGCGGCCTGCAGTGCCCGGGACCCATCCTGCGCCTCAAGAAGGAAATGGACGCCGCCCAGGCGGGAGACACCGTCCGCATCACCGCTTCCGACAAGGGTTTCCTGAAAGACGTCCCCGCCTGGTGCCAGATGACCGGGCACAAGCTGCTCTCGGTGAAGGAAAGCGGCGGCAGGATCATCGCCGAGATCCTCAAGCACTCCGGGACTGCCCAGCATCCGGGGCTCCAGCAGGGCTGCAACAAGACCATCGTGGTCTTCAGCGACGATCTGGACAAGGCGCTGGCCGCTTTCGTCATCGCCAACGGCGCCGCCAGCACCGGCAAGAAAGTCACCATATTCTTCACCTTCTGGGGCCTGAACGTGATCAAGAAGCGCGCCAAGCCGCCTGTCGCCAAGGATTTCATGGGCAAAATGTTCGGCCTGATGCTGCCCGGCAGCAGTCACGGCCTGGGGCTTTCCAAAATCAATTTCGGCGGCCTGGGCGCCCGCCTGATGCGCTATCGTATGCAGCAGAAACAGGTGGATTCCCTCGAGTCCATGATCCGGCAAGCGCTCAGCAACGGCGTCCAGTTCATAGGCTGCCAGATGTCCATGGATATCATGAGCGTCAGCCGGGAGGAACTTCTGGACGAAGTGACCGTGGGCGGCGTGGCCACTTATCTTTCCGAAGCGGAACAGGCGAATCTCAACCTGTTCATCTGACCCCGGTATAGATCAAATCCACTCCGCCCCTGCCTGCCAGGCGGGATCCCAAGTGTGTTTCGGGTTTTGGTTGAGCAGCAAGCCGGCCTGGGCAGTATTTTACTCGATGGATTTAAAATCAGGCCCCGGGGCCCGGGAAGCAGCTATGCAAAAGGGAAAACGGCGACTTTTGCGTACAGCAACAGCGCGTATTTAGCTGATTTTACTTGACAAATTTACTATACGATAAATAAATAAATAATCGAAAATAATCAGGAGGTGTCAGAATGAAAATACGCTTAAATCAATTCTTACTGATCATGGTTATGGCTCTCTTCGCGCTCAGCGGTTTTGCCCTGGAAAGCACTCTCGGCCTGAGGGGCGGGATTTCCAGTTCCCAGACCGACATTGAGGAAGAGGTCCAGATCAACGGCATGCTCGGCATGTCTTACGAGGTCTGGCTGGCCAGGTGGCTCAGCCTGGGCGTTTATCCTTATGTAACCAGAGCTCAGGCCGGACCTGCCACTCATGGCTGGACCTTCCCCGAAATACCAATGAAGCAGGAAGGTGAATACACCGGAAACTTCCAGTCCAACCTGGTGGGCGGAGATTTGCTCCTGAAGCTGAGGCCAAACTGGAAAAGAGTAGCTCCCTACATAGCGGGTGGCGGCGGCCTGGTCAACTACTTCCCCAAACACAGGGACGGCAGCAAGATCGAAATTGACGAATACGCTTACGAAGTCAATTACAATGCCAATCCGGACGATGACATCGCGTTTGAGAAAATCGACTATGATTACACCGTGGCCGTTCTGCCCACCCTGGCGGCCGGCATCGACATTTTCACGAATATCGACGTGGATTTCCAACTTGGCGGCCAGGTCAATTTCATGGGCACAGACTACCTGGACGGTATGGAAAAGGACGATGACGACGACTGGTTCTGGATGGCTTACCTGGGTGTGTCCCACACCTTCGGCAAAGGCGAAAAATACATGGAGGAAGTTGTCTATCCCGAACCCATAGAGGAAGAGGAATACGTGGAAATCGAAGAGCCCGTGATCGAAGAGCCGGAAGTGGTCGAAATCATTCCCGAACTGAATGTCTCCCCTGCCTCCCGCAACGTGGGCGCTGCGGCCGGAACCACCAACTTCTCCATCACATCCAATTCGGACTGGACCGCCACCGAAAACGAGGACTGGCTGACGGTCAGCCCCGGCAGCGGTACAGGAAACGCCAACTTTGTGGTCACCTATGACGCCAACCTGGGTGAAAATCCCCGCACCGGTTACATCTATGTCACCACCGCCGGCATTACCCGCACCCTGACAGTGGTGCAGGCCGGCACTCCCAAACCTGCTCTGGAACTGAAGAACGTCAATTTCGACTTCGACAAGTATGACCTGACCGAAACCGCCCGCTTCATCCTGGATGCCGACGCCATCGGACTCACCCATTACAAGGAAGTTAATGTGGAAATCCAGGGCCACACCGACTACATGGGCACCGAACGCTACAATGAAAACCTGGGCATGCAGAGAGCGGAAGCCGTGCGTGATTATCTGGTCAGCAAAGGCATCTATGCCGCCCGCCTGACAGTCGTCAGCAAAGGTGAACTGAATCCCGTTTCCTCCAACAATACCGAGGAAGGCCGCGCTCTGAACCGCCGGGCTGAACTCGTAGTCAAATAATTCAGTCACTTCGCACTAATTCAAGGGCTTCTGCGGAAGCCCTTTTCTTTTTCCCAGCCCTCTTGCCCCCTGCCGTCCTCCCGGGCTAAGCCCAGGAGGACCCCGGGTGGATGCCGGGTGGGTAAAGGGGAAGAGGGAACGGACAAGGCAGGTAAGAACTGACACCCCTTGACTTACCTCCCGCAAAATTCTGGGAAGCCTTTGAAAAGAATGTCGTTAGTAAATGTATCTCTTTATGACTGGTGTATAAAATGGGGAAGGTCAAGGCCAATTAAATCTCTTGACACCGGAATCAGGTTCAGCACAGCGTACAAAATAAGCTTGAATATATTAGTTCCGAAATAAATGACTGAGTTAACCAATCGACCCTCAAACAAAGGAGACAATTATGAAGAAGCTGCTGTTCATCACCATCATGATAGCAATCGGCATATCTATCCAGGCCCAGGCACCGGAATGGGATTGGGCAGTTCGAGCCGGTGGGGCGGAAGAAGACAATTATGAAGGAGGCGGCATAATCACCGCCGGTAACGGAGACAGTTATATTACAGGCTCTTTTAAAGGCACTGCCGATTTTGGTTTCACGTCACTAACAAGCAGTGGATACAGTGATATTTTTGTAGCTAAGCTGAATGTGGAAGGTAACTGGCTTTGGGCGGTCCGGGCCGGAGGATCAGGTTATGAAGAGCAAGGTTATTCCATAACCAAAGACAGCGAAGGAAATAGTTACATAACGGGTTCTTTTAGAGACACTGCCAATTTCGGTACATCTATCCTGACCTCCATTGGATACACCGATATCTTTGTCGCCAAACTGGATGCAGCCGGTAACTGGCTCTGGGCAAGACGTGCCGGTTCTTCAGATTATGATTTTGGTGAAGGAATTTCAACTGATAACAGTGGGAATATATATGTAACCGGTTACTATAAGAGCATTGCCGATTTCGGTCTAAATTCGTTGACGAGCAATGGTTATGAAGATATCTTCATAGCCAAGCTGGATACAGACGGCAACTGGTTGTGGGTAAAAAGTGCAGGTGGAGTTTGGAGTGATTTTGGGACAGGAATATCCACCGATGCAAGTGGGTGCAGCTATTTGACAGGTAGTTTTCAGGCCACTACCTTTTTTGGATCCTTTGTTTTTACCACTGATGGAGAATCGGATATCTATGTTGCCAAACTGGACGCAGCGGGTAACTGGGTGTGGGCGACAAAAGCCGGAGGGACAGCTTGGGATGCAGGCAGGACTATATCCATAGACAACAGTGGAAACAGCTATATAATAGGTCATTTTGTTGGCACACCCAGTTTTGGAACTATCTCGCTTTCCAGTTATGGAGTTGAGGATATTTTTATTGCCAAACTTGATACAGACGGCAATTGGCTTTGGGCTGAACACGCAGGAGGTTCAAGCGGTGATTTCGGTTATGGTATCATTACAGACAGCAACGGAAACAGCTGCATAACAGGTGAATTTCGCCTGAATGCAAACTTTGGAACTACTTCACTTGTAACAGACGGAGGAAGTGATATCTGTGTTGCCAAGCTCGATACAAACGGCAACTGGGTATGGGCAAAACGAGCCGGAGGGGCAGAGGCTGACCACGGTGTCGCTATTGGCAGCGATAGTGGCGGGAACAATTATATTACCGGTGAATTCAGCAGTAATGTCGGTTTCGGATCCATTTCTCTGACTAGCAGTGGAGGCACAGATATCTATGTTGCGAAACTCGGTGTGGAGTTGGGCGCTGAAGATGACATCGCACCTGAAGTATCAGATTTATCCAAGTTGTATGGCGCTTATCCCAATCCATTTCATTGGGGCCAAACCACCACCATAAAAACAGAGATCAGCAAAAGAGAAACCGGTAATCTGACTATTTATAATCTGAAAGGACAAAAGACTGCCAGATATAAACTAGATCCGGGGTCGCATGAAACCACCCTGAGCAGCTATAATCTGCCTTCCGGCATCTATCTCTACCGGCTAACAACTCAGTCGGTTAATACGGTTAAAAGGCTTGTTCTACTCAAATAGTTATACTGATGTAATAAGAAGCTATATCTACAGACTTATCAGGAATAATCCCGGTATAATGATGCTCCCCATTCAGGACACCAGGTGGTTACTGAGGGAAAAGGGAATTTCCTTGACAAAAGGGCCATTCAAACATAATGACAGTACATTCATAAATACAGTAATAATAAAGAGGAAATTATGCAGAAGCTAATCAAATTACTGTTAGCATGCCTGGTTCTGCTGGCCCTGGCGGGGACCTGCCTGGCAATGGAAAGCACTTTGGGTCTGAGGCTGGGGGCGTCTTATCCGCAGGTCCTGGAATCGCCCAAGGACAAGGATTACAACGGCATGATAGGCATGTCCTATGAAGTGTGGCTGAAAAAGTGCCTCAGCCTGGGCATCTATCCCTACGTGACCAAGGTTTCCGCTTCCTATGCAACAGGGGATTACACATCCAACCTCGTGGGTGGGGACCTACTGCTGAAAATGCGCCCGGTCATCAAGCCACTGGTGTTCGGCAGAAAAAACCTCATCAACCGGATCGCTCCCTATGCCACAGTCGGAGTTGGAGTTTCTAACTTCTATCCCGGAAAACTGCCTGAAAAATCAGACTACACAGCCATGACCCTCCCCTCCTGGGGATTGGGCGTGTCCTTCCTGACCAGCCTGCCGGTCGATTTCGAGATCGGCTTCCAGAAAGAAGAGCTTGCCTCCGACTATCTGGATGCAATCGAAAGCACCGATCCCAACGATGCCTACTGGACCGCCTTCCTGGGCGTGTCCCACACCTTCGGCAAGAAAGCCAAACCCAAATACACCTTCCTGAAGGAAACGCCGCTCGTCCTGCAGGGCATCACCTTTGAATTCGACAGCGACAAGCTGACCAGGGAAGCCCTCCCCGTCCTGAACGACGTCCTCATCTCCCTCCTGTATTACCCCGAGGTGGAAGTGGAGATCCAGGGCCACACCGACAGCCAGGGCGAGGACGAATACAATCTTGACCTCTCCCGCCGGAGAGCCGAAACTGTGAAAAACTACCTGGCGGCGAACGGCGTTGACGAGACCCGCCTGACCACTTCCGGCTGGGGCGAAACCCGTCCCATCGCCTCCAACGATACTGAGGAAGGTCGCGCCCAAAACCGCAGGATCGAATTCATCAAGATCAAATAATAGCAGATATGATAAGAAAAAGGGCTCCCGCGGGAGTCCTTTTTCTTTTTGCCCAGTTCTGTGGGAAGATCCTTTGCTCCTTTCCCGAAAAGGGGGCTGCCGCTGGCGGGGAAAAAAAGATTGACTTGATTTCTTGCCGCTGAATTTGTGAAAAAAAATAGAAATATCAGGATATGAAGAGACTGATCATCGCGATAGACGGTCCCGCCGCTTCGGGTAAAAGCACGACAGCCAAGCTGCTGGCACAGAAGCTGGGATATGTTTACCTGGATACCGGCGCCATGTACCGTGCCTGCGCTCTGGCCGCGCTGGAGAAGGGCGTCAAGCACAGTGACGCTGCCGGCCTTGACCGGCTGTTGCAGAAGATCGATCTGCGCATCGAGTACAGTCCCACAGGCAACAAGGTTCTTTTACAAGGCGTTGATGTGACTAAGAGGATCAGGGAGGAAGACATCTCGCGCCTGTCCTCAGACATTTCCACGTTAGGCGCCGTCCGGGCCAAGATGGTAGAGTTGCAGCGCCGGATGGGAGCAGAGGGAGGCGTCATCATGGACGGCCGCGATATCGGGACGGTCGTGTTCCCGCGGGCCGATCTGAAGTTCTTCCTCAATGCCACTGCCGAAGAGCGCGCCCGGCGCCGCTGCAGGGAGCTGCAGGCAAAAGGCGAAGCAGCGGATTATGACACCGTGCTGCAGGAAATGCTGCAACGGGACAGGCAGGATAGCACCCGTGATTTGGCCCCGCTCAAACCGGCGGACGACGCCATCCCGGTCGACACTACGGACCTCACTATCGAACAGCAGGTGCAACTTCTTTACCGGCACATATGTGACAAGCTGCTCCAAAGCGGCGGCGTGGAGATCAGGCTGGCCCTGCATTCCGGCTTCTGCTTCGGAGTCAGGCGGGCCATAGAGCTGGCGCTGAAGGCCGGCAAGGCCGGGCAACCTGTCTATACCATGGGACCGCTGATCCACAGCCCCCAGATGGTGCAGCAGTTGCGGCAGGACGGAATAACCCCCGCTGAGGATGCCGCCAGCCTGCGTGACAGCACAGTGATCATCCGCTCCCACGGGATCACCCGCCAGGAGCGTGAGACCCTTGTGCAAAACGGCAATACCCTGATCGATGCCACCTGCCCGTTTGTCGAAAAGGCGCAGGCCAACATCCGTCAGCTCTGCCGGGAAGGCTATCCGGTCATCGTCCTGGGCGACAGGGATCATCCTGAAGTGGTGGCCATGCTCTCCTACTGCGAGGGCGAAACCCTGGTGGTGACAGGTCGAAACGAATTGCCGGACAGGCATTGGAAAAAGCTGGGCGTGATCTCGCAGACCACCAAGAACACAGCCACCCTGCAGGAACTGGTGGCCGCCCTGGCGCCCCGGGTGAAGGAACTGAGGCTCTTCAACACCATCTGTACGGCCACTTCCCTGCGGCAGGAGGCTACCGCTGCACTCGCCGCGCGCAGTGACCTCATGGTGATCATCGGCGGGCGCAACAGCTCCAACACGCGCATGCTGTTCCAGTTGAGCTCCGCCCTCACTACCACGCTCCACATCGAGACGGCGGACGAACTCACGCCGGAGCAGGTGGCTGCCCATTGCAGAATTGGATTATCGGCCGGAGCTTCCACGCCCGACCACCTGATTGTGAATGTCTATAACAGAATAAATAAACTCACGGGAAATCGGACAACCGTGACAAGTGTCGAAGATATACCCGTCAATTAAGGAGGAATCATGGTAACACATGACCAAACAAAGGACCAAGACCAAGTCAAAAACGAGACGACAGAAGATACTGCTCCTGTCATTGAGGAACAAGTGTCCACAGGATCCACGCCTGAAGTGGAACCCGAGAACAAAGAAACTGCTGATGTAACCCCCGCCCCGGAAGCGGCCGAACCGGAATCCCCTCAGGCTGAGGAACCGCCCGTATCGGAAGAACCCGCCGCCCCGGAAACGACAACACCCGAACCGCCAGAGGAAGAACAGCCCGCCCTGATGAAAGCCCCCAAGCCCAAGACTGCCCATCCGCACGAACAGAGCGAGATGATGCAGTTGCTGGAGGAAAGCGAATCAAACCTGAAAAAAGGTCAGATCGTACCGGGCATTGTGGTCAATATCACGGAAAAGGAAGTCATGGTAGACATCGGGTACAAATCCGAGGGAGTGATCTCCATCAACGAGTTTGCCTATTCCGGCATCCCCGAACGCAACGCGCAGATCAACGTTTACATCAGCGAAATGGAAGATGGGGAGGGAAAGCTACACCTGTCCAAAAAACGCGCAGATTTCATCCTTAACATTCAGCTCCTGAAAGAGACATTCGAGCAGAACGGCACCGTCTCCGGCGCCATACGCCGCCGAGTCAAAGGCGGCATGATCGTTGACGTGCTCGGCATCGAAGCCTTCCTGCCCGGCTCGCAAATGTCGCTCAAACCCATTCCCAACCTCGACCAGTTCATCGGAAAGGAAATGACCTTCAAGGTCGTCAGCCTTGACGAGGACAGGCGCAACATCATCCTCTCACGCAAGAAAGTCCTGGAAGAGGAAATGTCCGCCAAACGCAACGAGCTGCTGTCCCACATCCAGGTGGGCTCCGAACTGGAAGGAGAAGTCAAGAACATCACCCAGTACGGCGCTTTCATCGACCTGGGCGGCATTGACGGACTGCTCCATCTCTCAGACATGTCCTGGGGCAAGATCAACCACCCGGCTGAAATGCTCAGCATCGGCGACAAGCTTAAGGTCAAGGTCATCCATTATGACCAGGAGAACGGCAAGATCTCCCTCGGACTCAAACAGCTCGTCCCCCATCCCTGGGAGCACATCGAGATCAAATATCCCGAAGGCACCCGCGTCACCGGCAAAGTGGTCAGCGTCAAGTCATACGGCGCCTTCATCGAAATCGAGCCCGGCGTGGAAGGCCTCGTCCATATCTCCGAGATGTCCTGGACCCGCAAGATCGCCGACGCCCGGCGCGTGCTCAAGGTCAACGACACGGTCAATGCCATAGTGCTGGAACTGGACAAGGAAAACAAACGCATCTCCCTCGGCATGAAACAGATGGAAGCCAATCCCTGGCTCACCATTGAGGACCGCTATCCCATCGGCACCGTGCTCCGCCGCAAGGTCAAAAGCCTCACGGCTTTCGGTGCCTTCGTCGAGATCGAGGACGGCATCGACGGCCTCATCCACATCTCCGACATCAGTTGGACCAAACGGGTCTATCATCCCAAGGAAGTCTATAAAAAGAACCAGGAAGTGGAGGCCATCGTGCTTTCCATCGACCGCGCCCTGCACCGCGTCGCTCTCGGCGTCAAACAGCTCCGCAGCGACCCCTGGGAATTCCTGCCCGGCCAGCTCCCGGTCAACACGGAAATCCGCGGTACCGTCAGCAAGCTCATCCCCAAAGGCATCTTGGTTGACGTGGTCGTCGACGATTACGTCGTGGAGGGCTTTGTCCCCATCTCCCACCTCGCCATTTCCAAGCTGGAGCATTCCGAAGACGCCTTTCACCTCGGAGAGGTTCTGCCCCTCAAGGTCATCGAGCTGGATACCGAAAACCGCCGCCTTATCATGTCCGTCAAAGCCTTCTTCTTCTCCCGCGATCCCAAGCTGCAGGAGGATTATATCGCCCTGCACGAGCAGTACATGCGTGACCGCGTAGCAAAACTGCAAAGAAAGAAAGCTGAAAAGGACGCCCGCCAGCGCGAGCGCGCCAGAGAAGAAAGCCAGAAGCTTAAAGCTGAAGCCGCGGAGCAGGAACCGCAGGCAGCGCAAGCTGCAACAACAGAGCAACTGGAAACCCGGCCGGAGGAAATCTCCGCCGCTGTGGAACCTCAGGCAGAACCGCAACCCGCGGAAACTCCAGCCATTGAAGAGCAACCCCGGCCGGAAGTTGTTACCGCCCCCGAACCTGTCGTTGAGGAAGCCCCGGCCCAGCCAGTTGAACAAGAGCCTGTCCCGGCCCCTGAGCCTGAGCCGCTCCCCGCAGTGGAAGAGACTCAGCTGCAGCCCGAGCCGGAAGCCGAAGCTGTTACCGAAACTGCGCCTCTGCAGGCAGAACCAGCTGCGCTTGATGAAGCGGAAGCAAAGGCTCCGGAACCGGTCTTTGAAACTCAGCCCGAGGCTGCCGAAACACAGGCCCCCCCACCCGAGGAAATACCCCTTCCCGTTCAGGCGGAAACACCTGAAGCTGACCTGGTTGAGGAGAAGCCGGCCGACGTTTCTGGCGAGGAAACTCCCAAGCCCAAGGCCCGCAAAACCACCTCCAAAACCGCGACTGCCAAAAAAGCCGGAGCCAAAACCGCCAAAGAGCCAAAACCCAAGACTGTAAAAGCCGCGGCCAAAACCGCCGCTCCCAAAATCAAGAAATCCACTGTTGCCAAGAAACCCGCCTCCGCGGCCAAGACAGTCAAAACCAAGGCTAAATCAACTGAATAAGTAATGCGCAAAACTGAACTAGTGTCCGGAACGACGGCTCGCCAGAGCCGTCGTTTTTTCGCCAGCCTGGATTTTGTTATCCCTGTGCTGGTGCTTGCAGTTACGGCAGTAGTCTTCCGGAGATACGATTGGGATATTGCTTTCCAGCAGCTCTTCCACCGTTCCGGCTCCGGCTGGTTCCTGAAAGAGCATCCGTTTATCAGGTTCATCTATCACTATGGCAATCTCCCCGCCCTGCTTTTGGCGGTGGCGGGACTGGCCCTCTTCGGGCTCAGTTTCCAGGCCGGCAAATGGGTGAAGTGGCGCAAGGCGGGAGCATTTCTGGCGCTTGCCATGCTGCTCGGCCCGGGCCTGGTCATCAACACCGCGCTCAAAGACCACTGGGGCAGGCCGCGGCCCCGTAATGTAACTGAGTTTGGCGGCGACTACGCTTATGAACAAGTCCTGCTCACCGACACCTCCAGCCCCGGCAAATCCTTCCCCTGCGGGCATTGCTCCATGGGATTCTACCTTTCCCTGCCCTGGTTTTTGCTGCGCAGGAAAAAACCGGGTCAGGCCGTCCTTGTCCTGCTGGCGGGGATCGGGGCCGGCCTGCTGATCGGACTGGCCAGGATCGCCCAGGGAGGGCACTGGCTCAGCGACGTGCTTGTCGCCGGCCTGCTGGTCTATCTGGTGGGGGCCGTCCTGTTTTACCTGCTCAAGCTGAACCGCGGCCTCTGGTTCTATCACGAACGCATGGAAATCGACCGCCGCCAGCGCCTGATCGTGACTTTCGTTGTTTCCATCCTGGCGCTCTTTCTCCTGCTGGGCGTCGCCCTGGCCACCCCTTATTCGTTCCGGGGCAGCAACGGGCTCGAGCATAAAAACTCCCTCCATCACGTGACCCGCCGGCCAGCCCGCTACCATCGCCTCGACCTCAAGCTTCAAAAAGCTGACCTCATCCTCCTCCCCGGCAACACTCTGCGCCTCGAAGCCGCCGCCCAGGGCTTCGGTTTTCCCGGCAGTAAAATCATCCCGCAATACGTGGAAGGCTTTGACGCCGACACGCTGAACATGTTCTACGCCCAAAAGCAGAAGCGCTTCTTTACCGAGTTGGACAACACGCTCCGCGCCACCTGGGATTTCCGCTGGAAGGGCAGGCTGGACATAGCTCTGGAAAAGGGATCCGTCCGCCTCGCCGTACCTGAATACGCGGACAGCCTGACCCTGAATGTCAGCCTTGGCGACGGCACCCTCGAGTTGGACCTGCCTGCTTCCTTCAAGCCCCGCATCTCAATGAAAGGCGATTTCGCCCTCGCCGACAGCACCGGCTTCAACTCCTCGGACAACATTTTCGTCAGGGAAGGCTTCAAGGTCAACCTGATCGTCCGCCGGGGCAAAATCGTCCTGCGCTGACGGATTTCCCTTTACATTATCCAAGCCCCCAAATAAATGTATTATGATTTTTTCTAAAACAAGGAGTTAACATGAAGAAAGGCCTGATCGTCCTGATCGTTGTCGTCGTACTGGCCCTGGCCCTGTTTGGTTGGGTCCGGGGGAAATACAACTCCATGGTATTGGGCAAGAAAGATGTTGAAAACCAGTTCGCCCAGGTGCAGGCGGCTTACCAGAGAAGGCTGGACCTGATCCCCAATCTGGTGAACACTGTCAAGGGCGCCGCCAATTTTGAAAAATCCACCCTTACCGCCGTCACTGAAGCCAGGGCCAAAATGGGCGGGACCCTGCAGCTTCCCACTGAGGCTGTAACCGACCCCCAGGCTTTTGCCAATCTCCAGCAGGCTTCGGCGGGGCTCAATTCCGCTCTGCAGAGACTGATGGTGGTCGTGGAAAACTATCCCGAACTCAAGGCCAACCAGAACTTCCTGAACCTGCAGGAACAGCTGGAGGGAACCGAAAACCGCATCAACCAGGAACGCCGCATCTATAACGACACCGCCACCAAGTTCAACAAACTGATCGCCATTTTCCCCAACAACATCTTCGCCGGCATCTTCAAAATGAAAGCGGCGGAACTGTTCCAGGCGGCGGCTGAAGCTCAGACCGCCCCGGCTGTGCAATTCGACTGATCCCGGCCGCCGCGGAGCCCGCTTAATCAAGTAATAAAAACAAAACGGGGAAGAGGCTCAGGCCTGATCCGGCCCGGCTCTTCCCCGTTCTAATTCACACCGTCAGCATCTCCCAATCCTTTCAGCCCCACCTGCAAGAGCACTTTTTCTGCATTCATATCCCTTTCATTATCATCATCCTGCTTATGTTCTGCCTGCTTGCACTACGGACCCATTACGGACCCAATACGGACTTTGTCCGTATTGGGTAAGTAATGCCAGCAAGGGCGAAGGGGGATGAAGCTGGGGAATCAGCAGAAAATCAAGTGATTCCGGAAAATGAAGTCTTTGGCTGGGAACCGAGTTGTCAGGCCGAAGGCAAAGGCTGAACCAATGGCCGGCCTTTGCCGCATTCTTAAAAGACTATCGGATTACACTACCTCTTCAGGATCAGCTTGCGCGTGCTGGTTGCCCCGCCCGCAGTCAATTTGCAAAGGTAAAGTCCGCTGGCGGCAGGCCGGCCCTCCCTGTCGGTTCCGTCCCAGGCCAGGCTGTAGCTGCCGGGTTGCTTCTCTTCGTGGACCAGGGTTTTAATGCATTGCCCGCGGATATTATATATTTTGACAATTACGGGGGAGGATTGGGCGACGCCATAGTCAATCCTGACTTCCCGGCTGGCGGGATTGGGGTAGAGGCAGGTAAAGCCGTTGCTGAATTCCGGGGCCAGCGCGTCGCTGCCGCCCACGTCGTCAACCGTACAGGAGACGGTTGCCATGGGGGATTCGCCATTGGAATAAACCGCTTTCACGCCATAGATGTAAGTGCCGTTGGGAACATTGAAGTCCGGATAGTCGTAATAGTCGCTGCCATTGCTGTCAAGGGTCTGCAGCAAGGCATTATTCCTGTAAACCTTGTATGCAAGCAAGGCTCTGCCGCCATCTCTGCCGGCTGCTCCGCAGTTACTTGGGTCTGATGCCGCCCAGGCGCTTCCGCTTTGGCATGCCGATCCTTCCCTGCCGCCCCCATATTCATTGGCGGTCCTGACCGCATAAGCCTCCAGCAGCCAGTTGTTGTTGATCAACGGATTGATGACAGAGAGGGTATTCCAGACGCCGTCACAGTATAACCAATTGCCCAGGCTGTCCTCCGCCAGGCCGTAATCATATCCTATTGCATAGCCAGGAGCAGAACTGAGCATGCCGATACTAATGACCAGGTCTCCGGCGACCGGCACCTGTACGGGTGTGGCCAATTCGACCGTATTCCATGAATTCGGATCGATATTGGCAACGGGTTGCGACAGGATCAAGGTGCCCGGCATCGCTGCCGATGTCTTATGATACACGTTTACCGTATATGCGCAGTTGGCTCGGAATGGCAAAAACCGCACCTTTCTCAGTTCGAATCCCTGATAGGATGCGAGGTAATCCTGCGGAAACCGGACAGCCGCCCCGTAATTGATGCCCGGGCTGATCCAATACGCATTCGCATAGTCAAAGGAACAGGTGTGCCAAAACAGCCAGTCCGCGGGAAAGTAACATCCGGCGTTCCACCACCCGAGCAATATATCCCCCGGTAAAATCTCTTCGGCATACAAGTATATGGGCGGGGCCGGACTGGCAGGCTGCAGGATGATAAAAGACGAAGTTCCCATACCGGGCTGGACCAATACGCCTGTCTGGGTTTGAGTTAAATAGAGCGGATGGCTGACTGTGACATTGTAGAGCCCCGGTTCGACAAACAACCTTGCCTGGCCCATGGAATCCGTCACAGCAAACGCGTTGCCGCAATCGACCGTCGCCCCCCTGACGGGCTGGAACTGGTTGTCCCGAACGTCGACATCAATATCCCCCATCACCACAGCCGGATGAATGTGCACAAGCGCGCTGTTATTATAGTTGTAATTAGTTTCGTAAATGTTAAGCGCACCCAGCACATAAGTACCGTTGTGCATGCCTCCCCAGCCCCAGTTGACATGAAAATGGTACGAGCAGTAAAAAGCATCATAATCGTAACCGTCCAGTATAAAGGCATGATAATTGGCATAATCCGGGCCGCTGCCAAAATACATGACAGGCCTGCCGGCATCCAATTCTTCCCTCAGCAATTCTTCCCACTGGGGGCATTCATAGAAATTCAGGAATTGGACGTCAGGGCTGTAATTGAAATAATTGATCAGGGCCAGCCTGGTCGAATCTATAAAGGCTCCGCTGCCATAGGGCCCGTAATGCGTGTTTGCCGCAATCCCGCAATGGTAGACGAGGGTCTCCACGCTTATGTCTTCGTTGTAGATGGCGTCCGGCATGCAATACCAATTGTAGGAAGTGGTTCCGAAATTTGCTGCCAAAATGCCGTAATTGGTCCAGGTGTCGATATGTGAACCGGTGCCCGTCAGCGGGTAGTTCCACCTTTTCATGATCTGCGCCATGGCGAGCGGCCCGCAGCCTGCCGGAACATGTCCATCCCCGCTCAGGGGATCTTCCGGGCAGAGTAAATTGTAAGGTTCACTCTGGTTCCATGTGGTTGTGCACAAAGGCGCCACATTCCTGGTATTGTGAAAGCCGCTGAAACCGTCCTGGCTGATCTGTTCCCACCTGGGATCAACCGGCCACTCAGCATGCCGGCGTATTTCCCTGATCCGCCTGCCATACTCATCCAGCCACCAGTGCGCTTCGGGAGACATATTATCCAAGGGAAATTCCGAGTCCAGGGAATAGCCCAGAACCGGTGCGGATTGTTCTTCGGCTGACAGGATGATAAAACCGGCGGGCCTGAAGTTCAGGATGTACATTTCCGGAACACCAGTGCCGGATGAGGATGTGTATGCAGCAGTTTCAGCCAGGGTCAGGCTGGAACCCGACATCTGGCGCATCAGCCGGTCCCCGATTGCAGCGGCCTGCTGCAGGGTAATTGTTATGGAAAATGCGCTGTAAATCATTATAGACAGCAACAGCGCGAAAATGCATTTCTTCATGTAGCCTCCCGTCCTTATGAGTATATACCGTTACTGAATAATGCCAAGCCTGAAAGAACCGATAACTTATTAAACATCACAGCAGGCTGTCCGGCTCTTTTCACTTACTGCCTGATGTGCATGATTTTCAGGGAAGAAACCGACCGGCCGGAGGTCATCCTGCATAAGTAGACGCCGCTGGCAACGGGCTTGCCCCGGTCGTCCAGGCCAAACCAGTCAAGGCTGTGCGATCCCGCGGTTTTTTCGCCGGAAAACAGGGTCGCGACCAGCCTGCCCTTTAGGTCATAAACCCCGATACTGACAGGCCCGGCCCTGTCCAGGCCGTACCGGATTTTAGCTGCATGCGAGAAAGGATTGGGATAACTGGCCTGCAGGCCTGGATGCAGAATCGCTGCCTGGTCGTCCTCAGCGCCGGTGTTGACAGCTACGCTCAGCACGGCGGCGGGCGACTCCCCTTCCGTATAAACGGCGCTGACGCCGTAGATATGGTATCCGTTGGCTACGTAATTATCAGAATATGTGACCTGGGTTGGATTTGTGATCGTTGATATGAGATTGCCATCCCGGTAAACCTTGAAACCGGTCAGGGCGCGGCTGACGCCTCCGGAAGGCCCAATTCCGGAGTGGAGCACAGGCAATCCGTCCAAATCGTCTGGCCGGGCGTCAGCGGGGGTCAGTATTTGCTCGCCAGTATCACGGGAGGATAGGATATAGGTTTCGATCAGCCAGTTGTAAGATAACTGGGGATTTAGGTCCAGTAAACTACCCCAGGTATTGTTAACGCAAATCATATTGCCATAGTAGTTCCAGGCCGGGCCATAATCACAGCAGGCTGCATATCCCGCAGTTCCAGCATTGATTTCATAGCCTACATAAATATCCCCGTTACTGGGGATCGCTACAGGATTATTAAGCTGAACGATATTCCAGTTATTCAGATTAACATTCTGGACAACTTGAGACGCTGCCTGACTGCCCGGCCCGTATATCGTGCCCCCGGTCCAGACCTTGACCGTATAAGTCGCTGTGCCCAGGTGGGGAACAAAAGAGACTTTGCTGATAGTACCTCCGGTGAAGTCAGCGAGATCCTGCTGCGTAAAACGGCAGGCGGCCCTGAAAACAGTCGGGTAACTAAATCCAAATGCCCAGTCCATTGCATATGAATCATTATGCCACCAGACCCAGGTACCGGTGGGGGGCGATACGGGGCTTTGCCAATGCAGGGTAACATGGTTTCCGGATACATCGGCGGACAGGTCGGTCGGGGCAGCCAGAGGATTGCCGGAAGCTGGATAAATGTTTAGAATAGCACATTGGCCTGACGTAAAATTATAATCTCCGGGATTCAAATTATTGAGATAGTAATTATGGTCCTGGCCGGCACCGCTCCATCCCCAGTTGAAATGAAAATAGTCGGTGCCGCTGTAACCGTCCAAAACAAAAATGTGCCCGCCGCTCGGACCAGAGCCGCGGTATATGATCGGCCGCCCCAAGTTCAGGTCGTTGCGAAGCAGGGTTACCCAGTTATTGGCGGAAAAGTTTGAGGCAATCAGTAATTGGGCTTCATTACTGTATCCAAAGTGATCAGCCAGGGCGGAAGGGACATCATTCATGTCAGATTCGCTTCCCTGCGGGCTGTAATGCATGTTTATCGCTATCCCACAATGATACAAAAGGGTGGCTACGGCCGGATTTTCAGTGTACAGGGCATTAGGCATGCTGGCCCATTGATAGGTGGTTGCCCCGAAATCTACTGTTAGAATCCCGTAATTGATCCAGGAATCTGTATGGGTGCCAATTCCGGTTTGCGGATGGTTCCATTTCTTCATAACCTGCGCCAAAGCAGTAGCCCCGCAACCGGCATACACATGCCCGCCCGGGCCGCTGTAATCCGCAGGACACATGGCGTTGTAGGGATAATTCTGATCCCATAAGGTGGAACAGAGGGGCGCGACGTCCCTGCCGCCGGAAAAAGCTCGGAAATCCTGTTGCCTGATCTGCTCCCAGGCGGGGTCAACCGGCCACTCCGGATGTTCCCTGATTTCCCGGATGCCTCTTCCGTAGTTGTCATACCACCATTTGACATGGTCCGGCAGTTCGCCTTCGAACCAGACGTCCTGCCTGGAGTAACCCAATATCGGCACCGACTGGTCTTCTGCCGCCACCAAAACAAATCCCGCCGGCTTAAAACAGACAACATAGAATTCCGGGACTTCAGTGTCAGCTGCCGAGCGGTATGGTTTGATTTCTACTGCTTCAGCATCATCTTTAACGAGAAACGAAAAAAACTCGGATCCCACCCTTCCGGCGTCCTGAGCTGTGATAAAGGAGCAGTATGCCCGGGCTGCAGATAAGATGAGCAGTAATGTAACAACAATTGCTTTCATGGTTGCCTCCCTTCCATTTGGCTGCTGTCCGTGGTAAACCAGATTTGGTTTCTTTCCCTGCCGTCTCGGCTCACGGTGATCTTGTAAATGTATTTTTCGCTGTCTCCCGCCGGCCAGGCGTTCAGGATATTGCTCTTGTAGAACCAGTACTTGTAACAGCCGGCTCCAAGTTTGCTGTCCGGCAGTTGCATCCCGAAATTCCTGTCATAAGTGACATCTTTGGACTGCCAATCCAACGACTTGGGCGAAAACCGCCAAAGCTGCACGCAGTCACCTTGATCAGGATTGATCACTGAGTAAACATTAACCTGGACGGTGCTGGTCAAGACCAGGCTGTCTTCCAGGATCGCATGGTTGGCGTAGGCAAATGATGTCGTGCTCAGACTTCTGACGTAATCCTCCTCTCCTTCAGTGCCAGGATTATCGCTGCCCGCTTCCCGGCGGAATTTCCCGGCCTCCATTTCAGCCCGCTCATAGTTGCGGTAATCCCTCCAGGTTATGTTGGTTTCCTGATAAAAGCTCCGCTTTTCCATGGCCTGGTAAATGGACTCGTCGTATGTATTCACATCGATCCCGGCCCGGGACAAACTACAACTCCAGACAACGCTCATGAGCAGACAAGCGGACAGAGCCATTGCAGTAAACAAAGCGAAGGAATTCCTTGAAAAGCGGCAACTTTCACGAGAGACTAAATAAGTATTGTGTTTGTCCTGCATCCCGATTCTCCCCCAACGTTTTTATATCATACAGGCATTACTACATATGTCCGGCTCATTTCGGGGCTTTTTTACATAAAGGCAATGACCAGTTCAATACTTTATGAATGATCTGTATGTTCCAAAATTAAACTTAGCATATGCATTGTCAAGAAAATTTTGATACATGCCCTAACTGATATGTGTATAATAAATAAAGCATTTGAGATATTCGGGCCTTCCATGCCATTTGCCGTTGTGATTGAAGAGCTGGCTTTTACACGCTTCCTGATCAGAAACCATCAAAGCGAGTCAAAAAAGGACCACGTCCCGGGAATGGGAAGGAAAGAAGATTGATGCTATAAAGGGCTAAGCGTTACGGCAGGTTGACCTGCACTTTTTTCACGTCGGGATACTTTTGCAGGTGCTCTTTGATTTCCTCCACCACGTTCTCGCGCCAGGTGTCAAAGGAGGCGATGTTCAGGTCAATGATCACCTCCCCGTCCGCGAAACCGACGTATTTGACCATCTTGAGCGTGACGATGTCCTCGCCCACCTGGGGATAGATGATCTTTTTCAGTTCTTCCACGATGGTGTCCTTGGAGAATTCCGGTACGGGCTTCAGCCCCTTGGCGATCTCGTAATTGGAAATCGCCGACTGCAGGGTGTCCGCGGCCAGGACAGAACAGTGCACTTTCACCGGGGGCAGGCCATCCAGGGCTTCCATGGCCTCTTTCCAGGTTATCCGCTTCGCCTCGTCCAGGGTCTTGCCTTTGGCCAGGTCCGTGATGATGGAAGCCGTGGCGATGTTGGAAGCGCAGCCGTAGGAGAGGAAAGAGATGTCCTCGATCTTTTTGGTCTGCTCATCCACCTTGAGATAGACCGTGACCTGGTCCCCGCAGGCGGGGCTACCCTCGGTCGCCGTGGCGTCCGGGTTTTCCATCTTGCCCACGTTGTGCGGGTGCATGAAGTGGTCCAGGACCTTCTGTGAGTATTGCATTAGTTCTCCATATAAATGATATCTTCGTCCCTGCGCAGGCAGGGATCCATGCCGTTTTCTATTTTAATCGCGCCTGCCGCCGCTGAGACCGGATTCCCGCCTCCGCGGGAATGACCGCAAAGAAATTGCATTTTTACTCCTTATAGAGCGGGCTGCGCTTGCGCAGTTCAACGGCCGCTTCCGCCAGTTTCGAGACAACGTAATCCAACTCATCTTTGGTGGTGTAGCGGGAGACGGTGAATTTGAGCGAGCCGTGCGACTGCATATGGTTCTTGCCAATGGCCAGCAGGACATAATTGGGTGTCAGGCCCTGGCTGGCGCAGGCGGAACCGGTTGCCACCGTGATGCCCTGCACGTCCAGCATCATGGTGAGCGCTTCGCCTTCTATGTAATCCACGGTCACGTTAATGTTGTGCGCCGCGCGTTTGCGTCCGCGGGGGCCGTTCAGTTCCACGTGAGGGATCTTCTTTTCGATTGAGCTCAGCAGGTAATCGGATAATCCGTAGAGCTGATCCACCCCGCTTTGCAAGTCTGCAAACGTGAGCTCTGCCGCCTTGGCAAAGCCCGCCAGCAGGGCGATATTGACGCCGCCGGTCTGCAGGCTGTCCACCCGCGTGACGCCGTGGATGAGTTGTCCCAGCCTGGTGCCCTGCTTTACGAACAGAGCTCCCGCACCCTGCGGCCCGTGGATCTTGTGGGCTGAAACAGCCAGCGTATCCACGCCCAGAGCGTTTACGTCCAAATCCATCTTGCCGTAGGCCTGGCCGGCGTCCGCGTGGAAGAAGATCTTGTGATCCGCTTCCGCCAGCACTTTTTTATATGCTTCCAGCGGCTGGATGGTGCCGATCACGTGGTTCACGATCGTGGTCATGAACAGGACGGTGTCCGGCCGGATGGCATTTTTCAGGTCTTCCGCGGCAACAAAACCCTCCTTATCCGCCAACAGATAGGTGACTTCAAAGCCGCTTTTTTCAAAGAAGGCGGCGTTGGTCAGCAGGTCCGGATAATCCACCTGGGAGCAAATGATGTGGGTGCCCTTGTCCATGTGGGCGGTCAGGATGCCCTTGATGGCGATGTTGTTGGCCATGGTCCCGCCGGCAGTGAAATGGACCTCATCCGGCCTGGCGTGCAGGCTTTGGGCAACAATGCCTTTGAATCCTGCCAACGCCTCGTTGATGGTTTCGCCAGTGCTGACAAAGGAGCCGGGAAACCAGAACTGCTCGTTCAGGAAGGGCTGCATCGCCTCCAGCACTTCCGGGGCGGGTCTGGTCGTCATGCAATTATCCAGGTAAATTCTGCCGGCGCTCATTTCAGGTCCCCGCCCTGGAGATCTTCAGTCATCTCGTTGATGCGGTCAAGTGAATAGCCTTCCAATATGGTCTTCATGTTCTGGTAAACATCATCCCAGACCAGGTAAAGCCCGCAGGGCTGGCCCACGCAATGCTCCGGCGGATTGGCGACGCAGCTGATCTCCCAGGAATGGTCCTCCACCGCCTGCATCACGCTGAGCAGGGAGATCTGTTCCGGCCTGCAAGCCAGGACGTAACCTCCCCTGGCGCCGGAAACACTGTCCACGATCCCGGCTGTACGCAGATTGCCCAGCAGTCTTTCAATGTACTTGCGGGGCAGGCGGCCCCGTTCACAGATCTCCCGGGCGGAAACCGGGTCACTGCCGGCCTTGGCCAATTCGAGCAAGGCTCGCAGGGCATATTCGGTGCGTGTGCTTATCTGCATTTTATCCTTCTTTGCATAGCTTTCTATAATACATACTAATCAGGTAGGGGATTTAAGGCAAGGATAATTACAACTGTTGAGCTGGAAACCAAGTTGAATTGCTGCCGGAGTAGTTTTATTCGCGGATCAATGCACAAAGCTCTGAAGCATCATAACTGCTAATCAGCTATTATTTCTTGACAAACAAAGAAGGGCTGATTTGTTATTAGGATTATAACCGGCTGGCATGCTGCTCTGTTCAAATCCGCATGCAACAGGGTTACAGTGAGTGTTTAGGCTTTTCTTTTTTTTAGGAAAGGCATTGCCGCCATCGAAATGATGAAATGGGTTAATTTGAACTTAAGGATAACCTATGTCCGAAAAAACATACTATGACCAATACTGGATGGAAGGGAGAAACTCCGATTGTCCGCACGTCGAATGGAAGAAGAAAATCCTGCTGGCGGAACTCAAGGTTCAGCCCCATCATGTCTTATATGACTTTGGATGCGGGACTGGAGAGATTTCCTCCGGTTTTACCAGCAAATGCAGGGTGTATGGATCCGACATTTCTTCCGAAGCCATGGAAGCAGCAGCCTCGAAAGGCATTAAACCGGTTGAAGATTACTCGGGTAACTTCGATGTGGCACTGGTCCTGGATGTCCTTGAACATCTGTTTGATCCCGTCCAAACCCTCAAGGCCATCCTGGACCGCGTCAACCGGGGAGGGGATGTCTTCATCAGCGTTCCCAATGGTGTCAATCTCTACAACCGGATGACGTTCCTGCTCGGCGCGCCTGTTGATATCAATGACAAGGCCCATAAGTACGACGATCTTTGGAGCGAGCACATCAGAGTGTTCAATCTTGGGATACTCCGCAATATGTGCTGTCAAAACGGCCTGGCCATCCTTAAGGAATGGTATTACTTCCCTCAAAAGCTGTCAGAAAAGAGCGGCTTGCTCTACTCAATCCCGCTGAAAGTGACCAATAGCCTGAAGCTGCACCAAATCATGCCGTCTCTCATGGCCCTGGGCTTTATGGTAAGATGCAGCAAACGGTGATTTTGTTAAACCCGGAGCGGAAGTTTCAGAGCAACGTAACCCTGCTCACAAAGGCTGAAAACATCACACCTCCTTTATGGGCAGGATCTGGCCCGCATGAGAGCCCGTGGTACGGCGGGTGATCAATGCTCCAGTTTTCAGGATTCAGGTGAAAACTTCGTAATCCGAAGGCTGTGCCCGTAACCCGTCCGGTGCTTTGTTGCCGGGTAAGGGTGGCGTTGCCGGTATTGGGCAGAACTACCATAAATATTACTTGACCGAATACAGTCACGGATATTACAGTTCTGATCAGAAGACAGATGTTATTTCATAAGGAAGGTCAGGCAAAGTATCAGCCAGGCTGGAACCGGAGAGCGACCGCACTGCGGCGGACTCGGCTCTCCCGACTTTTACCAAGCACGCATTAACAGGTCCGCCCGGCGCGTACCGCATAACCTGCCCTTCTTAACAGGGAGCGCTTATGAAATGCATCAGACTCCTGCTTGCCGCTGCACTGCTGGCCGGCTTGCCGGTATTGCTGCTGCCGGCCACCGGGAAGCCCCTCAAAACCGTCACCATCAACGCCTGGTCCGGCTCCGACTACCGCGGCACCTTCGCCTTCGGCCTCTACGAATCCGCCGAGCAGCGCGGGCAGCGCTACCGGCTGCTGCTGCAGGGCCTGAAGGACGCCGACCCGGATGTCATCTTCGTGCAGGAGGCCAATCCCGCCCGCAGCTTTGCCCGCCGGCTGGCCAAAGACCTGGGCATGAGCCAGGTCCACCAGGTCTGCATATCCGGCCTCAAGGCTTTCGGCCTGGGAGTCCCCGCCAATTTTAGCGAAGGCAACGCCATCCTGGCCCGACCGGCCCTGCAGCTGGCCAAACTGGACGACTGGAAGCTCTCCGGCAGCCCCGGCCTCTACAGCGACTGCTTTTCCTTTCATCTGGACGAGACAGTTTCCGCTTTGCTGGCCCGCATCCTGATTGACGACAAACCCGTAAACCTGCTCTGCGTGCACCTCTCCGCAACGCCGGAGGACACAGATGCCCTGCGCGACAGCCTGGAAACGCTGCGCTACCAAGGCGCCATCACCCAGCAGGAGTATACAGACATCCGCCGCACCTGGCAGAAAGGCATCCACCGCCGGGACAAGGAGACAAAGCTGCTCCTGAAGCGGATCAAGCAATTGCCCAAGGACGTGCCCCTTGTCGTGGGGGGCGACTTCAACGCCACCCCGCAGTCCCGGCTGATCCGCGATTTCATCAGCCAAGGCGGATTCACTCAGCTCTCCTATGCCGAAAGCGCTCCCGAAGCCGTCACCTGGGACGCCGCTTTTAATTCCAATACCTACTACTCACAATACCCGCAGGACGCGCGGGGCAATGCCCTGGAAGCCTGGCCCGCTTTCCGCGCTAAAGCGGACGGCCTTGACCGCCGCCTCGACTATGTCTTGGCCCGCTATGCCGGCAGCTCTGCCGACACCCTGGCCAGCCGGGTCATCCTGAAAAGCCCTGACTGGGGCCTGAACGCTTCCGACCACTACGGCGTGGAGGCAACTCTGGACCGCAATAAGCTCCTGGCCGGAACGCAGCCGCTGTTCTCACCCATCTTTCCGGAGGAGAAATCCCGCTTTTCGGGCGGCCTTTTTGGCATGTACGACACGGACACCGGCTTCGGCGGAGGCGCTAAGGCCTATTTCTTCAACTTCCTGCACAGCAACGAAGCGCTGGACCTGACCCTGTTCGCCAGCACCAAGGGCGAGCGCTGGTGCCGGGCCGTCTTTTCCGTTCCCGACCGGGAACTGCGCCAGGGCAGGCAATATCCCGTAACCGCAGATGTCCTGATTGATTATGACAAGTGGATCAAGAGCAACTATTTCGGCACCGGCAGCTACACTTACTGGGGCGACCGGGAGTACTATACCAAGATCCCCCTGGAGCTGTCCATGGCCTGCAGCTGGCCCTTCAGCCGCTTTGTGGCGGGCCGGATGGGCCTGAAATACAGGTCTGTCACCTGGAAGAAATTCGAGCCGGGCGGTTGGCTGGATGACTATTACGTCCGAGATTCCAGCCACAGGGATTTTTACACTCTGCCTATCGGCCTGCGCTATGACAGCCGGGACAGTTTCAATAACCCTTCCCGCGGATTGCTGGCGCAGGGGGAAATGGATGCCGGCTACGAAGGGAGCAACCTGTTTGCCAAATATTCCCTCAACCTGCAGAGTTATAACGTACTGTGCTATCCCCGGACCGTTCTGGCCTTGCGTTTCCTGTTGCAGAGCCTGGACTTTGAGAATCACCGCCCGCCCCTGCAGGCCCTGCTGCCAGTGGGGGGAGGCACCACCCTGCGCGGCAGCCCCCAGGACCGCTACCTGGGCCGGACCGCGGCGGTGGCCAATGCCGAACTCCGCTTTCCCATTTACAAATGGCTGGGCGGCATCGCGGCCTGGGATTTCGGCAAGGTCTGGAACACCCCCCGCCTCCTTGACCTGAAAGAGTGGCCCAACAACCCCACCCTCGGCCTGCGCCTCAACCTGCAGGACTTCATCGTCCGCCTGGACGCCGGCTTCGGGATGCACGCCACCGGCCTCTACTTCAACTTTGGCCAGGCCTTTTAGGAAGTGTGATCATGCGCAAGTCTATCCTGTATCTTATTATCCTTCCGGCCTTCCTGTCATTGTTTTTTGCCGCAGGCTGCGATTACGGCCACCAGGTGCGCGAGCGCTGGATCTGCAAAGTAAACGCGGACGGCTCCGGCTTCCAGAGGATCTGCCGCGACACCTTCCGCGCCCTGCTCGTCTTTCCCACCGCCGGCACGTGGGTCTATTACCCCGACCTCCTGATCTTCAGCCGGGATGGCCTGTGGAATTATTATTACGACAATCACGGCTATGGCCAGCAAAACTGGACCGTTGGGTTCAGCGAACCCGCCGTCATGGGCAATAATGGGTATGCTTATCTGACAAGCGGGCAAAGTGTCTACCAATTATACTTTCAGAGCAGCTACGTGTATTCGCTATGCAGCTTCAGCTGTTTTCTGGGCGCCCCCCTGCTCAGTTCTTCGAAAAACTATTTGTCTATGGCCGGCTTAACTGCGGAGGGAGCCGGTTCAGGCGAAGTGATCATCAATTTCAACCCCAATAATTACATAATAGAGAATTATGTGCTCAACCGCCCGTTCAGCAAAGTCTGCTACCTGGATGGTCCCGCCTGCTATCTCTGCTTCAGCGACCAGGCGGTTTTCACCTACAAGCCCGCCAGCCATGAGTACCGGGAACTCTATGCTTTCAGCCCGGGCGATTCCGCTGCCTGGCACTCCAGATACTGCCTTCCTTTTTCCTCCTGCGACAGGTTCCTCCTGATCAATGACGACCACGAGATCCTGGCGATTGACGTGGCGGACACCTCCAAACAGGTCATCGGACACGCCACTCCCTTTTTCCATGCTGATTACGGCGGCAAGGCCTTTAATCTGAGTCTCAGCAACGATGAACTCAGCGTCTATTACACCGAAGGCAACAACCTCTGCCGCTTCTATTACCCCACTGGCGAGACCACCGTCCTGCTCCAGCCCAAGCCGGAGAACTATAACGTCCAAAACTATACCGGCGTCCGTTCGGCCTGGAACGGCGAAGGCATCTACTTCATCGCCGACCTGGTCTACCAGGTGGACAAGCATGTTTCCGCCCCCGCTCCGGACAGGTAAATCCCCGTGCCCGCCCTTTGGTGCATTCCGCTGCTATCGCTTGACCATTGCGGTATCATTACGGACTTTGACCGTAATGGTACCGCAGTGGTATAGCAATGGTAAAACAATGATGGCAGGGAAAAACCAGGGGACGGACAGCGGACCTGATTGAAATGAGAAAATGTAACATAGAGTATTAAAGGGTTCCGGGAGGCCTTATGTGGTTCAAGCAAAGTTTCATGCGCCTGGTGGCGGCCGCCCTGGTCGGGCTGCTGCTCAATTCCTGCTATTCCTTCAAACCGGTGCGGACAACCAAAGATAACCTGGCCGGCGTCGAGGACCGCTACCTGCAGATCATCAAGCTGGGGAGCAAAACCAGCGACCTTTACATGTCCGAGCCGGTGGTGACGGACAGCACAGTCACCGGCAGAGTCAAGCGCTACACCGAGTTCAAGCCTTACAACAAAAAGCGCCAGGTGGTCAGGCTCTACATGAATGCCGATTTCAAGCTGCCGCAAGACCTGCCGCAGACAGTGTCGCTTCCCATAGAGGAAATCAGCCGCCTGGAGGTGTATGACTTCGACCTGGCCAAGACCATCGCATTTTCCGTGTTCGGAGGCCTGGTGGGCGCGGCCCTGGCTTACGGCGTGGTCATGCTCATCGTGCTCCTGACCAAGGGGACTTCCTGCCCGTTCATTTATGCATTTGACGGCGCGGATTACAGGTTCGCGGGCGAGATCTACAGCGGCGCCATCCTGCCCAGCCTGGAAAGGCACGACTGGCTGCCACTGCCGCAACTGCAGCCGGCGGACGGTTCCTACAAGATCAGGATCACCAATGAGGTGCGCGAGATCCAGAGCACCAACCTGGCCGGGCTGGAAGTGGTGGACCATCCGCTGGGCACTCAGGTTTTGCTCGACAAATACGGCAACTGCCACACCCTGCGGAACCTGCGGAAACCTCTCAAAGCCTGGTCCCAAGGCGTGCCGGATTTGCTGCCCCAACTGGCCGAAAAGGACAGCCTGCGCTACCTGGGCGACGCCGTCACCAGTAAAAAGCAGAGCAGGGACGAGCTCTTTCTCAGCTTTGCCCGGCCGCCTGACGCGCGGCAGGCCAAGCTCGTGCTGGCGGGTAAAAACACGATCTGGCTGGATTACACCATGGCGCAGTTCTTTGATAAGTTCGGCGACAAATACCAGCAGTGGTACGAAAAGCAGAAACAGGCGCCCCCGTCCGGCCGGGCCAACTGGTCGCTGCAGCAGGGGATCCCGCTCTCCGTGTATGTCCGGAAAGGTAAAAAATGGGAGTTCGCGGACTATTTCAACCTGCCGGGGCCGATGGCGGACCGCGAGATGGTTCTCCAGCTTGACCTGTCCGGCCTGCAGGGCGACACCATCAATCTCAAACTGGAATGGGGCACCCTGTTCTGGGACCTGGACCGGGTGGGGCTGGACTGCTCCGCCAACGAGATATTGCAAAGACAGACCCTGGCGCCGGCCGCCGCTTCAGATGAAAAGGGCAGGGATATCAAGGCGGCCCTGACCGCCGACGATAAAGACTATTACGTGATGCCTGAGACCGGCAACGCAGCGGAACTGACATTTGCCGCGGTGCCCGCACGGGCAGATTGCAACCGCTCCTTTTTCCTGCACGCCAAGGGTCACTACGAAGTATTGCGCGAGACCTCCGGAGCGCCGGACCTTGCCTACCTGGAGAAATTCAGGCGGGCGGGCCGGATGGGACAGTTCTCCAGCGAGCAGTTCCTCCAACTGCAAAAGCAGATCAAACGGCAGGACTGAAGATTCCCAGATGAGTTCACTCCCGGGATTGGTCACTGGCCGGCGCTGCAGGCTGGTCCAGTTCAGGCTGCAGCTGGGCATCCTGCGCCGGGCGCTGCGCATTTACCGGGATCCGCTCAAGGCCCGGCGCGCCCTCAAAGCTTTGCTGACGAAGAAACAGGAGATCCTGGGCCGCCCGGTCAACCGTAAAATCTACAGGGCGGGGGGCAGATACTTCTGGTCCATTGCCACTCCCGGCTGGCCTTCGGCTGCCTTTGACCTCTTCGCCGACAATGAGCTGAAGAAGGCGCTGCCCAGCCGGGAAGGGCATCCGCGCCTGCACACGCTGATCTTTTCCATCACCAGCCGCTGCCCGCTGCAGTGCGACCACTGCTACGAATGGGACAATCTGTCCGCCGGGGAGCTGCTCAGCTACCGGGAACTGGAAACCATCCTGCGCAGGTTTCAGGCCCACGGCGTGGGCAGCATCGAATTCAGCGGCGGGGAACCGCTCTCCCGCTATGACGACCTGCTCAGGCTGCTGCAAAGCGCCCGGCCGGATTCCGATCTCTGGATCCTGACCTCAGGCTTTGGCCTGACCCCGGAAAAAGCGCTGGCCCTGAAACGGGCCGGCCTCACAGGAGCAGTCATCAGCCTCGACCACTGGCAGGAAAAAGCGCACAATGACTACCGCAGGAATGACCAATCCTTTTATTGGGTGACCCGGGCGGTGAAAAACTCTGCCCGGGCCGGACTGGCCACCGCCCTCTCCCTCTGCGCCCGCCGGGAATTCGTCTCCCGGGAAAACCTGGACAAATACCTAACGCTGGCCAATGACCTGGGCGCAGGCCTGATCAGGATTCTGGAGCCGCGCCAGGCGGGGCATTTCAAGGGCAGGGACATCGAACTGGACGCCGGCCAAATCGCCATCCTGCGGAATTTTTACCTGCAAACGCTGACTGACAAGGCTTATCAAAACCTGCCCCTGGTGGAGTACACCGGCTACCACCAGCGGCGGCAGGGCTGCTTCGGCGCCGGCAACCGCTACCTGTATGTGGACAGCAAAGGCGACCTGCACGCCTGTCCCTTCTGCACCGGCGCGGCCGGCAGCGCCCTGAACGCCTCCCTGCCGGACGCTTTGGCGCTGTTGCAGGAAAAAGGCTGCAGTTACTTCAGCACCGCCCGGGGCTGAAAAGGCGTAAACCTTCCCGTGCCGGTCAGATTACCTTATCAGGACGATCTTGCCGGCAACCTGCCTCCCAGGCAGCGAACTATGCTTTCAGAAAGCCTTGCCATCATTTGAAAATAGAAATGATAGTTCTGCCAAGGGGATTTAGTCCCTCCTCATCTTGCAGTTATTTTCTTTCCCTTATGAACACACCGCCACTACATAATAAAAGCGTTTAAAAGAAGTTGGCTCAGGGTCTGTCCAATGTGTTTCTGTTGTTGTTCCAAGCAATACGGATACACCCCCCGGTTCGTCCAGACCGTATACTTCATAGTAATCGGCTCCAATAACAGCACCCCAAGAAAATGTGAAGTGCAGTCCGTCAATTTCACTTATTGGCTCTGAGGGTGTCCAATTGACCGTTAAAGGCGTAATGTATTCCTGGCTCTTGATATCCTCGCTGGAAGTGACATAAACGTGGAGTTTGTAATTGTTCCCCTCGCTTAAATCCGTCAGGGGAAACTCACCGGCAACAATTATCAGCGAATCAGGATCTATAACGCTAATGTCATATGAATCAGTTGCGTTGCCGTCCTGGTCAACGAAATAACCCGTGATATTAACTACGTCTGGTAAAAGAGGAACGGGAGGCCGGTAGATCCTGCGGTAGAAGGTCTGGCTCCACTCGTCGTTTGTGTTCTTAACTCTGAAACCCAGTTGGTACAGCCCCACAGAGTAGTCGAAGATGCTCACAAGAAAAGGCTGCTGGACATCTGTGGAGGGATGATTGAAACTTGCTGTTGTGGCATTGCCCACCCCGGGGTCGTCATCTATCCAGTACTCCAATGAGGAGACAGGAAACATTTCTTCTTCTTCACTCTTATAAAACCACTTGTGGAAAGGTATGCCCGGTATGCCGTCACTGCTCACCGCCCTGATGTGCAGGATGTTAGGTCCCGGGGGCAGGGTTGATACGCTTATAATGAAATCCTCATCAATACTTGCACCAGGTGTAACAGGATAGACAAGTGAATAGGCTGGGTTATAATCATTCCAATGATATTGAAAGCAAGCGATGTCCGCATTCCTGGTCGGTGGTGAAGTATCAGCATATATAGAACAAATCCCCCACGCCACCAGGAAAACCGCGCCTATCATTAACGCGTTTTTCATTATCCGCCTCCCTCCTCAGTGGGAATGGGCTTTGATCTGCACAGGGAAGGAAAAGCCCGATCCGGGTGAGTTGAAATCGTAAATGGATGGCACCCCGTCCGGCATCCCGGACAGCACATAGGGTTCCTGCCCGCCATAGCAGCCGCAGTCGTCGCCGTCAGTGCCGGCTCCGATGGCCGGAGAACCACTAGCCAGATGGTATATGCCGTCGGTGGAGCCGGTAAGCGCGAACACTGTGGACATATCAGAAACATTTTGATTCCCATCCTCCGTGCCAAACTGATTATTGTTACCAATATTGTAGTTAACCTCATTACCGTAAATATTGTAAAAAGTCCCACTCCGCATAATGTTGTTTTGAAACACGGTATAGTAGATTGAAACAGTGCCAGCCCCTGACTCTGCATAAAACACATTGTTCTCGATGGTAGCAGACGAGGTTGAACTAATACCTAAGGTGTTGTTTGTTTTGTTCACGAATATATTATTGCTGATGTAGAGAGGATCATTCATTCCAGCTGCATAAATCAGCCAGCAGTTTCCATAAATTGAGCTGTTATACAAATAGTTCTGTATGATGTATAAGTAGTGTACACCGCTGTTGATCATTATTAAATCACACGGGTCGCTTGCCACATAAAGATAATTCCGTTTGATGGTAATATTATCGGCATTGATATTTATGTTTCTTACCATCACTCCTGTCAGCACTGATCCTGCCGAACCAAATACGAAATTGATCTGACCGTTAATGTACGAGCTGCACGGAAAGGCTTGGGTGTGGGGGTTCTCAGTCAGGAAAAAACCTGTGCCGATAATGGTAAGACTTTTGTTTAGTTCAAATCCGGCATAAGGCGTATTCGAACCGCATACGTACAATGTGTCACCGTTATCAACTCTTACATCGATAATGGCATCTGAAATTGAAGTGAAATCCGGATCGGTATCGGGCATGTTGTTCACGATCCAGGTAGTGCAGGAAAGTGAAGCTGCAAAAAACAGCGCAGCCAAAAAAATGGCCTTTTTCATGTTTGCCTCCATTGGGTAATAAATGATTTCAAAATAACAGGAACTTCTCTTGGTTGTCAAGTATTATTTAAGCCGTATTACAATATTTTATATGCATATACATAATATATCATGAATTTAATTCTTTTAACTGCCGAAGCATTCATGTAACGCTTAAACCTGAATTCTAAAATCGTAGCTTAATAGAGTCATCAGCCGAACAGAATCTGACCTGTCTGCGAAAAACCGAATTGAGGTTTTTTTTCGATGGGATATTTGCTCTGAAAAAATCCGCGGCGGCGTTGATGTAAGGAATGGCTTTATCCCTCTCCGGCTGTGCGGTTGGACTTGTATCATAATACTGTTTCTGCAGGTCAATGATTGATAAAGCGGGTTTCATGCTGCCTCCCCTGCATATTGATAATCTGGTAATACTTTTATCCTCGCAATCTATCCGTCAAGGGGGATGTGCCTCGGCCGCCGCTCCGGAACGAGATCCCTCTGTTAGAACAGCCGGGAAGTTATGGAGCACAATCTTCCGTTTGGCAGCCTGTATCTGATCTTCAGCAGATCGGCAGTTTCGGCAGGGAGTCGGAAGCAAGGTTGATTTCCCGCGGAAAAGCAGTTCCTTCGCATGGCGAAAAGCTTGTTTCTAAATATACAGCTTGACAACCATAAGCGCGGTTGGCAAATAGAGATAATTAAGCACGGACCTTGAAGATGCCGCTTAAAACCTTATAGATTAATTAGTTATAAGGAGCTCTAATGTATGGCATTGCTTATGTTTTTCTGAAGATGGTCCATGTGTGCCGGCCGGTTGGAGGAGACTGCAGCAACTCCGGCCCGGGCAGAAGCAGGACCGTATTTTTCCCCCCTTCACAAATACAATTCAGCAGAAAGATATTCTCATTACCCGGTCCAAGGAGGATAAAATGAAACGCTATGCCTTAATCTCTTTTTCTCTCGTTATTTTCAGCCTGCCCCTTTCCGTTCAATGCGTGACCAACACCTGGGACGGCAGTGCCGGCACCGCCTGGTACCTGGGCTCTAACTGGAGCCAGGGTCATGCACCCCTATCCGACGAGGACGTGATCATTCCCACCGGCCTGACAAACTACCCCTACATAAGCAACACTATTTCCGGCACCTGCAATTCCGTGGCCATGCAGGCTTCCACCAGCCTTACCGTGGACGGAAGCCTGACCGTGGCGGGAGACCTGAACTGTTACGGGTCCCTGGCCTTTAACAACAGTAACGCTGACCTCTACATCGGCGACGACCTGCTGTTCCAGAGCGGTTCCACCCTTACGATATCCTTTAGCGGGGCAGAGTTCCACATAGCCGACGGCCTGGTCTGCTACGCCGGCAGCAATGTCAACCCCAACCGCGGAAGATTCAGGTTCACTGGCCCCAATGCCAACATCAACACCTTCGCCAACACTACGCTGGGAGACATTTACATCGAAGGCGCCTTCTGCCAGCGCGATGCCGGGACCGGCAGCCTGACCCTGATGGGATCCCTCATTGTGAACAGCTCATGCGCACTGAGCACAATCGTCAACTCAACGCTGACCATCTACGGCAACATCAGCGTGGGATCAGCAGGATCACTGACTTTCGATATAGGAATCGTGAAACTCATGGGTTCAGCTAATTCTACTGTTTCCCTGCGAAGTTTAGATTATTTCTATCATTTTATCGTTGAAAAGGATGCCGGTGCATCCGTTATTCAGAACACCCTTTTGACTGTGAGGGGAAACTTAACAATCAATTCCGGCACGCTGGATTCCGGCTCTCAAATGATTTACCTCTACGGCAACTGGAATAATATCGCAGGCGAGTCAGGTTTCTCAAGCGGGGCGGGTTGGGTCGCATTCGTGGGAACCGGAACGTCCATAGTAATGACTGACCAAGAGTTTCACGGCATGAGCAATCAAAAGACTGCAGGAGAATTGGTGATAGAGGCAGACAAGACAGTTTCTGCCGCTTTGTTATCACTGAACACGGGAACCCTGAATATCCTGGGCAGCCTGACCACAAACTGGCAGTACGATTACATTGAGGGAACCATCATTGTAGCAGGTACTTACAATCATACGGATATTTCCGGGGCTGATCAGCACATTACAGGCACGCTCAGCGTCCTGGCAGGCGGGACGGCCCACTTCATCGGTTCAGACCACAATCTTTATGTTGATAACGGCGGCACTTTGAACATTGCCGGAGACCTCTGGCTGACTGAATCTGATCTGATGTTTAATACGGGATCCCTGGGCTCCATGTCGTCAGGTAGCCTCTACGTGGACGGGAATCTCTATTTCTACAGACAGGACTGGCCCATCAGCGGCGGGACGATTCACTTAACGGGTTCTGAAAATTGTGTTTTCAGCCCTCCCAATTCAGTGGATAACCTGAGCGTGGAAAAATCCTCAAACAGTGTCTATGTGGATGTTATTGACAGAGACCTGTCAGTGCAGGGAACGCTGAGTGTAACGTCAGGAATATTTGGCTTCAGCGGCTTGTACGACCTTTATCTCTACCAGGATTGCCAGGTGTCGGGCTTGATGTATTTCTATAACGGGGCGTCACTTTTTATTGCACCGAACAGAACTTTTACCTTGAACTCAACAGGCAGCCTGAACTTTATCGGCGGTCAGGACAATCCCTGCTCCGTAAGCAGGGCCGGAGCCACAGGTAACTATAACCTGATCGTCTACGGCATGATCTATGCCCACTACACGATTTTCGAATACATGGGTGCCAACGGCGTCCAGCTGATGCCGGGCTGCAGCTTCGGGACATATGCCATTCTGAAGAACTGCACCTTCCGCAACGGGGCGAACGGCGGTACTTTGCTGACAGCCAATTGCGACCGGGATATCCTGGTCTACGGAGAAAACTTTCCTGCCAACACAGGCGGCTGCAACTATAATGTCACCAAGACAAACAATGCGGGCAGCGTGCACTTCGTCCAGTCTGCGGGTTCTTTCAGCGGTGCGCTGTTTGAGAACGATCCCTACAGTCGTGTTTTCTGGAGCAGCACACTTCTACCTCCGGAACTGAGCATCAGCCTGAGTTCGGACGGAGCAAGTTATCAGTTGCATGGTGAGTTTCCCTATGAAGGGGCAGTCTGGCGTCTGTACAAAAGCACCGATTCGGTGTACGGGCCTTTTGATATAATATCTACAGGCTCCACCAGTTTTTCCATGAATCCAAGCTACCCCCTGACCGGATCGGGAGTGTTCTACAGGATAACCACCTTTATGGAATAAGGCGAAACGCAGATCGGATGGGGCGGCTTGACGCCGGTAGATACAGTCCCTTTAACATTCCTGACACATCAATGATATAATATGCGCTTACTGGATCACCAGGCTGGGCCTGACCACACCTGCCCGGATCTGGGTGCGGGGGAACAGCACCGCGTGCCGGCCGCTGTTCTGCTGCAGGGCCCAGGCCGTTTCCGGCGCCAGGTTCAGGCTGCCGAACCCGTGCATCAGGATAAGGCTGAAGGGCAGTTCCTCGTCCCCCGTGATGCCCACCCCCAGCTCGTAATCCAGCAGCCGCACGACATCCTCTTCCTGCAGAGAGGGAACGATGACCCCGGCCAGCTTGTTGCGCATTGCGATCTGCAACTGCTCACTGTTCAGGGCGAAGGGGAAGGCGGCCAGGCTGCCTGCTGTCAGGCTTGCTTCCGTAAAGCTGTCCATCCAGGCCAGGGTGCCGTCCGCGGTTTTGCCGAATCCGATGCAGCCTGTCAGGGAGGTGCCTTCGTATTCCAGTTCCAGAAAGCGGTTTTTGGCAATGCTGACGACCCGGGCGTCCAGGCGGGAGGAAAGCTTCAGGTTCCTGCGCAGGTACTGGATGGTGACCGTGCCCTTTTTCCCGTCCACTTCAGTGATGTTGCCTGTGGTGGGGACGCGAACGACCTGGTCGAATTTCTTCCAGTCCTTAACGGCCAGCAATTCGCCCCTGGTGACAAAGTCCCCCTTGCTTTTTTTCAGGTAGCCCTTGAAGGAAGAGGGCTTCACGCCCAGTTTTTCCGCCACCCTGACCACCTGCGGCTCGAAGTTGTAGTCCTGGATCTCGCGCAGGAGCAGCGTGCCGTTTTGCCAGTCGATCTTCTCCAACCTGCCCCGCACCGGCGAGTGGAAGTTGGAGGCGGAGGAGTGGAGCAGGCTTTCCAGGAAGGAGGATTCCTGCTTGTAGATTAGCTGGCCGCTCTGGATCTCGTCGCCCGCCTTAACCTGCAGACACTTGCGGAAGGTGTCCTGGTCAAATCTATCCTCGCGCCCCCGGAAGACCTGCAGGACAAAGATGCGGGGCGGGTCGTAGAGGTTTTCGCCCAGCAGCGTGTCCGGCTTCACGGCCTCCCCTTCGCTGACATGGATCTTCCCGGCGTAGGGCAAGGCGAAGGTCCGCCTCTCCCGGCCCGATGTCATTGGCATAATTGACACTGAGGTTGGCATCAGCGGGGCGTCCGCTTCTTCGCTTCCAATGTTGTTATAAAGCTGCAGCGCGGCGTTCATGTCCGCAAAGGAAAACTGGCCCGCGATCCGCGTATCCACCATGATCGGCAGGCTGGTCCGGATTTCCAGTTCCTTCCGGTCCTGGGCGAGCTGGATGGAGCCGTGCGCTTTCGCCTTTACCAGCAATGGTTTGTCGTTCGCGATCCAAAGCAGCTGGTTGCCATCAACCTCGATGACCCTGTTCTCCTGCTCAGAGGCCAACTCCAGGCGCAGAGCGGGTTTGCCGGCCCTCAGCCTGTGGGGAAGCGGCCTGACGCACAGGCAGAGCGGCTCCAGGCATTCGCTCTTGAGCAGGGCCAAGGCGGCTTCCCGGTCCACCTGGCTCAGCTTACCCAGGTGCGGCGAGATGAAATGCCGGTCGCGCCAGAGCTCTGTCAGGCCCCGCGGCTGCAGGCCGTCCGTCAGCATGAGCGCCGCCTGTCTGGGATCGGGGGCGTGGCTCACCACACCGCCGGCGCCGATGATCAGGCCAAAATCCTGCAGGCGGAATTCAGCCCGCTCGTTCAGCTTTTCGCGGTAGAACTGTTCGTGGAAGGGGTCCAACTCGTCGTTCTTGAGCCTGAGGAAATGCCCGATCCGGGAAATGGAGAAATTCATCTGCAGGTGCTGCTGCAGTGAGAGCTGCAGGGCGATGCGGGCCAGGGCCTGCTCGATGTGCAGAGCCGTGTCCGTGGCCGGGACCGTCGTGGGATAGAGCATCTTGTTGCCGATGTAGTTGCGCAGGTCCGCCTCTTTCAGGGAGGGGTGCAGCCACTGGCCGAGCTGGGCCCGGTCCGCCTTGGCAAACACGTTGCAGAGGTTGTAGCTCATGCCGAAATTGGCGCTGACCGTGCGGTAAAATTTGCCGAACACGTTGGAATAGACGTCCGTGGTGGCGCCGCCGATGTCCACGGCGAGGATGTTTTTGCTTTCCGCTTCCGCGAATATTTTCAAAGCTGTCATCACGCCCAGCGGCGTGGGGATGACAGAGTCCGCCACGGCGCCGCTGACCGCCCGGTAGCCCGGGGCCTGCTGCATCACCTTGTTCAGGAAAAGCTCGTGCACCAGTTCCGTGACGTGCTCCACACGCTCCACTTCCTCCCGGGGCCGGATGTTTTGCAGGACATGCACCTCGAAGCTTTCCTGCAGGATGTTCTTTACGGCCGGGGCAGCGTCCGCGTTGCCCGCAAAGATGAGCGGGATCTTGTCCTTGAGCGCGTACTTGGGCCTGATCTCGCAGTAGGAGAGGATCTCCGCCTGCCTCAGCACGGAAGCGTAAGCCCCGCCTTCATAGCCGCCGCTCATCAATATTATGTCGGGCTGCTTTTCCTCGATGGCGTGCATCTGCTGGATCACGGTCCTGCCGTCGTCTATGGCAATGGTGTCGAGCAGGACGCCGCCCACCCCGTAGGCGGCCCGGCTTGCGCTGGCGGCCGATTCCTCCTTCACCAGGCCTATGACCAGGATCTGCAGACCCCCGCCCGCACTGGAAGTGGACAGCCAGGGCAGCTTGGGATCTATCAGTTCGGAGCCGCCTGCAAGACTGCCCTGCAACAAGGAAACGCCTGTCTCTGTCTGCAGTCTGCGTACTGCGTTGAGCACGCCGACCATGACGTCTTCCTGCGGTTTTTCCACTGTGGTGGGGGCGTTGGCCAGCCCCTTGAGCTGCCAGACCCCGTTCTCACAAGCGATCAGAATTGCTTTGGTGGTGGTGCTACCGATATCGGTGATCAGCATCGTCTTATCCATGTTCACCTCGCCCCTGTTATTCAGGTTTATCCGCCCGCCCTCTGAACTAAAAACTCCACTGCACAGCTTTTCTGCATCACTCCTCTTGTCAATAAATTATCCGCGCCCCTCTGCCTTTTCCCGTTTTCTCCCTTCCTGTTTCATGCCTATATGCCGAAGCAGAACAAAAGCAGAACAATAGTATAATTAAAGTATATCAAAAGTATGTCAAAATACTTTTACTATACATTTGATATACAAATGATATACTGTAACTATACTGATGCTATTAAGGAGGAAGGATGGGAAAAAGGAGGATAAGGGATTGTCGCGGCGAATCAGGCAACGGTATTTTTATATTGACAGGATTGTATGAAAAGGAAAAGCATAAACAGGTTAGATAGTTCCTCTGAAATAACAAGACTGTTAGTGTCACACAGCTCTGTAGGGAGGTATTATGACCGCCAGATCAGATGTTGCCTTAGCCGGATTGGTAATAGCGCTGGCATGCGTGATTATGCCAATCTACCCACAGGAAACTCCCTTTGCCATATACGGTCCGCCTTTTTATATGGGCCCGAGCGGAATTTCCACTGAAGATAATGCCGTAGATGTCAAAGTCACAGAGTCCAACCTATGCTTATTTATCAGGAAACACATCTTTGATTTTGGCGGCAGGAAAAATGACAGGGAAATCAGTTATTATCTTCATAAGGGAGGTCCTGACAATACAGCAATCCAGGTAACTCCAAATGCTTTTGAATATAATGAATACATAAGGTCTGCCCTGTTTGACCAGTCAATTGCCATTCCGGCTATAAGCCCCAGTTCTTCCGGTTACCCTCACTGGCACTTCAGGTGGAGATTGATTAATGCCACGGGGCAGATTACATATTCCGATACACTTGATATTCAGTATAATTACTATATGGGATATGGAATCAGCCAGAATGACAGACAGCATTGTCTGTTTTGGTTTCGAGATACCGATCAAAATTATGGGACGAGTGTTTACTATCTGGATGGGCAGGCACATCCTGCCTGGAACGTTGTTGTACCGGACAGCCTTTACCTGACTGAGCCCTGGGCCAGTATAATTGACCTGAAAGTTGAACTGATCGACTCCACTCACTTTGCTGTATGTGTGTTGGTCGATGATGTTTACATACAAAAGATATACATATATGATATCAACAATCTGTCACAAGTCAGTTCATACGAATTTGACTATGGACGCGAAAAGTTCTTTTCGAGCAGATATAACAACGCTTCCCTGATCTCTTATCTGGATAATAATATTGTTAAGGTCTCCAAGTTAAGCATTTCCGGACCGGTTCATTTGTTAACACTGATTGATGCACTCATTACAAGTGGTGATTACTTTTTAACTGCAACCGGAGATGATTCAGGTTTTTTACTGGTTTATAGAACCACAGAAGGTTTAAAACTTTCCAAACATGACTGGAGCGGCAATCAGTTGTGGTCTCACACCTGGACAGGGGTTTATCTGCCTAATTATGCAGCAACAAACCTGATCGATGTGTCGCCTACCGGCAGCTTTTACCTGTGCCTGAGAATATCAGACCGCTTTCTAGTGGCAAAAGTTCTGGCAGACGGAACGCAAAATGTACCGATCGTGGATGAAGAACTTCCCCTGCCCAACAACATCAGACTGAAGCCTGCCCCCAATCCCTTTGACCACCAAGTAAATGTCTCGATCAAACAAAAGGATGGTGCTCCTCTGAACATAGGAATTTACAACATCAAAGGAGAGCTGGTCCGTAACTGGCAGAATTACAGGAACAATGAACTAATCTGGGACAGCACTGACAACGCCGGTAAGTCTATCAGCCCGGGCATATTCCTGATCAGAGCAACAGATGGACGGTTTTCTGCAGTACAAAAAGTGCTCAAGATAAAATGATATAGCACTACAAGTGACTTGTTTTCTTTTCGCTTTCGATACATAAATAGAAAAGCAAGGGAGCAGGCAATAAACCTGCTCCCAAGAATGAGAGATGGGGTATGGAAAAGGGGTTATTTGATCAGGACCAGTTTACGGGTGCCGGAAGCGCTGGCTGAGGTCAGACGATAGTAATAGACGCCATTGGCGCAGGTTTTGCCGGAGTCGTCCTTACCTTCCCAGACCACGCTGCCATTGCCTTTGTCCTGCTCGGCGTTGAGCAGGGTTCTGACCTTCTGTCCCTTGATATTATATACTTCCAGAGTGGCGTTGCCTTTGGCAGGCAGGTTATAACGGATGGTGGTGGCGGCGCTGAAGGGATTGGGAGTGTTCTGCTCCAGGGTCAGCAGAGGTGAGGGAACAACTTCATCTTCATTGGCGACGACTTCATTGGTGAGCTTCTGGGCAAAGAGATTGTAAGCTACAGCGGTTATACCGTCCCTGCCCGGATTGACGCAATAACGGTCCGAATCAACCCAGGCGACATAAGCGTCAGAACCGCTGGCGCAAAGGACCGGAGTGGTTTCCATATCCGGCTGATTAGCCAGATTGTAACCCCAGAGCGGACCCTGGGGAACTCCGTCCGGAGTCAGATAACGATAAGCAAGATCGGAATACCCCGCATTGGTAAAGCCTGGCTGGGCAGTCCTGTCCCATGCCGCCACCAAAGCGCCGTTGGCGAAACGCGCCAGCACCGGTTTGGAATTGTAAAAGCTGTTGGCGGAAGGAGAGATCAGAACCGGATTGGTTCCCCACAGCGGCATGCCGGACAGAGAAAACTTCTGGGTAAGAATAACTGAGTTATCAGCCTGATTCCCGGTCCAGGCAAGGATGATATCGTCCCCGGGCAACAGGAAATACTCGGTCACTTCCATCTGGGAAGTAGAAAGTTCCACTCCCAATGGGTTCCAAAGCCGCTCTCCCTGCGGGGAAAGCAATTGTCCGTACAGCTTTAACAGATAATCAGTTCTCATATCCTGCCAGCAGACAAACAAGCCGGCAGAAGTAATCTGGGTAGAAGGTTGTCTCTGAATACAACCCCAATCCTGATAAGTAGAAACAGACAGACCGAAAGCCGACCAGCCGGGAGCCGCGTTACCGGAAGCATCCAACAGCTTGGTATAGACTTGCATGCAGCCAAAAATATCGGGTTCCCAGGAGGTACGTGTCCAGGTGTAGTAGCGTCCCGTAAGCTGTTCGGGGTAAGCATCAAAGATATCGTCATTGTCCACCGGCTGGGAGATCAGGATGCCGTCCTCACCCCATTGCTTTACACCATTGACGAGTTTTTGCCCAAACACATGCATAGGATTATAAACCTGAATGCCGGATTGCTGGGTAACCATTTGCGCCCAGGCGAAGTAAAATGCCCCGTCCCACCAGGAAACCAGTGGTTTGGTCTGCAGGTCAAAGTTGGTCTGGGTCAGATACGTACCCGTATCACCCCAAAGCCGGTTACCGCTTGCATCTATGAGCTGCGCTTTGACCCTGTTTTCCTCAGGCCAAACCAGGCAAAACTGACCTGCCGGATCGAAGGCAACGCTGTATTCATAGTAATCACTTATACTGCCGCTGGAAACAGCTCTGCCGTTCGGCTCCAGCAGAGGTGTGCCGCCTGCATCGAGGAATTGGAAATAGAGGCGTCTGTCATTATAAGTGTGGCGATCGTCCACCCAGGTCAGGATTGAGCCTCCCGGCCGGCTGAAAAGCTTGACGGATTGCTGCAGCACACTGCCGCTGATACCTTGGATGAGGCTGCGTCCGCCCGCTTCCAGAAGCTGAGTTCCGCCCGGTGTAAGCATCTGGTAAGTAATGCCGGGAGTTTCCACAAAATCAGACATCCAGCTGATATAGACAAAACCGTTGCTGAACCTGACCAGAGGTTCGCGTTGGTCACCGGTTGCTGTACTGAGGGGCATACCGTTTGCCTGCCAGCCTGACGAACCGTCACTGAGCAGATGCTGTGCCAGGACTGTGTGAGTGTAAGTATTAACTCCGGACATATCCTGCCAGGCGACATAGCAGCCTCCTGCCAGGTCGGAAACAAGCCTGGTTTCATACTGGTGATTGTCTCCCACGGCATAAGGCACTCCGTTTACCGCCCAGAGCCTGTTTCCGTTTAAGTCCAGCTTCTGGGCATAGAGATCCGCCCAATCGGGATTGATGTAATAGTCTTCCCAGACAATGATAAAAGCGCTGTCCGGAGTGGCAACCATCCTCTGGTTGCGGAAAGGGGCGTATGTATAAGGAAACTGAACACTGCTGACAATTAGAGCAGGCGTATTCCAGATAAAGTTGCCATCCGGAGTTACGCGCTGCGCCAGCAGGATGGCATGATAGTCATTGCCAAAATCGGGCCAAACCAGGAAAGCTGAATTATCAGCGGCTGTAACTACTTGGGGAACAGCATCAGGAATGGCAATTCCGGTCTGGATATTGCGGGTCCAAGCCACCAGTCCGGAAGGTATGACACGGCTGATGCTGGTCCAGGAAAGATTGGAATAGGCAACTCCGGAGGCTATATAAAAACCGCCGTTGTTGTCCGCAGCAAGGCTGAAGCCGTTGTTAAGACTGAGGGTCTGGGCAAGGGGCACTCCGGCATCATTCCAAAGTCGCCCCCCTTCTTCACTGAGCCTTTGCCCGTAAACATCTTCAGCTCTGCTGCGGGTGTCGATCCAGGCAACATAAGCTCCGCCGGCATTATCGGCAATCACATCATAATAGTAGTAACGCTGGTCGTAATTGCAGACAATCCTGCCGACCAATCCGGCAGTCCAGAGCAAGGTTCCGCCATTGTCAAGCTTCTGGGCTTTGAGGATGCCTGTGTCTTCATTCTGGTATTCAACATAAACAATAATGTAACAGTTGTCGCTGGTTCTTGTAATAACAGGATTGAACTGGGCTTTGGCACCGTTGTCCAGCAGGACAGGCACAGTCCAGACCGGCAAGCCCTGGGCATTGATCTTTTGGGCATAGACGTCACGTCCGCCGCGATGGCTGTCCGTCCAGGCATAGACCATTCCATTGTCACTGGAAGGGATTCCGCAGCGGTTCCAGGCAACATTGTGTCCCACCCTCACCGGAGCAGGGTTCTGCCAGACCGTGGCAGCGGATAAAGTCAGCAGAAAAGAGCAAAGGACAAATACAAAGGCAAATCGTTTCATCTTTTCCTCCAGGTTAATATCTATTCTGATATCCCGTCAGGTCAGATTCCTCGTCTGAGGCTTGGCAGGGACATTTCACACACATAATTACGGGAAATGGCTCACTGGAAAAAATATGCAGCATAATGCGTTCCAATCTGCAAGTTTTATTACATTATGAATATCTGGCATGGTTGACACGGATTTCGGTTGACATCAGCCTGCCCTGTTTAGAATCGGCATTGGAGCAAGGGAATGATTGAACTGCAAGAGATCTATAGCGGTTACGGACAAAGCGAAGTCCTGAAAGGCATCACGCTCAGGATTGCGAAGGATGATTTTGCCGTGATCCTGGGCCCCAACGGGGCGGGCAAGTCCACTCTTCTGCACGCCCTGATCGGTTTTCTGCCTGTGCGCAAAGGCAGCATCCTGATCAAGGGAAAACCTCTGCCGCAATGGCACAAAAAGGAACTGGCCCAAGTCATCGCCCTGATTCCGCAGGAGACGGCCCTGCCCTTTGACTACACGGTGGAGGAGATGGTCCTGATGGGGCGCTATCCGTGGCTGCAGATGCTGCAGAAGTATTCCGGCGCGGATGTCCGGATCGCGCATGAATGCATGGAACGGTTGGACCTGGCCGATCTGGCGGGGCGTTTCTATTCGCAGCTCAGCGGGGGCGAAAAGCAGCGGGTGCTGCTGGCGCGGGCTTTGGCCCAGCAGACCGAGGCCATCCTGCTGGACGAATCGTTTTCCCAGCTCGACATCAACCACCAGGTGGAACTGATGAAGCTTCTGTCAGGGATCAACCGCGCCGGCAAATGCATCCTCCTGGTTTCGCATAACATCAACCTGGCGGCCAATGCCGCCTCCCGCCTCATCTTTCTGAAGGACGGCCGGCTGCTGGCCAGCGGCAGCCCGGAGGAGACGCTGACCCGGACCGGGCTGAAACAGCTGTTCGAGATCGACCTGACCCTGCAGACCAATCCGCTCTCCGGACGCCCCAACCTCGTCTTCCCCGGCCTCGGCCCAGACCATTGATGAAGTTCACCCGACTGGTTTCAGGGTGCATTTTCATCATCCTTTTCCTGCTCTTGGGAGGCTGGGCTTGGGCCACGACCCTGACGGGAAAAATCGTAGACAAAGACGATAGACCGGTCATGGATGCCCTGCTGACCGACGGTTTCAGCCGCGCCTTTTCCAGGGAAGACGGAACTTTTTCCATAAATGCAAAGGGCGATTCGATCCATGTCTCGAGGCTGGGCTACGCGCCCAGCACCTTTGCCGCGTCAGAACTGCCGCACTTGATCCGGCTGCGGGAAAGGCCTGTCACGCTGCCGACCGTGCGGGTGGTGGAGCGGTTCGAACCGGCTTTCAGCAGCGCTTTGGACAAGACCGTGATCAGTTCCGACGCGGACAGCCCCGCTGGTGACCCCGGTGCCCTGCTGCTAAATGAGAGCGCTTTGCACAGCCCCTCCCCCCGACTGATCGGGGAGGACCTGAGCATTTCCATCCTGGGCAGCCTGGGCCGACACACGCTGGTGATGCTGGACAACGTGCCGCTCAACGCGCCCGGCAAAATGGTCGACCTCTCGCTGCTGCCCTGGGGCAGGATCCGGCGGATGGAAATCGTCAAGGGCAACGCCTCCCTCTACGGCGGCGCTTCCGCCATCGGCGGCATCGTCTATTTCTTCACGGACGACGTCACCCCCGCCCAGCCCCTGCAACTGAGGGTGGAGACAGCGCTGGGCTCCTTCGGCCAAAAATCCGGCAGCCTGGACTTCGAGCAACTGTCTCCCCAATTGGCTTACCGCGTTAACGTGACCCGGCAGGCGGCTGACAACGACTTCACCTACCGGCCGCGCCCCTGGTGGCCCGCAACCGGAGACCTGAAACGGGCCAACAACCGGAAGGAGCAGCAGGGCGTCAGCCTGGCCCTCTATTCCATGCTGCAGGAAGTCGGCTGGCAGTACCGGCTGGACTCGGAAACCTTCTACAGGCAGCTGCCGGGGCCCGTGAACTTCCCCGAGATCTACAAAAACGCCTACCTGACCGGGCAGAACCTGCGCCACAACCTCAGCCTCAGCTACAAAAAGAACAGGCTCGGCGACCGCCTGGCCGCCTGGCTGAACGGCAGCGAGACCGAATACAACAACACCCGCGCCGACAATCCGGCCTTTCCCTCCCGCTACCGCCAGAAGCAGTCATCGTCCGGCTGCAGGAATCAGTTGGAATACGCCCTGGAAACCGTTTCAGCCAGCTTCAGCGCTGAATTTACACGCCAGGCCTACAGCCTGGATGACCTGCTTTACCCAAACCTATCCATCGGCGAAACCGCCCGGGGCCAGGCGGCGGTTTCTTTGCAGGCCAGGCTGGAAAAAGATTTCGCTTTCGCGGACAACCAGCTGCAGGCAGGGATCAGGATCGACAATACGGAAGGCTTCGGCAGCCACACATCCTGGCGGGTGGAGGATGTCCTGAAGCTGGACGGTCCGTTCCAAGCCGAACTCGGCGGCAACTACGGAACCGGATTCAGCCTGCCTTCCTTCTATGACCTCTATTGGAAAGGCGACGCCCAATCCCTTGGCAATCCGGACCTGGAGCCCGAAACCTCGCGGGGCGGCAGTATTCATCTGGCACTAAGCTATCGGGATTATGCCCTGCAGGCAGCCTGGCACGGCAAAGAGGTGAAAAACCTGATCCAATGGCGCCAGACCTATCTCTACGGGCCGGTCTGGAAGCCCTTCAACATCGGCAAGGCCCGCATCACCAACTGGGAATTCACAGCTCGGGCCAAGCCTCTAACCTGGCTGCACTGCTCCAGTTCCCTGACCCTTACCCGCGCAAGGGATCTGGCCCTGGGCGCTGATCTGACTTACACACCCCGAATCCGCTGGACCAATCAATTGGATCTGGCTTACCGGAACCTGGGCTTGGAGATCGGTCTGGACCACACCGGCAGGCAGTGGTCCACTCCGGACAACCTGATCGATCCCCTGCCCGCGGTCTGGCTGGCGCGCTGCGCCTGGAGCTGGGGCTTCGCTGTCTCCCGCCTGAAGGTGAATCTGAGGCTGGACCTGAATAATCTGTTTGACAGGCAATATGAGATCTACTCTTATGTACCGCAGCCGGGATTCAACTGGCGGAGCGGGCTGAGCCTGAGTTACGGAATATGAGTCCGTCGCCGGTCATTGCATTATGAATGCATGCTTTGAGACAAGGAGGTCAGAATGAACAGGTCTGTTTGGACTTGCGCGCTTGCGCTTTTAGTTTTAGTCGCATTGCTGCTGGCGGGATGCGAGTCCGGCGGCAGCCTCAAGATCATCAACCGCACTTCCTATCCGCTCTATTCCTGGATCCGGGGGCAGTACTACACGGTCCCGACCGATTCCTCGCTGCTGTTGGATTTTTCCACCCCCACCCAATCCGTGTTCAATCCGGACACCGGAGTTGACGTGGAAATGTATCTGGCGGGCGAAACTTTCCAAATCTGGGACGCCTTTGACGAAACCTATGTGGACAGTACCACTGTCTGGATCAACACGGGCAAAACCACCAAAGTCTACGCCGACCCCAACCGCGCCTGCGTCAAGGTCGTCAACCAGTCCACCCAGTGGATCAAGAAGATCATTGTCCAGCGCAACACCGTCTCCACCTCCGTCACCCTCAACTATGACGTCTATCTGGGTCCGGGCGAGTCCTGGTTCCGGCAGCAGAATCCCGCCACCCCGACCAGCCAATTCTTCTACCTGGTCCAGGTCATCTTTGAAAACGACGACGTCCTGACCTTCGGCGACAACCAGAACATCCTCTATGCCGACGACCAGTTCCTGGTGACCGTCCCGCCCCAGGAGTAAGCACCTCAACCGGTCTCCGTCTGCCTCAGTTTGATCAGACCTATCTTGAAATCCGCCCTTGTTTCACACAGGATCACTTCTGCCAATGGACGAAATTTACCGAAATGGAATGTATTGTCCTTGTTCCTCTTCCGGGATTCCACATGGCAAGCAGGTGCCGGGCGGGATTTTCTATTGACAGATTAGGGGATTGGAAAAATAGTAATTGATACTGGAGTAAAGTCCAGTTCATTGTATTAGATACTGATTGACAATGAGTTAACAATGAATAAAGCTGAGGATGTATGCAGATCTTAATCACGGGCGGAGCCGGGTTCATCGGCTCCCATCTGGCGGAAAGGCTGCTGGCGGACGGGCACCAGGTGCACGTCATCGACAACCTTTCCACCGGCAAACTGGAAAACATCGAGTCTTTCAAGGACCATCCCCAATTCAGCTACACGGTGGGCTCCGTCCTTAACCGCGAACTGCTGGAAAAGCTGATCGGCAAATGCGAACAGATCTATCACCTGGCCGCCGCCGTGGGCGTCAAGTACATCATCGAGAATCCCCTGCTCTCGCTCAAGACCAACATCGTGGGCACCGACAATGTGCTGGAACTGGCCAACAAATATAAGTGCAAGGTGCTGCTCACCTCGACCTCCGAAGTCTACGGCAAGAATGACAAGCTGCCTTTCACCGAGACCGCGGACCGCCTGATGGGGCCGACCCAGATCAGCCGATGGGGCTACGCAACCTCCAAAGCGATAGACGAATTTTACGCCCTGGCCTTCTTCCGCGAGAAGAAGCTGCCGGTGGTCATCGCCCGCTGCTTCAACACGGTGGGTCCGCGCCAGACAGGTCAGTACGGCATGGTGCTGCCCAAATTCGTGAAGGCGGCGCTGCTGGACCAGCCGATCATCATTTACGGCAGCGGCCAGCAGACCCGCTGCTTCGCCGACGTCAGCGACGTTGTGGAAGCATTCCTCAGCCTGATGCAGGAAAAGAAATGCGAGGGCGAGATATTCAACGTGGGCAGCACGGAAGCCATTTCCATCGAGGAACTGGCCCGCAAGGTGCGCGAGATGTGCGGCAGCAAGTCCAAGATCGAATACATGGCCTACGAGGATGCCTATGAGGAAGGCTTTGAGGACATGATGCACCGCATGCCGGACCTGGGCAAGATCAAGGCATTCATCGGCTACGAACCCAGGATCGCCCTGGACCAAATAATCAAGCGGATGATAGAATATTATGAAAACTAAACTGGCAGCCTCCCTGCTGCTGCTCTGGCTGGCCTGCGCCTGCGCCCTGGCTGCGGCGGAGGTCACCGGCCCCAGCCTCATCCCCATCTCCGTCAGCGTCACGGGCAAGGTCCAGAGGCCGGGAATCTATACTGTGACAACCCTCAACCGCGTCTCCGACGTGGTGGACCTGGCCAGCAAACTGCCCAGCCAGCCTGTCGCCCTGCCAGCCGGCCTGCCGGCAGCGCAGATGCCGACGGTGTCTCAGTACCAGGTCCCGGAATCCATTGACTCTACTGCTGCGCAGATCTTTTCGAACCGCAACGTGATCCTGACCCGGCAGGGCAACAGGGTCAGCCTGGACCTGCTGAAGTACCTTAGGCTGGGAGACCTGGAACAGAATCCCTTCCTCAAGGACGGGGACGTCATCTTTGTCAGCCCGGCGCTGCAGACAGTGTCCCTGCAGGGAAGCTTCCAGCTGCCGGGTGAATATGAATTCAGGACCGGTGACACCCTGGGCAGCCTACTGGAACTGGCCCTGGGGCTAAAGCCGGAAGCGGCCCTGGCCAATGCCACCCTGCACCGCTATCAGCCAGGTGCGGCGGAGTTCAGCAAGACCGCCCTTGATCTGAAGGGCTATCCGAAAGCTGCCGAAACAGTATTGGAAACGGCCTTGCAGCCGGGGGACCGGATCTCTTTGCCGGCTGACGCGGAATACCGCAAGGCTTATAAAGTCAAGGTCGTTGGCAAGGTACGGCTGCCGGGGCAATATTATGTGGATGACAAAACCACCCTTCACGACCTGCTTTCCCTATGCGGCGGGCCGACGCGGGAAGCCGACCTGAACAGCGCCTTCCTCTACAACAGCCTGGTCAGCGGCACGCCCGACCCCGATTTCGAACGCCTCAGCAAATACGGATACTCCCAGATGACCTGGCTGGAATACAGTTACCTGCGCACCAAGACACGCCAACTCAAAGGCAAATACTCCGTCAGTGTCAGCGACTGCTGGGACTCGCAGGGCAACCAGGTTAACCATGTATTGCGGGACGGGGACGAACTCTATGTTCCCGAACAGCTGAATGGTGTCTGGGTGGCGGGACAGGTCCGCAATCCGGGCCTCGTGACCTGGCAGGAAGGCCTCAAGTGGAAGGATTACCTCAACGCGGCCGGAGGTTTTGCCAACAACCGCAAGGCCCAGGGTACCCGCATCATCAGAGTCCATTCCGGCAACTGGGTCAAGCCGACAGACAAGGTGGCGATCCATCCCGGCGACATCATCTTCGTGCCTGACAAGGAAGAACGCTATACCTGGGACTATGTCAAGGAAGCGCTCACCATCCTGACCCAGGTCCTGACCGTCGTCGTGGCTCTGCGCACCTTCTGATCATAATACAACACACATTGGAGCATAAATGAAAGTACCGCTGCTGGACCTGCACGCTCAGTATGAATCCATTCTGCCCCTGATCCGTCAGGCCATTGACGAAGTGCTGGCCGGCCATCACTACATAATGGGACCGCAGGTGAAAACCTTGGAAGACAAGGTGGCCGCCTATCTGGGGATGCGCCACGCCATCGGCTGCGCCTCGGGCACGGACGCCCTGGTTCTGGCTGTCAGAGCGCTGGGCATCGGAGCAGGGGACGAGGTCATCACCACGCCCTTCACCTTCTTTGCCACCGCCAGTTCCATCTGGCGCAACAACGCCAGACCTGTCTTCGTAGACATCGACCGGCGCACCTTCAACCTGAATCCGGAATTGATCGAAGCCGCCATCACGCCCCGCACCAAGGCGATCATGCCGGTGCACCTGTTTGGCCAGCCGTGCGACATGGACGCTATCCTGGCCATCGCGAAAAAGCATGACCTGGTTGTGATCGAAGACAACGCCCAGGGCGTCGGCTCGCGCTGGGGTGACCGGCCTGCCTGCTCTTTCGGAGAGATCGGAACCCTGTCCTTTTTCCCCAGCAAAAACCTGGGCGCCATGGGCGACGCCGGCATGTGCCTGACCAACGATGACGGCCTGGCCGCCAAACTGAAGCAGCTCCGCGTGCACGGTGAGAACCCCAAGTATTTCCACAAATGGGTGGGACTGAACAGCCGGCTGGACACGCTGCAGGCGGCGATCCTGGCCGTGAAGCTGGACTATCTGCAGGGCTGGTCGGAAGCGCGGCGGCGCAATGCCGACTATTATTACAAGCATCTGAGCGGCGTGCCGCAGGTCAGCCTGCCCTGGATACACACCCAGGCCTGGACCATCTATAACCAGTTCACTCTGGTGGCGGAAAACCGGGACTGCCTGATGCGGCACCTAGCAGAGCAGGGAATCGGCTGCGCCATCTATTATCCTCTTCCGCTCCACCTGCAGGAATGCTTCTCCGAACTGGGCGGGAAAAAAGGCGACTGCCCCGTGGCGGAAGAGCTGTCCGGAAAAGTGATCTCCATCCCCATCTATCCCGAACTCAGCACAGCCCAGATGGACTATGTGACCGAAGCCATCAGGAATTTTTACCGGTCTGGCGGCGGTAAATCATGAACATCGTCGTCTGCTTAAAACAGGTGCCCAACACGACCGAGATCAGGATCGACCCCGTCACCAACACCCTGATCAGGGAAGGCGTGGAAAGCATCCTCAACCCCTTTGACACCTACGCGATCGAGGAAGCCGTCAGGCTGAAGGAGCGGCACGGCGGCACCGTCACCGCCATCAGCATGGGCCCGCCCCAGGTGGAAATCGCCCTGCGGGAGGCCGTTTCCCTCGGCGCGGATGAGATCATCCTGCTCTCGGACCGCCGGTTCGCCGGCGCCGACACGTGGGCGACCAGTTACACCCTGGCAGCCGCCATTACCAAGCTCGGCGGCTTTGACCTGATCATCACCGGCCAGCAGGCCATCGACGGCGACACTGCCCAAGTCGGGCCCGGCCTCGCCGCCCACCTCAAGCTGCCTCAAACCTGCTTCGTGCGGCGCGTGGACAGCATCGGCGAAGGCAAAATGACCGTCCAGCGCCTGATGGAGGAGGGCAGCGACAGGGTGGAAATGCGCCTCCCGGCCCTGATCAGCGTGGTCAAGGAGATAAACACACCCCGCCTGCCGTCGCTGCGAGGCAAAATGCGCGCCAAGAGCGTGGAGCTCAAAGTCTGGAACTGTGACGACCTCGGCCTGGACGAAAAGCTGGTCGGGCTGAACGGCTCACCCACCCAGGTGATGCATATCTTCACGCCCAAGCATGACAAGATCACCGAGAAATTCGAAGGCGATCCGGATGAGGCAGTGGAAAAGATTATTGCCACCCTGGACGCTCTGACCCGGAAATGAAGGGGTCCGCATCATGCTGACATTTCCCCAGATCAATCCCGACATCGTGAAATTCAATCTGTTTGGCCTGCCCCTCCAGATCCGCTGGTACGGACTCTTCTACGTCATCGCGTTCGTTCTGGGCTTTATCCTTTATAAAAGAAACCTCAAACTGAAGAACATCACTCTCCCCCGGGAACAATACGAGGGCCTGCTCTTTGCCGTCATGCTGGGCGTGATCCTGGGCGGCCGGCTGGGCTATGCCCTGTTTTATGACCTCCCCGAATTCGTCCGGCACCCCCTGAGCATATTCAAGGTCTGGCAAGGCGGCATGTCTTTCCACGGCGGCGCTCTGGGCGTGATCATCGCCGGCTCTGTCTTCCTGAAGAAATACAAGCTGAATTTCTGGAGGCTGGCCGATCCCGCCATGCCTCTGGTGGCGATCGGATTGGGTTTGGGACGGCTGGGCAATTTCATCAACGGCGAGCTCTACGGCAGGCCCACCTCGGTCCCCTGGGCCATGGTCTTTCCCGATTCGGACGGCCAGCCCCGGCATCCGACCCAGCTTTACGAGCTGTTTCTGGAAGGGATAGTCCTGGCCATAATCTGTCAGTTGGTGTACCGCAGGACCAAAACCGAAGGGATGGGCTTCTGGGCTTTCATAGGCTGCTACGGCATCTTCCGCATTTTCATCGAATTCTTCCGCGAACCGGATAAACTGGACATTTACAAACATGGCTACCTGCTCGGCTTCATCACTGTAGGAATGCTGCTGAGCTTTCTGATGGTGGTCGCCGCGGCCATCGGCATCTGGTACCTCCATCGCAAGCATGAGCAAACAAAATCGGAGTGAGCTATGAAAAAAACACTGATCCTTGGGCTGGCCCTGCTCTGCCTGCTGCTTCCGGCGCTGGAAGCCAAAAGCAAAAAGCAGAAGCAGCTGGACGGCAATCTCAGGCAATGGGAACAATTCCGCTGGCTCGGCATCATCCAGGTGGAATCCTCCCTCTTCTCGATGCGCAAGAACTTCGTCCTCGCCAAAGACAGGGACGAGCTGCGCATGGACATCCTGGACAGCGGCGTACTGGGGCTGCAGGCAAAGCCTCTGGTCTCCGTGTACGTCAAGGACAGGATCGTCCTGGAAGCACCCACCATCAAGCAACTGAGCAAACTTGACCCCAACTGGTTCATCCCCGGCGGCGCGGTCGGCAGCCTTATCCATTTCACCGATTCGCTCCAGGCCCGGTCGGCCGAGATCTTGGCCAACCGCACAACCGAAATAGCGGATGCGGTCTTTGGCTTTGACAAGAAATTCCGCCTCAACCGCATCGCCAACGACGACCTCGTGCTGGAAGCCCGCATCCTCTACAACCGGCGCGGCAAGCCCACCAGGATGCTGATCAGTCACGCCGGGACCAAGCTGGCTGAGTTGCAGATCAACAAGCAGGAATACGGTAAAGTAGTCATTAAACCACTCAAACCGGCGGAGGATGTCATAGTCCCGGATGAATCCGATGAGAACGACTTTCCCAAGGAACTGGACCTGGAAGGCCTCAAACTCCATGGCCTGAAGCTCGGCGATCTCGAACTGTATGTGTTTGCCGACACCCTGAAAGCCGACTCCCTTCTCTTTAGCAGCAAGGAACTCAAGTCCCTGTTGGACAGCCTCGACCTTAAAAAACTCGACCTGGAAGAGCTCAAACTGGGCGCTCTGCTCGACAGCCTGGATCTGAAAGGCCTCGATTTGCAGGGCCTGCTAGACAGCCTGGACCTCAGGCAACTCGACCTGGACAGCCTCGACCTGGGCGGCCTGCTGGACAGCCTCAACTGGCAGGACCTCAAGCTGGACGGGCTCAAGCTGGAAGAGCTCGACCTGGAGGAACTGCTCAGGGACCTGGACCTGCAGGAACTCAACCTGGAGGAATTGCTTCAGGGCCTGAAGCTGGAGGACCTCAAGCTGGAAGACCTGCAACTGAATGACTTTGACCGGCGGATCTGACTTGCCGTAAGCACAGGAAAAAGATGATCAAACGTTACTGCCGGCCTGAAATGGAACGCCTCTGGACAGCGGAGAACCGTTACCAGTGCTGGCTGGAGGTGGAGCTGGCCGCCTGCCGCGCCATGCACGAACTCGGCCTCGTCCCGGCGGAGGACCTGCAGCTAATTTTAGACAAGGCGGATTTTGACCCCGCCCGCATCAACGAGATCGAAGCCGCCACGCGCCATGACATGATCGCCTTTCTGACCAACGTGGCCGAATACGTGGGCCCCGCATCCCGCTGGATCCATTACGGCCTCACTTCTTCCGACGTGCTGGACACCGCCACTGCCCTGCAGCTCAAGCAGTCCGGCCTGCTCATCCTGTCCGAGCTGCACCGCCTGGGCGCGGTCCTGAAGCTCAAGGCAAAGGCTTACAAAAACACCCTCTGCATGGGCCGCTCGCACGGCATCCACGCCGAGCCCACCTCTTTCGGACTGAAGTTCGCCCTCTGGTTCGACGAGACCAGGCGCAACATCGAGCGCCTCCAGTCCGCCATCGAAGGCATCAGCGTTGGCCAGCTGTCCGGCGCTGTCGGAAATTACGCCCATCTTGACCCTGGGGTGGAAGAGATCGCCTGCCGCTACCTGGACCTCACCCCTGTCAACGTTTCCACCCAGGTCATCCAGCGCGACCGCCACGCCTTCTTTTTGTCAGTGCTGGCCATCATCGCCTCCACCTTGGAAAAGATTGCGCTCGAGATCAGGCACCTGCAGCGCACCGAGGTCCTGGAAGCGGAAGAGAATTTCGCCGCCGGGCAGAAAGGCTCCTCCGCCATGCCCCACAAGCGCAATCCCGTGGTCAGCGAACAGCTTTGCGGCTTGGCCAGACTGATGCGCGCCAACGCTCTGGCAGCCCTGGAAAACAACGCCCTCTGGCACGAGCGCGACATCTCGCATTCCTCGGTCGAGCGCGTTATTTTGCCGGACTCCTGCCTGCTGCTGCATTACATGCTGGGCAAGGCAGTCGAGCTGATGGAAAACCTGCTGGTCTATCCGGAAAACATGCTGCGCAACCTTGAGAAGACCAACGGGCTGGTCTTTTCCCAGGCGGTGCTGCTGCACCTGACCCAGACCGGGCTGAGCCGCGAGAAGGCTTACCAGCTGGTCCAGCGCCAGGCCATGGCCTGCTGGCAGACCGGGCAGCCTTTCCTGGATCTGCTTCTGCAGGACGGCGAAATCACCCGCTTCCTGCCTGAGCGGCAGCTCAAAGATATTTTCAGCTATGACCGTTACCTGCTTCGGGTGGATTTCATCCTGAGGCGCTGTGGAATTATTTAGAGAGGATTACCGCGCAGGCGGGAATCCAGGTCTTTCACAGACATGTGCATGATCATCAACATCAAACTTGATATTACAAGGAGTAAGCCATGAAAAACGCAGTCATCCTGCTCTGCCTGATGGCCCTGGCGCTGTTGCCCGCCCTGGCCGCGGCCCAGTCCGCCGGCAAGGCCGATGCCATTTTAGGCACCTGGTTCAACGAGGAAAAGGACGCCAAAATAGAAGTCTACAAACAGAACGGCAAGTACTTCGGCAAGGTCATCTGGCTGAAAAATCCGCTGGACGCCGCGGGCAATCCCAAGACCGATGTGGAAAACCCCGATCCCGAGCTGCGGAAGCGTCCCCGCCTGGGCCTGAACGTCCTGACCAACCTGGCCTTCAAGAAAGGCGTCAAATACGAAAAGGGCAAGATCTACGATCCCAAATCCGGCAAGACCTATTCCTGCCAGGCCGAACTGGCCGGCAACAACAAGCTGAAGCTGCGCGGCTACATCGGCGTCAGCCTGGTCGGCCGCACCAGCGAGTGGACCCGCACCAAGTAGTTTTTACACTCCACCCCCGCCAAGGAGATAATGCAATGTCTGACGAACAGAGGAAACCCGAGATTCTGGTTACCGATGCCAAAATCCTGCACAAGATCAAGTTCATGCAGATCAAGCGGCAACTGGTGCCGATGCTGATCATTTTCCTGCTCATCCTGGTAAGCGTATTCTGGAAACAGGGATTCAACAAAACCATCATGCTGGCGCTGAGCCTGGCCGCCTTTGCCTGGTATCTGTTCGAGCGTGCCCTGTTCCGAACCCGGGAAAAGATCGCTGCGCCGCAAGCCAACGCTTTCGTATCGCCCCTCAGCGGCAGAGTAAAATCAATCCGCCAGAGCAGCGACGCCACCCTCGTCACGCTTACCAAATCCCTCATTGACGTAGTGGAAGTGCGCCTGCCCTATCCCGACCTGCAAAAGGAAAATGAAAGCCACTGGCTGTTCCAGACCCGCAAGGGAAATATCAATGTCCGCATCCAGGCAGGAAAGATTACCTACCTGGGGGACACCCTGATCCACGGCTCCGTGATCGGCACCATCAGGTCCGGCGCCACGCTCACCATCCAGGTGCCCTCAACGATCGAAGTCCTGGTCAAAGAACATCAGAATGTCTTCGGCGGCGAGACCTCCCTTTTCATTGTAGAACCTGTCCCCAAAGCGGAGGAAGAACCCGGATCCATCCTGGCGGAGGAACCGCCTGAAGAGTCAGACATTTCACCGGACGAGTAGAAGCAGGCTTTGCTGCCATAATCCAGCGGGCCGATCCTCCCCTTTGGAATTCTACCCGGAGGATCTTTTGAATTAAATGGCAATATATGAAATAAATCCCGGCGGGATGTCACATTGCTGGCCAGTGCCTTCAGTCACTGGAAAAAGATCGGCCATGAACCCCAGCGGGGTTTCCCATTATACACGGCAGGTTTAAAACCTGCCGTGTTCTTTTATCCATAAAAGATTTACCCGCCCGCCGGCCGCCTTGGCCCCGGGAAGCATTACTTACCCATTACGGACCAAGTCCGTAATGGGTCCGTAATGGGTCCGTAGTGCAAGCAGGGGCGGGGATGCATTGAATCGCGAAAGTGATTTATTGGGAAGCCAGTATAGTCATTCACTGGAAGTAATCACAGATAAGGTCAATCCCAGAGGGGTTTCATGTCTTATTTATCACGTTCCTTTTCCCGTTCCAGGTCTTTTTTCTGCAGGGTTTCGCGCTTGTCGTAATGGTGCTTGCCCTTGGCGAGGGCAAGCTTAACCTTGCACTTGCCGGTTTCGTTGATGTAGAGTTCCAGCGGGATCAGGGTCATGCCCTGTTCATCCACTTTGACCTTGAAGCGGCGGATCTCGTGGCGGTTGAGCAGGAGCTTGCGTTTGCGCTCGGGGTCGTGGTTGAAGAAGGAGGCCTTTTCCCAAGGGCTGATGTGCAGGTTGAATAGCCAGCACTCCAGATTGATGACGCGGGCGTAGCTGTCCTTGAAATTGACTTTCCCGGCGCGGACGGATTTGATCTCGGTGCCGGTCAGGACAATCCCGGCTTCCAGGGAGGAGATGATATAGTAATCATGTTCCGCCTTGCGGTTTTTGATCACTTTCACGCCTGGTCTTCCCCGCGGATCAGACACGCATAATAGCGCGCTTTGTCGATCAGTTCGGCTTCGTCCAAAGTCAGCAGTTTTTTATTCTCAAGCACGGTCCTGCCATTGATTATCACATCCCGCACCGCCCTGCCGCCCAGGGTGTAAACGACCTGGGAATAGGGATTGTGGAGCGGCTGGGCTTCCGGCGAATTGCAGTCCAGGATGACCAGATCGGCCAGCTTGCCGGGTTCCAGAGAGCCGAGCTCCCGCTCCAGGCCAATAGCCTGGGCGGCGCGCAAGGTCGCCAGGCGCAGGATCTGTTCGGCGGGCAGGAAGGTGGGGTCGTTGTTAAGGGCCTTGTGCAGCTTGGCTGTGAAGTCCAGTTCGGAGAGGAGGTCGAGGTTGTTGTTGCTGGCGACGCCGTCCGTTCCGAAACAGAGATGAACCTGGCAGTACAGGTAGCTTTTGATAGGCGCAAAGCCGCTGGCGAGCTTGAGGTTGCTCTCGGTGCAGATCACGACGGAGACATGGTTGCTTTCCAGCAGGCACATTTCGTCCTTATCCACGTAAATGCCGTGCGCCAGGATGAGCCGGGTGTCGAGCAATCCGGTATCCTGCAGATAGAAAATTGGTTTTTTACGGAAGCGGCGCCGGCATTCCTCCACTTCCCAGGGCGTCTCGGAAACATGCATGTGGACGCGCAGGCCGGTCTGCAGGGCCAGTTCGGCGCAGCGTTCCAAAGCTTCCCGGGAGGAGGTGTAAATAGCGTGCGGGGCCAGGGTGAAGTCCAGCAGGGGGTTGTCCCTGTACTGCTCCGCCAGGCGCAGGCTGCTTTGGCCGATCCTGGACAGGTCCTGCTTTTTGCCGTTGCCGTTATCGAGAATGGGTTCTCCGATCAGGCAGCGCAGACCGGCCTTAGTGACCGCCCGGGCGATGGCGTCCCCGCCGAAATACATGTCGTTGGCCAGGGTGACGCCGTTGCGGATGAGCTCGGCGGCGCCGTGCAAAGAGGCGTCATAAATGAAATCCGGATCGGGAGTCTGCCCGTTCAGGATGAACTTTTGCTCCAGCGGCCAGATATGCTGATTCAGCCACTCCTGCAGAGGCAGGTCATCCGCCACGCCTTTGAAATAGGACATGGGAAGATGGGTGTGGGCATTGATCAGGCCTGGGATGACGATGCAGCCGGAGGCGTCGATCTCCCGCTCCGCCCGATAGGCTTTGGCCAGCCGGGGCGTATTCCCCACGGCAACGATCCGGTCCTGATCAATGGCTACGGCACCGTCGGCAATGACCTGGCGCTGCGGATCCATGGTCAGGATCAGGGCGCGCTTCACAAGTAAAGATATTTTGGCAGGCCGGGAAACGGCTGAAACGGAAATCATGTTTGCTACTCCTGGACTTTGTGGGCGGCTTCCTTGGGTTTGAAGACGCCTTTGGGGGTGATGAAAGCGGTGACCAGTTCAGCCGGAGTCATGTCGAAAGCGGGATTGAGGGCCGGGCTGTCCGGATTGGCCAGCAGACCATCCTGCCAGTGCGTGACTTCCTGCTGGGAGCGTTCCTCGATCGGGATCTCGTCGCCGTTCATGCAGGTGAGGTCAAAGGTGGATTTCGGCGCCGCCACATAGAAGGGGATCCCGTGTTCCTTGGCCAAAACAGCCAGGGCGTAGGTCCCGATCTTATTGGCAAAATCGCCGTTGAGGCAGATACGGTCCGCCCCTGTCAGGACCAGGCCGACCTTGCCGAGCCGCATGAAATGGCCGTCCGCGCTGTCCACGATGATGGCGTGGGGAATGCCTTCCTGGCTGAGCTCAAAAGCGGTCAGGCGCGAACCCTGCAGTTTGGGGCGGGTTTCATTCACATAGACGAAGAACCGGCGGCCGCGGGCGTGGGCGGCCCTCAAAACGGACAGAGCCGTACCCCAGTCCACGGTGGCGAGAGCGCCGGCGTTGCAGTGGGTGAGGACGCTCATGCCGTCCGTGATCAGTTCCTGGCCCAGCTCGCCGATCAGGCGGCAATCTTCAGCGCTGTCATCGGCAAAGCCGAGGGCCGCCTGCCTTGCGACGGCGCGGGCATGAACCAGATCCGGGATCCATTTGACGGCCTGCTCATATACATATTGCACCCCGTTGCTAAGATCGACCGCGGTGGGGCGGGCCGCCAGCAGCAGGTCCCGGCTCCGGCGCAACTGGTTGCGGAAGTTCCCGTCGGTGGTTTGGAGGGCGGCCAAAGCCATTCCGAAAGCGCCCGCCGCCCCGATGGCGGGAGCGCCCCGGACTGACATGTCCCGGATGGCAGAAACCACTTCCAGGACCGAACTGCAGGTCATGATCTCAAAATCAAAAGGCAGTTTGTTCTGGTCGATCATCAGGACCTGCTCATCCTGCAGCCAGACGCTTCGGTAATTCTGTCCGTTGATCCGCATGGCCTATTCCAGGAAATCGCGGACTTCGCCGTCCCCGATCTGTTTTATTTTCCCGTCGTCATTGATGTCGCGGCAGGGTCCGGCTTCGATCTCGCCGCTGTCTGTGTAGCCGCGCTTTTCCCAGAAGCCGGGGACATACTTGTCCAGCAGTTCGATCCTGACGACGCTTTTGGCGGATTTATAGCCCCAGAGGTAGGGGACGAAGGCCCGGACTGGGCCGCCGTAATCCTCGGTCAGCAGTTCTCCGTCGAACTCCCAGGCCAGCAGGGTTCTTTCCCTGAGCGCGATCTCAATGGGAATGGAGGTGTCATAGATCATCCCTTCCGACCAGAAACGGACATATCTGACGGCGGGATCGGCCTGCACGGCAGCCAAAATCTCGGACAGCCTGACGCCGCCCCAGCTGCCGCCCACGGACCAGCGGGTCACACTGGTGAGGCGCGCGTCCGCCACCGTTTTGGGCAGGGCCTGCAGATCCTGCCAGGTGAAGGTCCGCGGACTTTGGCATAGTCCGGTCACCTCTATTGTCCAGGTTTCGCGGTTAAGCCTGCCCGGGTGCCCTTCCGCCCAGAAGACGGGCGTGTTCATTTTGGCCAGTTTATGCATGGTGGAATCCTTTGCCTCGGGACGAGGCGCTTTGTTCATACAGCAGCAGGCCAGCAGGGCCAAACCTGCCAACAGGAGAAGCTTGGCCGGTCGACAGCTATTCCTCGGCTGTTTCATCTTCCTCTAAGAATGCAAAGATATTGTCGAGGATATCGGTGGGCGTAATGGAAAAGGTCTCCCGCTGCCCGGCCAGCAACTCAGCCGTGTAGCCCAGGTGGAAGGCAGCCGAACCTGCAGCGAAGCGGGGGCTCATTTTCTGTCCCAGAAAGGAGGTGATCAACCCGGCCAGAATGTCACCGCTGCCGCCGGTGGCGAGTCCGTCGTTGCCGCTGGTGTTGAAAAAGGTTGTGCTGCTGTCGCAATAAATGCTGGTGTGGCTCTTGAGCAGGACCTGCAGGTTGTGCGCCTCCACGAATTTCCTCAGTTCGCTGAGGCAATCGTTATGCAGGGCACCCATTCCGACTTTGGCCAGGCGGCAGAACTCCCCCCAGTGCGGGGTCAGGATGATGTTCCGGCCGGACAGCTTCCCATACAGCTCGGGATGCAGGGCCAGGGCGTTGAGCCCGTCCGCGTCGATCACAGCCGGCTTTTGCCAGTGCTCCGTCACAAACTTCAGCAACCGGGCGGTATGGTCATTCATGCCGCAGCCGGGGCCCAGCAGAAGCGCGTCGTATTTTTCCAGTTCGGTTTGCAGGGCCGGTATATCCAGTTCCCCGCCCTCCAGCAGGGGAACGGGTTTGACCATGACTTCCTGCGGTTTGGAGACATAGTGCAGAAAATGCTCCGGATGGCAGAACAGGGTGACCAGTCCCGCCCCTGCCCGCAAGGCTGCCTGGGCAGCCAGGAAGGCGGCGCCCGTGAAACCGGGTGAGCCGGCAAACATGGCCAGCCGTCCGCAATCGCCCTTGTGGGCACACCTGTCACGTTCCGGTAAAAGCGCGATGGGCAGCGTCATCAGATAAGATTTCTGCTCCTGTTTCAGCGCCGCCATGGGGATGCCGATGGAGACAACAGACGTCTGCCCGCAGCATTGCCTGCCCCGGCCCAGCAGCTGGCCATATTTCATCACTTCCATGGTCAAAGTCAGATGCGCTTCAAAGGCCAGCTCAGCATAGCCCGTGTCGGCATGGACGCCGGAAGGCATGTCAATGGCCACCCTGAAAGCGTTTGTGGCATTGACCTCCTCGACCATGGCGGCAATGGCGCCCTGCAGCCTGCCCCGGAAGCCGATCCCGTAAATGGCGTCAACGATCACACCGCAACCGGAAAGAACCTCCTCAACCATTTCGGCATAATCATGGTCCTCCGGCCTCACGAATTCGATCTTGAGCTTCTCACACAGCTCTTTGCCGGCCCTGGTCTCAGGGCTGGGAGTGCCTTCGCCCAGGTCGATGACTGTCACCGGATACCTGTGTTCATGCAGGATGCGGGCAAGCACATAGCCGTCCCCGCCGTTGTTGCCGTGCCCGCAGAGGACAACCACGCCCCGCTTGAGCGAGTGGTCATGATTGCCGATCAGGTAGGAGGCGCAGCCGTTGCCGGCGTTTTCCATGAGCTGCCGAGCCGGGATGCCATAGTCCCTGATCGTCTTCAGGTCGATGTTTTTCATTTGTTCAGAACTTACCACAAACACGTGAACCTCCTCAGCTTTCCTGCTGCGCGTGCAGCATAACCTCGATGGTGGCGCCCTCGCCTGGCACGCTTTCCAGGACCTTGATCCGGCCCTGGTGGTATTCGACAATTATGCGCTTGGCCAGGCTCAGCCCCAGGCCCCAACCCCGGTTCTTGGTCGTGGTGCCGGGGTCGAAGATCTTTTTCCACATGGAGCGGGGCATGCCGCGGCCCTCGTCCATGACGTGGATATAGACCCAGGGGCGCTTGGCGGTAGCGGTGATGATGATGTTGCCGCCCTTCTGGCCGATGGCGTCAATGCTGTTCTTGATCAGGTTTTCCATGGTCCACTTGATCAGTTCCACATCCATCAGGACCTTGGCGTTGTAGAGCTTGCTGATGTAGCTGATCATGATGCGGGAACTCTGGTGGGGCAACCTTTCCCGGAAATAATCCACGACCTCGCTGAGCACGGCGTTGAGGTCATGCGGTTCCAGCTTGATGGTGGAACCCACCTTGCCGAAGCGGGAGGCGATGGTCTTGAGCTTGTCCAGGTCGGCGTTCATCCAGTCTATGAAACGGTAATACTCGTCCTCGGTCCGGAAGCCCTTGGGATGGGCCCGGAGATAGTCCACCCAGCCCATCAGGGAAGTGATCGGCGTACCGAACTGGTGTGCGGTCTCCTTGGCCAGCCCGATCCAGAGCGAATCCTTTTCCGTGATCTTGAGCAGGCGCAGCCCGTAGATACCGAACAGCACAACCAGAAGCATCAGGACCAATTCCACATACAGCAGGTAGGGAATCCTCTGTAAGGAAACGGAACTGGTGAAATAGGCATAGCCCAGGCTGTCGGTTTCGCTGGTAATGGGGATCTCATACATGGCGCCGGCCTTTTCCTGCAGGAGTTGGCGTTCGGCCGGGGAAAGCTCAGCATAGGTTTTGTTCTCAGGGATCTCCATATTTCGCCAGTAAAGGGGATTCTTGTTGCGATCGGTGACCAGGATGGAATAATCTATCTTCTTGATAAACTCCTGAAAGGAACTGGGCTTCTGGAAATAGGCATAGCCCAGGATCTCGTTTTCATACATGATCGGGATCGGCTGCATGGTTGTCAGGCTGGAGCGCAGCTGCAGGATCTGGTCAGGCTCCAGTTCGTTGAAGGGTATGCTGTCCGGCACCGCCACGTGATACCAGCTGTTGGGGTTGCTGTTGCTGTCGGTGATGATGATGGGGATCTGGATCCTTTTCATGAACTCCGTATTGAGGTAATTCCACATGTGTTCCTGGTAATCGGCCTCCCCCGCCGATTTGAGGTATTCGACCATGACCTCGGTCAGCAGCTGGGTGTTTTTTTCGGCGCTGCGCAGGTAGCTGTCCGTGTAGGCGATGTACTGCGCCAGCAGGTGCGGGACGAACTGCGCGTCCCGCTGGGCGTTGCGGATCAGCACCTGGGTGTAGATGCCGAAAAACAGCAGCAGGATAATGATTCCCGAGATCAGGTAGATCCTGAGCCCCAGGTAGCGGTTAAACCTTTTTCGCCTTTTCCCAGACGGAGTCGAGCTCTTCAAGGGTGGCATCGTGGATATCCTCTCCTCTTTCGCGGTAATGCGCTTCGATGTATTGGAACCTCTGCGTGAACTTGCGGGCCGTTTCCTTGACGGCGGCCTCCGCATCGATGTGCAGCTTGCGGGCCAGGTTGACAAGGGTGAAAAGCAGATCGCCCACCTCTTCCCTGATCCGGTCCTGGTCCTGTTCCGCCAGCGCTTCGTTGAGTTCGCCGGTCTCTTCCCAAAGATTGTCCAGGACAGGCTGGTGGTCCTGCCAGTCAAAACCGACGGAGGCCGCCTTTTCCTGGGTGCGCTGGGCAAAGATCAGGCCCGGCAAAGCCCGCGGGATGCCTTCCAATACGGAAACGCGGTCTTTTTTCTCAGCCTTTTTCAAGCGCTCCCAGTTCATTTTCACGGCATCGGCGTCGGTGATGTCCACATCCCCGAACACGTGCGGATGCCGGCGCACCAGCTTGCTGTTGATGTTGTGCAGGACGCTGTCCGCGTCGAAGCGCCCCTCTTCCTGGGCGATCCGGCACTGGAAGACGATGTGAAGCATGAGATCCCCCAGCTCTTCGTTGAGGGCTTCGTAGTCCTCTTCCTCAATGGCCTCCACCGCTTCGAACAGCTCCTCGATGAAATTGGGCACCAGGCTTTGCGGCGTCTGCTTCAGGTCCCAGGGGCAACCGGACACCGGATCCCTCAGGCGCCCTATGATCTCAACCAACCGGTCGAATGATTGCATGATCCAATCTACCTTCTCTATGCGTTATTATGTAATTATGTCTTATCAGGGAAAGGCTGTCTTTTGACAAGTTTTATCTTCAGCCTTATCCCCGGCCGCCGCTACACCTTGCCTGGCAGAAACATTTCCCTTGACAAATGAATGGCTGTCAGTTTAGCTATGTTCCTGATTATGAAATAAGGAGTTTGCCATGAAATGCCATTGGTTTATCTGGATACCCCGTATAGTCATGATCCTGGTGGTTCTATTCATGGGGATGTTTTCCCTGGATGTGTTTTCCTCCAAAGCCGGCCTGGGCATGCAACTGGCGGGATTCCTGATCCACAACATCCCCGCCCTGCTGCTGCTGCTGACCCTGATCCTGACCTGGAAGCGGCCCGCAGTGGCGGGCTACATTTTCCTGGTCCTGGGTGTAGCCCTGTCGCTGCTGTTCTATGTCTATTTCAATCGCTTCTTCCTATTCGACTTCACCTTTTTCAGCCTGCCCGTCCTGATCTGTGCCTACCTGTTCCTGCTGGCCAGGACATCCAAGGAGAAAATGCTTCCCGTTCTGCTCTCCACCACCGGCCTGGCGGTCATGCTGGCCGCTTTCGGCTTCTTCATCTTTCTGCTGACTCCCGCCCTGAACCTGGCGCATGACATCCGCCTCGGTCTGCTCCTGCTGGGCTCCGAGGTCGGGGGTCTGCTCCTGGTCTGCGCCGGCTACGCCTTGTCCATGCTGGTGGACACGCACAAGGCCCTGCAGGCAAGGTAGGATAATTCTCTTAATTATATTAATGTGTCCCTGCTCCGCCCTTGAAGCATGAGTTGCAAACGACTCTGAGATCACCCTCAGATAACCGCATAAGTGCCCTCATCTGAAGGTTATCTGGGAGTGATCCCACCGTGATGCAATAAGTGCGCATAGAGGATCAGCTGCCAGCAGGCCGGGGCTCAGCCGGTCTATAGAGCAGGCAGCTGTGGATCGGGATTATCCTTTCTGGTTTCGGGGGATAGAAAGCTACTGAAGCCAGGCTCAGATTGGAGGCCGTTTTTCCGAATAGCCATATCACATTATATAATATAGAAGTTAGCAATTGCGATCTCGAGCTTGGACTGAGCTTGCTCAGGTTAACAAATAATTCCTTTACAAGATCAAGCCTTTCTGAGATATTGTAAAATTGTGGAAAATCAAGCGGACCCGGCCCCGTCAGCCGCAAGGCAAAGGCCAGAACGGAGCCGCCGGTTTTTCTCACCCTCCGCAGTATTTAAACAATAAATAGATAAAGGTTTGATTATGGACAAGCAGTGGGAATTGCCGCCGCCCTTGGATAACGACGCGCAAGCCGCGGTCAGAACAATCACCCAGGCACTCAAATGCCCCGTTATGATAGCGGAGCTGCTGTACTGGAAAGGTTACCGGACCCCGGAGGAGATCGGGGAATTCTTTCATCCCAGGCTGGAAAAGCTGCACAATCCCTACCTCTTCGACCAGATGGACAAAGCCGTAACCCGCATCCTAGCCGCCCTTGAAGCCAAAGAGAAAATCACGATCTACGGCGACTACGACGTGGACGGCACCACCGCCACCGCTTTGCTCTACCTGGGCCTGAAGCGGATCGGGGGCGAAGTCGGCTTTTACATCCCGCACCGCATGATCGACGGCTACGGGCTTTCCCTGAACAGCCTGGACCAGCTCAAGGCCACCGGCGCCAAACTGATCATCAGCGTAGACTGCGGAGTCAACGCGATCGAGGAGATCACAGCCATCAACGCCATGGGCATGGAGATCATAGTCACCGACCACCACAACCCCAAGGAGGAACTGCCCCCAGCCCATTCCATCATCAACCCCAAACTGCAGGGTTCGCGGTATCCCTTCCCCCACCTGGCGGGTGTGGGAGTGGCCTACAAGCTGCTGATGGCGATCTATCAGCGCCTCAACATTGCCACACCGGAAAACATCCTGAAATACATGGACCTGGTGGCGGTCGGCACCATCGCCGACATCGTTCCCCTGCTGGACGAGAACCGCGTATTCGCCAGCATCGGGCTGCAGCATCTGATCGAGAAAAAGAACAAGGGCCTGAACGCGCTGGTCCAGATCAGCAACCTCAACCAGAAGAACCTGGACACCACCGACATCGTGTTTGGAATCGCACCCCGCATCAACGCCGCCGGACGCATGGGCAGCGCCGCCACAGCGGTGGAACTGCTGATCTCCACGGAAGAGGGACGCAGCCTGGAACTCGCCGAGGTGATCGAAAGGCAAAACTCCCTGCGCCAGCAGGAAGACCAGAAGACCTTTATCGAAGCCTGCGACATCATCGAAAAGAAATACAAGAACCTGGCGGACACGCCCTGCATGGTGATCAGTTCGGACGACTGGCACCAGGGCGTGATCGGGATCGTGGCCTCCAAGCTGGTGGAAAAATATTACCGCCCCGTGATCATGATCTCTTTCAAGGACGGCTTCGGCAGCGGCTCCGGACGAAGTGTGGCGGACTTTGACCTGTTCGAGGCGCTCAAGCACGTGGAGCACAACCTGCACAGCTTCGGCGGCCACAAGTATGCCATCGGCCTCACCATCTGCCAGGAGTATATCGACCGCTTTGAAAATGAGCTCAGCCGCTACATCTCCGGGCATCTGCAGTTGGAAAAGGTGAAGCCGCCTCTGAAAGTGGACCACGAACTGGAGTTGTATGACATCAACGACTCCCTGATGGTCTGGATGGACCGCTTCGCACCCTTTGGCCCCGAAAACCATCATCCCGTCTTCCTGACCCGGCAGGTGACTGTCGCCAACTATCCCTACACAGTGGGACGCAACCACCTCAAGCTGAAAGTGATGAAAAACGGCAACCATCTCGACCTGATCGGGTATAACCAGGGAAACTTTCTGCCGCTGCTCAAGAAGGGCGCGGTCATTGACATCGCCTATACCCTGGAATACAACCGCTTCGGCAACAAAAGCGCGATCCAGGGCAAGCTCAAGGAAATCGGACTGGCAGCCGACTGATCAGGTATGGCTAAGCTCAGCCCCGTCCGCACCGGAGTCAGCATCACGATCTGCCTGGCAGCGTGCCTGGCCCTTGCAAGCTGTTCAAATCTGGAAACGGTCAGGCAGATGCCGCCCCTTCGGCTGCAGGCGGCAGAGACCAGGCAGTTCCCCTACAACGTGGAAAAATGCCTGCTGGACGTGACCAGCGGCACCTATTACCTGTGGGAAGAAAACAGGCCTGAGATACATTTCTTGCGTGACAGCCGGCAACTCAATCTGATTGGCGGACTGGGCACGGATAAAGGCAATTTTCAGAGACTGAGCGACATCGCACTGGACCCCACCGGCAACCTGCTGGCGCTGGATTCCTTTGCCCGCCGGGTCAGCAAGTTCAACCCCGACGGTAAATGGGTCGCCGATATCGAGTTGCAGGGAATGAACCAGCCGTCCCGGCTCTGTTCCACTCCGGAAGGCGACCTGATCGTTTTCGACGCCGCCGTCCAGGAACTGGTCAAGATCTCCGGCTTTGACGGCACCCGGCTTTACCGGTTCGGCAGGTTCGAAGTGCAAAACGCCACCAACCTCACCGCGGGCCGTGATTACGTTGCAATCTATGATGCGGCCGCCGGCCTGACCTCGGTTTTCACATCGCTGGGCCAGCATGTGCGCGACCATCAGGGACAGGTGGTTTTGGACCAGTTTCAGAACTTCTATTCCTACGGGGATGGGATCCTGCGTTATCTGGACACGGATATCCTTCTTCCCTTGGGCTGGAATGCGGCAGAGACCAACCTGTTCGCAGCTCCGGTCGCCCTGCTGCTGGTGAAGCGTAACGAGGTCCTGACAGTTATGCCGGCCTACAGGGAGGATTAAAGGCGTGAGGAGAAGCTGGCTGCTGGTGCTGCTGAGTGCCGTTTTGACCGGCCTGGCGCGCCTGCCCCTGTACACCGGCTGGCTGGGATTCCTGTCCCTGGTGCCATTGCTTTATTACTTCGGGAGCGGCAAAAAAAGCTGGAAGGTCCTGCTGATGGACGCGGCTATTTACAGTGTTGTCAATCTTTCCCTCTGGCTGCACTGGATCTGGGGCGTCACTTCCGGAGGCCTGGTCGGCATCCTGCTGTTCTATTCTCTTTACTTCTTTGCCGCCTTTGCCGCCATTCAGCTGATCTGGCAGAGGCTGCCCAGGTTCAGGTTCATCGGTTTTATTCTCATCTTTTTAGTCGTGGAATACCTGCAGAATTTTACGGAGTTCCGCTTCCCCTGGATCAATCTCGGCTACGCTTTGACGGATTATTCGTTGCTGCTGCAGGCCGCCGACCTGGGGGGAGTGGTGCTGCTCTCTCTGCTGCTGTTGCTGGCCAACATTTTCTTCTATCAAATCCTGCAGCGCAAATGGAGTTATCTGATCTGGACGGGAGTGCTCCTGCTTATCTGGGGCGGTTACGGGCTCTGGTGCCTGCGCACCCTTCACCTGGAACGGGCCGATGCCTCCATCACGATGATGCAGCCCAGCATCCCCCAAGAGGACAAATGGGAATCAGAACATTTTGAAGAACTCTACAAGCGCTACGCGGAGATGACCGCCGCCGCGGCTAGAGATTCCACCCGCCTGCTGATCTGGCCGGAAGCGGCCATGCCGGCTTATGTCCTGCGCGAAGCTTATTTTCGGACCCTGATCCAAGACCTGTGCGAAGCGTACAAACTGGATATTTTTGCAGGCTTCCCGGACACCCTGCCAGCCCCGCCCGGTTATCCAGGCGAGATGTATTATTACAATGCCGCCACCCTGTTCCGGACTGGACAGCCGCCGGCCGAGCCCTATTACAAAATGGTTCTGGTCCCGGTGGGAGAACGCATCCCTCTGCTGCATGTCTTTCCCTTCTTGTGGAAACTGCAGTTCGGCCAGGCTAACTGGGAATACGGCCCGGCCCCCCGCTACTACACAAGTGGCGGAGTGACCTTCTCGCCCCAGATCTGCTTTGAAATCGCTTTTCCCGAACTTACCAGACAGATGGCCTGGCGAAGCCTGGATAACCAGACCAGCAGCCCACCAGAAAAAATCGACTTCTTGGTCAATATAACCAATGACGCCTGGTTCGGGCGTTCGTCCGGGCCCTGGGTGCACGGCATGATGGCCCGCTTCCGCGCCATCGAGAACCGCATCCAGATCTACCGCTGCGCCAACACGGGCATTACCATGGCCATCGATCCCCTGGGCAGAATCCTGGCCAGGACTAAGCTGTTTGATATCGCCAATGTACACGCCCCGCTTTATGTGTCAGAAAGAAACCCTATCTACTGCAGGATCTACGCGTGGCCCCGCCTGCTGGTGGGACTGGCCGCTCTGCTTATTATCGGGGCTCTTGCAACCGGAAAGAAATCAACCCTCCCGACAGGAGGCAAACCATGAGTAAATTCTACTACACGATCGGCGAGGTCAGCAACCTGCTGGGCGTCAAACCTTACGTCATCCGCTACTGGGAGACGGAGTTTCCCCAGCTCAGACCACGCAAGGACCACGGCCGCAACCGCCAGTTCACTGAAGAGCACATCAAACTGCTGCAAAAGATTAAGGACATGCTCTACAACCAGAAGTTCACGATCGAGGGTGCGCGGCAGAAACTCAAGCGGGAACGCAAGGTTCCGGAACAGATGGAGATCGATCTCTTTGCCCCTCCCGCCAAACCGGAGGATGCCTCCGCCCTTTCCAAGTCTGACAAGGCCAGACTGATCAGGGAACTGTATGAAATGAAAAAGCAGATCGCCGGCCTGCTGCTCACCCTGAAAGCGCCGGTCCGGAGAACTGAATGACTTTCCAGAATATCATCCTGACCCTGCAGAACTACTGGGCCGGACAGGGCTGCAACCTGGTCCAGCCCTATGATATCGAGATGGGGGCCGGGACTTTTCACCCCTCCACCTTCTTCGGCGCGCTGGGACCCATACCCGTTTCCGTGGCCTATCCCCAAGCCTGCCGCAGGCCGAAGGACGGCCGCTACGGCCAGAATCCCAACCGCCTGCAGCACTACTACCAGTTCCAGGTCATCATCAAGCCCTCTCCTGACGACATCCAAAGCCTTTATCTAAACAGCCTCGCCGCCATCGGGATCGAACTGGAGAAACACGATATCCGCTTTGTGGAGGACGACTGGGAATCCCCTACTTTGGGCGCCTGGGGCCTGGGCTGGGAAGTATGGCTGGACGGCATGGAGATCAGCCAGTTCACCTATTTCCAGCAAGTCGGAAGCGTGGACGTCCTGCCAGTCAGCGTAGAGCTAACTTACGGCTTGGAGCGCCTTGCCATGTATATCCAGAATGTCGATGACTACCGCCAGCTTAAATGGAATGACACAACCATCTATGAAGAACTTTTCTTTGACCGGGAGGTCGAATATTCCGGCTATAACTTTGAGAGCGCTGATACCTCCATGCTGTTTGAACGTTTTAAAATGAGCGAGGCGGAATGCAATGCCCTCATCCTGAAAAAACTGGTCTATCCTGCCTATGACGAACTGCTTAAATGCTCACACACCTTCAACCTGCTGGATGCCAGGGGCGTCATCAGCGTTACGGAAAGAGCCGCCTACATCGGGCGCATCCGCAACCTGGCCCGGCTTTGCGCCACCG
>JAXDBS010000031.1:0-44900 GCA_034678545.1 Cloacimonadaceae bacterium (SeqCode) | reverse complement strand
GCCGTGGACGCCCTCAGCCATCTGCTGGAGGGCCTCTATTCCAATAAGCGCGCGCCTTTAATCTATCCGCTTATCTTTCAGGGCATCCGCCTCATACTGGATAATCTCAAACCCGCGCTCAGCGACCCGACTGACCGCGCCGCCCGGGAAGCGCTCTCCCGCGCCAGCCTCTATGGCGGCGTCGCCATTTCCCACACCAGCACGACCCTGCAGCACTCCATCGGCTATCCCCTGACCTCGGTGTACGGCATCCCCCACGGCCTCGCCAACGGCATCGTCCTGCGCCAGGTCATGGACCTGTATTATCCAGCGGTCAAAACAGAGCTAAACAGCCTGTTTGACCATCTGAAAACCAGCCGGGACGGTTTTTATGACTGGCTGGACAGCCTGGGCTTGCAGGCGGGCATCAAGGTCCCCGAAGAGTTCATCGCGGCCAAAACAGCCGAGATCCTGGCCAGCCGCAACATGGCCAACAATCCTCTGGAAGTGAAGGCGGAGGATATCGCCTCCATCCTGCGCGGTCTGAGCTGACCGCTGTTTTCTTAAGGGCCGTCTTTCCGGGAAAATCTCATTGACAGTTTACCAAGTTGATTTCATCCTGTAACGATAAGGAAAATAATCTCACCCGAGAGGCGCCTATGTCCATCACAGTGAAACCAGTCACGACCCGGCGGGAGATGCGGCGGTTCATTTACCTGCCGGAAAGCATCCACGCCCGCCATAAGGGCTGGGTTCCGCCCTTCTATGCCGATGACAGGCGCACCTTTGACCCCAAACGCAACCTCTCCTTCCAGTACTGTGAAGCTGTTCCGGCCCTGGCTTGGGAAGGCGGCCGCCCGGTCGGACGCATTGCCGCAATCATCAACCACCGTTACAACGAACACGCCGGGGTGAAGCACGCCCGCTTCGGATACATGGAAGTGCCGGAGCGTTTGGAAGTCGCCGCCGCGCTGCTGGAATTCGTGGAGAAATGGGCCCGGGAAAAGGGCATGACCAAACTGATCGGTCCCATGGGCTTCACCGAGGAAGATCCGGAAGGCTTCATCATTGAAGGCTTTGACGAGATCACCAATCTTGCCACCATCCAGAACTTCCGCGCCATCCCCGGCTACCTGGAACAGCTCGGCTTCGCCAAGGAAGTTGATTACTTCGTCTATCTCGTCAATGTCAGAAATGCGCTCAACGACGATTACAACAAGCTCTACCGCTGGGTCAAGCGCAACAGGGAGTTCCAGCTCAAGGAATTTGCCACCAAGAAGGAGCTCTGGGCCTACATCGTGCCCATTTTCAAGCTCATGAATGAAAGCTTCATGGTCCTGTATGGCTATTCCCCCTTTTCCGAAGAGGAAATCGTCGCCTTTGTCAAACGCTACATGTTCGGCGTGGACCCGCGCTTCGTCAAGTGCGTGGTCAATTCCGCCAACGAAGTGATCGGTTTCATCGTCGGCGTCCCCAATATGTCGGAGGGCATCATCAAGGCCCGCGGCAGGCTTTTCCCCTTTGGCTTCATCCACATCCTGCGCGCCCAGAAACGCTCCCAAAAACTGGATGTCTACATGGGCGCTGTCAAGGAGGAATACCGCAGCAAGGGCGTCGACGTCCTCATGGGCTACCGCATGCTGGAACAGGCCCGCGACGCCGGCCTTGAATTCATCGACAGCCACCACGAACTGGAGCATAACACCGCCGTCCGTTCCGAAATGGAGCGCGCCGGCGGACGCATCTATAAAAAATACCGCATCTACCAGAAACACCTGGCCTGAACTACTCCGGTTGCCTTTGCCGCGATTTCTGCCCCCTGCCCGCCACCTCTGATCCCATGGGGCTGCACCCCATGCCACGCTCATCCCGATACTGTGCAAGCCTCCCGCTTCGCCCCTGCAGGCATTACTTACCCATTACGGACAAAGTCCGTATTGGGTCCGTAATGGGTCCGTAGTGCAAGCAGGAGAGAGGAGGGTAAAAATCTGGCAGGAGCAGGGCTGCCGATCTTCGGTCGGTCCGTTAAGCGGTCAGTCCGATATAAAGCGCTGTTTAGCCTCCAAAACATACGAGCGGGCCTTTTGAGTTGCCTCAGGCCCCATGCGGTAGCAGACAGAGTTAATCCCAAGAGGGGATTCATCATTAACTATTTCGAAGATATCATTGATCACAACCACCAGTTTCCACCTATTGTTAAAGGGGATCACTTTCAGTGAGAAATCAGTATTATCCATCTGGAGAACAAGATTGGTGAAGGCAGCCTGAAGGGAGTTTTCGTAAGTGGCGTTGGCGATCCGGCTGTAGTCGGCCCGGAAAGCTGAATTTTTGTCATTCCTGATCCAATCGGAAAAGAGATTTATAAAACTAGCTCTTTGTATTTCCCATTGTACTTTGGTGCCGGGATCCTTAAGCAGCCGGACGGTGCGGTCGAGCATTTCCATGCGGGCCGGCTCCTGGTCCGGAGCTGAAAGCATTTTACTGAGAGTAAAGGTATCGGGGGGATACAGGAAACGCCTGTACCCGATATAACCAAATAGGTCCGAAACACTGGGATACCATTTTGTGCAGATTCCGATACGTGAAAAATCAAAAACGTTGTTCTTGATCATATACTCCATCTCGTCCCAGGTGATGAAGTAATTTTTAACGGTGTCCGGCCGGTTTGTGGCAGCCTGGCGCACAGTTGCCCAGTTCAGGATCCGGACATTTCCAAGCTGCGTGGCGTCACTGGTACGCCCGTCCCATTGATAAGCCCCCTGGGCGATTGCAAAGGGATTTTCCGGCACCATTACACTCACCGCCGGTTGGTCGCTGCGACTCCAGGCCAGCAGAAAAGCCAGGCAGCCGAAGAACAGCAGTAATCTGAAGAACATGCTTTTGCTCACACCCACTCCGTATTTTGAGATATTGGGAAGATCGCGTTCCGCCCTGCCCTGACCGGATTAGAAACAGGCAGGCAAACTGACGGATAGATGCTCTATCCGGGCGCGCAATTTCGTCAAGCGGAAAAATCCAGCATCCTGTATAATCAATTAATAATGGCGTATCCTGGTCGATATGCAGAAATGACCGAAGGTGCTGAACGGCATTTTCAGCTTGACAGCAAACAGCAGGAAGATAATTTATTAACCATGAACATCAAGAATGTGGGAGACGAGATGCAGGCAAGAAAAACCGATCGGCGGAAAGGTAATCAGCTTTTGGGGAAACTGGGATTGCTGGCGCTGCTGGTCCTGGTGGCCGGCTGCAAGATGGACCTGGAGAACGAGATCTGGCTGAAGAAGAACGGCTCGGGCCGGGCTTTGCTCAAGGCTTATGTGGAATACACTTCGGAGGATGCCGAGTACGCTGATCAGGAACTGAAGGAATACGATCCGCTGAAGCTGTTCGAGCGGCGGATTCTGGAGACGCGGGGAGCCAAGCTGATCAGCAAAAAGACCCTTGACCAGAGCGAGGAAGACCTGGTCGCTGCCACTTTCCTGCTGGAATTCAAGTTCGATCAGGTCTCCACCCTGAGCCGGATCATGGCTTTGGACGACTATGGGTGCTTTTACCTTTCGAATGAGAAAAAGGCCTGCAAATTGAACGTGTATCTTGAAAACATGGCTTTCATAGACAGGGAAACGATCTCCGACGCGGGCGCGGACGTGGCTGATTTCGAGACCGGATACAACCTCATCCTGCATCTGCCGAAAGCCATGCAAAGCGCCAGCGAGGATTTTGAGCTGAGCGCCGACAAAAAGACCGTGCGTTTCCATTTCACCCTGGACGACGCCTGGTATGACGATCCGCTGGTCAGCTTGACCGTGAAATACTGAGGAGTACCGCTCAGACCTTCCGCATCGGCATGGGGCGCGCCTTGTAGCTTGTGTGGAGCAGCTTCCTGGCCTTGGGTGAAAGCGGCTGACCCAGAAATTCCATATACAGTTTTTGGATGGACGGGTTGTTGTGCGACTCTCGGTGCGGCAGATTTTTATCCTCTTTGTAAAGGCCCTTGGCCCGCGCCAGGCGCACTTTGGCGGTGGAACGGTAAGGCTGTCCGCCCCCGCCCACACAGCCGCCGCGGCAGGCCATCACCTCGATGAAATGGTAGGGCGTTTCCCTGCCTTCCTGTTTGGCGCAGCGTACCTCTTCCAGTATTTTGCAGACATTGGCCAGGCCTGAGGCCACCGCGATGCGGACAGTCTTCCCTTCAATGGTGAGCTCGCCCTTTTTGATGCCTTTGTAGCCGCGCACGAAACCGATGTCAGGATCGGGCAGTTCTTTGCCTGTAATGAGTTTGTGGGCGGTCCGCAGCGCCGCTTCCATGACGCCGCCGGTGGCCCCGAAAATGGTTCCCGCGCCGGAGTATTCGCCCAGGGGGTCATCGGCCCTGCCTTCTTCCAGGGCGGCCAGATCGATGTTCCGGGTCTTGAGCATGCGGGCCAGTTCGCGCGTGGTCAGGGTGACATCCACGTCCTGCTTGCCGCTGGCGAACATGTCATCCATGCGCTCGATCTCATACTTCTTGGCGGTGCAGGGCATGACGGAGACGAGGAAAATCCTGCCTGGGTCTATGTTCATCTTCTCCGCCCAATAAGTCTTGACCATCGTCCCCACCATCTGGTGCGGACTCTTGGCACTGGAGAAATGCGGGATCAGGTCGCTGAAGAATTTTTCCAGGTAATCCACCCAGCTGGGGCAGCAGGTCGTGATGAGCGGAAACTCCTCCGGACGGCGCAGGAAGACCTCCGCGAACTCGCTGGCCTCCTCCATGATGGTGAGGTCGGCGCCGAAATTGGTATCAAAGATGTGCTTGAAGCCGAGTTCGCGCAGGGCGGTGTACATTTTGCCCGCCACGTTGGTGCCGGGCTTGAAGCCGAATTCCTCGCCCAGGGCGACGCGCACGGCCGGCGCTTCCTGCGCCACGACGATCTTGTCAGGATCGTACAGAGCTTCCCAGACCGGGTCGGAATCATCCACTTCGTAGATGGCGGCCACGGGGCAATGGGCGCTGCACTGTCCGCATTTCACACATTCGCTCTGCTCCAGGGGGCGCTTGAAAGTGGGGCCGACAAAGGTGTTGAAGCCGCGCCCGCTGTTCTCGAGGGCGTTGACGGCCTGGATCTCCTGGCAGACATAGACGCAGCGGCCGCACTGGATGCAGTAAGTCTGGTCCAATGTGATAGAGGGAGAAGAGGTGTCCTGACCCTTGAATTTCTTGTGGATTTTCTTTAAGGGCAGATGCCTGATGGCAAGCTGCTGCGCCAGGTCCTGCAGTTCGCAACGTCCGTTTTTGATACACTCGGGGCAGTTGTTGGGGTGCTGGGACAGGATGATCTCGACCGCTTCGCGGCGCAGGTCCAGCAGCTTTTTGGAATTGGTGGTGACGCGCATGCCGTCCTCGCAGGGCGTGGAGCAGGATCTCACAATTTTTTCCGCAATTTCCACCACGCAGACCCCGCAGTTGCCGAAGGGAGGCAGGTCCTCGTGATAGCACAGGTGCGGGACCGGATAACCCGCCTTGGCCGCGGCGTGCAGGACCTTGGTGCCCTTGCTGACGGACACCGCTCTATTGTTGATGTACACTGTTATCATTGACAACTCCGTTTGCTGATTTTCTTGGAATCATAACCTACAGAATTGGCGCTGATGTCAAGAGGAGATGCATGCACAAAGCCATCCAGACCTATCTGGCAGACCTGCTCCCACGCTGCAACCAGGCGGGCCTGCAGCTTTCAGGCGAACGTGAGATCCCATACGGGGTGCAGTTGGAGTTTGTTTCCGGCGCGCATTCCATCCTGCTGAACATTTATTTTTCACAGAAGAAAGGCATATCCAACGTGATCGGTGCCAAAACCGGCAATCCGCTCAAACCGGTACTGGAAAAGTGCCTGGGCTTGCAGATCCGGCCGGAGGAAGTGCCGCAGCACAGCTGGCAGCACTGGGTCGGAAGCGACGAGTGCGGCAAGGGCGATTATTTCGGTCCGCTCGTCGTGTGCGGATTTTATCTCGAACACAAGGACCGAGACCGCCTGCTCAAGGTCGGCGTTGCCGACAGCAAGAAACTGCGGCCGGAGCAGATCAAAGCGGTCGCTGCCAGGCTCTATCACGACTTCCCGCAAAACACGGAATGCCTCATCCTGAAGCCCAAGAAATACAATGAGCTGTATGCCTCCTTCGCCTCCGAGGGCAAGAACCTGAACGACCTGCTGGCCTGGTGCCACGCGCGCATTTTAGACAACCTGATCAAGCGGTACGCCGTGATCGAAGGCGTCTTCATCGACCAGTTCAGCCACGCGAAAAAGGCTTCCGCCCTGCTGGCCAGACTGCATCCGGAGATGCAGACCATGGAGCGCCCGGATGGGGAAAGAGACCTGGCCGTCGCCGCCGCCAGCATTATCGCGCGCTATCAGCTGGTGCAGAGCATCAGAGGCATGGAGCGTTCATACAAGCACAGATTTCCCCTCGGCTCGAGCGCTCCCGTCAAGGCGGCGGCGCAGGATTTCATCAGCCGATACGGCAGGGACCGACTGGCGGAAGTGGCCAAGCTGCACTTCAAGACGACGCGCGAGTTTAAATAAATTCCCTTGACAGAAAAGAAAGTTTGATTATCCTGTTTTCCAGATACTGATTAATCAAGCTTATACGATTACCAAAGCAAGAGCATCAAAAAAAAAGCGTAAGTTTAGTTGGCTTCCCGGCACTCACAAAAAAGCGGAGCGCATTGCATGGCCAAGCACATTATGCAACCGGAGCAGTTATGATCAGACACATAGGCAGGCTCACCCAGGACGACATGAAGATCCTGGACGAACAAGTCGAGCAGACATTCAGGCTTTTGAACAAGGGAAACTCCACCCAGGCGGAAACCAAAATCATGGAACTGGCCAACACCCCGAACTACTTTACCCGCGAGGAACTGGGCAAGCGCCTGGCCGCCTATGAAGGGAAAGCCAAGGCCAGGCTGGACAAGATCTGCAGCGGCATGCTGGAACACAAGCTCTACGGCATCCGCGCCACCGCTCTTTTCTACTATTACTACACACGGCAGGAAGACCCCTGCGTCATCATCAAGATCATTGAAAAGACCATCGAGACCGTGCCCTGGGAATCGGAAACCATCGCCCTGGACATGTGGAAATACCACAGCGAAGTGATGAAGGAGCAGATGCCGCTCTGGGCCAAGTCGGACAATGAGAAGAAACGCGCCATGTCCATGCACGGCATGGAAAACATCGCCGGCAAAGACCCCGCCTATGTCATGAACTTCATCAGCGGCCTGCTGGACGACCCAGGCGAAGAGGTCCAGAAAAAGATCATCCACGTCCTCACCCAGGTCGGGCGCATGCGGCCCGTCCAATGCTACGCCGCGATCAAGACCTGGCTGCAGGACGCCGACGAAAAGCGCATCCGCACCGTCTGGATGACCATGAAAAAACTGGCCAACATCCTCATGCAGCGCAGCAAGCGCGACAAGACCCACGATTTCATCAACGTCACCCAAAAGACCGTCAAGGAATGGAAGAACGACTCCAATCCCAACGTCGCCCAGATGGGGGCCAAGCTGGCCCAGATCATGAACCGCAATTGAGCTTTCTTTTTTATTAACCACGGGTTACACGGAACACGCGGAAAAACCAAATCATCAAAGCAATTATCAAGATCCCAGTAATCTCTCTTTGCGGATTTCCGTGCCTTAGTGCCTTTGCGGTGAAAATCAAATCCGATGGATAATCAGGCTTTAAGCAATATCCACATTATCCTGGTCGAGCCCGTTTACGCCGGCAACGTGGGCGCAGTGGCGCGTATCCTCAATAACTTCTGCCTGCCCAACCTGCGCCTCGTGGGATCCCTTCCCTCCAAAAACGACTTCTACCTCGCCATGCATTCCGAACACATAATTACCAATGCCGAGATGTTTGACACATTGGCAGGCGCAGTAAAAGACCTGGACAGGGTGATAGCCTTTTCCCGCCGCGTGGGGAAATTCAAGCCGGTGGACCTCAATCCCTGGGGCCTGGGCGAGTACTTTTACGCCCATCCGCACCTGCAAACCGGGCTTGTCTTCGGCCGCGAGACCTATGGCCTAACCGACGAGGAAGCGGAGCTTTGCCCCCTGCGCTGCCACATCCCGGCCAATCCTGATTTTCCCTCCCTGAACCTGGCGCAGTCCGTGGCCCTGGCGGCTTGGGAGCTCTGGAGCTGGCCCATCCGCAGTTCCGGGGGAAAGGTCAAAAGCAGAAAGGCGCAGGACATGCCTGAAGGCGAGACCGAATTCGCCGTCGACCGCGCCGAACTCGATAGGATCCAAACCTACATGAAGGCTGTCATGTCCAACATCGGTTTCTTCCAGGACCATGAAACCACGAACTGGGACGCTTTCTTCAGCCGGATGTTGCACCAGCTCAATCCCTCCCGTGAAATGGTCCACCGCTTCCGCCAGTTCTTCAACCGCATTCACGTCCTGATCACAGGCAGGGGCAAAGGCTATTGAAGCATTACAGTGGGGCCTGCCGCTTTTTTCATTGACAAATAACATCTGTTTTCACACATAAAATAAAAACTGAAATCGGAGGTATCGATGCAATCTAGGACAATACTGCTGACCTTGGTTCTTCTGCTGGCGGCAGCCCTGTTGTCAGCCCATTCCGCCTCTGCGGTAAATGCCGCCTATGACGCCAAGACAAAGCAGCTCACCGTAAACTTCAAGCACCAGGTCAAGGACAACGCAAACCATTACATCGACCAGGTGACAATCTCTGTGAACAGGAAGCAGGCCATCACGCAGAAGCTCTCGCTGCAGGACAGCAAGGAGGGCGGCACGCTGGTTTACAGGATCAACAGCCTGAAATCGGGGGATAAGGTGGTGGTCTCCGTCCGCTGCAACAAATCCGGCACCAAGAACCAAACTCTGACTGTAAAATAGAGGGTAAGTAATATTATCCTGATCTTCATCCTCGCGCTGCTGAGCCTGGGCGCTTAGCTGAAGAACAATTTCAGCCTGACCAAAAAATACAACCGCTGGTTCCGCCAGCCTCAAGTATGATAGCGGCGACGACCAGTTCATGTTCATACTGGGCAGCAGCGAAAAGGATCAGGCTGGGCGTAATCGCTCAGAAATGATTGAGATCCTTGTGATTTGCCCTTCCTGATTTAGCGGCTGAAGCCTTTACAAACCTGCCTTTGCCCCAATCGGCGGAGGCAGGTTTTTGTATCCGGCCATTTTCATTCTTGACAAATCTCAACTGCTGGGAATAAAATATGCATTCTGTCTGATAAAAGAAATTAAGACCGGAGTTACCTATATGAAAAACGCCTTGCTTATCATTTGCCTGACTTTGCTGGCAGCGGTCCTGCCGTCTGCCCCCCTGCGGAACATGCCAGTCACGGTGACACAGCCCGACGGCACCCATCTGGACCTGCTGGCCAGCGGCGACGAGTTTCACAACTGGCTGCACGACGACAGGGACTACACCGTTATCCAGGACCGCCAGACCGGCTGGTACACCTGGGCTATCCGCGAAGGCAGCCGCCTGGCGGCTTCCCAGTATATCGTGGGAGAGGACGATCCAGCTGCTCTTGGCCTGGTATCCGGAGTAAACCTGAGCCCTAGGCAGATAAGGGAGAAGTCCCGCGCCTTCCGCGGGAGTTTCCCTCCGGTCCGGGATGACCGCGTCCCCCATACCGGAACCATCAACAACCTGGTCGTCTTCATCAAGTTTGCCAACAGCCCCGATTTCGACCTGGAGATCCCCTTTTACGACAATATGTTCAACAACAACTCCAGCGGCTACAATTCCATGAAGAACTATTTCCAGGCCGTGTCCTACAACCAGCTGACCATTCACACCAATTTCTTTCCCCTTTCAACGACCAATACCGTGGTCTGCTATGTGGACTCGATGCCCCGGGAATATTATATGCCGCTGTCCTATTCCAATCCCATCGGCTATGACGAGGACGACTTTGAAGAACGTGCCTTCCGCGAGTTCTCTTTGCTCAGCGCCGCCATCAGTTTTATCGCTCCCCAGGTGCCCACGACGCTCGATTTGGACGGCGACGACGACGGCTACATAGACAACGTCTGTTTCATCGTCCAGGGCGGCTCCACCGCTTGGGCCACCCTACTCTGGCCGCACATGTGGGTCCTTTATGGCGCTCAGGCCATGATCAACGGCTCGCAGGTTTACACCTTTAATTTCCAGTTGGAAAGTTTCCTGGACTATTCAGGCAACAGCGTCCTCTGCCACGAGATGACCCATACCCTGGGCGCGCCCGACCTGTACAGATATTATGACGACACCATCGATCCCATTGGCAATTGGGATCTGATGTGCGGCAACGCCAACCCGCCCCAGTCAACCTGCGCCTGGTTCAAGCACAAATACCTGGGTTGGGTGCCGGAAGTGACCACCCTGACCGAGTCCGGGACCTACTCACTCAAGTCGGTCTGGTCTCCCACAAACAACATCTACCGTCTGCCCGCCTGGTCCGTAAACGAATATTACGTCCTCGAATACCGCAAGCCATTCGGCATCTACGACGGCAACATCCCCGGCACCGGGCTGCTGATCTACCGCCTCAACACCAGCGTGGACGGCAATGCGGACGGCCCGCCCGACGAACTTTACATCTACCGCCCCAACGGCATCAATACCACCACCAACGGCGCTCTCGGGATGGCTCATTTCTCGGAGCAGACCGGACGCACCTTCATGAATGAGACCACCCTCCCCAGCGGTTTTCTGGCTGACGATTCCCCCGGCGGGCTGGACATCAGCCTGATCGGACCCGCGGGCGGCGATTCCATCACCTTCCACGTCAATATCTCCAGCGTCCAGATCACCTATCCCAAGGGCGGCGAATCCGTGTTCGGGGGCGCCCCCCTCGAGATCACCTGGAAATCCCGCAGCCAGATCGGATATGCCAAACTGGAGTATTCCGTCAACGCCGGCCAGAGTTGGCAGACCATCATCCAGAGCACTCTGAACGATGGCTCCTACATCTGGCCCGGCCTGCCCGTCATCGATACCGACCAGTGCCTGGTCCGCGTCACCACCCTTTTTAACGGCGCGGTGGACGAATGCAACGGCACCTTCTCCATCCTCAGCACCCTGGCTGTGCCCGCGCCCATCTTCCCTCTGGACCAGACAACCGGCATACCGACCAACCCCACTTTCCAATGGACCGCCTCCCAGGGTGCCGAATCCTATATGCTGCAGGTGGCGATGGACAGCCTGTTCAACTCGACCATCATCAACCTCATTGACCTGCCCTCCAATTCCTACACCTACAATAACCTGATGCCCTTCACCAACTATTGGTGGAAGGTGGCGGCCTTCGCCTCCGTCTGCCTGAGCGAGAGCTGCACGCCCCAGAAGTTCACCACCGGCGACATCTCCATCCTGCCCACCGTGCCCCTCCTGACCGCGCCCCCCAACAACTCCACCAACCAGCCCCGCAATCCGCTCCTGCGCTGGTCCAACGCCAATTACGCCTATTATTACCACTACCAGGTGGCCACGGATTTCTATTTCAGCAATGTGATCCAGGAAAACACGGCCCAGCAGGGCTCGGAAGTGCGCCTGCAGCCGCTCGAACCCAATACGCATTACTACTGGCGCGTCCGCTCAGGTAATCCGGCCGGCTACAGCAATTTCAGCAGCATCCGCAACTTCACCACCGGCGAGACAATCACTACCAATGCTGATGAAGTTATCGCGCTGCGCAACGAACTGGGGCAGAATCATCCCAATCCCTTCAGCGCCAGCACAGGCATCAATTTCACGCTCAAGCAGGCCGGTGAACCGGTCCGCCTCGCCGTTTACAACCTGAAAGGCCAGCTGGTCAAAGTCCTGTTTGATGGATTGGCCAAATCCGGCGCTAACCAAGTCAGTTGGGATGGGCTCGACGCTGCGGGCCAGTCTGCCGCCAACGGCATCTACTACTACCGCCTGGAAGGGAAAGGTTTCACCCAGACCCGCAAGCTGCTGCTGGTGAAATAGAAACAATCGCTTACCCATATAAGCTGAACAGGCCAAATCCAGAGGATAAGTGGATTTGGCCTGTTTCTTCTTTGAGGCTTGGATCGAAGCTGCTGAGATGCTCAACGAATCAGCTGAATTACCTTGACATCAAAACAATAACAGCTTAACGTGAAAACCAGAGTGACAGAGGTTTTATCATTTCCTCTGAATATAAGATTGGGAGGATGGAAAATGAACAGATTTACCATGGTTGCCTTGCTGATCCTATCCCTGGGCCTGCTTGCCGCCCAGGAGGCCGTTCCCGTCCGGGACCTGCACGCCACGACCTGGCGCCAATATACTTGGATCGAGGGACACAGCACCAGTTATTCGATTTCTGACAACTATTGGCATTTCTGGGTGGAAAAGGATGCCAGGAACGGCCAGACCCATCTCCATTATACCATTGATGTCTGGAAGGATAACGAACTATATTCCACCAGGGAATACGGCACCTGCATCGTGAACCCAAAGTATATTGACATGGTGTCCAAGATCATTGATTTCAAGACAAATGAGATCAAGCCATCCTATATTATGAACTTTTGGGACCTTTCGCGCCAAACCGATTATCCGTCCAGGTATTACGTGGAAGAAATTGACGATAATGTGATCATCCTGAAAAGTTACGGCACACACTCCTATATGCTGGCCCGGGAGCCTTACTGCTACTACGATTATTGAATCTGAAAGATATTCCTTTTCAGGAACAGAACCTGATTTACTGGTTTAGTCTTCTCCAGCGACCTTCAGGCTCATCTCGCTGATGCAGGTGTCGTCCCATTTCACGCCGGGGTAGATGTCCGTGATGGTGAGCCTGACCCAGTTGGTCCTGACATTGATTGGGATGCTGTACTCGCGTTTGTCGCCGTCGAATTCGCAGGTCTGGCGGCTGCCGTCGGAGAAGGTCAGGGTGGCTGACCTCAGGCTGCTGTTGGCCGTGAACAGGTCTGTGCCGTTTTTGATGAAGTTAAAGCCGGGCGCAATTTCCAGGGCTTGCACCAGATATTTGCCTTTCAGGTCGAACTGCACCCAGTCGCCGATGCCGCGCGGTTTGCCCTTGGCCACCCAGGCGGTGGAGAGCCGGCCGTCCCAAAGGTTGCGCACCGGGTACTCAGCCAGGTTGCAGGACGCCGTGATGGCACTGATCACCCGGTTGTCCGCGATCTGCGTTTCGCCTTCCCCGCCGTCCAGGTCGCGGTTGATCTCCTTGTTGGTCAGGTCCGTTTCCGGCTGGTCTTGTTCTGCCTTCTTGGAGCAGGAAAAGCCGGTCGCCCCGATCAGCAGCACGATGATAACCAGTGTCAACATTGCTTTCATGATTCCTCCCTCTGTCTTATGCGTTGATTTTAGCTAAGGCACATGCCGCCGATAGGCTATCCCGGCAACGCTTTCTGTCAATGAAAAAAGAAGCTTTCCCAAGACAGGGGATGTCTTTTTTCCCCCTTCGCCCTTGATAGCATTACTTACCCATTACGGATAAAGTCCGTATTGGGTCCGTAGTGCAAGCAGGGGCGGGAAAGAGGCAATAAACAGCCGGAAAGGCGGCAACGCTTTTACTGAAGGGAGGTAATGAGATCAGGTCGCAGAATACTGATGGCGTTAGGACAAGTGGGGACTGAGCAGGAATCAAATTATGATTGACATAAAATAACGCTCCATATAAAGAATGAAAAGGTTCAAAATGCTGATGCCGGGAGGCCGAAAATGAGAGCATGCTTTGCCCTTCTCATTCTGATCTTGACAGCATCGCTGCTGTGCGAGCAAACGGAGCCGCCGCGCCTGTCCCAACGCACCCAGATGATGCTGATCGACCTGTTGGACCACGCGGGCTACAAAGGCGACGCGCAGACCCTGGTAGACGGCTACAACCAAAAGGCCAAGGAGTACAACCAGACCGCGCAGGGCGGCAGGATCGAAGCGCTGAAGCTGAAGGGCAACCGCAAGAACAGCTTCAATTCCAAATTTGATCTGACGGACGAAGGGGTAAAAGGTTTTGCCAGTTTCTGCGCCGACTTTACCTACGCGGCCATTCTCAGGACGCTGGGCCGGGAGCTTATCACCGCTTATCTCTCCTCCCTGAGCCCCGCCGGCGAACCCTATTTCGATCTGCTGATCAGGCAGAGCGCAGACTTTTTCGCAAATCCGGAGTTTTACCAGGCAGGCATCGCCTATTATCGGGGCAGAAACGCCATCCCCGGGGCGGAAGACCGCATCTTTGAGTACCTTTACCTGTCCGGGCAGCGTTCCGAAGCTCTGCAAATGATCGACCGGGCCACGGGGGCGGACCCCAACCTGCGGGTGAAGCTGCTGGAGGAATTCAAGCAGTATGACCAGGCGATCCCCATCCAGTTGGAAAGCGACCCCGGCAACCACGAACGGCTGGCACGGCTCTACTACCTGGAGGGGAACGACCAGGCGGCGCTGGATCAATTCGTTCAATGCGGCAGCAAGGACAACAAACTGGGCAGCTATATCCTGGCCAACCTGGGCCGCTATACCGAGGCCAAGTATTACGCCGACCTGGAGGATACCGCCGCGGAGTGGTACCTGAACCAGATCCTCCGCCTGGCCAGGGGGGATTACAAAACTAGCGCGGAACAGGGCAAGGACTATGAACTGAGCCTGCCTCCCCAACTGGCGGACCGGCTCATCCGCAAGCTCAATCCCACCAGCCGGGAATGGACCCTGTCCGAACTGGACATCCTGATCTACACGGGACGCTACCAGGACGCGGGCAATGTGTATGCCGCCAACGCCTATTATCAGCAGGCGATCGGCATGTATGCCAAAACGGGCGACTATGCCCGCATGAGTGAAATGTATGAACTGGCGGGCGATCTGGCCAACGCGATCAAATTCCAGCTCAAGGCTGACAGCGAAAACCATTCCCGCCTGGCCTCGCTCTATGAGAAGAACGGGCAGGCCGCCCAGGCAGTGGAGTCCTATCTCAAATCCGGCCAGGCCGACGAGGCGATCGCCGTGGCCCAAGCGTATTACCCGCCTGACTACAAGAAGATCTTTGATCTTTGCCTGCAGCAGGGCAGGACTGAACTGGCGGCAGCTTACGTGGACTCTGTCCACATCGGCGACAAAGAACTGGCCCTGCGGCTGGCGCTGACCGGCAGAATGACGGAAAAGGTGAAGCAGATCTGCATCCGGGATCACAAGTACAAAATAGCGGGAGAACATATCGCGGGGGTGGATTCCTGGCAGGCGGCCGTGGAATTTTACGTGGAAAACGAACAGTACGCCCTGGCGGCCGAACTGATGGAAAAGAACGATCCGGAAGACTGGTACAGCCTGGCCGAGCTTTACAGGAAGAGCGGCAACACAGCCAAATACGAGAAATACCAGAAGCTGATCGGGGAGCGGGAAGCTTCACAGCAAAGCGTCTATGAGGTGTATGACTACCACGATGAAAGCATAGACGGCACCTATGCCTCGGACGGCGGAGATTACGACTACTCCCACTTGGTATACGTTTACGGCTGCAAGTTCCTCTACAGGATCTACGCGCCCGAATATACGCATGAAGAGAATCAGGAATACGAGGGCGTGGTCTACAACAAGAAGCTCTATCCCACCGCTGAGATGGCAGCGGCGGATTACAACTCAGTGGGACGGATCTCGGGGGATTACCTGTTCATCTATTCGCAAAGCGGTTCCAGCCTGATCCTGAGCAAACAATGACAGGCGACGGAATTAAGATCGACCACGAAAAACGTGAAAGGCACGAAAAGAAGAATAATGAGTTATAGATGAAAACAGGCTGGGTTCCTGCCTGCGCAGGAACGACGAGCATTAGCAAACAAAAATAAATCCTGAAATCAATTGACAAAAACGGTTTAATAGTATCTCAGGCTAAAAAGATGTCCCGCTTTGCAGGCAGATTCAGAACAGGACGTCGGACGGGAGCAGAATGGCACGTTTATTTGGCAAGGATTATCACGAGCACAGCAACACCTGGTATTTCAATCAGACAGTGATCCCGCTGCAGGAAGGCGACCTCCTGTATTGGAAAAGCCTGGACGAAAGCGACCGCATCCGGTTCCGCTTTTTCCCTCGCCAGGACTGCCGCGAGCAGTTCTGCGACCACATCAGCATAGTTTACAATCCTGTTGAGGAAAGGATCGTCAGCCACAACTGTTCCGAATGCGGCGAGGATGACACCTGCTGCCACTACCTGACGCTCCTGCAGTATGCCTACCGTTTTCTGACCACCGACATTCTGAAGGAAAACATCATCGAGACCTACTCCGGCAACCTGCTGGCCGGCAACGAGAGCTGGCAGCGGATTTCGCAAGAGGCGCAGATCGAGGTTGAGGGCATCTATAATCCCGAATCGGACAAGGTGCGGTTCTACTTTGACCAGTACAGGCCTGTGGAAGCGCGCCTGCTCTGCCTGGTCTGCGCCGGCAAGGACACCACGGAAGAAGATCCGGAGTCGGTGGAAGATATTAAGAACAACCTGCCGGCTTTGGCCGAGGCGGAGCGGCAGTTCTTCGCCGTCCTTAACGCGAAGCGCTCCTCCATCGGCGCCAAGGGGCTGTACATCTCTGTTCCCAAAAGGGAGTTGGCCAGTCTTCTGCCCATCATGAAGCTGTTGAAGAACAAATTCACCGTCAGGGAAACGCGGGAAGAGCTGAAATTCGTGGAGCCGGAAATGCACCTGCCGCTGCGCATAGAGCATGTAACCGCCCACAATTACATCCTGCGGCCCGTCCTGGTGGAGGATTTGAGCGCCTGGTTCGCAGGACATCCGATCTGGCTGTTTTTCCGCAACGAGGTCCGCAGCGTGCGTCTGCCCTTCAAGCCCAAGCTGGTGAATGCGCTGTTCCGGGGCCAGTTCACTCTGCATAAAAACGACCTGGTCTACTTCAGGACCATCGTTTACAAGCAGCTCAGCCGGCAGAACGTCTATCTGGACTTTGACGAAAACATCGAACTGCCTCCCTTTTACGATAACCTGCCCTCGGTGCATTTTTTCTTGCACAGGCTGGAGGACGACATCCTGATGGAAGGGACGCTGCGCTACCGCCCGGAGATCGAGATCCCCATCTCGGCGGCCCGTTTCCAGTCCTCGCTGGTAAGTTATGAAATCGGCGGCGTCAAGAGCTGGTTCCATATCCCGCAGCAGGTGTTCGAGCAGGTTAACGCCTTTTTGGCCAAGCTGCCTGACCCCGATTTCACGCGGCTGGACAAATATTCCCAGGTTGCCTTCCGCGGCGAGCGCAATATCGAGATTTTGAAACAAGCCGTCTATGAGCTGACGGAAGCCAATTGGGACATCGAGATCGAGGAAGGCCTGAAGCGTGAATTCATCTACAAGGTGCCACTGCAGGCGCAAATCTCGGCCCGCCTGACGGATGAGATCAACTGGTTCACCTACGACATCAAATACAGGTACAAGGATTTTTCCTTCACCCATGAGGAACTGCGTAAGTTCTTCCGAAGCAAGCAGCAATTCCTGCAGACTCAGGACGGCAGAATGGTCTTCCTCACCCAGAGGGAAGTGTTTGAAGAGATCGAGAGCCTGCTGAAAAGAAGCGAGTCAGACAAGGACCGGGTTTACCGCGCCCGGGTCAATCTGCTGCCTTATTACTGGAGGCTTCGGGAAGAGAATCCCGCCCTGCAGCTTTATGGCGACGACTACCTTGAACAGATGTTCCGGGCTTTGCTGACGCGCCACGCGGATAAGGAAGACAAACTGCCACCCTATCTGAACACTGTCCTGCGTGGCTACCAGAAAGCCGGCTACCAGTGGCTGAAAATGCTGATGCAGTACCGCCTGCACGGGATCCTGGCCGACGAGATGGGCCTGGGGAAGACGATCCAGGCGCTGTCCGTGCTTGCCGAAGCGCCCCCCGGCAGCGTTTCTTTGGTAATATGTCCCAAGACCCTGTTGTATAACTGGGCGGCGGAGATCGAGAAATTCCACACCAACATCCCCTTCCAGATCTATGAAGGCTCCAAGCCCGAACGCATGCAACTGCTCGCCAATCCGAACGTGCGGCTGTTCATCATTTCCTATACTTTGGTCCTGAACGACATCGCCGAGTTGGGGAAAATGGACTTCCGCTGGGTGGTGCTGGACGAGGCGCAGCACATCAAAAACGTTGCGGCACAGCGCACCGGCGCCATCAAAAAGCTGAAAGCCGAATACCGGCTGGCATTGTCCGGCACCCCGATCGAAAACGACCTCACGGAACTCTGGTCCATCCTGGATTTTCTGATGCCGGGCTACCTGGGGCCGCTGAGCCGCTTCAAGCAGGAATATGTGTCCGAGTTGCCGCAGCCGGAAGTCAGAGCCCGCCTGAACAGGCTGGCGGCGCCCTTTATCCTGCGCCGCATCAAAAAGGACGTGCTGTTCGAACTGCCCGACAAACAGGAGCAGGTGAGCTGGTGCAAACTCAACCCTGTCCAGGAGAAGCTCTACCTGCAGATCCTGGAGGCGGTGCGGCAAAGCCTCTTCCCGCCGGAGGCGAAAGACGCCGCCCAGATTAATTTCATCCATGTGCTGTCAGCTTTGACCAAACTCAGGCAGGTGTGCAACCATCCGGCCATGGTCAGCCCGGACTTCAGGACGGAAGCGGAAGTCTCCGCCAAGGCTGAAATGCTGATGGAGCTGGTGGAGGAAGCACTGGAAAGCGGGCACAAGATTTTGGTCTTCAGCCAGTTCGTGGAAATGCTCAAGCTGATCCGGCCCTGCTTTGACGAGCGCGGAATCGTGTATGAATACATGGACGGCAAGACCAAAGAGCGGCAGAAAATCGTGGACCGCTTTAATGAGGACCCGCGTGTGAAAGCTTTCCTGATCAGCCTCAAGACCGGCGGCACGGGTCTGAACCTGACGGCGGCTGACACCGTCATCCTGGTCGATCCCTGGTGGAACCCGATGATCGAAAACCAGGCCATCGACCGCACCCACCGCATCGGCCAAACCCGTAAGGTGCAAGTCTTTCGCCTGATCACCAAAGGCACGGTGGAGGAAAAGATCATGGCGCTGCAGCAAAACAAGCTGGAACTGTTTCAGAACATCATAGACGAAGGCCAGTCCGTGATCCGGATGATGGACGCCCAGACCCTGCGCGACCTCTTTTTTTACCAGCCCTGACAGCAATGTCACAGACCCACACAAAGCAATGCGGTACGGACAGGGAGTTTGGCAACGAGCTGTTTGTCTATCGGACAGCCTATCCCTACAAGGCGGAACTGATCGAGATCCTGCAGCCTCGGACGCTAGTACTGAAGCGGATCGAGGGCATACCCTACCTGGACGCCCCGGAACCGTCGGACAAGCTGCCGGCTGAACTGGCGAAGGCTGTTGCAGCTTTGCATCAGCTGGCCGTGGTGGAGGAAAAGGTCCTCTGCCACTGGGACAACCAGCCGCGCAACATCCTGTGGGATGGGGAAAGGAGGAAAATCTGGCTGCTGGATTTTGCCGAGATCAGGCTGGCCGAACCGGAAGCTGACCTGGCGCACCTGCTGCTGTTCTGGGCGGAGCAACTGGACCAGGCGGCATTTGCAGCAAAGGCCGGTTTGTTTCTCGGAAGCTACAAGGGTCCGGTCAGGTTATCACCTGAGAGATGGGAAAAGGCATACAGGAATGCCGTCGCTCGCTTTGACGGGCGGCGCAGAAGGCACAACAGACAGGAACCAACAGCCAGTCCCTTCCGCGCGGCCAACCGGAAACTGCTTCAGGAACCGGAATTGCCCTGAGCGGGCGTCCGCTTTCCCCTGAACAGGGCGGCCCCGATCTGCCGCACGATGGAACGGTTTTGCTGCACTGCATCGGCAGCATAGGCCAGCAGGAGGGATAACACAAAGCCCAGGAAAGTGGCTATAACGCAGAGCATGCCGCGCCTGGGAAAAGCCCGCATGCCGGCCAGGCGGGGAGGGTCTATTATCTCGAGGGAAGGCATGTCCTTTAACTCTTCTATCCTGGACGCTTCATACTGGGGATACAGGTATTCGAAGACCTTTTTCTGGATCTCCAAGTTAATCATCAGTTGGGTGTATTGCTGTGCCAGGGCGGGAATCCTGTCAATGTCCACTATGTAGGCCGGTTTAATCTGTCCGGAGGAGTTGCGTTCGATGCTCCTGATCTTGTCCAGCAGGGCTGATTGTCTTTGGGTCAGATCTCGCAGCAGGGGCGAATCAGGCTCGAAGTTCTGCCTGGCCAGGTCCAATTCCAGGTCGGCGATCATTTTTTGGGAAACCACATCCGAATACAGCTTGATGATTGCAGTGGTCTGGGCCTGGATGTCAATGGCCTTATGGGCAACCTGGAAATCCCGGACCGCGAGGGTCAGGGAATCGATGGACGCCCGGGCGGCTTTGACCCTTGATTCGTAGAACTGGCGGTTGCGCTTTCCCTTGGTCAGCTTGAACTCGCGGTTGTACCTGTCCAGTTCCTCCAGGTAGAAATCCGCCATGGCCTTGGACAACTGCCTGTCCCTGGTTGAAATGGAGATGCCCACCAGGCCGTTCTCTTCGTTCAGTCCCGTGCCCACCACCTTCTGCTTAAGTTTCAGCAAGGCCATGTCCATCGCTCTCAGGGTGTCCGGCTCGGTGATCTTGAAATAGCGGATGAGGTTGAACCGGCGGATGGCACGTTCATTCAGGCTCCTGCTTCTGAGGATGACCAGAGCGCTCTGGGCATCGCCCGTGGCGCCGCCCATGATCGAGGGCAGGAGTCCGCCCAGGGCGGAGGCATCCACCGGCAGGTTGAGGGAGGAGGAAGTGTCGGTCTTGAAGGAAGCGGAAGACTTCCAGATCTGGGGTGTGAGCAGGCTGTAGGCCACGGCAGCGGCGGCCACCAGCAGGGTGGTCCAGATGATGATGCCCTTGTGGCGGGCCAGGAGCAGTAAATGGTCAAAGATTGTCCGGCGGTTGTTCATATTGATCCCATCACTAAATTCATTGAAAATGAGGTATCGGCGTGGTTGCGTCCCGTACATCGGCCCTAAGACTGACGGACCGGGTGAGGCACACGGCATTGATAAAGGCAAAATAGACCCAGACGTGGTAAAAAGCCCTGATGGTGCTGGGTATGATGCTCAGGGGCAGGAAGAGGAGGAGGGAGAGGAAACAGGCATCGTAGAAGGCAAAATCCTCCGGGGCGGCGATCTGCCTGAGTTTCCACAGTTTGATCAGCCACCTCAAGTAGATGTAGCAGGCCAGCAGAAAGGCCGGCAGACCGAAGTCGGCCAGCAGTTCCAGCCACCAGTTATGGGCGAAGATCACCCAGTAGGTGCGGTGAAAACGGTTGCGGGAGAGCATTTCCTCATAACTGCCGGAACCCGTTCCGAACAGGGCTGATTCAGCTGCCAGGCTGACGCTTTCCTCATTCAGCCGGGCCCGCACCTTGGCGGAGGTTTTGTAGTAGGATTCGCTTTCGCGGCTGGTGATTTTCAGCTCCCTGTTCACAAGAAGCCTGACAGCCTTGTATTCCTGCGGGTACTGGCTGATGAAGAAATACACCCCGAACACCACCATGGCGACAGCTGCCAGCCTGGTCAGGTTTCTGGAACGAATGAAAAAGTAGAGACTGAGCACAGCCAGGCAGGCCAGGACCAGGCGTGAGTTTTGGATAAAGGTGGCCAGCAGCATGACCAGGAACATGGCCAGGGCAATGAAGCCTTTGACTCGGCCGGATGTCAGCCTTGTCCGGATGGTCAGGAAAGGTGCCAACAGCATCAGGGTGACGGCGCTGTTGTTTTCATTGAAATACACTCCGGTCGGGACAGGCAGGGGTATCTGATGCAGCCTGGAGCTGGGCAGGTGGTTCCAGGTCAGCATTTCCCAAAGGTAAACCAGGCAGTAGGCATAGAAAATCATCTGCATCGGCAAGGGGGCGGCGAGCAGAAACTGGCGGCGGTGGAACAACTGAGAAAAAATCAGGAAAAGCAGCAGGTAAATCAAAATGTTCAGGGTAAAATCCCGGGCCGGCCGGATTTCCCTGATCCAGAAAAAGCTGATCAGGCTGTATGCCAGCCAGAGGACGAGCAGGATGCAGATCTCCGCTGTCCGCCTGTCCAGCTTCAACCTGAGATTTGCGGCCAAGGCGGCATAGAGGATGACAGGCGTCAGGGTAATGGCCAAGACCAGCGGCAGGAAATAGGGCACGGGAAAGAACATCATCACGCCCAGGCACACTGCAGTCCAGAGGCAGATCCTGGTCAGGAGCGGTGATGCAACGGAGCCTGCGTTCTGATACATCAGTCATCGCCGAATCGGCTGTTTCCCCTGCCGGTCAGTTCGAGCAGGATGGCCCGCAGGTGGCTTTTCTGCTCTGCCGACATGAATTCAGCCAGAATAGCTGCCAGGCTGGCCAGCAACAAGGCGGCCAGGAACGAGACGACTATCAGCAGCAGGCGTTTGGGATAAGTGTGCAGGCCAGCCAGGCTGGGGGTGTCCACCGTTTCGACGGCGGGCATCTCCTTCATTTCGGCCAGGCGGGCTGCTTCCAGCATGGGATAGAGGAACCCGTATACCTGTTGCAGGACTTGCAGCCTGAAGCGGAAACCGCTATACTCCCAGTTGACTTCCGGCAGGTTTTTCAGTTGGGGCAGGTAGGCTGGCAGACTGCCGGAATGGTTGTCCTCAAAGTCCCTGATCTTGCCGGCAAGCAGACCGTCCTTGCTCTCCAGTTCGGCAACCTTGGGGCTGTTTTCACCATACTGCTGCCGGGCCAGCTCCAGTTCGATGTCGTTGGCCATTTTCTGGGCAACCAGGTCAGAATACAGGGCCAGGGCCTGGGTGGTCTGTTCCGAGAGGGACACGGCCCTGCCTTTCATCTCGAAGCGCTTGACCATCACCAGAAGGGTGTCAATCTGAGCCTTGACTTCAGAGGTCCGGATATCCAGGAACTCCCTGGTCAGCCTGCTTCTCACTTTTTTCTGGTAGCGGATGTAATGCTCAAGTGACTTGATGATATAAGCGTTTATGTTTCTGGACAGGAACCTGTCCCGGGAGAAAACAGATATGGCGATGGTGTTGCTCTGCGGCTCCAGGCGGGTCCGCATGACGCTGCGGTCGAATTTAATCAGCGCTTTTTCCATGGCCACGGCGGAATCGGTTTCGTTAATCCGGAAATAAGGGATCAGATCGAATTTTCTGATGATGTCCTCGCGGAAGGAACGGCTGTCCATCTCAGTCAGAAATTCCACGGCCATGTCCTGCTTGAGGGAAGTCACCAGCGGCATGCTGCTGAGGCTGCTGAACAGTTCCGCGCCTATCTGCAGACTGCTAGTGTTGTCGGCGATAGGCGAAATCAGGGAGCGGGATTCCCATTTGAGCGGAATGATAAAACACACGGCGGCGGCAAGCAACGCTGCCGCCAGGGTGAACAGCAATACCTTCCGCTTGCGTTTTGCCACGGCCAGCAGCAGTTCAAGCAAGCCGATTTCCGCCACCTTATCCTGCCTGGTCTCGATCATCCTATGCCGCCGGCTTGTAATGTTTTGACGCCATGCCCGGTTCAGACCCTGATTTTCAATTCAAGCCAAGGTTTCAGGACATCCGGAATCCTGACTGTTCCGTCCGCCTCCTGGTAGGTTTCCAGGATGGCGATCATCGTCCTCGGCGTAGCCAGGCCTGAACCGTTCAAGGTATGGACAAAGCGGACTTTGCCGTCAGCATCACGAAAGCGGATATCAGCCCGCCGAGCCTGAAAGTCCTCAAAGTTGCTGACTGAGGATACTTCCAGATAGCGTCCCGCGCCCTGCGCCCAGACTTCCAGGTCATAGGTCTTGGCACTGGCGAAACTGAGGTCGGCGGTGCAGAGCTCGACCACCCGGTAGTGCAAGTTCAGCGCCTGCAGGATGGCTTCGGCGTTGCTGACCATTTCCTCCAACACCTCATAGGACTGGTCGGGATGGACAAAGCGCACCATTTCCACCTTGTTGAACTGATGCACTCTCTGCAGGCCTTTGGTCTCCTTGCCGTAGGAACCCGCTTCGCGCCTAAAGCAGGGAGTATAGCCAACAAATTTGACAGGCAGTTTGGCCAGCGGCAGGATCTCGTCCGCGTAGAAATTGGTGATGGGCACTTCCGCTGTCGGAATCAGGAAATAGTCCTCCTCGCCGATGTGGTACATATCGTTTTCCAGCTTGGGCAGCTGGCCCGTACCGGTCATGGTCTTGCGGTTAACGATGAAGGGGGCGGCCATTTCCACATAACCGTGCTTTTGCAAATGGAAGGTAAGCATAAAGTTGATCAGCGCCCGTTCGAGGTTAGCGCCCAATCCGGTATAGACGGGAAAGCCGCTGCCCGTAACCTTGGCGCCGCGCTGCATGTCCAGCAGGCCGTTTCGTTCCGCCACTTCCAGATGATCTTTGGGAACGAAACCCAACTCAGGCTTGGAGCCCCACTCGCGTATAACGCGGTTGCCGCTTTCATCCCTGCCAACAGGGACGGAGCTGTGCGGGAGATTGGGGATCCAGGCCAGGATGGATACCAGTTCCTTTTCCACATCCGCTAGTTCTGCGCTCAATTGTTTAACCCTGTCTGACACGCCGCCCATCTGCTCTATGAGGGTTGAGACGTCTTCCTTGTTCCGCTTCTTTTGCGCAATTTCCTGTGAAACGCGGTTTTGCTCGGCCTTCTGGCTGTCGAAATCGAACTGCAGCCTGCGTCGCTTGTCATCCAGTACCAGCAGCGCGTCCAAGTCCGCCTTCTCGTTTTTATTGACGATTCCCTGCCGTACCAGTTCGATATTGGCGCGGATAAACTTAAGGTCTAACATAAAATCCGTTCCTTACGGTATTTCAGCTTTGCCGGAGCGAGCCAGCATCCAGTTATTGATTCTGCATGGCCAACAATGACAAATGGTTACCGGTCTCCGGCGGAAAGGCAGAACCAGCTGCCAGACAGCTATATCTTTTGCTTGATAACTACCGCGGCTGTCTCCAGCATGGCGGTGAACTGCTCCAGCTTCAGCGAGGCTCCGCCGATCAGAGCGCCGTCTATATCAGGCTGCAGCATCAGGTCCTTTATGTTGCCGGGATTGACGCTGCCGCCGTAGAGGATCTGCAGGCGGGCCGCCACCGCATCTCCGAACTTGCCTTGCAGCCAGGAGCGGATGAATGCGTGGGCCTGCTGCGCCTGCTCCGGCGTTGCCACCCGCCCGGTGCCGATTGCCCAGACCGGTTCATAGGCGATTACTACCTCGGTGCCCGTGTAAAGCGTGAGATCGGACAGCCCATCCCGGAGCTGCCTTTCCAGAACGGCAAGAGTCTGCTCCGCTTCCCGTTCCTCCAGTTTTTCGCCGAGGCAAAAGACGGGAATGACGCCGTTTTTAAGCAGTTGCTTCAGCTTAAGATTGACCGTGCCGTCGGTTTCGCCGTGATACTGGCGGCGCTCCGAATGGCCGGCAAGGCAGTAAGGCAGGTGCAGGGAAGCCAGCATTGTGGCGGAAACCTCCCCAGTAAAAGCACCGTCTTCATTGGCGCTGACATCCTGGGCGGCCACTTTGGCGGGTGTTCCCTTGAGAATATCGCTGACCGTCAAAAGGAAAGGAGAGGCCGGAGCCACCACGATCTGAACCCGGTTTTCGCCCTGTTTGTGGGCATAGGCGCGCAAGCCCTGAACAAAAGCCAGCGTTTCGAACAGGTCTTTGTTCATCTTCCAGTTGCCGGCGATCAACAGATTTCTCATCCTTACTCCTTTTTTCCCACTTTATTTCCTTTTCGCCGGCGATATTGATTAAGTCAAGGGATTTATCAGCGGAACGGACCGCCAAAAGGCTTCCCGGCCGCTTGTCTGCTTTGATGCAAACCTGTATTCACGCACGCTGAAACTGCTCTTCCAAGCAAGGGCGAAGCAGGCAAGACTGCCAGCCCTAAAAAAAAGGGGACGCCGCCGGAAGGGCGGCGTCTCATTTTCAAAGGGGATTAAGTCTTGCCCGGGATTTACCTGATCAAGACTATTTTATGGGTGTAAGCCGATTTTTCTGCAGTCAAGCGGCAGAAATAGATCCCGGCGGAGACCGGCCTGCCCTGATCATCATCGCCCTGCCAGGAAACCTTATGGCTGCCGGCCTTGGCCAGGCCGTCTGCCAATGTCCTGACTTTCTGGCCTTTCAGGTTATAGATCTCTAGGCGGGCGGGCATATCACTCTTGAGGTTGTAACTGATGCTGGCGGCAGTGCGGAAGGGATTGGGCCGGCTGCCCAGCAGGGCTGTATCTGTCTCAATCTGAACTTCCTCGTCAGTACCCACTCCGTTGTAACCCTGGATTTTGACATCGTCCACCAGCAAGGCTGAACCGCCGGGAGTTTCGCACTTGATTCCGAAGCGGACGAACTGAACATTGAAGGCGGGGGGAACCGGATAGCTGAAATAAGTCCAGTTGGCCGGAGCTTCCACGTAGTTGGGTCCGGAGAGCATGGTAAAAGAAGCGGGCGTGGGATTGTCCGCGGTGGAAATTCCCACCCGGAAGCGCTCCGGTGGATCGTTTTGAGCTGCGGTCCTGATCCAGAGGGAAATCATGTTTTCGGTTCCCATGCGCATGCGGGGCGAAATCATCCAATCGTGGTTGGGGCCGTTGACGGCAGCCAGGCTGGCCGCCATTTTCATGCCGGTGTGCCCAGCTAGCTCAGTGACGGGCGGCGTGGTGGCTCCGGGATTGAAGATCATGAAAGCCATGGGGCTGCCCTCATTGGGAAAGTCGAAATCGTCTATGAGGATGGTGGAGCTGTTGTCCACATCGTTTAGCATCCACTGGCCAAAGCTGAGGGCAAAATTGGGATAGTTCTCAAAACTGTCTGCAAAAATGATCGGGACGATCGGTACATTAACCGTGGCAGTAACGGGGTCGCAGGGTGCCGATTCGCCCGTCGTGTAAACAGCGGTCACAGTATAGGTGTAGGATCCGTTGGGCAGTCCGGAATCGGTGTAATTGGATACTGTGATATCGGTGATATTGGCGATGACCATACCGTCACGGTAGACCTTATAGCCACTGAGGGGGCGGGTTTCGTCACGGGCGGCACCAATCCTGTCCGTGCGGGGATTTGCGATGGCTTTGAACTGGGCCGGATCGATGTGCGCATATACGGTTTCCGACATCGGCTCCGTCTGATGGGTAAGGATTGTTTCGCGCCCGATGTAATTCACAACGAAAGCCTGGATATTCCAGTTGAAATCGAGGTCGGGATTGATCTCGGAGAGTATAGACCATTCGTTGTCAGCATAAATCAGGTTGCTTTTGCCCGGGATGGAGGGCCCGTTGTCGCAGCCGGCAGGATAACCGGCCTGGGCGTTGCAGTTGATCCCGATCCGGAGCTCGCCGGAGGACGGAACCTGGATGGGGGCGGGCAGGTCAACCTCGTTCCAGGCATTGATGGAGGGATTGGCGACAGGCAGGGTCAGAGCCAGGGTGCCGGGATTGGCTACAGCGGTGCCTCCTGTCCAGATCTTGACTGAATAGACGCAGTTGGCTTCCGCCGGGAAAAACCGAACTTTGGTCACATAGCGGTCTGTGATCCCGGAAAGCTCCGTCTGGGTAAAGCGGGCCGCCACGTCAAAGTTGGCCGGGCCATCGGCCCCGATCGCGTTATCGTTGAATCCGTCGTCATAATGGATCCAGTCCTGATAAATGGGTCCACCGGGCGGCGTCCAGGTTAGCGAAATGTTGTCCAAGGCCACTGTATATTGCAGATTGGTGACCGGATCCAACTCTTCTCCTCCGGAGGCAGTCACAGTGTTGGATGGCGCTGAGGTTCCGTTGGGATTGGTGTAAACCGCCACTACATAGTAAGAATAGGTGACTCCATAAATGATTGCGGTATCTGTGTAAGTGGTGTCTGCCAAGAGGCCATGCCCCATTGGGATGCCGTCCCTGAACAGACGATACCCGCCCAGGTTAGGCAGGAGAGGATTTGGGCGGTTCCAAGTCAGATAGATATTGGTCAGGCTGCCTGTGGCGGTCAGGTTGGCGGGGGGAATAAAGGCTGAGGTTACGGTCGCCTGAACCGGTCCTGCGGGGCTTGATTCGCCTGATGTATAAAGGGCGGTTACCGTGTAGACGTAGGTTGCGGGCAGCAGATTCAGGTCAGTGTAGGTTTCGGTGTCCGGGCTGTTGATTGTCTGGATCAGGGAGCCGTCCCGGAAAACCTTGAATCCAAGCAGTTCGCGCCCGGTTCCTTTGGAGTCCGCCGTCCTGCCCGGCACGAAGGGCGAGATCCAGTACAGGGTCACGTTCGGATCGGTTACGGAGGCTGTGAGTTCTGTGGGCGGGGAGATCGCTTCGCCCATAACGCTGTTGGAGGGCGCGGATTCACCCTCGGGATTGGCGTAAACAGCCGTTACGTGGTATTCGTAAGTAATGCCTGCGGCGATTGTGATATCCTGGTAGCTGGTCACTGTTATGGGGGTGGGCGTAAGGGTTTCCCCGTCCCTGTAAACGACGTACCCGGCAGGTATAAATCCTGCCGGCGGCTGCCAGGCCAACATAACGTACGTGGCTGAGCATTGGGCGGTCAGGCTGTCCGGAGAATTGAAGGCCGGGGTGATGCTGACGGTGTTTGAGGGGTCGGAGATCCCGTTGGGCGCAACATACAGGGCTTTCACGTAATAGGTGCAGGGAGTTCCGACGGGCGCTGCATTGTCAGTATAGGTTGTTGCCGTAGTGAATTCGGGAGTGATCTGGATATCGTTTCGGAAGACGTGATAGCCCCTGAGCCCGCGGCTGTCCGGAGCCTGCCAGTTCAGTTCGACCGAGCCGTTGCCCGTGACGGCGGTCAGGCTCTGAGGCGGATTGAACACGGGAATGACTTCGCTGACTGTGACGTCGTCAATATAGATGTAGTACATATTGGGGTTGCTGATGCCGTGGAATCCGAAATGATAGATACCATTGGTAACGGGCGACATGAAGGCCAGGCCATTCAGGTAACCAGTATTGTTTATGTTTTCGTTCAGATAGATCTGCTCCGTCAGGGCGGCCACGGTGTTGCCGGTGCCATATTTGATCTCCAGTTTCTCCGGATAGGAGACATTCTGGGCTTTGTACATGAATGAGATCTGGTAGAATGTGCCTCCGGTCAGTTGGAGGGGCGGCGAGATAATCCAGTCGTCCATGGCGATGGAGGAAGAGGAGTTGTAAGCGCAGCGCAGGGCGTTCGGCGCAGATTGGTAACCTGTGCTGACCGCCGTCCAGGTGAATCCGTCCCCGTTGGCGTTGACCACCGTCCAGGAAGGGGAAACCAGCGGAGCGGTGACGTCGTCCCAAGCGTGTGTATAGGGAAAGTCGGTCACAGTCGGGTCGGTCATGGATGTGAAAGACCATACCGGGCAGCCGGCAGCATCGCCAAAGTCGTTGAAGGGAACAATCTTCCAATAGTAGAGGGTACTGTAGTTAAAGTCGTTGTCCGGATTGTAGGTTGCGGCCGTTTGGGAAGCGCCGTTAACGAGGTTGGTGGGGGGATTATCCGTGCCCAGATAAACTTTGTAACCGGTGGGCGACCCGCCGCCCGTGAGCCAGACCAGGTTGGCCGCGATGGAGATATTGGAAGTTCCGTCGGCCGGAGAGATGATCACGGCTGGATTGGGCGGAGTTCCGGCCACAGGCGGTGACCAACTGAAGACCAGGCCTTCGGGCGGGACGATCAGGTTGTTCAGGGTGCAAGTGGCGGAGTTGGTCGTCCCGGCCGTCGTCGCCGTCCAGTTGGAGGTGGTTGCGCGGTTGACGAATTCCGCGTTGGAAGCTCCCCGCAGGCCGACCTGAACGGTTGCCGCCAGGCTGAAGTTGACGGTATAACAATGACCGTAGTTAAAGGTGATGAGATTGCTTGTCTCATGCAGCCTGATCTGGAAGCTGAGAGTGTCGTTAACCGTGGAAGTGGTGTTGCGCCGGTAATTTTTCCACTGGATAGTAAACACGCGGTTGGGGGCTGTCCCCGCCAGCAGTGAAGACAGCTCTCCGTCCGCCCTGGACCTGATATCGCGGTTCAGCGCTACTGCCACATTATTGGTGGTCCCGGCACTAATCGCATTATTGGAGGTCGCGACCTCGGTTCCCATGGCAATGAATCCCTTGGTGGCTATGCTGACGGCTGTGTAATTGGTTCCGTTGTAATTGAACTCAAATCCGATGGGGATGTTGTTGAAAACTTCGGCGACATTGGCCGGACTCCCGTGTATGGTGCCTCCAGTGATCTCTGCATATGATTCGATTGTGCTGCTGAAGGTGTAATCTGTGATTATTCCCCAGCCTGCCGAGATCATCAGCGTCATACCTAAAAGCAGCATCATGGTGATAAGTTGCCTGCTCATAAGCGCTCCTTTTCTACTATGATATATCAATTGTTATACTCCTTCCTCGCCCTGCCAGAGCAGGGTAGTGCCCTGTCATCATCTGCCTTGCCGAGATTTGCGCCAAGGCGGCAACCCAAGCCGGCAACCGGGGAAAAAGCCATTTTTCCAAACAGACAGAACTCCTTTATTTTGCACTTTTTCATTAAGCATTCTGCTTGTCAAGAAAAACATCCTTATTCTGATATGCAATTCCGGCGCCAACCGGGGACGCGGATCCCCGCCCTGCCAATCTCCCGCTCATCAAACGCCACAGGCTCCTTCCAACTGATTTGGTTGACAGGATAGGCGGCATAACCTGATTAGTATTTCTCGGGTGGAGCAGAAGTCTCATCTGCCTGCCGCTGGTAGTCAACGCGGGCTCTTCACGGACAAGGCTCGCGCAGATTCAGCGCTGATCAAAGGATAGGAGATGATCTGTCCGGCCCGGCCGTCGCTTGGCCAATGACATTATTAAGCTGGTGGTTATGAAATTAAGAACACTGCTGCTCATCCTGGCGGGAAGCCTCTTGTTCCTGCCCGGCGCAAGCGTGTGGGGCGGAGAAATCGTCACACCCGCCGAGCATGGCCAATTCGTGGAGATGCTGGATGCCGCCGGATTTAAGGCTTCCGACCTGACCTTCCTGAAAGACTGGGATCCCTCCACCAAATTCAAGCTGAGCTGTCAGGTGGAAGCTCTGAACGATCCGTGGAAGTTTATGGAGCTTCTGGACGGTTTAAAATACAATGTTCAAATCCTCAGCGATTACGGGTCTTCTGTTGAAGGAAATGCTTTGGCACATCCTGTCAGCATATTGACAGACTTCACCGGTTACCTGGATATCCCGATTCCTGAAGAAACGGACCTGCCACAGGATCAGGACAGATATAATAACATTGAGAAAATCAGGATTCCCAAAGATTGTTTAGCATATCTGAAAACGCTGTTTGACAAATCGGACATCTTGATAAACAATAGCCTGAATCAGCTTTCACCTGTGGAACAGGACAGCCTGTTTGCCTGGATGTACACGGCCTGGCAGGAAAGCGAAGATTCTCTTGCCTATACAGAATTCCTTGCCAAACGCTTTCCCGATATCAAGTCTACCATGAGTACCGAAAATGCTGTCAGGCTGCTGGAAAAAGTTGACCTGGCTACAATGAATCAAGCCTGGAATGTCTGGTCCGGCGGCATCAGGAAAATACAGGGCAAACTTCATGCGTTAAAGTATGATAACAGAAAACCTGTTTACCGCAGTACTAAATGGGGCACGATGATTATCGGCACCAGGGGTGACGACCATTACACCAATGACAATAGACTGAGCAGGAATCCTGTTTGCTGCATCCTTGACCCGGGCGGCAATGATACTTACGATTGCGACTTGTTCACCGGCAGAGGCCACCCCTTTTATCTGGTGATAGACCTGGAAGGCAATGACGTGTACCGCAGTCCCGCTATTGCCAGAGGCATGTCTGTTCTGGCAGGCTGTGGAAGCGTAATTGACTGTGAAGGAGATGACATTTATCAGTATGGCGACTTTGCCATGTCTGCCCTGCTGGGTCTTAACCACATCATTGATCACAAGGGCAATGATTACTACTCCACCGGCCTGTTTTCCCAGGGTGCTGCCATGTTTGGCATCTCTGCCCTACAGGACAATGCCGGCAACGACACCTACACAGCCACGGAATTTGCCCAGGGCCTCGGAGGCTGCAAAGGTTTCGGCCTGCTGCTGGACGGCCGGGGCAACGATGTCTATTACTGCGGTGGCAGATATCTGCACGAGCCGCTGGCACCTTTTGACTACAGGAGCCTGGCGCAGGGCTTCGGCTTCGGTTTCCGGCCTGAACTGGCTGGCGGGATCGGCATTCTCTACGACGGCGAAGGCAGCGACCGATACAGCGGCGGGGTCTATGCCCAGGGCGTGGCCTACTGGTACGCCATCGGCGCTCTCTTTGACGAAAAAGGCAACGATTATTACGACGCGGTATATTATCCCCAGGGCAGCGGCATCCACCTGGCTAACGGGGCTTTGGTCGATCTGGAAGGAGAGGACCATTACTACTCCAAGCACGGGCCCGGACAGGGCAACGGGCATGACTGGTCGGTGGGCCTTTTTGTGGATAAAAAAGGCAATGACCACTACTCCGTGGAAGGCGGTAACGGCCTTGGCCTGACCAATTCCGTCGGCATCTTCATCGACGGCGAAGGCGACGACAAATACGAGCACCGCAATCCCTCCAACTACGGCTTCGCCAACGCCGCCCGCGAGACCGGCGGCCTGGGCCTCTTCCTGGACATGGGCGGCAAGGACGCCTATCCGGATTCCTCCAAGGCCGACAACAGGGACTGGCAGCAGGGCACCTACGGCCTCGGCCGGGACATCGACATCAACCAGCCCGCCCAGACCAAAGTGGAAGAGCTGGCGCAGCAGTCCACCGCCGATGTGGACAGTCTGGACTCCATCTCCATCCTGTTCGGCGCCGCCTCCGAGTGGGAGGTCGGCTCAGCCGCCGAACGGGTCAAACTGGCCCGCACCTATCTCCTCAAGCGGGAAGCAGAAGCCGTCCCCTATGCCATCAATCAGAAAATGGCCACCAAGTCCGGACTGGAATACCGGGCTTTGGAAGAGCTGGCCAAAGGCTCGGAGCTGATGCGGGCCTCGCTCTATGCCGTCTTGCGCGACCCCGATTCGCTCAAGGTCAAGAACGCCATCGCGCTCATCGCCGGCCGCGCCGACAGTCTGGCTGTGGATTCGCTGGCAGTTTTCCTGGAGCAAAGGAAATACCTTCCCACCGTCCTCTCCGCCCTGGGCGGCATCAAAACCGAAAAAACCGTGGACCTGCTTTTGCCATGGCTGGACAGCCCCGTGGAAAAGTTCCGCTACCTGGCGGCCCGCAGCCTCAAGAGCGTCAACCTGCCCCGCGCTCTCGCCGCCCTGCGCAATATGGGCAACGACAGTTCCTTCCTGATCAAGGCCCTGGTGCGCCAGCTCCCTGCCGCGGCAGCCCAGCCCTGAGCGGGGGAGCCGGACAGATTATGCCTGCCGCAGACAAATCCGCTTCCAGAAAGGTGTTCGCCGCCTTCCTCCAAACCGCCTGGCCGCAGCGGGCGGAGCGCCTGCTGGAGCAGTTTGACCTATACCTGAACGAACTGGCGGCCCTCAACCATATGGTCAATCTCGTCTCGCGCCGGATGCCGCGGGAGGATTATTGGACCCACCTATTCCTTGACAGCCTGCTTGCTGTCAATTGTATGGAAATAAAAGCCGGCGAAGCATTGGATTTCGGTTCCGGCGGCGGCCTGCCCGGTATTCCGCTCAAGCTGGCGGTGCCGGAACTGGGCCTGACTTTACTGGATTCCGTGGGCAAGAAGGTTCACTGCCTCGAACATTTGATTTCCGCTTTGGGGCTGGACCGCTGCCGAGGTGTCTGGGCCCGGCTGGAGGACTTTGCCGCGTCGGGCGGGGGCGGGCGGTACGATTACATATTCTGCCGTTCGGTCCGCTTGGAGGAACGCTACATCGGACCTTTGCGCAAGCTGCTGAAACCGGGCGGCCTGGCGGTCTTTTACAAGGCCAACCTGGCGGATGACGTAGCTGTCCTGCCCGGAACTGAAACGCACGACGTCAGCCATCCGCAGTTGGGCAGGCGCTTGATCGTGACAGCGCCGCGCCGCAGCTTTGAACTTTATGATAAACAAGGAAAGCGCAGATAAAATATGGGTAGAGTGATCACTGTTGTCAATCAGAAGGGCGGAGTCGGCAAGACGACTTCTGCGGTCAACCTGGCGGCCGGCCTGGCCATCCTGGAAAAGCGGACCCTGCTGATCGACTTTGACCCCCAGGGCAATGCCACCAGCGGCGTCGGCCTTGACAAGGAAAAGCTGGGCGCGCAGATCTACGATGCCATCATCCAGCGAGTGCCCATTCAGCAGACCGTTCTGCCCACCGAGACGGAAAACCTGTTCTGCATCCCCAGCAACATCCACCTGACCGGCGCCGAGATCGAGCTGGTGGCCGAGTACGCCCGCGAGTTCAAGCTCAAGGAGTCCCTCCAGCCGCTCGTGGACAGCTATGACTACATCATCATAGACTGCCCGCCCTCGCTGGGACTGCTCACTGTCAACGCCCTCACCGCCTGCTCAGACGTCCTCATCCCCATCCAGTGCGAGTATTACGCTCTGGAAGGCGTCAGCCAGCTCCTGACCACGGTCCGCCTCATCCAGAAAAGCCTCAACCCCGGGCTCAACATCCTGGGCGTCCTGCTCACCATGTTTGACAAGCGCCTCAACCTCTCCGTCCAGGTGGCGCGCGAGGTCATGCGCTATTTCAAGGAAAAGGTCTTCCGCACTATCATCAGCCGCAACATCAAGCTGACGGAAGCTCCCGGCTTCGGCAAGCCGATCTTCCTCTATGACATCAAATCACCCGGCGCCTTCAACTACCTCTCCCTGGCCCGGGAAATCCTCGAACTTACAACACAAGGAAGCTAAGATGGACGAAAAACTCGGCCGGGGCCTGGACGCCCTCATCCGCGACATTGACGAACAGGAGAATCCCAACACCCCCATCACCACCGTGCCCATCATCCGGATCCTGCCCAACCGCTACCAGCCGCGTAAGGTCTTCGACGAAGCCAGGCTGGCCGAACTGGCGGATTCAATCCGCGCCAAGGGCATCATCCAGCCCATCATCGTCACCAAGACAGAAGAAAGCGAATACGAGCTGGTGGCCGGCGAACGCAGGCTGGAAGCGGCCCGCCTCGCCGGGCTGACCGAGGTGCCCGTGATCGTCAGGAGCGTCTCGCCCAAGGAGCAGCTACAGCTGGCCCTGATCGAAAACATCCAGCGCGAAAACCTCAACCCCATCGAGGAAGCCGGCGCCTACCAGCGCCTGACCGAGGAATTCCAGATGAGCCACGCCCAGATCTCCGAAATCGTGGGCAAGGACCGCGCCACCATCACCAACGCCCTCCGCCTGCTCAAGCTCTGCCCCGAGATCCAGCAAATGGTGATCGAGGGCAAGCTCTCCGCAGGAGCGGCCCGCGCCGTTCTCGCCGTGGAGGAGGACAAACAGCTGGACTTCGCGCGCCAGATAGTGGAGCAATCCCTCTCCGTGCGCCAGGTCGAGGAGGAGGCCAAACAGTTTGTCTCCGCCCATCCGCAGCGCCAGCCCCGCGCTCCCCAGGAGAAAAACGCCTTCCTGGCTTCCCTGGAGGAACAGCTCACCTCCGTGCTCGGATTCAGAACCCGCATCCGGGACCGGGACGCCAAGGGCAAAATCATCATCGAATACAAGGACCAATCCGAGTTCGAGACCCTTATCCAGAAACTCAACCGGGATTGAATATTCTGATAATCAGGAAAGGTAAGCCATGAAAAACGTGATCGTGACCGGCGGCGCTGGCTTTATCGGCGCCAACTTCATCCACCTCCTGCTGGAGGATACCGCCTTTGACGGGATCGTCGTCAACCTTGACAAGCTCACCTATGCCGGCAACCTGGATAATCTGTCAGACTTGGAAATGAAGCACTTGGGCAGCCGTTATTTCTTCGAGCAGGCAGACATCTGCAACCGCCCCCTGGTGGACAGGATCTTCAGTAAATACCGGCCCGACACCGTGGTCAATTTTGCCGCCGAATCCCACGTGGACCGCTCCATCGACAACCCGCTGGAATTTGTCCAGACCAACGTCCTGGGCGCCGCCACCCTGCTCCATGCCGCTTTCCAATTCTATAAATCCCTGCCCGACAGGGATCAGCCGGGCTTCCGCTTCCACCATGTCTCCACCGACGAGGTCTACGGCTCGTTGGGAGAGGAAGGTCTGTTTGAGGAAACCACGCCCTACGACCCCAGTTCGCCCTATTCCGCTTCCAAGGCCGGTTCCGACCATCTGGTCCGGGCCTGGAAACGCACTTTCGGCCTGCCAGTTCTGATCACCAATTGCTCCAACAACTACGGAGCCTACCAGTTCCCGGAAAAGCTGATCCCGCTCATCATCCTAAACTGCCTCGCCGGCAAGCCCCTGCCCGTTTACGGAAAAGGGTTGAACGTCCGCGACTGGCTTTACGTCAAGGACCACTGCGAGGCCATCCGACTGGTCATTGAAAAAGGCGTTCCCGGCGAGACCTACAACATCGGCGGCCATAACGAGATCCGCAACATAGACATCGTGAAGCTCATCTGCGCCATCCTGGACGAGCTTTCACCTGCCAAAGACGGCAAGCCCTATGAATCACTGATCACTTACGTCACCGACCGCCCCGGACATGACCTGCGCTACGCCATCGACGCCACCAAGATCCAGAAAGAACTGGGCTGGACCCCCAAGGAAACATTCCAGACCGGCATCCGCAAGACCGTCCGATGGTATCTCGACCACAGGGAGTGGTGGCAAAAGATCCAGGCAGGCAAGTACCAGCAGCAAAGATTAGGATTGAACAAATAACAGTTTGCTGATAGCGTTCCATCTCTCCTGCCGGGTCATGGGGCGCAGCCCTATACCTAAATGGGCGGCGGGTGGGAAAAGATAAAACTGGATCCCGGTCCTGGCCCCCGGCGGTAATGCTCAGTAAGTCCAGACGCCTCATCTGTACAACCTGAGGGCAGTGAGTTGCAGCGTCAGGTAGAATGGAAGAAGTGGTGGGTGATGCGGGACTCGAACCTGCGACCCCTACGATGTGAACGTAGTGCTCTAACCAACTGAGCTAATCACCCACGCTATGCATTGTAATCTGATCTGCCGTCATTCCCGCGTAGGCGGGAATCCAGCCTTTTTTCCTTTATATAGGAATCCGGATTCCGAACCACGTCCGGAGTGACAAGTAAAAAGAAAGTGGTGGGAGATACTGGACTCGAACCAGTGACCTCTACGATGTCAACGTAGCGCTCTAACCAAGCTGAGCTAATCACCCACAAGTTATCCAAAACCTGACACAGCATCATCTTGTCAATAAAAATCTAAGGCAGGAAAAACTAATATTCCGCTTGACATTTATCCGCAGGATGAAAAAACTTTCATAGCATCTGATCATTATCAGGGAGACAGTATGAAAACCTATCTAGCTTTCGCAGCCCTCATTTTGATTGTTTCCCTCTGCCGGGCCGGCTCCGTATTTGTGATGGAGAGCGGCAAGGCAGATGTCAAGGTCTGGGTCTGCCAATACAAGTCCGAGGCTGACCTCTGCGTCTACGTGGCGGATTACAAATCAGAAGCCAAGCGCAGGGACCATGTCTGGTATTTTGCTGATTACAAGAGCCAGGCGGATTTCACCATGAAGGTTGTACCTTACAAGTCGCAGGCGAACCTCAAGGTCTATTACGTCCAGTACAGGAGCCAGGCCGGCTGGCGCAAGTCCCATCCCTGGGTGGGCCGGCTGCAGTAGACACCTGATTTTGACAGTTGCCTCCGCTATGTTCAGAATAATTTCCTTTTCACAATTATTGAAACCAATAAGCTGATGAGAAGGACCGGTCCGGAAGCCCTGCTGCTGCTCGCTGCCGCCATCTGGGGCCTGGCCTTTGTGGCGCAGAGGGAGGGCATGCTCTATCTGGATCCGTTGCTGTTTAACGGTATCCGCTTCACTTTGGGCGCTTTTGTAGTCGGAATATTTGCCGTTCTGAGAAAGGACAAAACCAGCAGGATTTCCTTCCCCTGGCTGCTCAGCGCGGTGCTCTTTATTGCCTCGACCCTGCAGCAGGTGGGGATCGTTTTCACCACGGCTGGCAGCGCCGGATTCATTACGGGTCTGTATGTGGTGTTCGTGCCGCTGCTGGGCCTTTTCCGCAGGCAGAGGATCACGCCTGTCATCCTGGCGGCGGTGGGGCTGAGCGTGGCGGGCCTGTGTTTCATCAACGCCGGGCAGGAGATTAAGGCCTCGCTGGGTAACCTGCTGGTCCTGCTCAGTGCCGTCTTCTGGGCCTGGCACGTGCAGCTGGTGGACATCCACACCCGCCGGCACGCCACCCTGCAGCTGGCGTTCTGCCAGTTCGCCTTCGTCGCCCTGGCCAGCCTGGCGGGCGGCGTTATCTATAACCTGTTGGCCAACCCCGGTCTGTTCAGCCTGCGCGCGGAAACCTGCCCGGTGGGAAGCGCCCTGCTGCCTTTGCTCTACAGCGGCCTGCTCTCGGTGGGGATCGCCTATACCCTGCAAATCCATGCCCAGAAAAAGGTCCCGCCCGTCCCGGCCACGCTCATCCTCTGCCTGGAAGGCGTGTTCGCCCTGCTGGGCGGCTGGCTGATTTTGAGTGAGCGGCTCACGGCCAATATCCTGACCGGTTCCGCCCTCATGCTAACCGCCATGCTGATCTCAGTGATGGCTAACTTTAAGTCAGGCAAACAAGTAAAAGCATAATCCAGCTTGACAGAATTCTGCGCAATCTGCTTAATTGACATATATGTTAACCTTGGGAGAAGCTTTATGAAATCTACATTTCTCCTTGTAACTATTCTGCTCGTCTTGAGTGTGTTCTGCAGCGACCACCTGCAGGCGCGCGGATATGCCCTGCTCCAAAATACTATAGGTTCAAGCGGATATCATTATTCGAGCAGTACCACTGATGTATTTACTTATTCCGATAGCCTGAACGGAATGATGATGCCTTCGGGATTTACCAGAAACTACTTTTCAAGTTCAGACGGAGACATCACCCAATGGACTGGTTCCTACATAATAAACCATTCTGTTTCCAATCTCCCCGGTGGAACTCAATATGTATATGAATGCCTTGATAACGAAGGCGCTCCTTATTATCACAAAACTATGATTTATGACAGTAGCGGAAGATTAATCTACAAAAGTGACGACCATGATTTCATCAGGCAGTTTAAGCTTTATATCAATCCTGTAACCGGACTCAGTGACAGCCTTGTAATGAAGTTAAATCAGACACAGCAATATCAGAAATTCACCTATTCTTATGACAGCTTAAACAGGGTCAGCACCAGGCACAAATACTTTTCTGGTGATTCGTTAAACTGGAGTTATATTGGATACAGCAGCTTTGAGTATGGCTCTGCCTTACCTCACAATCTATCTGTTTATGAGCCGGAAACTCTCAGCTATGATTTACTGTATTACTTCGTGGATGATCAATATGCAATTACCAGCCAATATATAAATGATTTATCAACAGGTTATACAAACACGATTCAGTATTATCTTACTTCCTCTAATCCTCTTACTTATAGTTTTGTCGATTGGTATTTGGAAACTTACAAGTTTAATAATACCGGCAAATTGATATCTGTTGTTACTGATAACTACCCAAATATGTCATCTTTGTCTTACACTTGGGGAGACTATGTCTCAGTGGACGATGTGGTGTCCGTTCCGCAGCTATTCTCTTTATATCCAAATCCGTTTGATATATCTGTAAAGCTGCGCCTGAATCTGGAAAAAAGCGAAGCGGTTGCCATCAGGATTTATAATCCCAGGGGGCAGATGGTCAGAACCGTGGTGTCCGACAGGCTGGACAAGGGGGAGCATTACTTTGACTGGGACGGCAGAGACGCAGGCGGGAAGCCGCTCGGCTCGGGCATCTATCTCATCCGCGTCAGGCAGGGCAATCTGACATATGCCCGCAAGGTTTTCAAGTTATAGAATAACCTCGGAGAGGTTTATTAAGGTAGCCAGTGGTTACTGGCTCCAGATCTGCGGACGGGAGACATAAACCTCGGAGAGGTTTCTTACGGCAGCCAATGGCTTCGGGCCACAGGTCTGTGGTCGGGAGACATAAACCTCGTAGATCTTTCTTTGAGCAGCCAGTGGTTACGGGCCACAGGTCTGTAGTCGGGAGATATAAACCTCGTAGAGGTTTCTTACGGCAGCCAGTGGCTGTGTGACGCAGGTCTGTGGTCGGGAGACATAAACCTCGAAGAGGTTTCTTACGGCAGCCAATGGCTTCGGGCCACAGGTCTGTGGTCGGGAGACATAAACCTCGGAGAGGTTTCTTACGGTAGCCAGTGGTTTCAACCACTGGAAAAAGAGCATCTGGCAAGAACCGCGTAGTGGTTTCAAATATCGGTCCGGGCGGTTTAAACCGCCGGACAATACAAAACCCCGTTGGGGTTCAAATGGATTGCCTCTTACCAGTGACTGAAGTCACTGGCTACCGATATAAAATCCCGCTGGGATAATCCTGTACTGCTCTTTTCTAATACTACTAATCGAAACAACCTCGTAAAGGTTTCTTACGGCAGCCATTGGTTGCGGGCCACAGGTCTTTGGTCGGGAGACATAAACCTCGGAGAGGTTTCTTACGGTAGCCAGTGGTTTCAACCACTGGAAAGAGAGCAGCTGGCAAGAACCGCGTTGCGGTTTCAAATCTCGGTCCGGCCGGTTTAAACCGCCGGACAAGATAAAACCCCGCCGGGGTTCAGATGGATTGCCTCTTACCAGTGACTGAAGTCACTGGCTACCGATATGAAATCCCGCTGGGATTATCCTGTACTGCTCTTTTCTAATACTACTAATCGAAACAACCTCGTAAAGGTTTCTTACGGCAGCCAGTGGTTACGGGCCGCAGGTCTGTGGTCGGGAGACACAAACCTCGGAGATCTTTCTTTGAGCAGCCATTGGTTACGGGTCACAGGTCTGTGGTCGGGAGACATAAACCTCGGAGAGGTTTCTTACGGTAGCCAGTGGTTTCAACCACTGGAAAAAGAGCAGCTGGCAAGAACCGCGTTGCGGTTTCAAATATCGGTCCGGTCGGTTTAAACCGCCGGACAAGATAAAACCCCGCCGGGGTTCAGACAGCCCCTTACCAGTGACTGAAGTCACTGGCTATCTTTATAAAATCCCGCTGGGATTGATCTTCTCGACATCCGCTCCCAGTGACTGAAGTCACTGGCTACCAATATAAAAATCCCTACGGGATTGATCTTCTCGACATTCTCTCCCAGTGACTGAAGTCACTGACTATTTTTACAAAATCCCGCCGGGATTGATCTTCTCGACATTCTCTCCCAGTGACTGAAGTCACTGGCTATCTTTATAAAATCCCGCTGGGATTGATCTTCTCGACATACGCTCCCAGTGACTGAAGTCACTGGCTATCAATATTAAATCCCGATGGGATTAGCCTGTACTGCTCTTTTGCCAGGGGTATATTCATTACCATTCTCTGGATTTTTTACCATCGTTGGGGAATCCCTCCTCATACCGGAGTGCTTTTTGCCAACGCAAACTAACTTGGACCTGCCATTCCGGAGGGCACAACGGACTTCGGACCAACACCCCATTAGTATATCGAAGTCCGGCATTTCTATAGGAAAAGGAAACATTTTGGGGCTGCATTGGAATCCAGGACTCCTGAAATCCAATGCTCAAAACAGCCCTCCCACGACCTCGTCCGTCGTGACGCGGGTGAACCAGCGGCTGAGGTCGACCGTGCGCAGGCGCTGCCTGATCAGGTCCTCCTTGTGGGGCAGGCCGGTGAGGATGGCCTCGAATTTTTCCAGCTCGTCCTCAGGGAAGAAGTCGCCGAACACCTTGACAGCCTCTATCTTGCCGCGCTCGACCTGGAGGTAGAACTCGATGGTGCCGGCCTTGGTGCGGATGGCCTTGCTGAAGTTGTAGCGGGGCGAGCTCCCGTAGTTCCAGTCCCAGGTGTTGTACTTGACATTGACCAGGTGCTCGATCACGGCCTCCTCCTCGACGGAGAACTCATAGTCCCGCGCCTCGGGATAGAGCGTATGGACGTGGCTGCGGATGCGCTCCACAAATTCCTCCATGGTCAGAGGCCGGGGCAGCAGTTCACTGATGTTGGTGATGCGTGAGGAGACGGACTTGACGGCCTTGTCCTCAAACTTGAGGGGGTTGACGATGAGGGCTCTGGAGATGTCCATCATACTGGAGGAAAAGAGGATGGTGCCGTGCTGGAGGACCTTGTCGCGCCAGACCAGCTTGGCGTTGCCGGAGAATTTCCTGCCCCCGATGGTGAGGTCGTTGCGCCCTTCCAGGCGGGCGTCCAAGCCCATTTCCTGCAGGACCTGGAGGACGGGGCGGGTGTAGGTCTCGAAGTTGTCGGTGCGCTCGTTGCCCTGCTTCATGATGAAGCTGAAATTGAGGTTGCCCAAATCGTGAAAGACGCTGCCGCCTCCCGTCAGCCGGCGCACCACCTTGATGTTGTTGTTCTTCACGTAATTGTAATTGATTTCGGAGAGCGTGTTCTGGTGCTTGCCGACGATGATGGAGGGCTCGTTGATGTAGAGGAAGAAGCAGTTGTCGTCGGTGAACTTGAGCAGCAGTTCCTCGGACGCGATGTTGAAGCGGGCGTCGTGGCTTTTACTGAGAATGCTTAACATGTTTCACCCCAAAGGCGCAAAGAGCGCATAGGTTTTTCACGCATAGTCAATCCGCAATTCATACTGAACCTCTTCCCAAAACTTTCCGTGTCTTCCGCGGTCAGGCAAGTTTATCCAGCTCCGCCTGCACAAAATCGGTCAGTTCGCGCAGATAGCTTTCCGAGAAGTCAAAGCTGATGCCGGCGGTCTGATAGATCTCCCTGACCGGTTTGGTATAACCCAGATTCAGGAAGTCCTGATACTGGCGCAGCGCTTTTTCCCTGTTCTCCCGGTAGTTTTTGTAGACGGCCAGGGCGCCCAGCTGGGCCATGCCGTATTCGATGTAGTAAAAGGGCACTTCGAAGATATGGAGCTGCTGCATCCAGCGGATGCGGCGCAATTCCTCCAGCCCGGACCAGTCCACGTCGGGGCTGAAGCGCAGGTGGATCCTGGCAAACTCGTCGCTCCGCTGCTGCGGGGTGTGCTCCGGATTGAGATAGATCCAATGCTGGAAGGCGTCCACGGTCATGCACCAGGGCAGGAAGGAGAGCGTGCCTTCCAACTGGTCGCGTTTAGCTTTTTTGAGGTCTGACTCATCCTTGTAGTATTCGTCCCAGTAGTCCATGGTGAGCAGTTCCATGGCCATGGAGGCCAGTTCCGCCACCTCGCTGGGCGGGTTGGCGTAATAATCTATGTCAATGCCGCGGCCGGCGGCGCTGTGCATGGCGTGTCCGGATTCGTGCAGGAGGGTGGTGACGTCGCCGTGGAGTTTGACTGCGTTCATGAAGATGAAGGAGGAGCCCAGGCCGTTGATGCTGCTGTTGTAGCCGCCGGGGGCCTTGCCCTTGCGGTTGGCCAGGTCCAGCAGGCCGGAGTTGTTCATCATCTCGAGCTGGAAGCCGTATTCGGGCTTGACCTTGTGTTCGATCCGGATGGCCTTGGAGACGAATTCTTCAATGGTCTCGAAGGGCTTGAGCTGCTTACCGTCCAGGTCCACAGCCGTATCCCAGGGCCGGAGCGAATCCAGTCCCAGGACCTGCCGGCGGTGTTTGTTCAGGCCTGTCACGAAGGGAACGACCACTTTCTCCACCGCCTCGTGGAACCTGAAGATGTCCTCCGGCGTGTAGGAAAAGCGGCCCAGAGCCCGGTGCATGTAGTCCCGGTAGTTGGCAAAGCCGGCGTTAGTAGAAATGCGGAGGCGCAGGGCCTTGAGTTCGTCGAACAGCTTGTCCAGCTCGTCCCGCTTGTCATAATAGCAGCCGGTGAGCAGGCGCCAGGCCTGTTCGCGCTTGTTTCTGTCCTGGTCCTTGAGAAAGACGGAGAGCTGGGCCGGCGTGCGGTCCTCGCCCTCGAAGAAGGCGGACATCTTGCTGACCGCGGCGCCGTAATGCGAGGACAGTTCCTGCTCCTGCACCTTGAGCGGGACGTTCTCCTCGCGGAAGAGCTCGATCTCGTTGGCGATGATCTGCTGCAGGTGGGCGTACTGGCCGGGGGGCAGGTCCCCGCGGTGGGGGCTGTCGTAAAAAATCTTCTGCAGTTGGAAGCGGTAGGGCTCCGCCGGCGCCATAACGTTGGCGTTGTAATCGTTGAAGGCCTGGGCGTATTCCTCCCGGTCGGCATACTGGGTCATGCGGATGTAGCGCCAGGAGAATTCGTCCGAGAGCGCCTGGAAAAGTTCGGAGGCGTGCCTGACCTGGGTCAGCAGGTCGTCGGGGCCGGCGGGGGCGAAGGCGGCGAGTTTGTCCAGTTCGTCCTTGACGTCCTCCCATTTGGTGATGTCCAGATTCGGGGTGAGCAGTTTGGGGGGCAGTTGGTCCAGCTTTTTGTCGGTATAGATCATTCCTTCTCCCGGGATTTGATTTTTTGCGGAGGATGCGCCACAGGAGCAGGATCAGGATACCCGCCGCGATGGCGGCCTCCTTGAAGGAGACGACGGGCCGGAAGCTGACCTTGTCCTGTTTGATAATGAAGATGCCGAGGGGCACGGACTGCATCCCTCCGCCTCCGCCCATTCCGGTGGCTTCGGGTTTGGCGGGTTCCGGGGCGGCGGTCTCGATCATTTCCTCCGAGCTCTCGTCAATGGCGTGTTCCTTGGGCTTTTTCTTTTTACCGGAAGCTGTGCCGCTGCCGCCGCCGAGGCCGTAAGCCAGGCGGGCCACGGGGATGAGCGTGAGGTCGCCCACGGTCTGCGGATTGCCGAAGCAGAATTCCACCCCGGCGAATTTGCGCAGCTTGTCCATGATGCCGTTGAGGTAATCCATTATTTCCATTGTTCACCTCCCTGTTTTGCTAAAATTTTGGATGTTATCAGATTGTCAAC
>JAXDBS010000030.1:0-14656 GCA_034678545.1 Cloacimonadaceae bacterium (SeqCode) | reverse complement strand
CCGCTGGAATTGATCAGCGGATTGCGGATGAAGGCATAGTAGGCCCGGTACAACAGGGCCGTGGCGTCGATCAGGTAAAGCCGTTCTTTATTCATAATCTCACCCTTTTTAGTATTATGCATTATGTGATTTCTAGCGTTTATTGTCCAGCTAAATAAAGCTGTAAATCACGATATTCAGCTTCTGTTTGGTAATTCCCCAGAGAATAATGCTGCAATAATTCCTTTTATCTGCAGGCCAAGCTTAGATAATGCTGGAATTCAGGACTCCAGCAAGCAGATGCCCAAACATGCAAAGATAAGACTCTGATTTGAAAGGTAATGAAATCCCGGAAAAACTCTTTAGTAGCTGATTTGGGGTAAAATCTCGGAAACCGGCAGTTTCCAGGCCGAGGTATCGTGGTCCAGCAGCAGGAAGCCCCCTGCCCGGATAAGCCTGTCATAGATCATTTGTTTGGCTTTGAAGGAATCTTCGCGGGAGACGTCGTAACCTGAGGTGATGGCCAGGGGCAGGTGAAAGCGGGTGGGGATGATGTCTCCCGCATAGATGTGGGGAACACCATCCGGAAGCACTTCCACGATCTGCATGCCGACTGTGTGGCCGCCGGTCAGGAGGGTTCGGACGCCAGGTGCGATCTCAGCGTCGCCGTCATACAGATGCAATCGGCCGGCGCTTTCCAGCAGAGCCAGCTGATGTTCAAACTGATAGGCTGCCTTGTTCAGTTTGTCAGGGTTTTTGGCTATTTCCCATTCGGTACGCTGAATATGATATTCCGCATCGGGAAAAGTCAGTATATCACTGCCATCCGCGGCGGTAACCACGCCGCCGGCATGGTCGAAATGCAGATGGGTGAGGATCACGTCCGTAATGTCTGTCGGCCCCAGGCCAAGCGCCTGCAGGTTCTGGAGGAGGACAAAACCGGAAGGATTGTAAATCTCTTGCCGCCTCTTGTTGAGCCGGTTGCCGACGCCAGTGTCCACCAAAATAAAGCGGCCTTCGGTCCTGACCAGCAGCAGGTTCAGGTTCATCTGCAGACGTTGGCGCTCGTCGGTCCGGACCTTGTCATGCCAGATGAACCAGGGCAGGACTCCGAAGAAAGCGCCGGCGTCAGTCCAATAGTGGCCGGCGGAAACCAGGTCGAGGGTCACGGCCGGGGCGTTTTTTCCCTGGGAACGCGGCGCGGCCTTTGGGACGTCCGTGACGCAGGGTGCGCCTTGTTGTGCCGCTTATAGGACTGCTCGGCCTTCTGCTGGGGAGTCAACTCCGGCTTGGGGCGGGCGGGTTCCTTTTTTTTTTCCGGCCTGGCCTTGGGCTCTTCCGTTTTCACCTTGCCGGCGGGCAGAATCTGGATGCGCTTATTGTCGCCTTCGCCCACGGTCAGGGTCTTGAGCTCAGGCTGGGATTCCACATACCTGTGGATGATGCGCCGCTCGCCCGGCAGCATAGGATCCAGCGTCACCGGCTTGCCGGTGGACTTGACCTTATCAATGATGGAGACGTAGTTGCGCAGGAAAGCCTGTTCCTGGCGCAGGCGGTAGTCCTCCGTGTCGAGGTAGATGCGGTCCAGGTCGCGCACATTCTCAAACACGCGGTTGACTAGGAATTGCAACTGCTCGAGCATGTTGCCGTTCTTGCCGATCAGGAATCCGGCGTCGGAGGAGTTTTTGATCGTGAGATACAGCGTTTTCTGTTCGGTCAGGGTTGTGATCTGCTCATAGCTGACCTGCATGTGCTGCAGGAGGCGTTCGACGAAGGCCTTGACCCGATCTTCCGGACTGAAGAGGCGGAAGCGCACGTGGGCCTGCTTCTTTCCGAAGATGCCGAACAAACCTTTGGAGGCTTCGCTGACGATGTCGTACTGCAGTTCCCATTCCCTGATCCGGTATTCCTTGCGGAAGGAACTGATAATGGATTGGGTGTCTTTACCCTTTATGTCGATTACTTTCATGCGGTTTCCTTGTTGTGTAAATGTTTCTGCAGGTAATACTGCTGGATGATGGAGAGGATGTTGAAGACGGTCCAGTAGAGGACCAGCCCCGCCGGCATGGACCTGAAGACAAAGAAGAGCACGACCGGCATGATCCAGGTCATCATCTTCTGGCTGGACTGCATGGCCTGCTGCTTCTCGTCCATCTGCTGCAACTGCTGTTTCTTGGGGCTCATCATCAGCGACTGGACGATCATGAAGACTCCCATCAAGATCGGCAGGATGTAGTAGGGATCAGGCTCGGACAGGTCCCTGATCCAGCCGAAGAAGGGCGCCTGGCGCATGTCCAGAGAAAAGCGCAGCACGGTGTAGAGGGCGAAGAAGACCGGCATCTGGAGCAGCAGGGGCAGGCAGCCGCCCAGGGGACTGGCGCCGGCTTCCTTGTAAAGTTTGGACAGTTCCATCTGCATCTGTTTGGGATCGCTTTTGTACTGCTGCTGGATGGCCTGAACCTGGGGCTGGATGCGCTGCATCCTGAGGCTGGAATCCATGCTCTTATGGGTGAGCGGATGCAGCACTATCTTCACGGTGAGGGAAAAGATGATTATGGCTATGCCGTAATTGCCGATCAGTTTGTACAGCAGATTGAGGAACCAGGCGAAGATGTTGACCAGCCAGCGCAGCCAGTTGGCGCCGCGCTCGGCGATCTTTTCCATGCCGCCGCCGTAGGTTTTGAGCAGCTTGTGGTCGGCGGGGCCGAAATATAAGGATAGGTTATGCTCCAGATCGGTGGTGGAACTGCCGCCTTTGGCCGTCAGGGTGAAGGCGGGGGAAGCGTTGGCCACCGTGGCCTGGGCGGAATTGAGCAGCAGGGGTTCGCCTTCGCGGCAGGCGATGACAAAATACTTGGACTGGCTGGCGGCCCAGTCAACATTGCCCTGCTGGGAGACGGATTTCTTCATCAGCTTACCCAGGCTTTCACGGACCAGAGTGTTTTGGATCGAACCGATGAAGCGGTAATCCTGGACCTTGCCCTTGACCGATTTCTCGGTATCACGGATGCCGCTGCCGAAATCCAGCGTATAGCCGGTCAGGCCATACACGTAGTGGACCTTCAACCGGAACTTCACGCCATAATTCCGGTCCAATCCATACGTTTTCTCGATCGTCCTGTCCGGTTCGGGAGTGAAGGAAAAACGCACAGCCGGCCGTCCGTCAAGTGTGGTGAGTTCGTGTTCAAAAGGCACGTTTTTCAGGTCCTGGCTGCTGCTGTCGGTTAGCAGGATGGTATTGGCGGCGTTGCCGCCTTCAGGTATCAGCTGGACTTTGGAACCGTCATCCAGTTCGTGGTGTTTTAGGTAAACCGACCGGATCACGCCGCCCAGGCTGCTCAGCACTAATTTCAGGGAATCGTTTTCCAGTATGATGTTTTCATTGACGGGGGCAGTTTTCATATCCGGTTCGACCAGTTCCGGCGGGGCAAGCACGGTTTTAAGCGTATCGGCTTCCGTCTTCAGAGTATCAGCGGTCTGGGCGGTTGCGGGCTGGGCAGAGGCCGGCTTGGGTTTCTTCCAGACCAACTGGTTGAAGAGCATGAAGATCAGGACGATTAGCATCATGCCGAGCAGGGTTTTCTTGTCCATGCGAGTCTCCTAGGGAAGGGGGTCGTAGCCGCCCCTGCAGAAAGGGTTGCAGCGCAGGACGCGGGTCACGGTCAGCCGCAGCGCTTTGCCGAAAGGGTAGGTGGTGAAAGCCTGATAGCCGTACTGGCTGCAGGAAGGGGTAAAGCGGCAGGCCTTCGGCAGCAGGGGCGACAGCGCTTTCTGATATCCGGCTATCAGGATCAGCATGATCCGGTTGGGCAGGCGTTTCAGGTTCATGCTTTAAGCTGCGGCTCGGTCAGCGCCGATACCAGGCGCTCAAGCTCGGCGCAGACGCCCGGCCAGTCCAGTTCGCAGGCTCCGGGCAGGGCGATGAGATTGGCTTTGTGCCCGCCAGGCAAACTGTGACGCTTTTCCCAAAACCAGGCTTTGATCCGCCGCCGCAGCAGGTTGCGCCTGACGGCGTTGCCGATCCTGCCTGAAATGGTGATCCCATAGCCAAATACTTCGGCGGTTTCACTTAAGACGGGAACGAAAAAATGGGGCAGCCGGATGGTCCTGGCCGCCCGGGTAAAGCTTTGATATTCCGCGTGGCGAACGATGCGCCGCAGCATGATCCCTTAGACGCAGAGGTTCTTTCTGCCTTTGGCGCGGCGCCGGGCCAGCACCTTGCGGCCGTTGGCGGTACTCATGCGGGAGCGGAAGCCATGCACGCTCTTGCGCCTGCGGTTGTGCGGTTGGTAGGTCCGTTTCATTCTATTCTCCTGAAATTAGTGCACATATATACTTTTCTCAATGTGAAATACCAGATTTTTCAATGGGTTGATGCTGTCAAGACTATTATGGCCGGTCTTCCCTCGCGGAGGCTGCGCACTTCCGGAACCGCCCGGTCGGACCGTGGGCGGCAGTGGGAACGTAACGGGCTGACATGAAATCAAATGCATGCGAAAAGGAATATTTGTTCTTGACAGATCAGTTTAAAAGCTGCAACCGTGGTTCAGGCCTTGAAACCGGGAACGGACTGAGGGGCAGGGTCTGCCCTGCTGTTCGCGGACAGGCTAAAGCAACAAAAAACGGGAGGAAAACATGTTTGGTTTGATCAAGCGTATGGGAGCGGAGTTTTTTGGCACATTCTGGCTGGTTTTGGGAGGTTGTGGGGCGGCGGTGCTGGCAGCCGGATTCATCCCCGGCGGGATCGGGCTGCTGGGAGTGTCGCTGGCCTTTGGCTTGACGGTTCTGACCATGGCCTTTGCCATCGGGCATATTTCGGGATGTCATCTTAATCCGGCTGTTTCATTGGGCTTGTGGGCAGGCGGACGTTTTCCCGCCAAAGATCTGGTCCCTTACATCGTGGCCCAGGTTCTGGGCGGGCTGGCGGCCGGCGGCGTGCTGTTCATCATTGCCAGCGGTCAGGCAGGTTTCGATGTGACCAAAGGTTTTGCGTCCAACGCGGTGGGCTCATTGTCTCCTGGCCACTACAGGGTAATTCCCGGAGTGATTTGTGAAGTCGTCATGACGTTCTTCTTCCTGCTGGTGATCATGGGGGCGACGGATAAGAAAGCCCCGGCCGGCTTTGCCCCGATCGCCATCGGATTGGCTTTGACCCTGATTCACCTGATCAGCATCCCCGTCACCAATACGTCCGTCAATCCCGCCCGCAGTACCGGTGTGGCTATCTATGCCGGCGGCCAGTACCTGCAGCAGTTATGGATTTTCTGGGTGGCCCCGATTTTGGGCGGATTGCTGGGGGGACTGGTTTTCAGGCTTTTCGGGGCTGAAGACAAATAAGGCTGGGATAAAGCCTCAAGGCAGCCGCAGGGCCGGTTTCTGCTCGGCCATGACCTCCCGGATGACGTGGGCCAGGGTATCGGGCAGGACGGGCTTGATCAGCAGCCGGTTGATGCCGAGTTCGCGGCAGCTCTTGATGATGGCGCTGTCGCTGAAGCCCGAATAGAGGATGATGGGCAGATTCTGATTGACCCCGCGGGCGCGGCGGGCGAGTTCGACGCCGTTGATCTCGGGCATGGCGATGTCGGCGATCAGCAGGTCGCAGCCGGAGGCATTTTCGCTGATATGCTGCAGGGCGGCCACGCTGTCCGTAAAGGTGATCACCTGATAACCCGCTTCGGTGAGCGATTCCTTGAACAGGGCGGCCAGGGCAGGTTCGTCATCCACAAAGACCAGCCTGGCGGGGATGAAGACGGCTTTGGGGACGGGAGCCTTTTTCTGGACGGGCCGCAGCACCGTCACGGGCAGATAAACACAAAATTCCGTACCCTTGTCCATCTCGCTGTTGACCCTGATCAGGCCTCCGATGCTGGTAACGATCCCCTGCACTATGGACAGGCCGAGTCCTGTGCCCTCACCGGCCGCCTTGGTGCTGAAATAGGGATCGAAGATACGGGCGAGGATCTCTTTAGGTATGCCTGAGCCTGTATCCCTTACCTTTAAGCTGACATAATCCAGATCCGGGTCTGTCTCCAATCCCTGTTCCCTTAACCCCGTTCCTGGCTGGTCGGCCACCTCCAGCGTTATGCTCCCGCCCTCATACCCCAGGGCGTGGTGGGCGTTGGTGGCCAGGTTCATCACCACCTGCTGCAGTTCGATGGGATCGGCCAGGACATAGGCGTCGGAGGTCAACCTGGTCCTGATCCGGGTTGAGGCTGGAATGGTGTGGGTCAGCAGTTCCACAGTCTCTTTTACCACCTCAGCCAGCTTGACCGGCAACTCGTTTTTCTCGGCCTGGCGGCTGTAGGTGAGGATCTTTTCGATCAGTTTCTTGGCGCGCAGGCAGGCCAGCAGGGCTTCGTCCAGGTTGTGGCAGATCTCGGTCTGCTGCCTGGCTTTGCCGGCGGCCAGGGCCACGTAACCTGAGATGATGGTGATGATATTGTTGAAGTCGTGGGCGATGCCGCCCGCCAGGGTGCCGATGGATTCCATCTTTTGGGCCTGGCGGAGCATGGATTCCGTCTTGCGGCGTTCCTCGATCTCGTTGCGCAGCTGCTGGTTCTGCTCAAAGAAGCGCCTGATCAGCTTGGCCACCTCGCCAAACTCGTTGTTGGTGGCGATCAGGGGTTTGATCAGTTCGGGGTTGCCCAGCTGCATGCTGCTGGAGATCAGCTTGAGGGGGGAGCGGATCCAGATCAGCAGGAGGGCAAATTGCAGCACCAGGAAGGCCAGGCTGAAGGCGAGAAAGATCCACAGCATCTGTTTGCCGAGGGACTGCCATTGCGTGATGAAGGGATTGGAACTGCTGAACTGCAGCCAGGCCACCGGCTGGTCGTTCCAGCCTTTGAGGGGAATGACCAGATTGACGTTGAAATGGGCATCGCCGTTTTTCAACACCGGTTCGCTGGTATGAAAGCGGACGCTGTAATCCAGGTTGCGTGAGAGTTCGTGCAGGGTATCCAGGCTCCACAGCTTGCCAATGACCACATACCCCCGGGGGGATGAAAGAGTGGCCGTGTCACCGGTGGCTGTAACGGGGGCGACCCCGATCTGGATATATTGGGAGCGCCAGGGTTCCGTGAAATAGTTTGGGCCGGCCTTACCAATACCTGAGAATAGCGGTTCCGGCAGCTTCAGGCTTTGCAGGGTTCGCTTGGAAGCGCTGCTGTAGATTAGGCCGCCCCTCCTACCGTAGACCTGGACCAGGTCCAGGCCTTCCCGGGCAAGCACAAATTGCAGATTGGCCTCGGCCAGGCTGGTCTTGCGGCTGTTCAGATAATCAGTCACGCCCCTGTTGGCTGAGATCTCCTGCGCGAGGCTCGTGATCTCGTTGCGCCTGATATCGATGAAGCCGCTCAGTATCTGCCGCCGCTGCAGGGCGTCTGCCTGGATGTAAAGCTTCCCTTCCTGCCGTTTGATCAGCAAAAATATGAAGATAAAGGCGGTCAGGGTCAGGCAGACGATCAGCAGCAGAACGACTAATCGTTGCGTTATTTTCATGACTGGGGTGTCTGTCAGTTATTTAGTCAGTCTTGTTCTTCAACCTCGTCAGGGCGTCTTCAATGATCTCGGCCTTCAGAATGATGACCAGTTCCCTCTCCTTTTTCTCCAGCTTGTCATAGCCGGCCAGGTAGCGGATGCCCAGCACCCACCAGGGCAGGTCCTTCAGGAAGGGGATGCCGGAGCGCACTCTGGTCTCGTCCGTGTCATAGAGGCCGCCGATGGCGGTTTCCTCGCCGTCATACAGGATAATATCCGTGGTGGCGGTACTCTTGTTGATCACGGTGCTGACCGTGCCCGGCGTGGCGGAACTGCGTTCAACCTTGGTGGTCAGGTGAATGACTTCAATGCTGTCGTGGGAAGTCAGGATCGTGGGGGTGACGGTCATGATCACACCGGTCTCGAAAAACTGTTCCACCGTATTGCCGGCGTCGTCCACGGATTTGACGGAGATGTCCTGGCCCACCTGGATGTGGCCTTCCTTGCCGGAACTGACCAGGATGGAGGGGCGGGCTATGACATTGCCCAGTTCATTGGACTCGATGGCGTTGAGCAGGGTATTGACATCCAGCCGGTAGCCGTTGTCCAGGTCCCAGCCGGTGCTGGCGCTTGCGTTAAAGATATTCCCGGGAACCTCTGTTGCGCCGTTGAAATTGATCTCGGCGTCCACCCGGCCGTCCAGCAAGGTGGACCAGTTGATGCCCAGGGACCGGAGGTAAGCTTTATCGCAGGTGAAGGCCACGGCGCTGATCCGCACCTGTTTGGTATCGATCATTTCCTGCATCGCGTTGATCAGGGGAACTCCTGCAGCTGGCGCAGCCGATGTTGATGCAGCAGTGCTGATGGTTCTTTCCCTGATCATGACAGCTCCGACCGATTCATCATAGGTCAGGCCTTTTTTCAGCAGCATCATTTCAAGCGCCCGGCGCCAGGTCAGGTTGTGGATGGGGATGCCGATGGCGTCGTTGACATTGCTCATGTTGATCAGTTTTTTGCGTTCGTATTTCCAGGAGAAGGTCTCCAGGATCTGGACGGCGTCATTGAAATTGGTCGTTTCCAGGAAGGTGACGGTCTCCTGGTCGGCCAGGCGGTCGTCCCCGGCGGCCGCGTACAGGGCACAGAAGGAAGCTGCCAGGATGATGAGCAGGATGAGGTATTTATTCATGATCACTCCTTTCTTGATCTGGATTTACTTGGTCGCCTGCATGAACAGGGTCTTGTCTTCGGTCGAGCCGTACTGGTTAAGCCGGAAGACGATCTTTTCCTGTTTGCTGTCGATGGAATACAGGTAGCCGTAAGCCACCCGGTCGCCGATGGAGAGGATGTGGATGATGCCGCGGTCGTCTCGCAGGAAAACCCGGGTGGGGGTCATGCCCACGATCACGGTCTTGTCTATCTGCAGCAGGGCCGGGTCGATCTCCATCTCGGGCGGGGTATCATAGATGCGGGGACGGAAGGATACATAGGGGGAGGTATAGGCCGGCACTTCCTTTTCCGGGACAGTCTCGATTGCTGCCCCCTCCGGCGAGAAATGCGTCTTGAAGACCATGGAGAACTGGACGGTGTCCGAAACTGCCACGGTGTGTTCGGCCATGGTGATCTCGTCAATGGTCAGCACCGGCCGCTGGTATTCCAGCTGCTTGATGAAATTCACCACGCTCATATAGTGCGCGCTGCCCTGCACGATATACTCGTTCCAGCTGGAATCGGGGGCTTTCTTGCTGGACAGAGAGAAATCAAAGTTGATGTTGCGCTTCATCCACTTGAGGATCTGCAGCAGGTAATTGTAGGTGATGGCGGGAGTATCGTTTTGGATCAGGACCTTGGTCTGCTGGGCGATCATGATCTTGAGCGCTTCGAACTGGCGTTCGATGGCCTCCCTTTGGGCCAGCATCTTGTCCAGTTTTACTATTTCGGTTCTGAGCGTCTGGTTCTTGGCCTTGATCTGGTCATCCTCTTTTTTCAGCCGATGGGTGACGTAATATCCCACCCCGGCCACCAGGGCCAGGATGATGCCGATCACCAATGTATTGCGTTGCGTATTAGTCATAGCCACCTCATATTTACTTGCGTGTTGGTCGTTGATAAGTATGCTGTATTTGCTTTTGCGTGGAATCCGTTACTGCGCATCTATCAGCTTCCTTGCTGTTCTGGCGGTCGGATGCTGCGGATAATCCTGGGTGATGCTGCGCCAGTAATTATCAGCTGCCTGTTTGTTTCCGTGGTTTTTATAGATCATACCCGCCAGCAGGGCGGTATAAGGGTAAACGGCATCTCTTTTGTTGGAGAGCATCGGCTCGATCCAGATTAGCGCTTTGTCGTTCTCCTTGTTTTGCACCGCTCTATAGGCCAGGTACCAACGGACATAAGAGGTCAGGGTGTTCCTGGGATAATTGTTGATGTACTTTACTCCCAGATCCACCATCAGCCAGTTGTTCCTGGCGTTGAAGGCGGTGACGATGTCCTTGTATGCCTTGACCGCTGGGTCATTGGTGTTTTCCAGCAGTTTCTTGTCCGGGTAGGGGATATCGATGGCGCTGCCGATGGCAGAGACCTGTTCATCCTGGCTTTTACCGGCTGCGGCGGTGGGCTTACCCTGCGCGTCCAAGTCCTTCTTCAGCTGCAGTTCGCGCTGTTCCTCCTGGTATCTGCGCAGGTTTTCGGCATCGGTTTCCATCATCTTGTACCAGTCCACCTCGGGGTAGGAATAGTTTATCTCAAAGTCCCAGACGGTGAAGGAGCGGATTTCCCGGTGCTTGGCGTTGATGATGGAGCCGTTGGGGAAAACGCTGGCGAAATAGACGATATTGGGGCGGTAGGTGGTCACTCCGGTCACCTTGATGCCTTCACCTTCCTTGCGCAGGTTGGTGATCCAGCTGGTGGGGTGGGTCTGGAAGCTGTTGTTGAGCCGGGTGACGATCTCCGTCCAGGGATTTTTGTCGGTGAGCAGCGTCTTGATGATTTCCAGGTTCTTGTTCTGCTGTTCGATGGCGCGCTGCATGGCCAGCATGGATTCCGCCTGCTGCTTTTTCACCGTATATTCCCGGGTCAGGGTTTTATTCAGCGTGTTCTCCCGGATGATGCTGTTCTTAAGGTTGGCATAGGTGAAGGCCAGGAAAAGCGTGGCCAGGAATAGCAGGGCAAAGAGCAGGTAGCCGTGCCAGGCCAGTTTGAATGATTTCTGGCTTTCCCTGATGTAGCCGGGCAGGAAGTTGGATTTGACCACCCCGGCTTCCTCCATGGTCAGGGCTTTCCAGGCCAGGGCGATGGGCAGGGCGAAGCGGGCGATCATGTCCGCTTCGTAGAGCTGGGCGGCGTCACCGTCCAGGTATAGGTTGTTCAGGTGCCACATCTCCACGTTTGTGTTGGGCAGCTGGGTGCGCAGGTATTCGACGGAGTCCAGGAAGCAGTTGTCGCCGCAGACATAGAGGTTTTGCGGATCGGCCAGGTGGGCTTCGTCCAGGGCCAGCGAGAGCTTGGAATAGACGATGTCTATATCCGGCTGCTGCTGGGTGATGCTGATGGGCAGCGAAAAGGTCCATTTCCTGCCTTCGAACAGCAGAGCCCGCCTGAAGTCCCGGCCCAGGTAGAGGACCATGTTCTTCTCGCCTTCCGCTGCCGTCGAGGTATGCATGTACAGGTTGGCCAGGGCGGTTTCGTTGGCGTCGGCCAGCTTGAAGTAAAACCTGGTCTTCTGGCTTTTCTGCGCGGCTTCCAGGATTTCCAGCAGCCGGTTGTTGCCGTGGTGCACCCAAAGCTCGGGCTGTTCGTTGATGCTGACCACAGAGGTCTGCCAGTGTTTTTCCTTGAATTCAGCGGCCGGAATGTTTTCTCTGACCAGTTTCTGCTTTTGCTTGGCGGTTGGTTCACTGCCGATGGGCAGCTTGATGAACTGCTCTTCAAAGGCGTTGATGGCAAGCAGCCCCTGGTTCAGGGAATAGGTCTGGAACAGCTTCTCATAGGGCTGGGTGCGGAAACTGGAGATGGTGTCCAAGCTGATGTCTTCCACCTGCAGTTCGCCGGAAGAGCCGTTTTCCGGCTTCCAGGCTTCGGGTTGGGCCTCAGCCGGCTGGGCCGGCAGATGCTGGTAGAGGGACTGTTCCAGTTCCACCTGTTCCAGGGCTTGCAGAGATATCTGTTGCCCGTCCCGGGTCAGGTAGGCCAGTTTGATGGAGACGCCGTCTTCAGCAATGCCGTATGCCGTTCTTTTCTGTTTGGCCATTAAAACCTCACTCTTATCATTTTTTTAATTCATGGCAGGGATTGTATATGCTAAGCAGATGCGGATAGCAGCTGCATGATGCGCACCTTGTTGTTGGCGTAGTTGATGGCGGTCCGGTTGGTGATGATTCCGCTCTTGTAAAGGCGGTGCAGGTCCTGTTCCAGGGTCATCATGCCCACTTTGCGCCCTTCGATCATCATCTGGTAGATCTCGCCGATGTTCTTGTTGCGGATGGCTGCCTGCACGGAATTGTCCACGCTCAGGATCTCCTTGGCCAGGGTGAGCTTGCCGTCCACGGTGGGCACCAGCTTCTGGGAGATGATCACAGTCAGGACATCGGCCAGCCGGTTGCGGATGCGGTCCTGCTCTTCCGGAGGGAACTCCGCCACGATCCGGTGAATGCTGTCAATGGCGGAGCTGGTGTGCAAAGTGGTGAAGGTCTTGTGTCCGCTGTCCGTTACTTCCAGCACGATGGCTATGGTGGAGGCGTCCCGCATCTCGCCCACCATGATGATGTCCGGGTCCTGGCGCAGGGCCTGGACGGCGCCTTCCTGGAACGAATTGACGTCGACCCCCACCTCGCGGTGGCGCACGATGCTGAGGCGTGACTTGTGCACGTATTCGATGGGGTGGGCGATGATCACGATATGCATCTGGCTGTTGCGGTTGTTCATGTCGATGATGGCGTCCAGGGTGGTGCTCTTCCCGGAGCCGGTGATGCCGGTTACCAGCACCAGCCCCACTTTTTCAAAGCGCAGGTCCATCCGGTCCAGGATGGGCTTGGGAATGCTCAGGCCCTCCAGCGGCCACACCTTTTCATTGATGCGGCGGAAATTCACCGCCGGGTACATGTCGTCGAAATAGACGGTGGTCCGGAACCGGAAGCGTTCCTCCTTCTCGACGATATCCACTGAGAAGTCCACGCTCCGGTTTTGGTAAAAGATCTTTTTCTGGTTGGGATTCAGCCAGGACAGGATCAGGGCGGCCGACTCGACATAACTCCAGGTGCCCAGTTCCTGCAGCGGTTTCTTGAAGCCATACACGCGGAACCAGATGGAGTTGAGGCAGCCCGGAGCGCCCATGTCCAGGTCCGAGGCGTTGGCGGCGCGCATCTTCAGCAGCAGGTTGCGCAGCGTGGTGTATGCTTCCTCCCGGTGCTGCGGGTGCTGCAGGAACCATTGGTCGATCTCTTCGCACAGCTCGATGCCGCTGCGGGAGTGCTGGGGCAGAACGGCGGTCAGGTCATTGGCAAAACTCAGCATAAATCAGCTCATCTCCGAATTGGGGATATAAACGCTGTAGCCGGGGTTGAGGCCGATCTTGGTGATGGACTTGCGCCATTTGAAATAGAGGCACTGGATCAGGTTGATCATAAACCGCTTGAGCAGATTTTCCTCCTGGAAGGAGAAATAATCCAGCAGCTTGCGGCGGGTGAAATGCCGGATCTGGGCGTCGGCCTGCACCACCAGGTCGGTGAAATTGGCGGTGGCGCCCACGAAGGTTTCCTCGCCCCAGAGGTCGCCCGGCCGCAGGGTGTCCACGATGTTGCCGTTGTACTGGACTGAGACCCGGCCGGTTTCCACCCAGATCATGCTGCCCGTCTGATCGTTGAGGGGGATCTTCTCATTGGCTTTATATTGCACGAGTGAGCCCAGTTGCTGGAATTCCCTCTGCTGCTCGGCGGAAAAACCCTTCAGCAGCAGCAGGTCGATCAGCTCGCGCGAGATGTCCAGCGCGGCGGGCGAGATGCCGCCCAGCTCGTCCTGTTCCCCGCTGCGCTCCAGGCCGGTGCTGACAGCCCTTTCCAGTTCCTCCGTCTCGATGGGTTTGGTCAGGTAGTGGAAAGCTCCCTTGTGCAAAGCCTGGGCGGCTATTTCTATGCTGGAATAGTCTGTGGTCAGGATGATCACGGCCCGGGGCTGGATCTCCCGGATGCGCTGCATCAGCTCGATCCCGTCCAGGCTGGGCAGATAGGTGTCCAGGATGTATAGGTCAAAAAGCTCCAATTCCACAGCGTTCAGCGCTTCCTGCCCATCCCCGGCCAGGGTTGCCTGGCAGTCCAGGCCGGACAGGTAATCACCTATGAAGCTGCGGACTTGCGGCTCGCTCTCGGCTACCAGTATTCTCTTACTCATCTGTTTAACCCTGAACTTGCAGGACCTCCCTTACTTTACAGAGTCTGATGTTGTCTGCCTGTCGCCGTTAATCCCTTATGTAATGCTTTACGGTCCTTCCTATGGTCTGATTGTACCAGTCCTCTATCTGATCCGGAGTCAGGGCCACGTCCCAATAGGAATAATAGTCCATCAGACCATTGAAAAACATGTAGTTCGTACCAGGTTCTTTATATTGGGTAGGGCATAATCCGTCCGACCTGATATCCCTGATCCCGATGGTCAGGCCGTAGTCATTGGGTTTGATTGTATTGTACAAAGCGTTTAATGATCCCACCATGTCGCCGTCGTAGTAAGCTGTCAGGGTTCCGTTCAAAAAGGTCATGGTGAACATGTGCCAGTCGCCGTTGCCGATCTGATTATGGGGATAGGTCGGGACCGCTGTCTTGGTTATCTCCCTGTAAACCCCGCCGGCAAATAAGGGATTGTCAATGGTCACCCCGTAGTGCATGGTTACCGTATATCGGTTAGGGTTGGTGGTGCGGTAACTGTCATACCACATGGCAATGGACGGCCTGGTGTAGCCCGGCTCGGTGTCCAGCGATTGGTAGGGATTGGAGGCGAACCACATCAAAGTTCCGCAGTTGCCGTTGGTGGTGTTTATGTTCTGCACCGGGAAAGGGGTTGTGCCATAAGGGCTGGTCTCCTCGTTTACGCTGCTGTCATCCACCCGCTTGACCTTGGCATAACAACTGACTGTAAACTGATCATAACATTTAAGCCGGTTTATGAGCAGGGCATACGTGAGCGAATCCAGCAAGGGATTGGGCACCTGGATCCCTGC
>JAXDBS010000029.1:0-150141 GCA_034678545.1 Cloacimonadaceae bacterium (SeqCode) | reverse complement strand
CACGATCCTGCCGGCGACAGACCTGGTAGGCACATCCGGCTACAATACTTCATCCTCACCCGCGGGTGATTATTACATGTGGTTCAACGGCACCTCCTGCGCCACGCCTTATGTGGCGGGAGTGGCGGCGCTGATGCTGTCCAACGACAATACCCTCACCCCCGCCGAGGTGCGCAGCATCATGATGAGTACCGCCACCGACATGACCTATGACGGCGGCTCAGCCTGGGACCGCTATACCGGCTACGGGCTGGTCAATGCCAATGACGCCCTGGCTGAGATCGAGGGCGGCATCGAAAATCCCTCCAACTTCACAGCCACCGCAGTCAGCAATTCCCGGATCGACCTCTCCTGGGCCAAAAATGCCGCCAATGACAACGTGATGGTGGCCTGGTCCTCTACGGGCATCTTCGGAGTGCCTGTGGACGGGACATCGTACAGCGTCGGTAACACTGTTTCAGGAGGCGGGACAGTCATTTACAACGGCAGCGGCACGGCTTACAGCCATACCGGCCTGGATGAATACACCCTTTATTATTACAAGGCCTGGTCGGTGGGGGACGACGGCAGCAGGGCTGTGGCTTATTCTACAGGTGTTACAACCAATGAAACCACGCAATCCTCTGATATCATCATCGGAGACGGGACCACCGATTCCTATCTGCCCATCTACCCCTGGTACGGATATACCTATTCCCAGAGCATATACCTGCAGTCAGAGATAAATGAATCAGGGGATATTGAAAAAATATTTTACTATTGGAACGGAGCGGGGGAAGCAACAGCTTCCAACTCCTGGGTGGTTTACATGGGGCACACCACAAAAACCGCTTTCAGTTCAAGCACGGACTGGATAGCCTCTTCAGGCCTGACCCAGGTGTTCAGCGGCACGGTTGACCTGCCTGCCACGGAAGGCTGGATCGAGATTGCACTCTCGACTTCCTTCAGTTACAACAACAGCGATAACCTGGTGATCGCGGTGGACGAGAACGAATCCAGTTATGACGGTTACGAGGAATACTTCTACAGCACCACTTCCGGCGCCTACCGCAGCATCCGTTTCTACAGCGATTCCACCAACCCCAATCCCGCCAGTCCTCCCACCGGCGGAAGCTATCTGGCCCGCGTTCAGGCGTATCCCAACGTGAGGCTGGATTTTGAGGACGGATTCGTCCCGGTGGAGCTGTCTTCCTTTACTGCTACAGCCACCGTCCAGAATTATGTGATGATCCAGTGGACCGCCCAGACCGAGACCAATGTGTCAGGTTACTACATCTACCGCAACGATACCAATGAGCTGGCTTCGGCGGAGAGGATAAACGCCTTCATCAGCGCCGCCAATTCCTCCCAGGAGGCCAACTACGCCTTTACGGACAGGGAAGTGATGCCGGGCTACAACTACTATTACTGGCTGCAGAACCTGGACCTGGACGGCGAGACCGAGTTTCACGGGCCTGTCAGCATCATCGTTGCCGACACGCAGGACGAATTGCCCGTCATCCCCCTGCAGACAGGAGTGCAGAGCATCTATCCCAATCCTTTCAGCGCACGCGTTTCGGTCAATTTCGGCCTCGCCAAAGCCGCGGAAGTGGAACTGGTAGTCCTCAACCTTAAGGGCCAGGTGGTCCGGCGGCTGCTTTCCGGCCAGCAAAAGGCAGGCAGCTACAAGCTGACCTGGGATGGCCTGGATGAATCAGGCGCCGTTGTCAGTTCCGGCGTTTACATCCTGAACCTGAAGGCGGACCGCTATGCTGCCGCCCGTAAACTGATCATGGTTAAATAAGCCGCTCCCGGCTTCGAGTATAAGCCCCGCCAAGGTTCGCCCCGGCGGGGCATTTTTGTTTCCGGGTGCCGCCGGCGCGGATCCATCCTGGTTTGGATCAGGTCTTGATTCCAGCGCGGGCTTTGCGGGCTCCGGATAATTTAGGCATACCCCCAAAAAAGTGGCATATGATGGCCATATCTAACTATAATATATTGCATAAGCCCTACATAATGTCCATCGCATTGAATATTTGAAGTCTCACGTTGCTGAAGCGTGTTTAGAGAGAAGCGAGGCTCGAGACATGGTTTATGATTACTTTTTGGTTTTCGGCTCACAGTGGCGAGATCTCGAAGCTGAAAAAGAGTAAAAACTTGGACAAAAATATATGTTAATAATATGATAGAAATATCTTTACAAAAAGAGGCACTCCAGTTTTGATGTGTTCAGCAATAACGCAAAAAAGGAGCACCTCATGAACAAGATACAAAAAGAAACCCGCGGTTTTATGCAAGAGAAATTATCAAGATTTGCCGGCAGAGTAAGCCAGGATATGACTAGACCTGTTTCTAAGTTCATCCGGGACATGTTGTTTGGTATCTGTGGTACTGGAACCGCATCTGTTTTCAATATTGCCAAGCACACCCAAGACAAAACCACCACCAAAAAGACCAGCGAGAGATTCTATCGTAACTTGGGTCGAGAAGGCTTGGATACCGAGTTGCAATCTGTTCTACTGGATATGGTTAGTTCCAAGATCAAGAGTGACTCATTGATCATAGTTGATGAAAGTGACATTGAGAAGCCTTATGCGAAAAAGATGGAGGGACTTAAGCTGGTCCATAATGGCAGCAAAGCAGATCAGACAAATGGTTACAATCAGTTGAACATAGTGGCTTGCGTTGGTGATGATCAGGGTTACAATTTGCTTCCTATGAGCAGTGATCTGATCTCAACTGCCAAGGAACCTGATTCAACTAAGCAAATTCTTCAGGATAGACTGATAGACATAGCAATTAAGTGCGGTGGCAGAGGAATTTTTGTCTTTGATCGGGGATATGATGATCGCAAGACCATAGGCTTTTTGGTGGACAACGGAATGCGTTTTATCATTCGAGGCATGGGGGTTCGGAGTATTAGGGAGGGCTGCGAGGAAAAGAACTTTGATCAGGCTGTTAAGGCTATGAAGTTCCAGTATGAACTGCCTGGATTCAAACCCAACGAAACCTTCAGGTGTGCCACAAGAAGAATAGGCGTCAGAACGGATGATCATCCCTCAAAAAGAGCAGCTAGCGTTGAAGTGAGCCTGGTTGTGGTTCACAAATACGTTGAGAACAAAAGGAAAGGCAAGGAATTCTATCTGCTATGCGACTTCGCAGACAAGAACATGCCAGAAGAACAAGTCATAAAGGAAGCAATAAACGGCTATCGCAAACGTTGGAAGATCGAAGAGGTTCATCGCCAAATGAAGCAAGACTTGGGTTGGGAAAGTATGAGACTGGCAAGCTACACCAAGCTAAAGAATCTTAACATGCTGCTTACTCTGGCATTATACTTTATCTACTCATGTAAAGATATTATTGTTAAAATTGCAGAGGCTTTCCCTAAGCTTATCTGTTTCAAAACCAAAGACTGGGCAAAACTGCAACAGTTCGTCTACTACAGGATCAGCCAGGTCATGCAAATCTGCTTCCGTAACAACAGGCACTACGACACCTCACCGTATAAAGCAGATCTGATCGAGCCATGGCAGATGAAAATCAGGCTAGTGTAAAAAATGGGGGAATGCCAGTTAGAAAAAACTTGACAGAATATCGGGGAGAAACAAAAGAGAGTCAAAGGGCTTTTAACAAATGGGGGAAAAAGTTAATAATCTTGGAAAGGAGGTGTGTCATGAGACACAAACTTTTTCTTCTGTTCTTGTTAGCAGGCATTGCATTCGGGCTTACTGCGGTAACGAATTTCGCGGAGGGCTTTGAAACCTGGCCTCCGGCCGGGTGGATCATCGATGGAGTTTACCAGATATCAGCCACTGCAGGCGCTGGCGGCGTTCCGGCTACCGATCCCTATGAGGGCATGTACTGCGCCGGCTTGAGTTCGGCAGCAGGGAACTACATGATCTCCCCGTTGCTGGAAGATCCGCAGGAGTTTATTTTTCAGCACAAGAAAGACACCGGCAACCACCATTTCCTGATCGAGTATCAACTGGAAGATGCCACTCCCGGCCCTGACTTGGCGGGGCCTTGGACCCTATTGATTGACATGGCTTCTGATCAGGGCTGGCAGCCTACCCCCACCTCGCTCAACCTGCTGGGTATGGGCGACTTGTACATGCGCATCCGGCCGACTCCTCCTCCACCTAGTCCCCTCAAGTACTTCTATTTTGATGCTTTCTGGTATAATCCGGACTGGGTGCCGGTGGAGCTTTCCTCCTTTACCGCAGTTCTGACCCAGCAGGTCGAGCAGACCTATTTTGTCGAACTGCACTGGACCACCCAGTCGGAAACCGGCGCGGCCGGCTTCAATGTGTTCCGCAACAACGCCAACAGCATCGACACTGCGGTCCAGCTCAACCTTGGCCTGATCGAAGCCGCCAACACGTCCCAGGAAACCAGCTACAGCTTCACCGACCACGATGCCGCCGAAGGCGTCTGGTACTACTGGCTGCAGAATGTCGACCTGGGCGGGTATTCGGAATTCTTCGGACCCATCTCCATCAACATCAGCAACGGCGCGCTCAATCCTTCCCTGCCCGTTGCCTTCACGCTGGATGAACTGGGCCCCAATCCCTTCAATCCTGCCGCCGCCGTTTACAATGGTTCCTACGGCCTGTCCAGGGAAGAAAACGTCAATGTCGTGATCTACAACGCCAAAGGCCAGAAGATCCGCACCCTGATCAATGGCAAGCGGGAGGCCGGATACCACAAGGAGATCAGCTGGGACGGCCGGGACGACAACGGCAAGCCTGTGAAATCGGGCGTCTACTACCTCACCATGTCCACAGACAATTACAGCGCTTCGAAAAAGATCTCGGTTCTGAAATAAACAGGGCGCTTTGATGCCGGGCTGCAGCCCGCAGCCCGGACGGGGTTTAAAAATAATTTCTGGAGATTTGAAGAAATATCTTGACAAGACTGGCAAGGTGTTTAAAAAAGGAATTGTACTCTGAAAAAGTTTAGAGAAAGGTAAGAATGAAGACAACAAAACTGCATATGTATAGGAGGATGTCATGAGACACAAACTCTTCTTGCTTGTTTTTTTAATGGTCGGGCTGGCCGCGTTGACGGCGCAGCAGGCCGATCGGTATGTGTTCTATGAGAACTTCGAAGGTCTGATCTATCCGCCGTCCAACTGGACCATGAACTCGGTGGAAAGGGTTTCCATTCCCACTTATCCTTCCCACGGCGGAAACTACTGCGTCAGGATGAACGCCAACACTGATTACATGATCACCCCCATGCTGCAAAACCTGAATAGCATCAACTACTGGCATCTGCGTTATCTGACCGCCTACCAGTTCAAGGTATCCTATTCCTACAACCTGGTGGATTGGACTGACTTCCCGGGCTATCCCATGTATGCCGGCACCAACTGGACCATGGTCACCCTGGACATGTCCGGGCTGAATAACGTTTATGTCCGCTGGATGCCTGTTGCCACTGCCGGGTCGCAGTCCATCCTGTTTGACGATATCGAATTCAACTATGAAGAGCCCCAAGTGCCGGTCGTGCTTTCTGCTTTTACTGCTTCCTTCTCGCAGCAGCTGAACAATGTGACTCTGACCTGGGTCACCCAGTCCGAGTCCGAAACCGCCGGCTACAATGTGTTCAGAAGCGAAGTTCCCCAGATCACCCAGGCCCTGCAGATCAACCAGGGTATGATCGAAGCCACCAACACTTCCACCACCCACACCTACAATGTGGTTGACGGTGAAGTTAATGTCGGCACCTGGTACTACTGGCTGCAGAGCAATGACCTGGGCGGATTTTCCGAATACTTTGGGCCCATCTCCATCACTATCACTGACAACAACGTCAATCCGTCCGTCGCGGTTCCTTTCAACCTCTACGGGCTGGGACCCAATCCCTTCAATCCTTCCTCCGCCACCTACTCGGGCTCCTATGGCCTGGCCAAGGAGGAATTTGTCAATGTGGTGATCTACAACGTCAAAGGCCAGAAGGTCCGCACCCTGATCTCCGAAAAGCAGTATGCGGGCTATCACAACGAGATCTCCTGGGACGGCCGCGATGACATCGGCAAGCTGGTGACCAACGGCATGTATTACCTGACCATGAACACCGAAGGTTACAGCACCACCAGAAAGATCGCTGTGATCAAATAAGCTGATTTGCCAAATGCAAAGGCTGCTGAGTAATCGGCAGCCTTTTTTTTGCCCCCGAAGTTTGTTGTTGACACCTCAACCCGTTTCTTTCCCATAGTGTTTACTCTAAAAACATTTTAAAGGAGAGCACATGACAGATCTCAGGGATACCTTGCAGGCCTGGACCCGGGCCGGATATGACAATTGGCTCAGATCCTTCCAGCTGGTCTGCATCGAACATCTGGCGCTCGTGGACAGGTTGGGCCGCAAGCTGGACCCGGCGGTCCTGGATTATCTGGCCGCGCTGCAGAAACTGATCAAATTGGGCAGCAGGTACTGGGACTTCTATGCCAGCCCTCTGAAACGCAATGATTTCACCCTGAAGAAGCTGCAGGCCATGCAAAAGGACTTTTATGCCGATCTGGACCCGCAATCCGGTTATGCGGAAAGCTTTGCCAACCCCGCCTATGCCGTGCAGCGGCTGGGCAAAGAACTCGGTCAGCAGTTATGCATGGTCTATGCGAGATTCCGGGACTATCCCGCCATGCTCATCCAGCAGCGCTTTGTCACTCTCGGCCAGCTCAACCGGCTGTTTGCCGACCTGACCGAACTGGGCTATGTCTACGGGCGGGACGCATCCCGGTCCGACGCCCTGCACAAGGTCATCCGCCGCTTCATGGAACAGGATATGTTTCAGCGCCAGCTCTTCAGCCTCTACTGGCGCTACAGCCCCCGGCAGGATTATTTCAAGAACATCATCCTCAAGGCCGACCTCAGTGATCTCACCTACCTTTACCGGTATGGGGTTCATATCTCCAAACACGTCCTGGAGCTCGCCCGCTTCATGAATTCCTATCCCGAAACAGAACTGAAGCAGCTCTCCCGCTACATTGTCCAGGCCTACAAGGATGGTTTCATCCGGGGTAACCGCTCCCACAAGATCAAAAAATATGCCTCTCTCATCATTCCGGCGGGGATGGAGCGCCTGGGGCGCTTTCTGGTCCGCGATCTGGGCAGGCTGGGCCTGGAGTCGGTGGTGCAGCTGCCCCGGACCCAGGGCTTCAACAAGCAGTATGACTATGACCACCGCTTCAGCCAGGCTGTGTTTTTTGACCAGAAATTCGTGGATAAAATGCTCAAGGCCCACGAACGTGCCCTCCGGCAGATGGCTGATCTGCTCAGGCTGCAGGCAGGGCCGGTGTATGTGGAGCAGTTTGGCGAGCAGCCCTTCTGCCCGCAGGACAATCCTGCCGCCTTCAAGCTGTCTCCGGAGCAGCGGCAGCTCCTGCAGCAGTTCTCCGGGCTTACCGCCCAGAATTTCTACCGTTATTACAAAAGGGAGGAAAGCAGCTTCTGCATCATCGCCTTCCCCTCTCCCGAGATCGGCAACGATTTCCGCCGCATCTTTGCCGATACCCTCGAAGTCAACCTGCTGGACAGCATGCATTACGCCCGGCTGCAGCAGAAGATCATCGACGTCCTGGACCGGGCCGAGTATGTCCGCGTCAAGGGCAAGGCCGGCAACCAGACAGACATCAGCGTCAGGCTGCACAAGCTTCAGAATCCCCAAACGCAGACCAATTTCGAGAACTGCGTGGCCGACGTTAACATCCCGGTGGGGGAGGTCTTCACCTCGCCTCTCCTCAAAGGCACCAACGGCACCCTCCACGTGCGGGACATCTATCTGCACAACCTGCGCTTCAAGAACCTCAAGCTCACCTTCAAGGACGGCATGATCAGGGACTATTCCTGCTCCAATTTCAAGGACAGGGCCGCCAATCGCAAGTATGTGGAGGAAAACCTGCTGCTGCCCCACAAGACCCTGCCCATCGGTGAATTCGCCATCGGCACCAACACCGCCGCCTACCGCATGGCGCTCAGGTATGGCATCCTGCACCTGCTGCCCATCCTGATCATTGAAAAGATGGGGCCCCACTTCGCCGTGGGCGACACCTGCTACTCCCACGAGGAGGACGTGGACCACTTCAACTTCTTTGACGGCAAGAAGATCATCGCCGTGGAAAATGAGTTCTCCGCCCTGCGTAAAAAGGACCCGCTCAAAGCCTATACCCAGGTCCACACCGATATCACTTTGCCCTATGAGATGCTGGGCTCCATTGCCGCCATCGGCAGGGACGGCTCCCGGACCTATATCATCAAGGACGGCCTGTTCGCCGTACCCGGCACCGAAGAGTTGAACCAGCCCCTGCTCAAGATCAGGAAGAAGTAGTTACAGGCGCTGCGCCTTGTAGTAAATACAGGCGTCCCCGCCAAGTAGTAGGTACAGGCGTCCCCGCCTGTACCAAAGGAACACCGGCTGAAGCGACGTTCCGGTATACCGGAGTCCTTTTTGCCTACGCGGCATAATCGGATTACCAGACCCTAAGGCAAAACGGACTTCGGACAGCGGGCCTGCCAATACAAAAAAGGATAATTTATGTCCAGGATCCTGATCACCCGCCGCCTGCCCCAGCCCGCGCTGGATAAGCTGGCAGCCCATTTTGACGAAGTCGAGGTCAATCCTTTGGGCCGCGATTGGGACAAGGAGGAGCTCATCGCCGCCCTGCGCTGCTGCGACGTCCTGCTCTGTCTGCTGACCAACCCGGTGGACAAAGAGGTCATCGACTCCAACCCCAACCTCAAAGGTATCTGCAATTACGCGGTCGGCTTCAACAACATCGATCTGGATTACGCCGCCGCCCGCGGCATCGTGGTGACCAATACGCCGGACGTACTGACCGAGACCACGGCTGACCTTGCCTGGGCGCTGCTCATGGCCGCCGCGCGCCGCGTCGTGGAAGGCGACGCCCTGATTAGGAAAGGCGCTTTCCGGGGCTGGGAGCCCATGCTCCTGCTGGGCCGGGATATCCACGGCAAGACTTTGGGCATCATCGGCCTGGGCCGCATCGGCCTGGCCGTGGCCCGCCGGGCTGTGGGTTTCGGCATGAAGATCATCTATCACAACAGCAACTGTCCTGTCCCGGACCTGGATTTTCCCGCTGCCTGCGTGGAACTGGACACGCTTTTCCGGGCAGCGGATTTCATCTCCATCCACGCTCCCCTCACCCCTCAAACGCGCCATCTGGTGGGCGCGCGCGAGCTCAGCCTGATGAAACCAACCTCCGTGCTTATCAACACCGCCCGCGGCCCGATCGTGGATGAACAGGCTCTGGTTCAAGCTTTAAAAAACGGGCGTATCTTCGCGGCCGGACTGGATGTGTTTGAAGATGAGCCTGCTTTGGCCGATGGCTTGCCGGACCTGCCCAACGTCGTGCTGGCCCCTCACATCGGCAGCGCCAGCATCGAGACCCGCACTGCCATGGCCCTCCTGGCGGCGGACAACGCCATCGCCATCCTCAGAGGCGAGCGGCCCCCCACCCCGGTAAACTGAAGTCCCGCCCCCATACCGGAGTCCGTTTTGCTTGTAGGGACAAGCGTCCCCGCTTGTCCTGGTACAGGCGGGACGCCTGTACCCACAGCATCTGACGGGCTGGAGTCCTTAATTCTTTCGCAGGTTCAGTGAATCCCGTACATTTCTGGAATTATGGACTTTAGGCTGCTAAAGGAGTCCTTGATTCCGGCGTTCACCCGGAAGGTCATCCCGGCAGAGGGAATTACGGACTTCAGGCAGTAACTATCCCGTCATCCCGAAGTCAGTTTTGCCCTTGAGTTGGTGTCGCCGCCAGAGTATGCACCGGCAAAAAGGACTCCCGGACGCGTAAAAACCGGATCAATCAGGTGTTTTCTTGGCACGGGCGGGGACGTCTGTACCCAATGAATCAAAAAAAAACCGGATGAATCTGGCGGACCGGCCGGATAAATCCGGCGTTCCGTTAATCCGCAATCTGCTGAATTTGTAATGTGGAATTAATCATTTGTCACATATGTAACTATGCAATTTTAATAGATCTTTCCTCCTTGCTTGCACTACGGACCCATTACGGACCCAATACGGACTTGGTCCGTAATGGGTAAGTAATGCTTCCCGGGGCGAAGCGGGAGACAACGGCCGGAAAAGGAACAAATCAATGAGAGGCTGGTTGCGTTGCGGGCAGGGTTTGACAAAAATCTTGACAGAATGCCGCAGATTGGCTGCAAAGAGACTACTGACTTAGTGAAATATACGCTAAACCTGCAGCCTGAGAGAGTCCATTCCCCGCTGGAAACATGAAGAGGGCGGGGTGCAGCGTGTTTTGCAGGTTATGAAAAGGAGAAAACGGCATGAACCGAGTCCTGATAATTACAGCTCTGATGCTTTTGTGCGGTATGTCGCTCGCCCAGATCCCCCAGTGGCAGTGGGCCGCCAAGGCAAACAACTATTACGATGAATATGGCACCAGCATAGTCACTGACAGCACCGGGAACAGTTATGTGGCCGGTCATTTTTACTCCACCGCCGCCAATCCGGCCGTCTTTGGCGCTGATTCCCTGGTCAGCCAGGGCGGAACGGATATTTACGTCGCCAAACTCGACCCCGCCGGCAACTGGCTGTGGGCGATCCGGGCAGGGGGATCCAGTGATGATACGGGAATCAGCCTGGTTCTGGATAACGACGGCAACATCTACCTGACCGGCTCTTTTTCCCTGACCACCCAAATTGGCGAAACCACTCTGACCGCGGCAGGAAGTTACGATGTATACGTCGCCAAACTGAGCGGCAGCGGCACCTGGCTTTGGGCAACCCGGGCAGGCGGGACCGGCTATGACGCGCCGGAATGCATTGCCAGGGACAGCGGCGGAAACCTCTACATTTCAGGCTATTTTACAAGCGTTGAGGGTATCCCTGCCTCCTTCGGCGCCACCAGTCTCACCGGCGCCGGGGGGTATGACTTTTTCATCTCCAAACTGGATGCCAACGGCAACTGGCTGTGGGCCAAACGCGGCGGCAGCAACGCGGCCGCAGGAGATATCTGCGAGTCTGTCGCCGTGGATGCCGACGGAAACTGCTATGCCACCGGTTATTTCAGAGGAACGGCGGATTTTGGGGCGGAGCAGATCACCTCGTCCGGCGCCCCCGATTGCTTTGTGGTCAAGCTGGACGCCAGCGGCAACTGGGTGTGGGTGAGAACGGTCAACTCCAGCGCGTACGGTGCTGGCAAATGCATTGCCGCGGACGCGGCCGGCAACTGCTTTGTCACAGGTTATTTCGGTTTGAATGCCGGGTTTGGCAGCCAAACCCTGACCGGGGCGGGCGCCATAGACATCTTTGCCGCCAAACTGGATACCGACGGCAACTGGCAATGGGCAACCCGCGGCGGAGGCACCCTTCATGATTACGGTAACAACATCGCCCTGGACAGCAGCGGCAATCTTCATGTCTCGGGATATTTCTACGGCAATGCCGTCCTGGGGGACGACACCCTGGCCAGCGCCGGGCAAACCGACATCTTCAACGCCAAACTGGATGCCGCCGGCAACTGGGTCTGGGCTGCGCGCGCCGGCGGGACGAGCTATGATTACTGCTACGGGATGTCGGTGGATAATGCGGGCAGCACCTATCTGACCGGCACTTTCCAGGGCACAGCCGATTTCGGCGCCCATACCCTGGTAAATCCCGCCCCCTCCGGTTACAACGATTTTTTCGTGGCCAAACAGAGGGAAATCGCCCAGCCCCTGCCTCCCCAAAACCTCGCCCTCTCCGTCAGCGGCAGCGACCTGGTCCTGAGTTGGGACCCGACAAGCCAGGACACCAACGGCCAACCTGTCACCCCTGCCTGCTACAATGTTTATTGGCTGGACAGCCTGACCGGAACCTACAACCTGGCCGAGACCACATCCCTGTCCTGGACGCACACGGGCGGAGCCTTGCTGTCACCCAAATTCTACCGTGTCACAGCGGTGGCCGCTGATTAGCATCAGGACAGGGGGCTGTACTTCCGAGTTAGAACTCTCCGGCCGGAAATGACCGGGCCGGGGAAAACCGCCGGCTGCTGGAGCGAAACGGAATCAGCTTATAAGATGCCCAGCTCGTGCAGTTTGCGGCTGAGGTTGCTCTGTTGGAGGCCGAGGGCTTCGGCGGTCTTGGAGACGCTGCCGCCGTGCAGGCGGAGCTGGATGGAGAAGTAGCGGGTTTCGAACTCGCGTTTTTTCTGGGTGAAGGGGGCGGTCTCGTTCCAGAAGGCGAGATCGTCCGGGCGGGTTCCGGGGGCGGAACTGCTGCCGCAAACGTCGAGGACGGAACGGGTGACGGTTTTCTGGTCGCTGAGGATATAGATGCGTTCCACCAGGTTCTTGAGCTCGCGCACGTTGCCCGGGAAGCTCATCTGCTGGAGGCAGGCGAGGGCGTCGGGGGCGAAGGTTTTGACGGGGGTTTTGAGCTCGCCGGCCATGCAGGTGGAGAAATAACCGATCAGGAGCGGGATGTCCTCCTTGCGTTCGCGCAGGGTGGGGCTGATGACGGGGACGACGTTGAGACGGTAGAAGAGGTCTTCGCGGAAGCTGCCGTCGGCCACCATGGCCTCCAGGTCCTTGTTGGTGGCGGCGATGACGCGGACGTCGATGCGGTGGGTCTTGTTGCTGCCCACGCGCTCGAATTCGCCTTCCTGGATGACGCGCAGGATCTTGGCCTGGGCGGCCAGGTCCATGTCCCCGATCTCGTCGAGGAAGAGGGTGCCGCCGTCCGCCTCCTCCAGCTTGCCGCGCTTGCTGCCGACCGCGCCGGTGAAGGCGCCGCGTTCATATCCGAAGAGTTCGCTTTCGACCAGCTCCCTGGGGATGGCGGCGGAGTTGAACTTGATGAAGGGGAGGTTGAAGCGGGGGCTGCGGTTGTGGATGGCGCGGGCGATCAGCTCCTTGCCGGTGCCGCTTTCGCCCCGGATCAGGATCTTGGCGCCGGAAGGTGCGACGCGGCCGATCACCTGCTGCAGTTCCTGCATGACCTTGCTTTCTCCCACCATGTTCCATTCGCGCTCCGACTGCTCGCGCAGCTGGGCCATCTGCAGGGTCAGCTGCCGAAACTCGAGCGCCTTTTTGACAGTGACGCGGACCTTGGGCAGGGAGAGGGGCTTTTCCAGAAAGTCAAAAGCGCCCAGCTTGATGGCTTTGACGGCGTCGCTGATGTTGCTGTTGCCGGAGATCATGATGACGGGGACGCGGTGGTCGGATTTCATCACGCCGTCCAGGATGTCGATGCCGCTGATGTCCTGCAGCTTGACGTCCAGGAGGAGGGCGTCGGGTTCGAACTCGTCAAAGGCCTTGACGCCCTCGCGTCCGCTGAGGGCGCAGGCGACCATGTAACGCTCGTCTTCCAGGATGCCCTGGAGGGTGTGGCAGATGTTTTTTTCGTCGTCGATGATGAGAACTTTCATAAATCCTTCTCTGCTTGGTTAGCGGCGGCCTCAGCGGTTACGAGGGTGAATTCGCTGCCCCGGCCTATCTGGCTGGAGACGCGGATGGAGGCCTGGTTGGCTTCGGCCAGGCGTTTGACCAAAGCGAGGCCGAGCCCCGTTCCGTAGTGTTTGCGGGAGAAATAGGGTTCGAAGATGCGGCCGAGGTCCTCTTCCGGGATGCCGCAGCCCTGGTCCCGGATGCTGACCAGGAGGCCGTTGCCTTCGGCGCGCAGGCTGACAGCGAGTGGTTGGCCGGCTTCGGAGGCGTCGATGCCGTTCTGGATGATGTTGGTGAGGATCTGGTAGAAGTGGGTCCGGTCAAAGCAGAGAGACAGGTTTTCCTGCAGGTCGAGGCTGATGGGGACATCCGCCTGGTAGGAGGCGACGGTCTCTCGGATAGCGGCGGCGGGGTCAAAGTTTTCGGGCTGGGGCTGGGCCGCCTTGGCGAAGGTGCTGAATTCCTGGGCCAGCAGGCGCAGGTTTTCCACTTCCTGCTGGATGATGCGCAGCGTGTCGGGAAGCAGTTCCATCAGCTTCTCCGGCTCCGTCTCCAGCTTTTCGCCCAAGCGCTGGACCGCGAGCTGGATGGGAGTGAGGGGGTTCTTGATCTCGTGGGCCAGGATGCGGGAGAGGTCCTTCCAGATCATTTCCTTTTCTGCCAGCAGGAGTTGTTTCTGAGTGCCGGCCAGCTGGTCGGACATGCGGTTGAAGGAATTGGCCAGGGTCTTCATCTCGTGGATGCCCTTCTCCGGCAGCTGCACCTTGTAGTTGCCCTGCCGGATCTGCTCGGTGGCGTTCTGGAGCGCCACGAGGGGCTTGCTCAGGCGGAGGAAGATCAGGGTGAAGAGCAGGCCGGAGGCCAGGATCAGGCCGACCAGGATGAGCACGGAATAGATCCGGGTCTCGCGCAGGGCGGACTTGATGCCGAGCAGTGATTCGCCGTACTGGTTGAGGCTGCCGCGGGCTGCCAGGCTGTCCTCCGGGGTGGCGAAATGGAGCCGGCCGAGTGATTCCTGCAGCTGCATGCGGTCAAAGCCGCTGGTGATCTGGTTGGTCTTGTGCAGGAAAAACTGGTTGAGGACGATCAGGCTGCCGATGGTCAGGATGATGTAGAGTCCGAAGATGAAGGTGCGCAGGCCTGGTCGGAGCAGTTTCACGGCTGCCTCAGGTAGTGGGGGGCAGGTTGAAGCTGGTGCGGGTGGAGGGCCGCTTGTATTTCCAAAACATCATGAGGTCGACGGTGCGCTGGGGCTGGGTCAGCTCGACGGGCTGCAGCCAGGCCTCGGCTCGGGCTTCGATGCTGCGCCAGGCGGAGTTGCGGGGCAAAGAGCATTCCAGCAGGGAGACCTCCTCCAGCAGCTGGCTGTACCGGGTGTAGATGTCGCGGCGGCCGTTTTCGGACCTGGAAAGCTCCCAGGCGGCGTTCATGGGGTCATAGGTCACGGTGTGGCGATAGGTGCGCGTGACAACGACGCTGCCTCCGTGCCTGAGATCGACCCTGAACATGACGTTGACCGGCTTGCCGCATTTGAAGACGTCGGAGAAATCATTGTCAAAGGCGTGTTCCAGCCGGGCGACGATGATCAGGTAATTTTCCCCGGCCCGGCTCTGCAAAGGCCGGAAGGCGGGGTCGTTGCCCTGGTAGGAGGAAAACATCAGGCTGGACACGGACAGCAGCCCGGCCATGACCTTGCCCAAAAAACCTTGCAGCATAAGCAGCCTGTTCCTTCTTCTTCGGTTGTTCCCGGCCTGCCGGAAAGCTTCAGGCGCTCGCGCGGCCTGATCCCTTCCGGTCCCCTGAGCCGGGTGACACGCCTGCCTGTCTCCGATGCCAAGCTTCATCCGGGGCGGAATCTTGTCAAGCAGAAGCAGCGGCGGGGTGGAACAGGAAGACGGTTGACAATTTGGCATGGTGCAGATTTGGTGTGAAGCGATTTGGCTGACGGTGGACCTGCCGGCTGAAGCCAGCGCTTAGGCTGACATCGTAATTGATTTAAGGGAGCATATGCGTTTCAAGAACCTGAACCCGCTGGAGCAGCAGACGGCGCGCCTGCTGCTGTGGTCAGCCCTGTTCAACGGTGTGGTGCAGAGCCTGAACCAGACGCAGGACATCATTTCGCGCAAGGCTCTGCACGCCAGCGCGCTGCAGCTGACCCTGCTGACCATGATCTGGCCGGTTTCCAACCTGCTCTCCATCTGGTGGGGGCGGCTGTTTGAGCGGTCCTGCCACAAGGCTCGCTACTTCCTGGCGGTGGGGGTGCTGGGCCGTCTGTGCCTGGTCTGGGGGCTGTGGCTGAGCGGGATGCCGCAGTTCATGATCCTGCTGGGGCTGGTGTTTTCCTTTAACTCGCTGCTGATCCCGGCGCAGAACACGATCTACCAGAAGAACCTGGAGCCGGGGCGGCGGGGCCGGATATATGGCTACACGCTGTCCCTGGGGCTGGTGGTGACCATCGCTTTCACTTTTCTGGCCGGACGCTGGCTGGACCATGACGGGCAGAGCTTCCGCCAGATCCTGGCATTGACGGGGTTGGCGGGATTTGTTTCGGCCGTTTTGCTCTCCTTCATCCCGATCCGGGAAACGCGGGCGGCCGGGGATTGCCAGTCCCCAAGCTGGAGGGAGGCCATCCATGCCCCCTTCCGCAATACGCTCGCCCTGCTGCGCGAGGACAAGCCGTTTGCCTCCTTCGAGCGCAGCTTCTCCATTTATGGCATGGGCTTCATCGTCCTGCAGCCGGTGCTGCCCATCTTCCTGGTGGATATGCTGAAGCTGACCTACACGGGAAATTTCATCGCCAAGGGCGTGATCGCCCAGATCCCCATGCTGCTGCTTTCACCCTGGCTGGGCAAGTGGCACGACCGGCTGCACCCCTTCCGCTTCATCTCGATCTTTTTCGGGCTGCTGGCCCTGTTCCCGCTGCTGCTGATCGCGGCCAGCCTGCTGACGCCTTGGCCCTGGCTGGCGCAGGGGATGGCCTATCTCGCCTTTGCCGTCTTCGGTCTGGCCATGGCGGGGGTCAACCTGGCCTGGAACCTGGGCTCCATCTTCTTCGCCGGCAGCGGGGAGGCCAGCGCTTACCAGAGCGTGCACGTCACCCTTACAGGGATACGGGGCATCCTGGCCCCCCTGCTGGCCCTCGTCCTCTACCGCAGCCTGGGCCTGGTGTCTGTGTTCATTGCCTCCGCCGGGTTCCTGGTTTTCGCTTCGGCCCAGAGCTGGCTGGACAACCGCCGCCTGCATATCTGAAGGAGCGCCCTCCCGACGTCAGTCGGCTCGACCCGTATCAAATCCCTGTAGCGTAATATTATATTTACTAACATCAAGCTTCAGGGATGCTCCATGACCAGAACCGAAAAGTGGGGGGCGGGGATGAACAGCAGCTCGCCCCACAGCCGCAGGCAGCTATCCAGCAGTTGGGCCAGGGCCGGATCCTGGCGCCGGATGGCCCGCAGAACCCTCTGCATGGCCTGGTAGACGCTGTCGCTGCACTTGTGGTCAAGATCCGCCTGATCCGGGCCGGACAGGCGGGCGGAGGAAGACTGCAGCAGGTAATCGACCAGGGCGTCACGCTCCAGTTTGAGCTCTTCCCCCCGCCCCAAATCGTTTCCCTGCTCCGCTTCGGCCAGCTGCAGGGTCAGCAGGTTCAGCCTTTGCCTGACCTCGCGGAGGGCTTGGGGATCAGCCAGGGGAGCCGGCAGCAGGTTGTGGAAACAGGGCCTGGCGCAGTCGGGGCCCAGTCCCGCCTGTTCGGGCCTGCCGCAGCGGGGCGGCTGGTGGTTGACCAGGGCGTAGAGCGCGGCGGAGGAAATGCCCTGGTAGGGATGCAGAAGCAGCTCGACCAGATACTGCGCCCCCTTGGTGCGCTCCAGGCTGAAACTGCGGCCCTGAAAGCTGAAACTGACCTCCCTGCGTCCGGCGCTGACGACCAGATGCTCTTCCGGTGCGCCTGCCAGATAATCATACACGTAACTCATAGAAGCCTCCTGTGTTTTATTACGGGGACACTGAAATCTGGCCCGGATAAGCTGTCAAGTTATATTATCAGTAACTCTAATATTATTTTTATAATGTAACATTTTACGGCTGTTCCGACGAAATCTCTTAGCATGAATTGAACCAGTTTTTAAGGGATAAAGGGTGAATTCGGAACCGGTCAAGCCGATTGAAGTCACGGGGGAATCTTTGTTTAATGCAATCTATCATCATTACTAATATACAATTAATCACAGCATGGTTAACATCTTCCTGCGGGGAAAGCGGATAGGGGTAAGTGGGCATTTTAAGACGGCACAAAGCAATATAAATTGCAATAAGATACAATGCTTCCAAGGAAAAATCTGGGCAGCCGTCGGTAATGCGCCAGGCGTCGGCATATATTAATAGAGGCTAATAAATGTCGCGACCAATTAGCTAAAAAAAAGATGGAGGACATTGACATGAAAGTCACATTCAAGTATGGCATCAAGACCTATTCGGGAACCATCGACGAGATGGTGTACGGGTCCTACCGGCACGACAACCTGTGCATCGGCCGGGAGTACGTGTATCCCACCCTGACCGCGAACAACCACCTGAAGGGGACGATCACCAGGAACCTGGCGGACGTGTGGTCCAAGGTGGACGAGGATTACAACGCCGACTTCAAGGCCTACTGCCTGCGCAACGGGCAGGAGAACGTGGCGCCGGACGCGCTGATCCCGTCGGCCTTCTCCATGTTCCTGAAGATGATGTTCGCCTGGCAGAAGAGCGACCCTGAACACGTGGACCTGACCGAGGTCACCATCGCCGACATCGTGGCTCTGGACGCCGACGTGCGGACCATCGCCCGGGCCGTGACGGCGGAGTTCCTGCCGTCCATCGAGGACACGTCTGACCTGACCCATGACATCCAGGGCACGTAAACAACCACGGAAAACACGGAAGGGTGTTCCAAAAATCAGTAACGCCGCAGACAAGGGGTCACAGGGCTCCGCCCTTACTCATAACCGTTAAGCGTGAGAAACAGACGATCAGTGAGACCACATAACGCATAACCATGAACGGGGCGGCGGGCGGGAAAAGATGAAATTAACAAACACAAAGACACGAAGTAGCACAAAGTGATAAGCGCATAGTGTGGTTATGACACAGAGGAGGATTGGGAAGTGCGGAGGACGGCACGCTGTAACCCGGCTCGTGAGAGCCGGGATTGCGAGCCTGAAAAGATGTGAGTCCGGAGGACGATACCGGACAAAGCATCAAACAGGATGTGCCGTCCTGCCGGACTCTTTTCCCATATGCCTGCTGCCCGGCCCTGACGTTTCGGGTTACATTGTGCCGTCCCGGCGGACTGATCCGACAGACGTGGGCATCCGTCGTTACGTTCAGTGAAGAAGCCGTAGGTACAGGCGTCCCGCCTGTACTGGACAAGCGGGGACGCTTGTCCCTAATCCCGGGATGACAGCTGAGGGAAACGGGGCATGGGGCTCAGCCCCATACAATAAAGGGGTGGCAGGGTGGGTTAAGAAAAAACAGGCTGGGTCCCCGCCTGCGCGAGGACGACGGATTGCCTGCGCACGTACAACTGATCAAGCTGGCGCAGCCTTTACCCATAACTCATAACTCGTAACCCATAACGCATAACTCATCACCCGTAACGCATAACCATGAAAGGCGCGAAAGCAAAATGAACAACAGCTGCAAGGCAAAGGAGAAAAGGATGAACGCGATAATCGACACCCTGGCGGAGGAGCTGGGGCGGAAGATCCGGGAGATAGTGGACCTGCCTTTTTACACGGAAGAGGAGGAGGAGCTGTTTTTCCGGCTGGTGGTGGCCAAGCTGGCGGAGATCAGCCTGGGCCGCTTGATGGCGGCGTTGAGCCCTGATTTGGAATAGGGGGCAGGCAGCGGAGGGCAGCGGGGGCGGCGGCGGCCGCTCCCGCTTTATTTTTTAAGGTTATATCCAGCAGGCAGATAGAAGGAGGGAAAGAATATTTTCCGGCTGCGCCGTAAATTCTGCTTGACAGATATTTTAGATGCGGTTATCTAACCTCACAGTATAATAATAAGGAGGGGGACGGACTCTTTAAGATGGAGGCAGTTGTTTGTTATATATTGTTTTAGGTGTAAGTATCGCCCAGCGCGAACTAATGTTTCAGAGCTCTAATGTCGAAATCCAACCACATTGGACTTGGCTGACTCAGCTGACTTAGGAGTATGCATGAACCGCTGTTTTTGTTGCAGTTTCGCCGCGTCCCGCCGGGATGCCGGCCCCGCCAAGGCAAGACCCAATCTTTTGCTTCTTTATCAATCTCGCAGAGATAAGCCGGTGCCCCACATTTCAGCACCGGCATCGCCTCCCCACCACTTTCAAAATCCGGCCGCGCTGCAGTGCGCCCCCACAGTTTTTTACCAAACAAAAAATATCAAGTCAAAGGAGTTTTTCGCATGAAAAAATCTCTTATGCTCATGCTGATTGTCCTGTTTGGACTATTCACAGCTTTAAGCGCAACCACGCTGCTCAGTCCGACCGGAGACGGCGGATTTGAGACAGGCACCGACTTTGCTGCCAATAACTGGACAACGGCGAACGGAGCCTTAACAGTATGGACCTGCGGCACCGACCAGTACACTGCGGGCAGCCGCGGAGCTTACATTACTGAGAGCGGGGTATACACATATTCCGCTACCTCTCAGTTCGTCCACCTGTACCACAATATCACCGTTCCTTCCGGGGAAAGCAACCTAAGTTTCTCTTTCAAATGGAAGGCGTTGGGTGAAGGATCTTCATCAGACTGGGATAACATTAAGGTATTCCTGGCGCCCAGCACTTATACCCCCACGGCCGGAACGGCAGTGACCGCTTCCTATCAGGTGGGCGCTACCTGGTATAATAATCAGACAAGCTGGCAGACCGCTTCATTTATGGCAACAGGAGTGGCAGCCGGGGATTACAAGGTGATCTTTACCTGGAAGACCGACAGCAGCGGATCTTACCCGCCGCCCGCGGCCCTGGATGAGATCTCCATTACCTCCGAAGCACCGCCACCGCCCCTGACCGGGACCAAGACCATTAATCCCGTGGGCGGCGATTACACCAGCTTCACAGCCGCCATCAACGCCCTTAATCTGGCAGGCGTGGGGACCGGCGGCGTCACTTTCAACGTGGCAGCAGGCACCACCTACACGGAAAACTGCCCGCCCATCACCGCTACCGGCACGTCATCCAATCCCATCGTGTTCCAGAGGAGCGGCACCGGCGCCAACCCCATCATCTACGCGGGGGTGGGCACGGGATCGGCTGACGCGATCGTCAAGCTGGAGAGCGTGGACTGGCTGACCTGGAACGGGATCGACCTGTATGAAAACAGCGCCAACACCTCTGCCTTGACCCAGGCCGAATACGGCTTGTGGGTGACCAACACCTCGGCTTCCAACGGCTCGCAGTACAACCTGTTCACGAACTTTAAGATCATGCTGAACAATACCAATACCTCCACCCGGGGCATCAACCACTATTACGGATTAACACCCAACAGTGCCGATGGCGCTAACTCCTATAACGATTATTACAATATCACCATTGAGAATGTCTATTACGGTTTTTACCTGTACAGTTATAACTCCACGACAAACCATGATAAGGGCAACACCATCCGCTTCTGCACCATCGGCGGCGGCAGCGCCGGCGATATCAAGGGTCCCTACGGAATCTATGCCTATTATCAGGAGAACGTTACCATCCGCAACAACGAGATCCGGAACATAGGCTATACCAGTACTGTATATGGCATTTACACTTATTATATGTTTGGGATCGACAACCTGGTCTATAACAACAAGGTGCATGATATAGCCTATACCGGCACTTCCACTTCCTCGAACTATGGTATATACCTATATCTATATACAAGCGGAACAAGCACAGTCAAGGCTTACAATAACATGGTCTGGGGCCAGACCAGCGGTTATACCGGGACCGGTTCCTCGAGTTACGCGATTTATGGCATCTATGTTTACAGCGGCGGAACCAGCACGGTTTATAACGTGGATTTCAACACCGTCCGCGTGGACGGCCCCGCCGGCATGAGCAGCGCCGCCATTTATAACTATGCTGTGACGGGCGTGCGCACCTTCCGCAACAACGTGCTGGCCAATGTCAGCCCCAACGCCACTTATTCCAGCGCTTACCATGTCTGCCTGTACACCTCGAGCGCCACCAGCGTCGGCGCTACGGGCTCGGCATCCGACAACAACGTGATGTATGTCGCCAACAGCACCGGCGGCTACGCTGTAAGGGGGAGTACGACCAACTACCCCACCCTGGCCGCCTGGCAGAATGACACTGTGTATGACGACAACAGCCGCGATACGAACCCCCTGTTTGTGTCAGCTTCGGATGTCCACATCCAGACGGGTGTGCCCACCCCGGTGGAAAGCAAGGGCAGCTATTTCAGCGATGCCATCACCTGGGTGACAACCGACATAGACGGCAATCCGCGCTATAACAAGCCGGGATATTCCGGCCTGGGCACCGCGCCGGACATCGGGGCGGACGAAGGCGATTTCACTTTGGAAGCCTTCTGCCAGACGCCCACGGCCCAGCCGACAGTCATAGTATTCAACCCTCCCGCCAGCACCGTGCTGTCCGGCAGCTTTACAGCCGCCAGCCCGGCCGCGGATGACTACCTGGTGGTGCGCCACGCGACCACGACCCTGGGCGCCATCCCCACCGACACCAAGACCTACGCGGCGGGGGATACGCTGGGGGCCAACGGCACCGTGGTCAGCAAACCCAGCCTGACCACCTTCAGCGCCACCGGCCTGCAGCCTGATTCGCTGTATTACTTCACCATCTTCTCCTACAACACGCAGGGGATAGGCGGGCCGAAGTATCTGACCACCAGCCCGCTGACCGGCAGCCAGAGCACCCTGCCCACCGCGCCGGCTAATCCCAGCGCTTTCACGGCGGAGGCGTACAGCTACCAGCAGGTCAACCTGGCAGCCACGGCCACTGACAGCATCATGGTGATCTACAATTACAGCAGCACGTTCGGGACGCCGGTCTCGACCCCTGCCTACGCCGTCAGCGACACGATCGTGGGCGGCGGCGAGGTCGTGTATATCGGCCCGGCCGCCGGCCTGGGCAGCCATGCCGGCCTGAGCAGCGGAACCACCTACTATTACAAGGCCTTCTGCTATGTGACCAGCGGCGGCATCTACAAGGTGTATTCCACCGGCCTGGCTTCCACGCCGGCCTCGGTAACCACCGATATCTACCCGCCTTATACCCAGGACTTCCAGGGGACCTTCCCTCCGGGCGGCTGGGCCAGGTATTCAGGACTGCTGTCCACGCCGACCACCCTGACCTCCGGGACCAGGTGGACGTCGGACGACTGGTGCAACATATCCAGCAATCCGGATGACGCGGCCAAAGTTAACATTTATTCTAATAATCAGGACTGGTTTATCACCCCCAGGATCTATCTTCCCGGGGACGGCTATGTCCTGAAGTTCAAGATGTGCCTGACTGATTTCGCGTATAATGCACCACCTGACCTCAATGGCACGGACGACCGGTTCATCGTCCTGATCGGGGACGGGACCAGCTGGAGCCCCGCCAATATCCTGCGGGAATGGAACAACACAGACTCGCCCTATGTGTACAACAGCATACCCTATACAGGCACCTCCGTATCCATCCCCCTGACCGGCTACAGCGGCAACCAGTACATCGCCTTCTACGGCGAATCCACTGCCAGCAATGCGGACAATGACTTCATGATCAACGACGTGCAGATCAAGCTGCTGGAGACCTATCCGCTGCCGCCCAGCGACCCGGTTCCCGCCCTGGCGGCGACCGGCGTGGATGTCATCACCAACCTGAGCTGGGCCAACGACGGCACGGTGACCAAGATAGACGTCTATTTCAGCACCGATTCCACCTTGGTTGCAACCTTGGATGAAGACGCCCGGGTGGCGACCAACTGGACCAGCACGCTGCAGAGCTATGACCTGCCGGTATTGTCATATGACCAGCTGTATTACTGGCGGATAGCCTGCAAGAACGACGCGGATTCCACCGTGGCCGGCCCGCTCTGGTACTTTTCGACCAGGACTGACCCGTCCATCGCCATGCCCTGGACGGAAGGATTCCCCACCACCTCCTGGCCAACCGGATGGAATTCCAACTATACCCTTTCATCATCAACCGCATACGGGAATCCGCAACCAGGGGCTTATAAATATACTTCCTCAATAGCAGGCCAGGGGTATATCAACCTGCCCCAGACCGGGCCCGTGACCGCCTACCCCGTACTGGCGTTCGATTATTGGTGGGCTAGCTCACCGTCGGGACCCACGGCTTATGTGATGAACCAGGAAGACTCGATCAACTTCTACCTCAGCGATGACTACGGGCAGACCTATACCCGGTTCCACACCATCAATTACACCAACCACCACATATCCACCAACTGGGCGAGGGTCCAGCTCCCGCTCTGGCCATACGGCTCCGACGCGGGTGAAAAGATCAGGATCCGGATCGAGAACCTGTACAAAAACCAATCTTATTACCTGTTGTTTGACAACTTCTCGATCACCAGCGCCCCGGATTCAGCCATCTACGCCCTGACCCCCACCAGTTGGGATTTCGGCGGGGTGGACCTGACCCTGTATGCCGAGAAGGAATTCACCCTGTCCAACAGCGGGGCGGAGGACCTGACCATCACCGGCATCGCCCTCTCCGACACGCTTAACTTCAAGCTGCGGGATGTTCCTGACCCGCTGCCGACCCTCGGCTTTGGCGAAACCGCCCAATTCAAGGTGAGGTTCATCCCCCAATCAAGCGGGCTGAAAACCGTTACCCTGACCATTACCGACGACGTGGCCCGCGACACCCATGTCTATACCGACAGCCTGCGCGGAACTGGCCTGGCGCCCTACGCGCTGCCGTTCGAAGAGAACTTCGACAGCCGCCACACCGCGGCGGTCAGCCCCGCCGATGCCTGGGTGGTGGGAACGCCCAATAAAACGGCTTATCTGCAGTCGGCCCACAGCACGCCCAACGCGATCGTGACCAGAAGCCTGACGGCAAACTACAATGCCAACGAGCTGTCTTACGTCACCCTGCCTGCCCTGGATGTCTCAGACCAGGAAACCGGCGTCATTGTCAGCTTCTGGCATGACTTTGACACCCATGGGGTGGAAGCGACCTGGGACAACCTGATCCTGGAGTACTCCACCGACCTGGGCGCCACCTGGGCCAGGGTGGACTCCACTTTGGGCACAGGCCCCTACTTCACCACCGCCAACAGCTATAACTGGTATAACCAGGACAGCGTCAACGGCCCGATCGACGGGCCCAAATACGGCGGGCTCAGCGAAGATTACGCGGGCGCCGACACCACAGGCTGGATCCAGTCCGGGTCCCTGATCCCCTTAAGCGCCATTGAAAGCACCAGCACCCTGAAATTCAGATTCAACTTCGGTTCTGACTCATCTACCCAATATGAAGGCTGGGCCATTGACGACATCTATATCTTCTCCCAGCCCACCAACGAATACGCCCTCAGCGGCATGACGGCCGACGAGCTGGACTATGTCATCAAGGGCGACAGCGTCATCTACAGCGTCACAGTGACCAACAACGGCTTCAACCCCGACGGCGTCTGGGTCAGGTTCCTGGTCAACAGCACGGTCGTGGACTCCGTCCACAGCGGCCCTATTGACAGCTTTGATTCGGCCGTGGTCGATTTCAAGTATGCCATCCCCACCGCGCGGGATTACGGCACGGATTACCTCATGGGCTTCCAGATCCCGGCTGACGAGGTGAACACCAACAACGCGGCCGAGCTGACCGTCCGGGCCTTCAATCCCGGCTGGCTGGCGCAGGGCTTCGAGGGCGCTTTCCTGCCCTCGAAGTGGATCAAGTGGGGCGTACCCTACTGGAACCAGGGCACCGGCTCACCCTACGACGGCGATTATGACGCCCAGGTGACCCTGGCCTCCGATTCCCCCGGCAGCTACCTGGCCAGCCCGCGCGTGGCGATCGCCACCGGCGACTCGCTCATCTTCTGGGCCAAGTCAACCGTGGCCGGCATGCAGATCCAGCTGCACAACAGCGCCCTGCCGGATACGACGGTGAGCTGGGACTATCTCGACACAGCCATTTCCCTGACTACGGATTATGTACGCTACGCGATCGACCTCAGCAGCCTGAGCGGCAACAATGAAAGATTGGCCTTTGAAGCCAAGCCCAACGGCAATGCGGGCACCGTATACCTGGACCGCGTGCTGGGACCCGTCTTCTATACCCCGACCGGCGATCCCGGCCCGGCTGTGATGATCAGCCCGGATGACAAGAGCACGGGCATCGATCCCATGACCGTCGTGCTGGATTGGTCCGAACCCCTGTCCGGCGGCGAAGCGCAGGCTTACTACGTGGTGATCGGCTTCAAGAGCGACCCCGATTCACTGCTGGCGGAGAATGTGCACGCGGACATCGTGTACGCGCCCGACACCCAGTACCAGGTCTATCCGGCCTTTACCATGGACTACCTGACCTCCTACTACTGGATGGTGGTGCCTTACAACGATTACGAGCCGCCCCGGGGCAACGCCAACGTTGCTGACTGCCCGGTCTGGAAATTCACCACCAAGCCGGAACCGCTGGGCGGAGCCTGGACGATTAATCCCACCGGCCCGGATTCCACCGGCAACAACTTCCAGAGCTTCACCAGCTGCATCAACTACCTGAACGCCTGGGGCGTGAAGGAAGGCGGTGTCACCATCACGGTCTATGACACGACTTATGTCGAGGTGATCCCTGCCATCACCTACAACGGCACGGCGACCACCCAGGCTGTGTTCGTGGGCTCTTCCTCCAAGCGCTCCAAACCGGTGATCATGGCCGGGACGGGCACGGGCACGACAGTGCCTGATGCCATCTTGAGGCTGTACGGGGCTGACTATGTCACCTTCGACGGGTTTGACATCAAGGAAAACCCCGCCAATACTGACGCCACGACCCAGATGGAATACGGCATCTACGTGTACAACAACGGGGCAAGCGACGGCGCCAAGTACAATACTATCAAGAACTGCAACCTGACCCTGGCCGGCACCTCCGTCACCCGCGGCGTGTACCAGTACGCCACTTCGGTGACCGCGGAGGCCGGCTCCAACTCCTATAACAAGTACCTGGACAACGACCTGGCGAATTGCTGGTACGGCTACTACCTGTACGGCTCCAGCACCGCGGCCGCCTATGACTCCGGCACCGAGATCGGCGCGGTCACCGACGGCTCCATCGCGGGCTGCCTCCACGGCGTTAACTACAGCAACCAGACCGGCCTCAAGGTCTACAACCAGGATATCGTGCTGCTGGGTGGCTCTGCTCCCACGGCAGCCCTCTACGGCGTGTATGCCACGACAGGAACGTCAAATACTGTGGAGATCTACGGCAACGACATCACTCAGGCCGCGGCCATGACCGCCAGCTATACTATGTACGGCTTCTATTTATCCTCCAACAGCCAGGCGTCCATCCACGGCAACACGATCCACGACCTGGATACCCCGACCTCGCAGTACGGGATCTACTTATCAGGCGGCGGCACAGGCCAGACCAACTACGTATTTGAAAACATCCTGTATAATACCACCATGGCGGCCGGAACCTATTACGGCATTTATGTCACGGCCGGCGTGACCAACGAGATCTTCGGCAACGAGATCCACCACATCACGGTGAACGGCTCATCCTATGCCTATGTCATGTACATCGGTTCGAGTAGCTCCTCCAATGTCAACCACGTCTATGAGAACTCGGTCCATGACATCACGACCACCGGCTCAGTGTACCCGTATGGCGCCTACCTGTATTACGGGACGACGGACTTCTATGCCAACGAGATCTACAACATCTCGTCCACGTCCCTGACCTATCCGATTTACAGCTATTACGGGTCCTACAACAAGAACATCTATGACAACCAGGTCTACAACGTGACGCAGACAGGCACCTCGGCCCTGTACGGCATATATTTGTATTATACGTCAGGCGCTACCTATGCCACGAACTGCTATGGGAATACTATCCACACCCTGAGCGGCGGCGGCATCACAAGAGGCATCTATGTCTACGGCGCATCGTCCACCACGTCTTACTACAACGTATATAAGAACAAGGTGTATGACATCACCTACAGCGGCACCGGCACCAGCGTATGCGAAGGCATCGGGATCTACGGATCCTCCAGTGCTGCCACCATAAACGCCTACAACAACTTCATATGGGATATCAAGGCCCCAAGCGGATCAGCCTTAGCCACGGCAACCCAGGTGTCAGGCATCTATACCAGCACCGCCAAGGCCATCAACCTGTGGAACAACACGGTGTACCTGAACGCCACCAGCAGCAATGCCAACTTCGGGTCTGCCGGCCTCTACATGTACAGCGGAGCCACAGTGGATATCCAGAACAACATCTTCGTAAACAAGAGCAATCCGAACACGGGTGGCCGGGCGGTTGCCTTCTGGAAAGGCAGTTCGGGGACCATCTCCACCACCACCGACAAGAACATCTGGTATGCCGGCGATCCCGCTGACAGCCATCCGATCTACTACGACGGCACCAACACCAAGGTGACCATTGACGATTACAAGACCTTCATGGGCACCAAGGAACAGAATTCAGCCTCGGAAGACGTGCCGTTCAACGGTGAAGACCGCCTGTTTGACCTGCACATCGACCCGCTGGTTGCCACCTATGTGGAAGGCCACGCCAATGTCATTGCCGCCGTCACCAAGGATATAGACGACGAAGACAGGGGCACCGGCAGCCCGAACTATCCTGACATCGGCGCGGACGAAGGCACCTTCACCCCGCTGACAGACGTCACCACGCCTATCGCGCAGCCCGCCAACCTGGCCCTGGTGCCTTATGCCGACCAGATCACCGGCACCTTTGACGTCAGCGACGCGGGTTATTACCTCGTGGTCAGGCATGTGCTGTCACCGCTGAACGCAGTGCCCACCCAGCTGAAGAAGTATGCTCTGGGCGACACCCTGGGGGCCAACGGCATCGTGGCAGCCAAGGTCAGCACAGGTGCTTTCTCCAGCACCGGACTGCAGGTGGATTCCCTGTATTACTTCACCATCTTCGGCTATAACCAGAACGCGGTGTATGGCCCGAAATACCTGGTCACCGGTCCGCTGACCGGCAGCAAGAGAACTCTGCCTGCTCCACCGGCCGCGCCCAGCGCGCTGACGGCTACTCCCTACAGCGGAACGCAGATCAACCTGAGCGCCACTGCCACGGACTCCATCCTCGTAGCCTGGAACTGGAACGGTACGTTCGGTACGCTGCTTCCCTATCCTGCCTATGCGGTGGGTGACACGATCGTAGGCGGCGGTAAGGTGCTGTATCTGGGACCGGCTGCCGGACTTACCAACCACACCGGTCTGAATCCGTCCACTGCTTACTACTACAAAGCCTGGACTTACAAAACCAGTGACGTCTATAAGGTATATTCCAATACCGGCGCAGTAGCCAATACAACAACCTACTTCGGCTTCCCCTACAGCCAGAACTTCGACGGAGTGCCTTCCTCGAGCTGGCCGACCGGCTGGGCGAAAGTGGGCACAGATGGTTCGGTTTACACACAGACTTCCGACAACTATTCTGCACCGAATTGTGTATATATCTATACATCGAGCACATCAGCTCCAGCAATCTGCAAAACCCCCACCTTTGAAACTACGGTTGGCGCAAAGTATAAGATCAAATTCATGGGCAGAGCCAACTATACTGCGGGTGCTCCGATTGATATCGGCTATCTGGCCGACCATGTGAACGGAAGCAGCTTTACGCTGATCACTTCACATGTTATGGAATCTCTTACCTATGCTCAATACAGCACAGAGTTCATCGCAGTATCTGGTCTAACGACCTTTGCCTATAAGAATCCCGGTGTTCCTCTATATTCCGCTTTGTTTGACGATGTGGAAATCAAGCTGGTGCCGACCTATCCGGAAGAGCCCGAATCGCCCAGCCCGGCTCTGGCCGCCACCGGACAGATGCCCGGCGGACAGCTGGCCTGGAGCAACAACGGCACGGTGACCAAAGTCGATGTCTATTTCTCCCCCGACTCCCTGGCCGTGGTCAATCTGAGCTCCGGCGCCAGATACGTCGAGAATCAGACCTCGCCGCTGGAAAGCTGCGTCCTGCCCAGCCTGTCACTCAACACCCGCTACTTCTGGCGCGTGGTCTGCAAGAACGACATCGGCCAGACAGCCACCGGCCCGCTATGGTATTTCAATACCGTGGAGACTGAACCGGCCCTGCCCCTGCCTTATGCGCAGGACTTCGGGTCCAGCACCACCCTGCCGGCCGGCTGGACTAAATCCTCGAACATGTATATCTCCTCCACTCACGGCAATCCGAGTTACGGGCTGTACAGCAACCTGGATTCTTCAGGCGAGGTCTGTTATGCCGCCATGCCGCTGCTGGGGCCTGCCGGCGACGTTACCATCCTCGAGTTCGATTACCGCCTGATCAACTACCCGTTAAGCCCTCTCACAGCCAAGGAGCTGTCAGCAGGCGATTCCCTCAACGTATCGGTATCCGAGGACTACGGCGCCACCTTCACCCGGGTCGGATCAGTCAACAGCACCAATCATACCGCCACGACCGACTGGACAAGGATGCAGATTAATCTGACCGGTTACGGGATCGCCTCCGGCGACCGCATCGTGCTCAGGTTCGACGGCACCTTTGGAGCCGGGGACTGGTACCTCGACATGGATAATTACAATGTGTTCGTGCTGCCCAACAGCGCGGTCTTCGTGGTCACTCCCGACTCGCTTAATTACGGCGAGGTGGAGCTTTATGACAGCTCAGAGTTCGAATTTGAGGTTTCCAACGGCGGCACGGTGCCGTTCAACGTAACCAGTGTCTATGTGGAAGGCGGGGACGCAGCTGAATTCGATGTCGATGCCCCCGGCCTGTCCGAAGAGGTAACCTGGCAGACGCCCTATACCTTCACGGTGACCTGCGAGCCCGCTTCGACCGGGCCCAAGAGCACGACCCTGAAGATCGTGGACGACATCGCCCGGGTGACCCACGAGGTCCCGCTGGTGGCCAACGCCATCCCTGAAGTGATCGGCTACCCGGTCAACCTGGAAGCCGCCGTCAGCGACTATAACAACGTCAACCTGACCTGGGGCATGCAAGCAGGCCTGACGCCGCCCTGGATCGGCTGGTCCACCAAAACGCATGCCTGGAACTTCAAGCCCAACGATTATGTTCCGTTCAGCGCCGCCGCCCGGTTCACGACAGCTGACCTGGCGCGCTTCAGCGGGCAGAACATCACCAAGATCAACTTCAAGGCGCCCAGTTATGCCAACACCACCTACCAGCTCCGGGTCTGGACCGGGGCGGACACGACCCTGACACCAACCACCATCGTGGTTGATTCAACCCTGACCCACACTGTCAGCGTCTGGAACGAGATCACGCTGAACACGCCGGTGCCCATCACCGGGTCTGAGGCGATCTGGATCGGGTACTATGTGCCGACTTACGATTCCACGGCCTTTCCGGCCGCCATCGACGACGGGCCGGAGGTATTCCAAAGGGGCTGTGTCTGGAGTGATGGTGGCAGATGGCAAAACTACGGCGGTAATAACCTGCTGATAGAAGCGTATGTGGCATCGGATCCCGCCAGAGGGGAAGCCCCGCTGCTGTCCCTGCCCGTAAGGGTCGACGCGCTGGCCGCTCCGGCTGTGGCTGTGGCTGAGCAACTGCAAACCGACAATACCAGGGCTCTGACCGGCTTCAACGTCTACCGCGGCACCACGCAGCTGAATACGGGGCTCATTCCCTCCACCACGCTGGCCTATGACGACCTGAGCGTGCCCAACGGAACCTACGTCTACATAGTCGAGGCCGTTTATGAGACCGGGGAATCCTATTCCAACCCGGTCGAGGTCGAGATCGACAAGCCGGCCCCCATTACCCTGCCGTTCAACGAAAGCTGGGTCTCCGGCTCCTTCGACACCAACCTCTGGACCCCCGCCTCGGTCAACTGGGCGGTCAACGCCAGTGTCGGCAACCCGACCCCGGCTGCCAGGTTCTACTATTCTCCCATTAACTCCAGCGGTTATAATTACAGCCTGACCAGCTGGGAGATCGACGCCACGGCAGCCAGCGAGCTCAACCTCAAGTATGACGTCATGCTGGACAACAACCTGACCGCCACGGTCGAAAACCTGGCCGTTGACGTGTTCGACGGCACCGACTGGGTGCAGGTTGATGTGCTCAACAACCAGAGCGGCGACATCCCCTGGACCACCCGCACGGTCAATGTCTCGGCCCAGGTGGGCGGCTCTGTCTTCCAGGTCCGCTTCCGGGCCTACGGCAGCGATACCGGCTCGATCTGGTACTGGGCGGTGGACAACATCAAGGCCGAAGAGATCGTGCCTCCGGAACCGCCGGTGGTGACGGCCTCCTTCGTGGCCCCCAACCAGGTATTGCTGGATTGGGACGATGTGGCAAACGCCACCAGCTACAAGGTCTATGCCAGTTATGACGCCTACGCGGACTTCCCGTCCGGCTGGTCCCTGATCGGTACCCCGACCTCCAGCAGCTTCAATTATACGATGCTGATCATGGATTACTTCAGGTACTTCCGGGTCGTGGCCGTGGGCGCTGCCCGCAACAGAGTCCTGAGCCAGCCTGCCGACGTCAACGCCGACAGGAGATTCCGGGATACGTCCGGTAAATAACTGATTAAATGCTTCCACGCGGCGCATGCCGCGTGGAAGCATTATTAAAAAATGTCGGATAGGATACTACAATGACAAAGCAGAAATGCAGCAAGTCAGACAGTTGGATTGCAGTCATTAACAATAAAGAGGTAAATATGAACAAGATCAGATTTGTGCTTGTCTTTATCGCGCTGGTGGGCATAGCTGCGGCTTTTGCTCAGACCACACCTGTTACAGTCAGGTTCTATGATTCATCGGGCACCAACCAGACCAAGGCCGCCCTCGATCTGGAAGCCATTCCCCTGCTGGGAGCGCCTTATACCAATACCTTCCCGACCTCTGCCAACCGCTGGAGATTCCAGTGGTACAAGGATGGCGGCGACGGTATCATCTCTCCGCTCAATGCTGACGGCACTCCCGGGGGAGATGACGAGATTGCCACCGGCAACACCATTCCCGGCAATACGCAGGGAACAGTAGGCCTCGCCCCGACCGGAGCCTGGACGCCGTCCGGGGCCGGCTTTGACCCGGCAGGATCGTCATCTGGCAACACTCATGTCGGAGACAGGGTGTATATCCGGATCTTCAACCACAACCAGATAGCGTCAGCTACCAAGAGCATGGCCTTCACGGCGTTATATACCATAACCTCGACCGGCCTGCAGAACATCAGTCCGTTTGTGCCTTCCTATGCCTGGGGGCCCTGGGTTGAGAAACCCACCACGCCCCTGGTCAGCGGAACCATCACCAGTGTGTTCTCTGTTACGGGAGTGTCGGTAACCTGCACGGGACTGCCTGCTTATGTGACCACCAGTACCGGCCAGTACAATTTCTCCGTGCCGACCGGCGCCGATATAACCATAATACCGTCCAAGCTCGGGTATATCTTCACCCCTCCCAGCTACACCTTTGAGGATGTGATGGCAGGCATTGACAGCGTGGATTTCGTCATGAGCAAGCTCAATCCGAACACGGCGACCAACCCCACCCCGCCCAATTCCGCCACCGGCGTCCTGCCCTACATCGGCCAGGTGGCCTGGGATTACATCCCGCTGGACGGCTATGCGCTAGCCACCGGGTTCAAGGTGTATTTCCCGGACGACGCCCCGCCGGTCCTGGTCCCCTATGAGGCAGGCGTGACCCATTACGCCTATGACATCCCGCTGCTGGATTACAACACGATCTACGGCTGGAAAGTGGTGCCGACCAACGGTTACAAAGGCGCGGAACTGAATCCGGCCAGCCGGGGCAGCGGCAGCAAGGCGGACGCCGAGGACATCATCACATGGTCCTTCACCACCCGCGACGCACAGCTGATCACACCCGGCTTCCCCGAACCCGTTGATCCGGACGGCGCCGGCCCCCTGGGCACCTTTGTGTTCAATACCCCTTCCACGCAGGAAGTGCCGGGGACCCCGGTGATCGAGTACACCATTGTACCTCAGGAAGAAGTACCGCTCTTTCCGGGGCTGGGCCACGTGACCCAGGCCTTTGCCATGAACCTGTCAACCGCGTATCCGACCGACCACACGGGCCTGTCCGTTACCCTCCCTGCCGGCGAGTGGTATGCCATCGCCTATTACAACGGTGCCTGGCATGAAGCGGTGCCTTATCCTTCCACCACGGGAACCCTTTCCTGGCCCGACATTCCCTTTATGGAAGACGTCCAGATCATTTTCAGCCAGGGTTATGATCCCTTCGTCCCGGTGGAACTGAGTTCCTTCACGGCCATCTTTTCAGCCGGCTTCTTCGTGGAGCTGACTTGGGTCGTGCAGTCCGAAACCAACCACCTCGGCTACTACGTCCTGCGCAACACCGCGGAAGACATGGGCACCGCCACGACGCTGAACACCAGCCCCATCTCCTCGGGCAGCAACAGCGGCGAGCAGATCACCTATAACTTCCGGGATGAGCAGATCGACGCCAACCAGACCTACTACTATTGGCTGGAAAGCGTTGACCTGGACGGCACCAGCCAGTTCTTCGGCCCCATCAGCGTGGTGGTGGGCAGCGGCGACCAGGAGATTGTCCCGCCCCTGATCCCGACTGTCACAGAGCTGCAGGACGCCTATCCCAATCCCTTCAATCCCGTCACGACCATACCCTATTCCCTGAAAAGCGCCGGAGACGTGCAGATCAGCATCTATAACCTCAAGGGCCAGCTGGTCTGGAGCTACGGCAACAAGCACGACAAGTCCGGCTACTACAAGATCAACTGGAACGGCCGGGACAACAGCGGCAAACCTGTCAGCTCCGGCATCTACTATTACCGGATGAGCAGCGGCAAATACACCGCCAGCAAGAAGATCGTCCTGGTCAAATAACTGATAACCAACGCAGCCTTGGCTGCGCCAAGCCTAAAACCCCGCCTGTGTGGGCGGGGTTTTTTTATTTGTTTCCCGCCCGCCCGCCCCTTATTTTGTATGGGGCTCCGCCCCCTGCCCCGTTTCCATCAGCTGTCATTCCGGGTGTAGGGACAAGCGTCCCCGCTTGTCCAGTACAGGCGGGACGCCTGTACCTACGCCGGCGTTCCTGCGAATGCAATCAGTCATCCCCGCGCAGATCGGGGTCCCCGGCAGACGCAGTCGGCTGGGGTGTGAGAAGGGGATCCAGCCTGTTTTCTTCTCCCGCCCGACCACCCCTTTTTGTGTAGGGCCCCGCCCTGCGACCCGGTTTTCATCAGCCACCGTAACTGCAGGCGCCCCGTCTGTCGTTAAGGCAAACACTTTCGGCCCCTGCTTGCACTACGGACCCATTACTTACCCAATACGGACTTTGTCCGTATTGGGTAAGTAATGCTGTTGGGAGCGAAAAGGGCAGCTCCTTTGGCAACGTTGAAATCAGCCGTTCGCGCCAGATGCGGAGGCGGGCAGGCAATAAAACGGAGGAGCGCAGGCCGGGCCAGGGACCGGGAGTTGGATATCATCGCAGATATCGGCATCGATAATTGCTTTTACGACAGACAGATGCCTGTGACAATTGTCACCCGGCACCCCAAAAAACCCCAAAAAAGCGAAAAAAAGATTTGACAGGATTTTCCACTTCTGTATAAGTGCAACAGAGAACAAAAAGAATTTTGGGTGGATAAAGAATTTTTATGGTTAACAGATTAGTGGTTTCGAAGCAAAGTGGCTCTGCCAGAGGGTTTGGCGGGGCGCAGAGATTTTCAGTTGTCGCGATTAAGGCTGCTTTTCGCTGGCTGTCAGACAGCTTTGCGGAAGGCGATTGGAAAACAATCGGTCATAATATGGAGGAAATATTATGAAGAAATATCTCTTAGTGATGCTGCTGGTGATGTCTTTTGTGGTAATTGCAGCAGTGGAATCGGACCCTTCGGAGACGGTGGGTTATTTCAAGAAGACCATGAGTCCTAACACCTGGGGCGTGATGTCCCTGCCGTTCAATTACGACTCCCTGCTGCCCGATGCCATATTCGGGACGCAGTTCAGCCAGGGTGACATGCTTCAGGACGTTTATTTCGGTTACAACTGGACCTATTACGATGGCTACGGCTGGTACATCGACGCCGATCCGCCGCTGCCTTTGCAGGTGGGTTCAGCCTACTGGGTCTACCGGGATACCGCGAATCCCGCCTTCAGTTATTATATTCTGGGCACGGTGGACCCGCAGCCGGTAACGGTCACGGTTCCGACCAACGGGTGGACCTGTTTTTCCCTGAACGAATGCCGGAATGTGGACCCCAACACGTTGGTGATCCCCTCCGTGATCCAGGGCGACATGATCCAGGACGTGTTTTTTGGTTACAACTGGACCTGGTATGACGGCTACGGCTGGTACATCGACGCTGATCCGCCGCTGCCGCTGGAACCGACCAACGGTTACTGGTATTACACTTCGGGGACGGGCTACACCTGGACCTACAACCCCCCCGCCCGGGGCGAAGTTTCGACCCCGACCGTCAACCGCGCAAGCACAGAACCCAGAATCAACAAATAAATGTGAGGTTTAAGTTATGAACAAGATTAAGTATCTACTCGTCTTTACCGCTCTGTTGAGCATCGGGTTGTTGTTTGCGCAACCCTGTACAGTGAGATTCTATGATTCCTCGGGCACGAATCAGACCAAGGCCGCCCTGGACCTGGAGGCCATTCCCCTGCTGGGAGCGCCCTACACCAGTTCCTTCCCGACCTCTGCCAACCGCTGGAGATTCCAGTGGTACAAGGACGGCGGCGACGGCGTCATCTCCCCGCTGGATCCCGTAACCCACGGGCCTACTGGTGATGATGAATTAGCGGTTGGGAATGTAACCCCCGGCAACACCCAAGGCGTGGTTGGCCTGGCGCCGACCGGAGCCTGGTCACCGGCCGCGGCTGGTTTTGACCCTGTCGGTTCAGCCCTTGGCAACACTCACCAGGGCGACCGGGTGTTCATCCGGATCTTCAATCACAACCAGATCGCCATGGCTACCAAGAGCATGGCTTTTACTGCTCTTTACACGATTACCACCACCACCAATCAAACCATCAGCCCCTTTGTCCCGTCCTATGCCTGGGGTCCCTGGGAACCGTTTGAAGAGCCTGAGCCAATGATCGAGCCCGATGAAACCGAGGCGATCGCCGCTCCGGCCGGAATGCCGGTACCCGGAGTCAATGTGTTCAGCCCTCCCGAATCCTTCTTTGACATTTTCTATGAAGTGGTGGAATATGACTCGCTGCCCGTGTTTCCGCCCAATTCCGCCTGCGACGGCACCAACACCTTCGGCCTGATGTTGTACGCGGACGAGGGGGACGATCCCTGGGCCGCCAACCTTACCTTCTCCCCGATGATGGAACCCGAATATTACGGCCCCTGGTGGGTCAAGTATTACTGGGAAGGCATCTGGTACCACGGCATTCCTTATCCCGCCATGGCCCCCGGCCCGATCCAGCTGCCGGGTGTCCCCATCGGCGCAGCAGGCGTAGAAGTGATCATTTACTACGGACCCGAAGATCCCGACCTGCCGGTGGAACTGAGTTCCTTCACGGCGATCTACGCGGCCGGTTTCTTTGTCGAGCTGACCTGGGTCGTGGAATCAGAGACCAATCACCTGGGCTATTATGTCCTGCGCAATAATTCGCGGGAGATGAGCACTGCCCTGACCATGAACACCAGCCCGATCACCTCCGGCAGCGCCAACGGCACCCAGATCACCTACAACCTGCGCGATGACGAGCTGGATGGAGACAACACCTACTACTACTGGCTGGAAAGCGTGGACCTGGACGGCAGCAGCCAGTTCTTCGGCCCCATCAGCGTGGTGGTCGGCGAGGAAGGCGAAGAGAACGTGATCCCGGTCGTTCCCATGGTGACCGCCCTGGGCAACGCCTATCCCAATCCCTTCACCGGCTCCACCAGGTTCAATTACACCCTGGATAAGGCAGCTTCCGTCAAGATCGAGATCTTCAACGTCAAGGGCCAGCTGGTCAGAAGCTTCAGCAATGAAGGCAAGGCCGGCGTCAACTGGCAGACCTGGGACGGCAAGGACAGCAACGGCAAGTCCGTCAATTCCGGCATCTACTACTACCGGATGAGCAGCGGCAAATACACCGCCAGCAAGAAGATCGTCCTGGTCAAATAACTGATAACCAACGCAGCTTAGGCTGCGCCAAGCATAAAACCCCGCCTGTGTGGGCGGGGTTTTTTTTGTTTCCCGCCCGCCCACCCCTTTTTTGTATGGGGCTTCGCCCCATGCCCCCTTTCTATGCCAATCGGGACCGGGATTCAGGTTCATTTTGTCCCGCCCGCCTGCCGGTATCCGGCCTTACCGGCGCCGGCATCAGGGATTACACCAACAGAAATAATATGAAAACCCGTAAGCCCTTTCCGGCAAAGGCCGGAAGCCTTTCCCCGGGAAAAAAGTGAAAAAACCCGAAAAAAAGATTTGACAGGATTTTCCACACCAATATAAGTGTTACAGAGTGATATAATGTTATGGGTATATAAATTTGTTTATGTGTAAGGAACAGATGGTTTCGAAGCAAAGTGGCTCTGCCAGAGGGATTGGCGGGGCGCAGAGATTTTCAGATGTCGCGATTAAGGCTGCTTTTCCAGGGCTGTCAGACAGCTTGGCGAAAGGCGATTGGGAAACAATTGGTCATAATATGGAGGAAATATTATGAAGAAATATCTCTTAGTGATGCTGCTGGTGATGTCTTTTGTGGTAATTGCAGCAGTGGAATCGGACCCGTCGGAGACGGTGGGTTATTTCAAGAAGACCATGAGTCCGAACACCTGGGGCGTGATGTCCCTGCCGTTCAATTACGACTCCCTGCTGCCCGATGCCATATTCGGGACGCAATTCAGCCAGGGTGACATGCTTCAGGACGTTTATTTCGGTTACAACTGGACCTATTACGATGGCTACGGCTGGTACATCGACGCCGATCCGCCGCTGCCGCTTGAATTGGGTTCCGCCTACTGGGTTTACCGGGATACAGCGAATCCGGCTTTCAGTTATTATATTCTGGGCACGGTGGATCCGCAGCCTGTGACGGTCACGGTACCGACCAACGGTTGGACGTGTTTTTCCCTGAATGAATGCCGGAATGTTGATCCCAACACGTTGGTGATCCCCTCCGTGATCCAGGGCGACATGATCCAGGACGTGTTTTTTGGTTACAACTGGACCTGGTATGACGGCTACGGCTGGTACATCGACGCCGATCCGCCGCTGCCGCTGGAACCGACCAACGGTTACTGGTATTACACTTCGGGTACGGGATACAGCTGGACCTACACGCCCCCGGCCCGGGGCGAAGTATCGGCCCCGACCGTCAACCGCGCAAGCACAGAATCCAGAATCAACAAATAAACGTGAGGTAAAACATGAACAAGATTAAGTTTCTACTCGTCTTTATCATGCTGCTGAGTGCTGGTTTGGTGTATGCACAATTGAGAGCAGTCAGATTTTACGATTCCTCTGGCACGGGACAGACCAAGGCTGCCCTTGATCCCGAATGCATTTTGGTCACCGGCAGCGCTTACACTACTACGAATCCGCCTTCAGCGGCCCGCTGGAGATGGCAGTGGTACAAGGACGGCGGCGACGGCGTCATTTCCCCGCTGGATCCCGTGACCCACGGCCCCACCGGGGACGATGTGATCTGCACGGGTGCAGTTGATCCACCCAACACAAACGGAGTAGTGGGACTATCGCCGACAGGAGCTTGGACACCTTCTGCAATAACATTTAATCCTCCTGGCTCTCCAGGCGGTAACACCACTGACGGGGACCGGGTGTTCATCCGGATCTTCAATAACAACCAGATTGCTGCAGCCACCAAGAGCATGACTTTCACTGCTCTTTATACAATAACCGCTGACGCGTTACAGAATATCACACCCTTTGTCCCCGCTTACGCCTGGGGGCCATGGACGCCGATCAGCGTAGGACCAACAACGTATAATATCAACGTCACCTCGACTCCCTCCGCGGAGATCTATATCGATGGAGTGTCCACTGGCTTTTTCACGCCGCATACCTTCACTCAGGATGCCGGTTGGGACGGATTGTTCACAGTGGTCCTGCCCAATTACACTTGGGATCCCATCAACTATCAGGTGACTGACCTGGCGGCCAATACGGACATCAACTTCGACGGCATCTACGTTGGCACCGCTCCTCCTGCAGTGGATTATGTCTCCCCCGCCAACGGTTCGACCACCGGCTGGGTGAGCCAGATGCTGACCTGGCAACTGGCAGTGCGTGATCCGGCCACCAGCTTCAAGGTGTATTTCGGCGACAGCGCCACGCCGCCCTTTGTGGCGGAAGTGCCGGCCGGGACTTACACCTGGGCGACCCCGACCCTGCTGCCGGCCCAAACCTACTACTGGCAGATAGGCGCCTGGAACACCTACGGCGAGACACTCGGACCCGTCTGGTCATTTACCACCCGGGCGGAATACGATCCCAATCCCGCCACCTATATCAGCCCTACGAACGGTTATGTCTTCAACGTACTGGCTGCCAACCTGCCCCTGGACGTGACCCTGGACTGGGAAGCCGGCGCGGTAGATGGCACCCATCCCGCCCCCACGGGCTACAGGTTGTGGGTAAACGGCGCGGGCCCGACCGAACTGCCCGCCAGCCCCACCGAGTATGTGTTAAATGACCTGCCGGTAGGTATCTATAACTGGCAGATCAATCCCTACTACACCGATCCGGGCAGCCGCGGAATCACGGAAGGCGCTCCGGTGTCCGTCCGTCTGAGCAATGCCAAGGGCGAGACAACCGGCGATATCTGGAGCTTCCAGATCGTGGAGACTACTATCCCGACCTACAGCGTACTGGTCAACACCGACCCGGAAGTGAACGCTGACATCTGGATCAACGGCGCGGACAGCGGATTCGACACCCCGTACACCTTCAATTGGGAAGAGGGAACGGACTGGACGATCGCCGTGCAGAAGGAGCATTACAGCTTTGCTCCGGCCAGCGTGAGCATAGACGACCTGGCCGCGAACCAGACCGTGACCTTCTACAGCACCTATATCCCCTGGATCATGTATGACGTGCTGGTCAACACCGACCCGGAAGTGAACGCGGACATCTGGATCAACGGGGCGGACAGCGGATTCGACACCCCGCACACCTTCGAATGGCTGGAAGGGACGGACTGGACGATTGCCGTGCAGAAGGAGCACTACAGCTTTGCTCCGGCCAGCGTGAGCATCGACGACCTGGCCGCCAACCAGACCGTGACCTTCTACAGCACCTACATCCCCTGGATTATCTATGAAGTGACCGTTCAAACAAATATCGAAGTGAACGCCACCATCTGGCTGAACGGCGTTGAGACCACCTTTACCACGCCTGAAACCTTCGAATGGCTGGAAGGGACGGACTGGACGATCGCCGTGCAGAAGGAGCATTACAGCTTTGCTCCAGCCAGCGTGAGCATCGACAACCTGGCTGCTGACCAGACCGTGACCTTTATCAGCTCATATATCCCCTATATAATGTATGACGTGCTGGTCAACACAGATCCTGAAGTGAACGCGGACATCTGGATCAACGGCGCGGACAGCGGATTCGACACCCCGCACACCTTCGAATGGCTGGAAGGGACGGACTGGACGATCGACGTGGCCAAGGAATACTACACCTTCAGCCCGGATAATTACACGATCGACAACCTGGCCGCCAACCAGACCTATACCTTCACCTGGACCTACGAGCCTCCGACCGGTCCGGTGCTGATTGATCCCCCGAACGATGCCATGGATCTGGTTTATGGCAACGCGCATCTGGATTGGGATTACGGCACCCTGCCCACCGGCGCTTACTTCCAGGTGTTCTTCGGGACCGATCCCGTTCCCGGGACCATTATCTACACCGGAACGCAGACCTTCTACAACACCGGCATGCTGGCCCCGAACACCATGTACTACTGGTTCGTCAGGCTGGTCCTGCCCACCGGCGGTTTCATGGATTCCCCGATCTGGCACTTCACCACCGGCCAGACCGTGCCGGTCGAGTTGTCCTCCTTCACGGCTGCAGTGACGGCAGACATGTTCGTCAGCCTGACCTGGGTGACACAGTCCGAGACGGGCGTGTTGGGATATAATGTCTACCGTTCCGAAAACAGCACCTCACCCGATCTGCTGGTCAACGGCAGCATCATCCAGGCCTTCAACACCTCGACCCAGCAGATCTACAACTTCGTGGACAACCAGGACCTGGAAACCGGCCATGTGTATTATTACTGGCTGGAGAACGTTGATCTGGACGGCTACAGCGAACTGCACGGACCCATCAGCGCCACCATCAACGAACCCTCCACGCCTCCCATCACCGAGGTCTCCGTCCTGAACAGCGCCTATCCGAATCCGTTCAGGGTCGGCCAGTCCACCAACATCGGCGTCTCCATCAAGGAAGGCGAAACCGGTACTGTCACAATCTACAACCTGCTTGGCCAAACCGTCAAGACCTATCAGGTCGGACCGGGCTCACACACCCTGACCTGGAACGCCAACGGCAACGCCAGCGGGATCTACTTCTACAAACTGAGCACTCCCTCCACCAACGTGACCAAGAAACTGGTCATCGTGAACTAATAGGAGCAGGCTCACAATATCCCAAGCCCCGTCCCTGTGACGGGGCTTTTTTTTAACCTCGAAAGACACGAAACACACGAAAGAAAATCAACCGCGGAAAACACTGAATACACGGAAAAAGATCCTTGAAACCAGCAGCGCTGAGAACCGGGACTCGGGACAAAACCCCTATCAAATGGCCGCAGGTACAGGCGCCCCGCCTGTACCGTCAGCTCCGACAGACGGGGCGTCTGTCGGTACGTTTCAAGATTAACCCTGGGCAGAAAAGCTAAAACAGGCTGGGTCCCCTTCCAGCACCCCAGCCGACTGCGTCTGCCGGGGGCCCCGATCTACGCGAGGACGACGGATTTCATTCGCAGGATGTCAGTTACAGCAGTGGGGCAGGGGGCGGAGCCCCATACAAAATAAGGGGTGGCGGGCGGGAATAGATAAATCAAAAGGTTCAGCCGTACACACTGGCCATCACCAACAACAGGCTTGACGGAAACCACACCAAAAAGTAACAGGGCAAACAGAGGTATAAGATTATGGCATACCAGATCCCGCGCGGGACCTATGACATCCTGCCGCCCGAGAGCCGGCGCTGGCAAAAGGTGATCAGCGCTTTCCGGGCCACGGCTGAGGCCTTTGGCTATGATGAGATCGTGACACCCGTCTTCGAGCAGGCGGAACTGTTCGAACGCAGTTCCGGCGAGGAGTCGGACGTGGTCCAGAAGGAGATGTACCGTTTTCAGGACAGGAAGGGGCGCTGTTTCGCCCTGCGGCCGGAAGGCACGGCTCCAGTGGCGCGGGCCTATGTGGAAAACCACCTGGAGGTGGGAGCCCGCGTCACCAAACTCTACTACCTGGGCCCGATGTTCCGTTACGACCGGCCCCAGGCGGGGCGCCACCGCCAGTTTTACCAGTATGGCGTGGAATGCATCGGCAGCCACCATCCCTTTTATGACGCGGAGGTCATTGCCCTGGAGACCGCTTTTCTTGACAGACTGGGACTAACGGGCGTCGAACTGGAGCTCAACAGCGTGGGCTGCCCATCCTGCAGCCGGGATTACGACGCCGCGCTGGTTGGTTTTTTCACGCCATATCTGGAAAAACTGTGTCCGGACTGCCGGGTTAGATTGGAAAAGAAGCCGCGCCGGCTGCTGGACTGCAAGGTGACCGGCTGCCGGGCGATCGCGGCCCAGGCGCCGGTTATGCTGGACTACCTGGATGCCGATTGCCGCGGCCACTTTGAGCAGGTGCAGGGCTATTTGGATCTGATGGGGATCGAATACAGGATCAATCCCCGCATCGTGCGCGGGCTGGATTATTACACCCACACCGCCTTCGAGTTCCTCAATCCCGCTTTGGGAGCGCAAAACGCGCTCAGCGGCGGCGGGCGCTATAACGAACTGATCAGGCAGGTGGGGGGCAAGAGCACCCCGGCCGTGGGCATCGCCGGCGGCTTTGAACGTCTGCTGCTGTCCCTGCAACAGAGCGGGTCAGGACTGGTAGAAGAACTTAAACCGCAAGCCTATCTAATCCTGATGGGGGAAAACGCCCGGCGGCAGGGGATAAGGCTGCTGGCCAGGTGGCGCCAGGGGGGCCTGTCCGTGGCTTATGATCCTGACAAGGATTCTCTCAAATCGCAGTTGAAGGCGGCCGATAACTCCGGGGCGGGCTTTGCCCTGATCATCGGAGAGGATGAAGCCAAGGCGGGGACAGTTTCGGTGAAAGACCTGGGCAGCGGGAAGCAGAAGACCTGCCGGCCAGAAGAAATAACAGAAGTTTTGGCCGAATAATCCCCGGTAGCCCCTTATTCAGAACGGTCTACAGCCGGGCCATGGCTTCAGCCTGCTGCGTGACCTGCCGGATCTGCTGGCGGGCGCGCGCCAGATGGTCGAGCATCCCGTCCAGGCTTTCTTTTTCATAGGGCAGTTTATCACCATTCATGAAGGCCGACGCCTGCCTTTGATTCACCAGATCGGAATACCGCCTGAGCGGCGAACTGAACCGGGCATAGGCCAGGAGGCCCATTCCCGCGTGCGGCCTTGATTCGGTACCCAGCCGGGAGGGCGGCAGCCAGGCTTTACCGGCCGGAAGGCCTGCGCCGGCGGAGTCGGGATCCTGCAGCGAGCGGAAAAACAGGGGCGTGTCATCCGGGACAAATCCGGTCAGGATGCTGTTGTAGATGACCATGCACTCGGCCACGAGGCGGCGGGCGGGAGTCATGGCCGCATCGGGCGGGACGAGAGCCCCGGCCCGGATCCTTTCCTCCAGGCGCCTTTCCGTTATTCTCCGCAGGAGCCGGGCTTTGTCCCGCATCTCTGGATTGAAGGCGGGCGCCGCGGCGGCCAGCCAGGCCTCAAACTCCTCATATGTATAATTGCGGCTGGCCCTGATCTGGGAGGGAAAGACGAGCCAGGAGACGATCTCCCATTCGGGACTGATCCGACAGACCACGGACAGGGCGGGTCTGAGGGAACCTTCCAGCAGGCTGGCTTTGCCGCAGGATAAGCTTTCCGGCAGCATATGCACGTCCCGGTCCGGCAAGTAAATGGAGGAACTGCGCCGCAGGGCTTCCTGGTCCAAAGCGCTGTCCTGCTTCAGGAACCAGCTGACGTCTGTGATATGGATGCCGAACTCCCATCCGGTTTCCGCTTCTTCCAATGAGAGCGCGTCGTCCAGGTCGCGGGAGGAGGCGGCGTCAATGGTCCAGCAGTTCAGCCTGCTCAGGTCCATGCGGTCAGGGGTCCATTCATAATCCGGGATTTGCTGCGCTTCCTCCAGCAAGGCCGGGGAAAACAGCACCGGCAGGCCTTTCCTCGCCAGCAGGGGACAGGCTAGGGCGTCCTGTCTGCGCAGCTCTTGTTGCTCATCTTCCATCAGGAAGGCCTGCTCTTCCACTTCAGACAGTGCGCTGTAGTTTCCCTTGCGGCAGCGGAACCAGGCCGGGCGATCACGCAAAGCAAGAAAGAGCGAGAAGCGGCAGGCGTCGCTGTCCGGCAGGGAGCAGGCGGTGAAGAGCTCAGGCAGGGTCAGTTCTGATGCGCGCTGGAGCAGTTGTGAGCGGATGGCTGCCAAGTCCAGAGAGGCCCGGCAGGTTTCCAATTCCGCACGGAACTCAGCCAGGACAGCGGCGGGATCGTTCTGCGGATAAGTCTCCGCGGATACCAGCACCAGGCGTTCGCGGGGCAGGGCAAGGGATTCATCCCCGCTGACGGTAATTTGGCAGCGGGTCTCAGTTAGCCCGGTGACCAGCCCGATGCGGAAAGCGCCGCGTTCAAAGAATCCGCAAAGCAGTCCCGGCCGGGGGATGGAAGGATTGGCTTTCTTCATATTTAACCTGAAAAAACAAATGGTGCCCCAGAGATGACTCGAACATCCGACCTGCGGTTTAGGAAACCGTTGCTCTATCCTCTGAGCTACTGGGGCAGCCGCTGGAGGCTAAAAACTGCCCGGCGCCATTCCTGTCAAGTTTTGCATTGACAAAAGCGGGCACGGGCGGCAGGAGGGAACAATGCACACGGGACCCCGTTGTCCCTGTTATAACAACCTCATTAACAAAAGGACTATGATGAAAATAGCGATCGTCGGCGCCACGGGAGAAGTGGGGCGCATGATGCTGACCTGTCTGGAAGAGGCGGGGCTGGAGGCTGAACTGGAGTTGTACGCCTCCGAACGTTCGGAGGGGACGCTCCTGTATTTCTGCGACAGCGCCCTGCGGGTCAAGAAGCTGCAGGAGGACTCGCTGCAGCAGCCGTATGATTATATCCTGATGTCCGCCGGCGGGGCGATCTCCAAGTTTCACGCTCCGATTGCCGCGGAAGCGGGCAACACGGTGATCGACAATTCCTCCGCCTGGCGGCGGGACCCCGCTGTCCCGCTGGTGGTGCCGGAGATCAACGCCGGCCTGCTGCAGGGCTACTGCGGCATCATCGCCAATCCCAACTGCTCCACCATCCAGCTGGTGCTGGCGCTGCATCCCCTGCATCAGAAATACGGCCTCAGCAAGGTGGTGGTGGCCACTTACCAGTCGGTATCCGGCAGCGGTCACAAGGGTGTGACAACGCTGGAGAAGCAGCGCCAGGGCTTGGACGATCCGGGCATCTATCCCCAGCGCATTGATCTGAACGTGATCCCCCAGATCGGTGTTTTTCAGGATGATGGTTACAGCCAGGAAGAGCAGAAGATGCAGTTCGAGACCTCCCGCATCATGGGCCTGCCGCAACTCAGACTCTGCGCCACCACGGTGCGGGTGCCGGTTCTGTACGGACATTCAGAGGCGGTCTATGCCGAGTTCGAATCCAAGGTTGACCTGCAGGAGGCAACCGAACTATTGCAAGCTTCGCCCGGGGTCGTCCTGCATGACAACACCTATATCACGCCATACCAGATCAATAAATCAGACGACAGCCACGTCTGCCGCCTGCGTTACGGAACCGGCGAGCATTCCCTCGCCTTCTGGAATGTGGGGCACAACGTGCGCCTGGGCGCTGCTACAAACGCGGTCCGCATCCTGCTCCGGCACCAGGAACTGAACAAGGCCTGAACTCCGGGCTGAGGCAGGAAGATGATCTATTCCAATGACGAGTTGTACAGGATCCGGCAGGACCTACACCGCATCCCGGAGCTGGCTTTTAAGGAAGTTAAAACCCGGGAACTGCTGCTGAAACTGCTCGAGACGACGCCGGGCCTGGTGATCCATCCTTTGGCCGGCAGCACCGGCATCGTGGCCGAGTATTCGCAGGGCAGCGGGCCTTACCTGCTCTTCCGGGCGGACATGGACGCCCTGCCGATCAGGGAGAACACCGGTGTTCCCTTTGCTTCCGAACACGAGGGCATGATGCACGCGTGCGGGCACGACGTGCACATGACAGTCCTGCTGGGCCTGATCAACCGGGTGGCGGAAGAGCGGCCCCGGCGCAATCTGCTGTTTCTCTTTCAACCGGCGGAAGAGGGCCTGGGCGGCGCGGAATCCGTCCTGGCCGAGGGCATCCTGCAGTCCTACGCCATCAGCCGTGCCTTTGCCCTGCACGTGAACGGGCACCTGCCTGTCAACACTGTCTCTTCCAAGGCCGGCATCTTCTTTGCCATGACCCAGGAATTCGATATCAGGTTCATCGGCCAGGCTGCCCACGCCGCCTTTCCGGAAAACGGCAGGAACGCCCTGCTGGGCGGATTGGATTTTTGCCGCCGGATCCACCAGCTGATCTCTGAACTGCAGGGCTCAGAACAGGTTGTCTTCAACATCGGCAGCTTCAGCAGCGGCTCCATCCGCAATATCATTCCGGACACCTGCCTGCTGCAGGGCACCCACCGCAGCCTCGGCAGGCATGTACGGGAACTGATCAATACCGAGATCGAACGTCTGGCCGCCGCTGTGGCGGCTGAGCACAGGCTCCAATACAAATTCGACCTGCTCTGCAACTATGATCCCGTGGTCAATGACGAAGCTTTGCACAAGGAACTGATCAGCGCTTGCGATAAGCTGAAAGTGGAATACAGGGAATCCGGGACCTACATGACCGGAGAGGACTTCGGCTTTTACACCTCACAGTATCCCGGCCTCCTGTTCTGGCTGGGAGTAGGCGAGCAGCCGCATGACCTGCACTCGGACAAGTTCCTCCCGGATGAGAAATGCATCCCGGTCGGGATCAGCGTCATGCATCAGCTGCTTAAGCAGGTGATCCCGCAGGACTGACCCGGAGAATCCCTTTAGCCGGCTGATCAAAGCCATTCACCAACATGCTGGAAGTCCTGTATGGTGCCGTCCTGCCGGACTCTGCATCTTTGTAATCCAATACCCGGCTCTTACGAGCCGGGCTACAATGTGACGTCCTCCGGACTATCTTTTCTCTCTTCAGCGTTCCGATGGACCATCGGATTTATCCGTTCTGACCACGGGATTCATCTGGTCTTTAAGACAGAGGGTACGGTTGTCTCGGCAAACAAACCGTTTGAAAACGGTGGACCTGCCGGCTGAAGCCAGCGCTCCTGATCCCGCGTGGCAAGCCGTGGCGGAAACCCAGATGAAAAGTGGGTGAGAGGTTTTGGGAGAGGAAGGGTCAGTCTGACCGGATGAGGGCGAATTTGCCTTTTTTGGTGGTGCCGTCGGCGGCGGTGACGGCGAAGAAATAGATGCCGGAGCTGCACTTTTTGCGGTTTTTATTATACCCGTTCCAGTCAAAGCGGGCGTAGTAGTTTTCCTTGAGTTCGATCACCAGGCTGCCGGCCGCGTCATAAATGCGGCAGACATTTGTCCCGGCCGGCATGGACAGGGAAGGCAGGTTGACCAGTCGGACGAAGCCGTCTTGTTCCGGGCGGAAGGGATTGGGAAAGGCTTTGACCGTATTCAACTGCTTTTGCGTTTTGATCTCGATGCCGATCTCGAGCGTGTTGAGCCCGTCGGGGGTGCCGATCAGCAGATTGCCTGAAAGGGGGTCATAACCGAAGCAGGTGACGTAGTTGGAGAGCAGGGGCGCATTGCCCTGATAATAATTGGTGAAGCGCTCGGTATCGGGATCATACATGGTGAGCCCGTTTTCCAGGCTGCCGATCCAGATGCGCCCGAAGGGGTCTTTGAACAGGGCGGTGGGAGTGGTGCGCACGCTGCCGAACAGGCGTTCCTCATCCACGTAATACAGCGTTTCATTCACCCAGGTTCCGCCTGAATACCTGCGCCGTTTGATATCTGTGTCATACCTGTACCAGTTGGTGCCGTCCCACATATACAGGCCGCTGCTGGTGGCGATCCAGTTCTCCTCTTCGTCAAAGGCGCTGAGGATGCTCACCACGCCGTACACGAAGCCGTTGTTCAGGTCCGGGGGCAGGGAGGGAAGCCAGTGGTCGCCACTGCCGATGGGCAGGGAAGGATCGTCCCAGATGGCGAGTTTGTCATCCACATTAAGCCCGAAGAAGTAGCGGCTGCCGCTGTCGCAGATAAAGGAGACAGACTGGTAGACGCTGGCGGAGGACGGCATCTGGAAGGTGCCGAGCAGGTTGTAATTCAGGTCAAAGGCAGTGATTCCGGCCCCGGAACTGGAGATCAGGATGTTACCCGACCTGTCCACATAAATATCGGCGATTGTGTTATTGAGGATTGTGGGCGTGCCGGGCTGCGACTCCGACCAGCCGTCGGCCTCAATGTAAGTGCGGATGCCGGTGCGGGTGTACCACTGCCAGGCTTCATCCGCATCGTCATAGGCAACGGCGCCCGACCGCCAGTTGTAGGGCTGGCCGGAAGCGTCCCAGGAACCGAACCACTTTTTATTGTTGAAGTCAACGGCCAGGTTGCGGATGTTGTCGCTAGGCAGGGGGCTGTTCTTCGTAGTATATGTTGTCCAGTTGCCATCTGACCATTTACTCACGCCGCGGGTGCCCTTTTGGGTCATGCCCCCGCCCAGCCAGCCGCTGGCCAGCCAGAGATTGTGGTTGGCGTCGGCGACGATCTCGCTGACGGTCTGGAAGCCGATGCAGTTGTCTTCCAGATGAAAATAACCCACGCTGCCATCCCAGAAGGTGCCCTGACCCCAGGTGGCATAAACCAGAGCCTGGGAAGGATAAAGGATGAAACGGTATATGCAGGATTCCGGCAATGGCTCATCCGCAGGGGGAGTGATGAAATCCACGTAGCCTGTTCCTTCAATCACGCTCAGGACATGGGGTGTTTTCCTGGTCAGGTTCATCGTTTCTTCATTCCAGACTCCGTAGGATAGGAGCATTAAGCCATTGTCGTATATTTTCACCGTGAAGACACTATCCACCAAGCCGCTGGAGTTCCGGGTCCAGGTGTGCCAGTCGCTGGCAAACGGATCGGAGCCGTGGCGGTGCACCGAGGTCAGGGTGTTCATGGCGATATAATTGGCGCTGACGCTGAGAGAGAGTACAGGCAGACCAGGCAAAGGGCTGTTTTCATCATGCCAGTTGTGCCAGGCGGTATCAAGGTCCAGGGAATCCGTGTGAACAAAACTGACGCCGGAAGCGGTGGCGCAGTAGAGGTAACCGTTTTCAGAGACTGTGATGTCGCGGACATCGTTATCAGCCAGGCCGCCCTGGGTGTTGGTTTCGTTGTACTGGTGCAGGGGCAGGGGGATATAGACCTGCGGCAGGTAATAGAACTGGCTGATGCCCTGATCGGTTGCCACATAGATGTAACTGCCGTACACGGCGATGCGGCGCACCTGGTTGGAAGGCAGCTGGCCGGACGCAACATTGAGTGTGAGCAGGCCCGTCGGCTTGATTATTGTGATGCCGCTGCTGGCAGTTCCGGCCCAAAGGTCGCCGGTGCTTTCCTGGTAAGCCAGGGTGCGGACATCGTTGTCAGCCAGTCCGTCCACACTGGTGATGGTGCGGACGTAGGCGGGCCTGAAGGATTTATCCCCTCCGGAGCCGGTCTTGTCATATTCCACGACACCGCCCCAGGTGGCAGTGTAGATCTTGCTGTCCGTAATTATAATATCCGTGACATGGTTGGTGTTGGTGTAGGTGTGCCACCTCTGGCCGGCCAGGGAGGCGTAAAGGCTGATCATGATCAAGGCCATCATGAGGGCGGGCGTTTTTCTGACGCAAAAGAAGGTCATGGTTTCAATCCCCTGTGGATGAGGTAATAGGCCAGGATGACGAGCGCTGCCAGCAACGCCACCAGGAGCGAGAAGAGGACCTTGTGCGAGCTGAGGGAAAAACCGATGGCAGCCAGCCCGAACAGGAAGGTGATGAAATAGGCGATCAGGGCAATGGCCTTTTGGGACAGGCCCAGTTTCAGCAGGTAGTGGTGCAGGTGCGCCTTGTCGGCGCGGAAGATGCTGCCGCCCCGGATGCTTCTCCTGAACACGGCAAGGGCGGTGTCGATGATGGGCACGGCCAGGACGATGATGGGCACCATCAGGGTCATGGTGGTGATGCCTTTGAAGGTGGTATTGCCGGCGGTGGAGACGGCCGCGATATTCAGACCGATCAGCAGGCTGCCGGTGTCACCCATGAAAATCTTGGCGGGATAGAAATTGTACTTGAGAAAAGCCAGGTTGGTTCCCAGCAGGATAGCGGTCAGGATCAGGACCAGCGGATTCCGGGTGATGAAGCCGATGCTGGCCAGCACCAGGCTGACGATGCAGGCGATGCCGGAAGCCAGGCCGTCCAGGCCGTCGATCAGGTTGATGGCGTTCATGGTAATGAGAAACCAGGCCACCGTCACAGGCAGGGATAGCCAGCCCAGTTGGAAGTCAGCGCCCCAGGGATTGGTCAGATAGGATACCCTGTAGCCGGCATAGAACATCAGCAGGCCGGCCAGGATCTCGCCTCCCAGCTTGTAGCGGACCCGGCTGACGCATTTGTCGTCAAACAGGCCGAGAGCGATGATCAGGGTGCTGGCCAGGCCCAGATAGAGCAGCAGGCTGCCGTATTCCTGGCCTCGGTTGAGCCAGCCCAGGTAAAGCTGGAGAAGGACAGTGACCACTCCGAAGCTGAGCCCGCCGGCGGTGGGCACAGGCCTGGTATGAATGCTGCGCTCGTTGGGAGCGGCCATGATCCTGTGCCGGGCGGAGAAGCGGATATTTACTGGCGCCAGGATCAGCGTTCCCACTGCGGCCGCAGCAGTAACGCTGAAGAAATACCAGAGATTCGTGCTTATCAAGTCTAATCACCTTTGTACAGAGCCAGGTAGCCCTGCCTGAAATTTTCGTAGGAGCAGAGTTCCCGCGCTTTCTGCCGCCCGGCCTGACCTTTTTGGGAAAAGCTGCCGCGGTTGTCCAGGATCTTATGCAAATCCTTTTCCAGACGCTCCGGTTGTCCGGCGGGGATCAGCCAGCCTGTATGTCCGTCCACCAGCTCAGCTATGGTTGGAATATCCGAGCCGATCACGGGCAGGCCGGCCAGCATGGCCTCTATGACGCTCATCGGCAGCCCTTCGTAATCCGAGTAGAGCAGAAATACGTCGAAGCGGGCCAGCCACTCCACCGTATCCCTTTGCCAGCCTGGCAGCAGTATCCGGTCCTGCAGATCGTGGGTCTGCACCAGTTGCCGGCAGAGATCAAACTGCTCACCGTCGCCGACAAATATAAAGTTTACGTCCTGACGCGCCAGGCATACCCGGATAGCGGCCAGGAACGTCATGACAATGTTTTTCTGCCGGGAAAAGCGCAGGACGGAGCCGATTACCACAATGTCACCCCGCCTGGCCGGAGGGCGGGCGAGCACTTCCAGCCGGGCCTGCAGTTCCGGCTCGAGCGCGTTGTAGATAGTAACTGCACGGTTGGGATTGACCAGTTTATGCTGCAGGTATAAATCCCTATGGTAGTGATTGACGAAGACCAGCCAATGGCCCAGGCTGGCTCCCAGCTTCTCCAGCAACATGTAGAATTTTTGCAGGGCTGCAGGCTGTCCCTCATAAAAAGGCGCGCCGTGGGCGGTGTGTATGATGAGAGGCACTCGTGCCATACTGGCTGCCAGGCGTCCCAGCAAGCCCGGCTTGGAGGAATGGGTATGGACGATGTCAAACCTGCGCCTGCGGAAAATGTGAATCAGCTGGATCAGCACCACCGCATCCAAAGGTGAGATGGGACGCACCAGCAGGGGCAGAGGCAGGAAATGCCAGCCCCGCTGTTTGACCTCGTCCGCCAAAGACCCATCCGGCCGGCAGGCTACCCAAATCTCGAATTCCTCCGCGTCAAGCCCGCTCAGCAGGTGCAGCATCACGTTCTGAGCCCCGGACAGCAATGGCAGCAGCTGGATGTGCAAAAGCTTTTTTTTCATTCTCCCCTTGCAGCGAAGATATTCATTTGCTGTATCCTACCCTTGTAGCGCAGATATTTATCTGCTGTGTTCCGGCATATTCATGCCGGGATTCCAATAACATCTTATTCACTTCCAAACAGCGGATTTAACCAATTGAATTCCCAATCCTTCCAAACTTTCACCAAACCTGCCCTGACAGGATTGTTTACAGTGTATTCTAGATAAAAAGCCAGCTCTGTTTCGTTCCTGATGACATGGTCATAGGATTCAGGCTGCCAAATGTTTTCCGATATCCCCAAGGCTTTTTTTATTTGTGTGGACGAATGCCTTTTCCATGACTGGGTGATTTTTGGCAAGGGGAAAGGACTTCCGTCCTCCAAAACGGATTGCCCGATGGCAACATGGACATGATTCGTGTGATAGTTGGATACCGGGACAGGGATGAATATCCCTGCCCACGGCAGATTAATATCTGCGCTACAAGGCAGACTGGATGTAGCTGTGCATCTGAAATGGATGATTTGCTCAACAGGATGTTTCATGTTTAACAAGTAATTCTTTGCAGCCGCTCAGCCAGGTTCCTAACCTGTTGGCCGCGTTCATATTGGATGGGGATGGTAAAGCTGGTTTGCCCTGACCGATGTTTGGAAATCAGCTGTTCCAGGCAGGTTCGGATGGCGTTTGCGTCATCTATGGGGCAGATGTCTCGGTGGCCGCAGGCGGAGAGGATTTCAGCCGCTTCGCTGTCGGGGGCGATCAGAGCCAGGATGGGCTGGCGGGTGCGCAGGTATTCAAACAGCTTGCCGGAAAGAACCCAATTATACTCACTCCCTCCGATCACCAGGACGAGGATGTCAGCGTCCAGCATCAGCTGGATCGCCTGGGCATGAGGCTGCTGGCCGATAAAGGTGATCCTGTCGGCAGCGCCGCAGGCTTGGGCTTCCCTGTGCGTTTCGGGATAGAAGTTGCCTATGAACCAGAATTCCAGGCCCGCATCCGGAAGGCCGGCACTGACCTGCCGAAAAGCTTCCAGCAAGGGAGTCAGGCTTCTTTGACCGTAGAAAGCCCCGATATAGCAGATACGGATCCTGCCATCCGCCGTGCGTTGCCTGGTTTTCCCGATAAAATCCTCTTCGTCCCAGCCGTTGAAGAAGGGCATGATCCTGCCCTCCAGTTCCGCTCCGAATTCCCTTATCAGATCCTGTTTCATGCGGCCGGTTGCAGTCAGGATAAGGCCGGCGGACTGCAGGCATTTCTTTTCAAGGCGTTGCAGCAGGCGGTATACTACTCCCTTGGGCTGCACCGCGATATTGCTGAGGGTCCAGTGGTCGCGGTAATCCAGGATGAGGGGGAGCCCGCCCAGTTTGGCGATCCTGCGGGCTGCCAGGATGGAGGAAAAGGGACCGCAGGTCACCATCACGGCGAGATAACGGTTGGCGAGCAGAGCTTTTTTGCCGGCCCTATAGGCAAATAGCGCCCAGCCGATCTTGTCGTCAATGGGGAAGAAATGCTTGAGCTTGCGCTTGCGGGAAGAACTGGTCCCGAAATATATCCGGTCAGTGTTCAGATGCAGCAGGGAGCGCAGCTTGTTGAGCAGGTACATCGGATCGAGGGATGGAGTGCGGAATACTTTGCTGTGCCGGCATTCATCCGGCAGGGATTTGTCCCTGGAATGATAGACGATATCGCCGACAGTGATGACGTCCGTTTGCCAGCCTTGGCGGGCCAGGTATTTGACTGTCTTGCAGGGGCGCTGCACGGCAGGTCCGCCCAGGGGCGGGTAGAAATAGGCGAAGAGCAGCAAACGGCGGGGCTTTTCCGATGTCATCCGGGTTCAGTTCGTGGTAAGGCCCAGCAGTTGGCTCACGGTCTCCAGGAGCAAAGGCTCGACCTGGTTCCAGAGGTAATACCTGCGGATCACGTCCCGGCATTTTGACGCCATGGCTTCCTGTTCCTGGGGGTTGAGCGCCAGCAGCTTTTCCACGGCTTCCTGGATGTCCTTGCGGTGGAAGGGGACGCAATATCCCAGTTTGTGCCTGGCGATGATGTCCCTGAGCTGGGGAAAATCATTGGTGACGACAGGGATGCCGACGGAAAGGTATTCCAGCATCTTGAGTGAAACGCCCTTATTGTAACGCTTGCAGGCGGGATGCATGACGGCCAGTCCGACCCGGGCCTGCTTGAGTACGGTGCAGACTTTGTCATGGGGGATGACGTCGCGCCAGAGGACTATGGAGGTGAGATTGTTGGCCATCAGGAACTCAAAGAATTTGCTTTTGAACGCCTCGCTTTTAAACGGCCCGATGAACAGAGCCTTGAGATAAGGATGTTTGCCGCGGAGCTGGACGATCACCTGCAGGAGCTTGAGGATGCCGCGCTCCTCGGAAAGGCCGCCCAGATAGATGGTGTCAAACTTGGTGTCGGGGATCAGATGACTGATATTGCAGACAGACAGGTCTTCCTTGAAGATGGCGCTGGTAGGGTAGTTGGGGCAGACGATGCCGGGCCGGGAGGGGGCGCGGAGATACTTTTCCTGGAAAGACTTTCCCGTTTCACGTTCTTTTTTTACCTGTTCCGGGGTTTTCAGCTTGAACATTTGAAAGATCTCGTCGTTGACTGCCAGGGTAAGGTCCATCTTTTCCTGCAGGGAATGCTCGAACAGGTAATAGAGAGTGCTGGCCAGCCAGTTAATGGGAAACGGATACCTTTCGCCATGGGCCATGGCATAGTATTCGTGGGCGTCGTAGCAGAGCTTGCAGCCGGTCTTGCGGCGGAGGCGCAGACCCGCCCACATGGTCAGCGGTTCGATGCAGACGACCAGGTCGGGCTTCAGCTTTACGGCCTGGCGGTAGATCCCAAACAGCCGGAGGAAGGGTGTATAGCCGGAAGCGATGATGCGGACGGGCTTGGGCGCTCCCGCTTTGTCTTCATCCTCATCCGTGTAGTGTTCCATCATGCTGCCCACGCCGCGGGCGGCGATGACATAGACCCGGGCTATTTTGGCCAGGCTCCTGGCCAGCTTGTGGTACAACCGGACATCGTTGGTGCTGTGGTTGTTGGAAATGATGCAGATGGTCTTGCGGACTGGCATGGCGGTCATTCTCCTGCGTGTTCCTGCCGGCCGAGCCGGACGGAGGCCACGCTGTTGGCCTTGATATTGGAAAAGTGGATGGTGCTGCCCTCCCGTCGGAATCCCGCACCCTCGACCTGAAGGAGGTCGAGATCGCTGTAGAACTGGATGGCAAAGCTTTCCAGGTCATCGGGAAAACTGATGCTGAAATCGTATTCGCTCTCGTCTATGGTGACGCGGCTGCGTTTGCCCCACCAGGCGGCCAGGTCTCCTAAAGTTGCGCAATAGGCCTTTTCCGCTTTGATCAGGGCCAGGATGTAGGAATACAATTTGCTGCAGTAGGGTATGTCGGTATAATTGGCGGGAGTGAAGTCCAGACAGAACAAGCCTTTGCGGCGCCGGACGGACTGGAAGGCCTTTTTCAGCATCTGCTTGGCGTCTTCCAGGCTGATCAGGCTGTACTTGCCCGTCTTGAGGAATTCGTCCCGGAAGCAGACAGGCAGTTCCAAGTGGTTGCTTTTCAGGGAGGAGATCCAGGCCTGATAGGGAAAGATCAGGCCATGCCGATAACCGGCAGTGTCATTGAGCGCGGAACTGGAATCGTATAGCGGTAGCGTCCTCTGATGCAGGTCGCGGATCTTGTCGTGCAGCAGATAGTGGTTTTGCCGGATGCCCAGCTGCTCCTTCTGCAACTGGCGCAGCATGATCTGTTTGCGGGTGATGAAGGCGTCCCGGTTCAGCTTGTCGTCGGTGGCCAGCAGTCCGATCTCGCCGCCCTGGCGCAGGATCTGTTTCAACTCGTCCTGCAGGTCGGCGTCATCCAGCGTGTAATCTATGTCCGGCGCTTTTTCGGAAGCGATGAACCAGGTCGAGGTGAGGTTGTTCTCACGTTCCAGGCTCATGAATTCCTGGAAGTTCCAGTACATTTCGTAATTGGTGAAGATGTATTTCAGCTTGCTCCAGATATTGCGGAAGAGCTGCTGCCAGCGCAGTGTGAAGAGCAGGGCGAGGTCGTCCATGACCGAAAACAGGATACTGTTGAAATCCCATTTCTGCAAATCGCCCACGCTGTGGGTGAGGGCGGCGGCCATATCCTCCGCCTTGGGCCAGTAGTGCTTCTGGACAATGTACTGCCCCCTGGCTTTGGCCTGTTCCTTGATCAGGTTGTCCAGCAACCAGGTGAAGTTGTCGATGAAGGGCGTGTCATACCAGCGCTGAAAGGCGCTGGCGCTGTCCGGAAAACAGCCGTTGGAGTCGCGGGAGGCATCCATGGCCTCCTCGCGCCCCGCCAGATGGAAGAAGATATTGCCCGGCAGGTCGAAATTGATCTTGCTGCCGAAGAAATCCTGCTCGGTGTAATTGGCGGCGGGATACTCGAATTTGCGTTCGGAGATGATGGGAGTCTGGGTGAAAAGCTTGACCTCGCGCAGCACCCGCCGCAGCTTGTCGGGCGTATAACCGGAGGGGTCGTATAACTGGGGTTCGGCCTGGATGAAAATGGTGATGTAGCGGCAGGCGATCGCCCTCAGCTCCTCTTCCGTGGGCTCGATCAGGCCGTACAACAGGAGAATGTCATGCTGGCGCAGGTGCGACGGGTCGCTGATGAACCTGTGGCTCAGTCCCAGGGTCTCAAATACATAGTCAAACACATATTTGATCTCCCGGTTGTATTTCTCCAGTTTGTAATCAATTAAGACGGATATCATGCCTTTGCGGTCCCTTCCTTATAATAAAATTCCTTTTAGCAGAAAGGGAAAGAGTGTCAAGGGAAAGATGTTTAGAAGAGAAGAATAATCTAATTATCTATCATGATTACTTAGAATCACATTTCCCTGATGATGTAAGAAGCAATTATCTTGGACAAGCTGTCTGCTCCTGCCGAATTCATGTGGGCCATGTCCTTGAAAAGCAGTTTGCTTTTCAGGTATGGATACTTGTGATGTGAAACATGGACAAAGTGGATATAGTCATCCTCTGGAATTCTCTTGAAGTATTCCGGCACAGGCGTTAGATTTAAGGCTAGGTCCTCACCATGGTAAGAGGGGCAGAAAACTAAGAATAACTCTATTTTTTCATCTCTACATAAATCTATCAATTTGAGGAGATATGTATATGAAATTCCTTCATTTTTAATCGAGGCTACAGATTTCAGAGCTCTCTGATTTTCTTCTTTGATGTGGCCTTTATAAATATTATACAGTGAATCGACATATTTTCCATTATCAACTGCATAAGGGCGAAAACTATCCTTGACATTCCCTATTTTCCTGTTTCTGATAATGTCTAAAAGTAGCCTATTATAACGGTAAAGCGAGAAGAATAGCGAAAACTTCGCTTTTGGCGTAACTGCGGATAACACAGAGTCTATTCCCGCATCAGATCCATATAAATGTCTCAATCTTTGAGTTACCTGGAGGATTTTAGGCCTGTCCATCAGATCAATGGCGGTAACAACATTGATCAGAAAACGTGGTTTGTGGTGTTTCAGATACTCCTTCAGGATAATAAAATTGTATGTAACATTAGATGAACTCTGCGCCAGATTGACTGCAACTAAAGATGTTTTATCCGTTATGATCATCGGATTGAGTCCGACCTCGGCCTGAGAAGCGCCAAATATCAGAATGTCAGCTTTTTTAAAAATAGCTGTTTCCATGTTAGACTGCGATACTATGTCAAACCGGGATACATAGGTCTTGATTGCCATGCCCGCAATCCAATCCACGCTTAACATGATTATAACAAAAACTGCTGCGTTAAGCAGGAGTTTTCTTAATTCAGGCAGTTCTTCCTTTTTCATGATTCCATGCCCTGCTTAAAACTGGTAGTATATAAACGCTGTGTTATCAAAGTCGCCGAATGCTATTATCATGCAGACAACTGCCAGATATATCATCCAGCGGATCGCTTTCCTTCTTTGTGCTATATAAGCAGTCAGTTCCTGCTGACGGGATACTATCTCCATCAGCAGCAAAACAACAAAACCGGCGCTTCCGACAAAAAGGCCCGCTTCTGTTGGAATGAATATCCTGCCCGGCAAAGAGAATATTCTGCCAAAGATACTCAAAGTCTGTTTGAATGTATCAGCCCTTAAGGTAATAAAGCTAAAGGTTAGGATCAACAATGTAAATAATATCTGTATAACTTTCAGTATATGTTGTAGAATTCTGGTTTTTACGATCACAAGTTTTGGTAAGTATTGTTCAGCCATGATAAAAACGAACTGCGAAAGGCCGAAAATAAGGTAATTGGTTTTGGGGCCGTGCCACATGCCGATAACTATAAAAGTTACCAGTGTTGCAGCCAGCACTGACAGAGTATAAATATTCCTCAGCTTGAATTGGATCGGATAATACAGATAATCCCTTACCCAGGAAGATAATGAGATATGCCATCTTCTCCAGAAGTCAGTGACAGACCTGCTTAAAAAAGGCTTATTGAAATTATTCAGAAGGTTAAAGCCAAACAGCTTTGCCGTACCAAGTGCTACATCTGTGTAGCCGGAGAAATCGGCATATATCTGGCAAAAAAACACTATTGAAGCAATAAACAGGGTTGAGCCGTTATGCATATTCGAATTCCCGTATACGGCATCTACATAAGGTTTTAGTCCATTAGCAATGACAACTTTCTTGAAATACCCTAATAGTATGAGCCTCAAACCACTGGTAACAGAATCATAATTCAGGATATGCTGTTGCCTGATCTGGGGCAACAATAATTTGGCCCTGGCCACCGGGCCGGACAATACATGCGGAAAAAAGGCCTGATATGTAATGTAATATGCCAGGTTATGTTCTGGTTTAAGCACACTCAGGTAGGTGTCAATGGTGTATCCTATGGCATTGAAAGTATAGAAGGATATACCAAGGGGCAGGATCAGATTGTTCATGGCAGATAATGCATCATCGGATAAAATGTGTAAGCCTGGATTCAACAAGGAGAGCCAGTAACCAAGGTACTTGAAATAAACAAGCAGGCCAACATTGAAAAGCAGGGTTAATCCAAACACATATTTTCGAAACGGTTTTTGCCCTGCAAAGGCAAGTCCAGCACTATAATTCACAAGGATCGATACCAGCAGTAAAATGGCATACCCGGTTTGGCCAATCATATAAAAAGCCAGGCTGGCAATGCAGAGTAGGTACTTCTTGAGAGAATCGCTGACCAGGTAATAGAGGCAGAATACCGCCAGCAGGAAAAAGATGTAGTTAAATGAAACTATATCCATTGGCTATGTTCTGGTTATTATGAGTTGATTCAATGGCTGTTAGTCAGACTATTTGTCAAGCTTGCTTTCAAGCAGGTTAAACATATCACCCATGTTGTTCAGATTAAGAATGTCGCTAAAGCTAAACTTTACCTTAAAGTGTTTCTCGATCTCTGTGATGATCACCATATGAGACAACGAATCCCATCCTTTGATCTGTCCTGCTGTCATTTCTTCCGTCAGTTTAAAATCGCTGTGCTTCAATACTGATTGCACTATGGCCGTCATATCCTGAATGATCTGTTCTCTTGTCATTCCAGCTCCTCTGTAGTTACACCGATTTTCCAAAAGTTATTCAAATAACCCGTAGTCTTGAATCCAAGATCTGCCCAGGGTTTCTTGCCCATTGGGGAAGCTTGGGCAAAGACAACATTGTATTGCATCTCACCGACCATCACAATTGCCTGACGGAATATGCTCATTCCGTAACCTTTCCGGCGGTATTCCGGCAATACTGAAACCATATGCACACTGGGGGCTGCTGATCCGAGAAAAATAAGAGTGGCCGCCACCGGAATATCCTGTTCATATCCCAACAGCAAGATATAATTCGAGGATAGAAATGCGTCAAGCGGTAGTTTCTTGTTATTAAACAGCACCTGGCTGGCAATTTCATGCCAGGAGTTAAGCTGAGCTTCTGTCTTTACATTTTTTACATTGAAATCGCTGGCCGCTGTATCTGGTGGCAGCCCTTCCGCCAGATCATACCAGATCACAGGCCACTGGCTGATCTGCCTGATCTCATATCTGTCCAACAGGTCAGATAACGCCTCATAGTTGTCTATCATGGGACTCAGCAATACGAAGGGAGATATCTCTCTATTTATAATCGACCTGTTTAAACGAGGAAGAAATACTTCGGCGTTAAATCCAGCATATTGGATCAGGCTGAAATTCGGCCAGCAATATTTTCTGGAAAAAAAACTGAGAACAGGTTCAGTCTTCCTGTTGAAAGATTTTGTAGAAGCAGACACGTCTTCATACAATTCGATCAGGTTTTCCCAATTGAGTCTGTTGAGGCTGGCCATGTCATGTTTGTTGATAACCATAATCAGATTCCCAATTGGATGCTGTCAGCCAGCAACTTGCGGTCTATCTTGTTGCTCGCGTTTAACGGCAGTTGTTTTAGTTTGACTATGATTCTGGGTACCATGTAGTCAGGCAGTTTCGTTTCCAGGTAAACTAGTAGGTCTTTTTCGCTTCCTTCAAATCCTTCCACAAAGAGGTAAAGCCTGTTATTCCCGTCAACCTCCTTGGCCACGGCAACGGCTTCTGTTTTAGTGTAATTTCTTGCATGGTATTCAATCTCATTCAGCTCGATCCGGTATCCTTGGATCTTCACTTGGTGGTCCTTTCTGCCGCAGTACATGATATTGCCAAATGCATTCAGATACACGATGTCCCCCGTGGCATAAAACCGCTCAGGTTTTCCACAGTAATCCAGTGTGCAAAATGAGAGTTTGTTTTTTTCCATGTCGTTAATGTAGCCAGGCGTAAGCTGATCGCCGGCAATGAAAAGCTCGCCTTTAGCGCCGACCTGATCAACAGCTTTTCCTTCGTTCATGATCAGTAAATGAAATCCGGGCAGAGGTTTCCCGATCGGGATCATGTCATTATAAAGTTCATTGCTGAGATTGCCGTCGACCTTGTAGGCCAGGCAGCAGACTGTGGATTCGGTGGGTCCGTACAAATTCCAGATTGCGGCATTGGGGATCGATGGCCTGATCAGTTCAAGCAGGGACATCGTGGTTGCTTCAGCCCCCACAATGAAGGTCTTGACTGACGGAAAGCGGAATTCCGGCAGAAAAGGTTTCAGCAGGGAGATCACAGAAGGAACCAAAAACACATAACTCATCTGATAGGAACTCAGTATTCTGCCAATATCCATGTATTTGATCCTGCCAGGGTCAGTAGTATATACCGCAGCTCCCTTGCTCAGAGGTAGAAAAAGCATGAGAACTGATCCGTCAAAGGTCAGGTCAAACATCTGCAGGACCTGATCGTCTTCGCTGATTTCTATCGGGATTTTGAAGAAAGCACCCATGAGCGCATTCAGGTTGCCCTTCGTGATCCTGACTCCTTTCGGTTTGCCCGTGCTGCCCGAAGTGAACAGTACGTAAGCTGTGGATAATGGATCCGGGTCCTGATAATGAAGCTTTGTATCTTCAGTCTCGACCGATAGAAGGTCCACGAACCTGACACCGTCCGGGATCAGGTTTCTATCCGTTTCCAGGCTGCTGCAAACGCAGGAAAGGTTTGCCTCCTTGCAGATCAGCTGATTGCGTTCCGCCGGTGTATTGGGATTCAATACGACATAGCCGGTTTCGCTCAGGATTGCCGCCACCAGCATGGCATAGGTCTCGATATCATTGTGCATCATGATCCCGATCAGGTCGGGTTCGTAATCGGACAGAATGCCGTTCTGGTAAACTGCCGTCAGTCGCTTCAAATCCGAATATGAATACTTTATATCATTGATTACAAATGCAGTGCCGGTTGATCGTTGCAACCTGTCTGCTAATTCTCTAAGCATATTAAGTCTCCGGCTAATCTATTTGAGCATTGCCTTTTCTTTGCTTATCTGCTCTTAGCTAACACTTTCTAAGTCAGTGTGTTTTTTGGGGATTCTGATAAGCTGAATCCAACAGCCCCAAACAAATCAGTTCCCATATTGTCAATGTTGTTATTGAGTTTGCTCTTAGCATGATGCCTCCAAGCAGATTGACGGCATACGCTATCCGCACTTGTTCCTTCCCCTCACGGTCTGGTGGTCAAGTTGTCAACTGTCATCTTGTGTTACTTCGTATCCTGCCATACTAATGGGCATGAAAGCCAGTCTATCAGTATTTTCTCAGCCTGTGATAGATTTCCCGTGCGATGACCTGGAGCCTGGGTTCGAATCTGCCGCGGTCGGAGTTCCTTACATAATCCACGTATTGCTCATAGGTCAGGCCATTGTCCTGGAGGAAGTTCAGCAGTTCGGGGGGGATGCTTTTATCCGCCATCTCCTGTTCCTCCAGGGCCAGGGCTTCCTCGCGGGTGAGTATGCCCTGCCGGATCAGGCCGCTGCTGTGCAGGGTGTTTTTTCCCAGCTTGGGTTTCTCCAGGGTTGTCTTGTAAAAGGGGACGTCGTGCAGTTCGCAGTCGAGGTGTTCGACCGCCTTGCTGCCGTCGTCCCAGCCCATTTCCCGTTTGATGATGGATACGATCTCCGTGTATGGCAGGTAGATGTAGTCATACAGGCCGATGTGCTGCGGATACAGCCGCATGAGCGAAACGCGGGGCACTTTCAGGATATCGGCCAGGCCGCCGAGGATCTTCTGAAACTCCAGCTTATACTTGTGTCCGGCCAGGTATCCGTATTTCCCATAGGCTGGGGTGCCTTTCAGGACATTGGCGAAGTAGGAGGGGGTGTTGAGGCGGGAGATGCCTTTCATCTGGGATATGTACTGCACCCGGCGCCCGGAGCCTTTAATGACCAGCGGGATCCTGTAGCTCTCGACCGCCGTTTCAATGGTGTGGTTGATGCCCCGCATGCAGGCGTTGCAGAAATCTCCTGTGCGCTGCACGAAGGTTTTGAAAAGTTCGGCGGAGTTTTCCCGGTTGAGGGTATAAAAGACATGGTCGGCGCTGCAATTGGCCAGCGCGTTTCTGATATTGTCCCGGGCAGGCTGGGATAAATAACCATTGTCCAGGGTGACGGCCAGGGTATGCAGCTTGTATACTTGGGAGGACAGGTAAAGGGCATAGGTGCTGTCCTTGCCGCCTGAAAGGGGCACCAGGCAATCATAGGGGCGCTTCAGTTTCCGGGCCCGGTCCAGGATCTGCTCGAACTCCTGTTTCTTCCTGTCCTTGATCTGCTCCCAGCCGGCAAAATCCTGCTCATACTTGCGACAATGGTTGCAGACCCCCTCTGCGTCGAAACTGACGTTTTCCAGCGTCCTCGGAATCAGGCACCGGGTGCATCTCTCGATTTTATCCATGCAGCGCTCCTAAGCGTATTGAGTTGATTTATTATTTTCAGGCAACAGCTATCTGTCAACAGCTTTTTGTTTCCCCCGTTTCTGAGTGTACGTTTCCGGCGGGGCTGGCGCAGGGCTTTCGGGTATTATCCCAAGGTATGGCGGAGTTAACGGGGCGGTTGTTTATCCAGTGTCTGTACTTTATGTTCCATCCGGTTTCCCCGGCGGCCGTTAACCGAAGGCAGGCATTCCGGGAGCGGAAAAAAAACAATTGACATATAAGGCCAATCCGGCGATAAGGATATGAATTGGAAAATGCCCAGACATGCAAGGGCGGCTTGATTGGCCCGGGATCGGCCTGGATGCCGGAAGCGGCAGAACCGCCAGCGCAGGCAGAGGATGAAATTTAGAGACCGGGTTAACGCAGTAGCAGCCTGCACTTAACATCTTTATCACAGGCACAGGGCGAGTGGACCCCAAGCGCGTAAGCGGGATCAGCCAGCCAGCCGATGACAAAGCATAAAGAAAAGCATGTTAACAGCTTACAATTATCTTCTGTAAGCCATGGGGCGAAGCGCGGCCTATCGGCCGGCTTTACCCGAGGAGCCCATTATGAAACCTTACTCCGCCAGGCTGAAGGCCAGCCTGTTATTGGCGCTGACCGTGTCCTGTGCCCTGTTCCTGGCCGGCTGCAGTCCCTCCTCTTCCCATAAAACGGGTTCCCTGCAGGGCAGCGTCATTCTGAACAATGACAGCGGTAACCCGGCCCTGGACCCGGCTGACTACGGCGGTGTCACAGTCGCGCTGTACGAGCACGCCGGCCTGAACCCGGAGATAGCCCAGCTCAACGCCGAGCATCCCTCTGTCGGGGTGATCATCACCCAGCAGACGGAATTCGACCACCGGCTGCAGAACCCGGTGAAGACGGCCATTACTGAGGCGGACGGATCCTTCAGCCTGAACGGCATTAAAACCGGCAGCTACAACGCAGTCATCCTCAAGCAGGGTTGGGGGGTCCGGTATTTTTGCGGCTTCCAGATCTCGGAAGGGGACAATGCCCTGACCGAGGGTTCATCCAGGCAGAAGATCCTGCAGCCCAGAAACTCGGTTGAGCTCTATCCGGCGACCGAACTGGAAGGTTTTGTCAGCAGTGCGCTGGAGTTCAAGACCGACCACAGCTACCTGATCGTTGATGACCTGACCGTTACGGCAGACGCAACCATCAGTCCCGCCGCCTATATCTGGGCCAACCCCGGAGCGGGATTGGAATTTTACGGCAGCCTGTCCACTCCGGGGGAGGGGGACTCTTATGCCCGCATCACCTCAGCGGACGGCATGTACGCGACCGCGGCCCTGGCTGCCGGCGCGATCCAAAAGTTCTATGAGATCGACTGCACCAACCTGGCCGGATTCGGACAGAACCGGCTGAGCTCGTTGATCACCTCTTACACTGAACTGGGCTGGCACATCCGGAGCGATAACCTTGACATCAGCAACCTGATCCTCAGGGACATGACCCTGGGCCTGCAGCTTACCGACGCGGACAATGTAACCGTCAGCAACTGCAACGTAATCCGCTCCAGCGAGACCGAGCAGGGCGCCATTACCGCGACAACCTGCGACACGCTGGCCAGCACCGGGCTGATCATAGTGGACTGCCCCGTCGGCATCAGCCAGAAAACCTGCCGGAACGCCAATATCAGCAACTGCTATTTCCGGAACTGCTCCGCCATCGGCATCTACAACTGGTATGAAACCACCGGCACCATCAGCCACTGCACCTTTGTGAACGCGGAACTGGCAATCAACACCTCGGGCCGGAGCAATACCAGCATCCAGTACTGCGACATCCAGGCCGTGAACGGAATCCTGAACACCTCCCAGACCAACTGGTTCTATTCGCATTTCACGGCCAATTTCAACAATTTGGACTGCACAGAATACGCTGTCCAGACAACGGCAGTTTTCTATACCCCGGATACGATCCACCTGGATGCCAAAAACAACTACTGGGGAACGTCGAGTACCGCGGCGATCAATGACCTGATCTGGGACCTGAGCGATTTTGGCGGTGATCCCAATCATCCGGATTGGCCCATCGCGGCGGTTATTGACTATCTCCCTATCAGGGGTTCCAGGATCGCAGCGGCCGGAGTTGAATGATATCATTAAATCTATTGCTATGAGACGGTAAATGACAAAACCAGAGAGTACTCCATCATGACAGGCCTAATATTAGCCGGCGGCGCCGGCTCGCGCATGTATCCCACCTCGCTATGTTACAGTAAGCAGCTGACGCTGATATATGATAAACCGATGATATACTATCCTCTTTCTACCCTGATGCTGGCCGGGATCAGGGATATTCTGATAATATCCAATGCTGAAACACTGCCCTTCTATGAAAAGCTGTTCAAAGACGGCAGGCATTTGGGAATGAGGATTCAATATGCGCTTCAACCGGAGCCCAAAGGTATCGCGGAAGCGTTTCTGATCGGGGCGGATTTCATCGGGCAGGATGCATGCGCCCTGATCCTGGGCGACAACATCTTTTACGGCAACCTGAATTTTTTCCGCACGGCATTGCAGGATAACACGGGAGCCACCGTTTTCGGTTATTACGTAACAGATCCGGAAAGATATGGGGTGGTTGAATTTGACGGGCAGGGCAAAGCGAAATCGCTGGAGGAAAAGCCCCGGCAGCCGAAATCCAATTATGCCGTGGTGGGCCTGTACATTTACAACAACGAGGTGGTGCAATACGCCAGGAAGCTCAAACCTTCGGCCCGGGGGGAACTGGAGATCACGGATTTAAACAAGCTGTATCTTGCCGATAACAAGCTCGACGTAAAATTGATGGGAAGAGGCATTGCCTGGCTGGATACGGGTACACCCCAGGCCCTGCTTGATGCCTCCACTTTCATCGGCGCTCTGGAGAAAAGGCAGGGATTAAAAGTCGGCTGCATAGAGGAAGCTGCCTACATGATGAATTACATCACCAAGAAGGAGCTGCAGGCTTTGATCAGTACTATCCCTTCCTCTGAATACAGAACATATTTGGAGCAAATCGAAAAGAATGAAATTGTCCACCTTAGCTATCAATCCTAAAAGGGGATAACAATGCCTGACTTACCTGAATGGATTAAACTCAAGGAATGCCGAAGAGTTGTGACAAAGGATGCCAAAGGCCGGGATAACGGATTCCTGGTTGATGTTTTAAACCGCAATGATGAGATATTCTCCACCCGTCGGGATGAGACTTTTCAGCAGGTATATTATTCCTCAGTCTATAGCGGCAGGTTCAAGGGATTTCATATTCATCCCTATAAGTATGACACAGTTTCCTGCATCCTTGGTAAAGCGCTGCTGGTATTTTACCCGCAGATAATTATGAAGTCCGAACTGGATATTGCCATTAATCCTGATGACCTGGTTATACTGCCGGTCCAGGCTGATGAAAAATCCCTGACCGTCAGTTTTCCATCCAAGTATCCGCACGGTTATTACGGGGTGTCAGATCTTGCTTATATTTTAAACTACCGCAATCCCGCCTGGCATTTGGGTGACAATTACCAGTATGATTATAAGATGGAAAACATAGAGGCATACCTGCAAAATTGGATAAAGCAGCATGATAACAGTTAAAATAGGATTAATAGGCTGCGGGGCAGTCACAATCAAAGCCCATATCCCGGCCCTTATGAATAATCCTTCCGCGCGCATATCATCATATTGTTACCAGGTTTCAGCCATCAGCAGCCTGGATGAGGAAAACATCAGTTATATCCAATCCATTCTGCCAGGTGTTGCTGTTTATCGCGATTACAGGGATTTGCTGGATAGGGCTGATTGCGGGGCAGTATTGATAGCCACCGGGCAGGATGTGCATCCAATGATCTGCGCGCATGCCCTGAGAAAAGGTAAATACATTTTGTGTGAAAAACCGCTTGGTACAAGCACGACAGCAATCAAGCAGGAACTTGGGGGACTGGCGCAAGTGGAGAAAAACCGCCTGCAGATAGCTTTTAACAAGCGGTTTCACCCCGTCTTTTTAACGTTCAAAAAGTTGGCTCTCGAAAACAAATTTGGCATTCCGGAATGCGGTTCTTTTTACTTCGTGACGCAGCAGGGTAAGAAATCGGGAATAGAAGGGATCCTCAGCAACCTGATCCATTATTGCGACCTGGTCTGTGCCATCTTTGGCATAATAACGGAGGTCAAGGCTGTCTATCATAGCTCAGCCAACGGCATCAGCCTGGCAGTAGCCATGCAAAATGACAGGGGCAGCATCGTCAGCTTGTTATTCAATACAACAGCTTCCTGGAGTGCCAGCCTGCACGAGGAATGGCAAATTATTGATGAAGAAAGGAACCGGTTCATAGGGCGCAACTGCGATGAAGCCTGCTTTTTTGGTAATTCAGGGCATAATGAAGCTTATAGTACAACCAATTCGATTTTTTGGGAACAAGATCCACACGGTTATAAAACGCAACTTCAAAGCTTTTATGACCTCGTCTGCCAGATAAGGAATCAGCCTGAAGTTTCAATTGATGATGCTTTGCAGGCTCATAACCTCTATGAGAGAATTATGATAGCGGCAGGATTGTTAGGATGAATGTGGATTGGCCTGAAGTTATAAAAAGAATCCTAAATACAGAGGGTCAGCAAATCAATCATGAAAAGCTGGAAAACTATCTGGAAAACTTGGTGGAGAACGCATCAGAATACCAGTCTACGCTGGACTGGATCATTGACAGGCAACAACAATGCATTGCAGAGGTGGAGCGTACCAGCTTAAGAAATGCTTTGGAAAAACCATGGGCGTTTGATGAAACGAGCGGCAATATTGTCCATGAATCGGGAGGATTCTTTAAAATAATTGGTGTTAATGTTAAAACTAACCAAAGGGAATCGGGGAAAGGCTGGAGGCAGCCCATGTTTGACCAGGGAACGGAAAGCAGTATAGCCGGCCTGATTAGAAGAATGCAGGGTAACATATATCAGTATCTTGTTGAAGCGAAATTTGAACCGGGCAACTATGGCAAAGTGCTTATATCACCAAGCCTGCAGGTAACATACAGCAATCTCAACCAGGCGCATGGAGGCAAGAAACCCAAATATTGCGAGTACTTTGACGGCAGTAAAGAAAATGCCAAAGTCTTGTATTCACAGTGGCTGCCCGAAGATGGCGGCAGGTTTTACCTTAAAAGGGTAAAATATATGATCGTGGAAATTGAAAAAACAGACAATATCCATATTGATGACAATTACCGTTGGGTTCAAGTCAGCACCTTGAAAAAGATGCTTTTTTTGGATAATTATATAAATCCTCATATGCGCAGCCTGTTGGCTGTCCTATAATAGGGAGCTGATTATGATTCCTGTCTATCAACCATATCACGATGAAAAAGAGATTAAGTATCTTAAAAAAGTGATAGAATCGGGCTGGTGGGGGATGGGTCCCAAGACAACAGAATTTGAGAGCAAGTTTGCCGCTTATGTTGGCACCAGATATGCCCTCGGTCTGAATTCCGCCACAGCGGCCCTGCATCTGGCCCTTTTATGCATTGACATCAAAGGCTGGGAAGTAATATCTCCTGCCATGACCTTTGTTTCTACTAATCATTCTATCCTCTATAATGGTGGGATTCCAGTATTTTGCGACATCGAACCTGATAATTTGAATGTAACTGCTGATGAGATAAAGAAGCTGATAACCTCTAAAACAAAGGCTATTATAGTTGTCCATTACGGAGGTTATGCCTGCGATATGGACCCTATTATGGAACTGGCAAGGTCCAATGATTTGTATGTTATTGAAGATTGCTCTCATGCCTGCGGAGGTAAGTACAAGGATTATATGCTGGGTTCAATCGGGGATTTCGGCTGTTTCAGTTTCCAGGCAGTGAAAAACCTCTCCACCGGCGACGGCGGAATGCTGGTCACCAACAACGAGGAGTGGGCAGCCAGGATCAAAAGGCTGCGCTGGGTGGGCATTTCCAAGGACACCTTTGAACGCGGCGCGGGCAACAGCTATGACTGGTTCTACGATGTCACAGAGCCCGGATTCAAGTATCATATGAATGATATCATTGCAGCCATAGGGCTGGCACAATTTGAAAAGTTGGAATGGATGAATGAGCGCAGAAGGTACTGGTCTGATAGATACAGAGATGAGTTCTCAAGATTTCCACAGATAAAGTGTCCCCCCCTAAAAGACTACATGTTTCCCGCTTGTCACAATTTCGTAATAAAAGTTGAAAATCGCGATCTATTGCGGGCCGAACTGTTGAAAAATGGAATAACCACCGGCGTGCATTACTATCCCAACCACTTATTTGACATGTATAAGCCCTGGTACAGAGAACTTTCAGTCTCCGAGAAGATCTGGAAGCAACTGGTGACCCTGCCCCTCTACCCGGACCTGAGTGAAGCGGATTTCAAACTGATCACGGACTCGATCGCGGATTTTTTCAAATGAGCAGGCTACCTTATCCGCTCCTTGTAACATCAGATGACAGGTTTTGCCCCTACCATGGGATCACCGCCTCCTTTCCCCTCCTGCTTATCTCCGGTGGCGATACGGTTGCCTTTCCCGGCCTTTGGCGGGGAGGCGCGACCACATCGCGACCAGATCTGACCAGGCAACATCCCGGCCGGCACCCCGGGTTTCCACCCCAAACCAGGTGCCGGGGCGGAGAGTGACATGAAAGCCAAGCTCAAGATCATGCTGCCAGGCTTTACGGGCAACATGGACGACGTGGTCATCTATTACAATTCCAGGCTGAACAAATACATCGCCCGGCGCAAGGTGAAACCGAAGTTTGTTCCGTCTAACAAGGACATGAAAGACATCTTTGCCTTGGCCCGCCGGATCAGGCTTTCGGATGGCTACAAGGCCGATTGCGAGCAGTACATCCGGCTGTTCAACCAGAAGAACCGGCGGCACGGCCGGGCGCTCAGCACCTGGCCCAACGTGTTTTTAAAGCTGATGCGGGCGCAGAAAAAGGCCTGTCCGGAGCTCAATTACCGGACGCTGAAGCGGGAGGAGATCGTTGCCTGGGAACTGCCCTGCAACACGGTTGCGGCCTCGGTGCGGGCGGGATACCTGGAGCCGGTGCCGCATTGCGAGGATCTGGAGGATCCGATATGACTCCGGGAAAAAGCGTTGGAAACATAACGGCCAGGAAAAGACCGGCGGCTCTGCCGCTTTGTCCGGGCCAGGCAGAAGTGGATGCGCCTGGGCGGCGCCGTAGGTTGATTGGGCGGTCCGGCTGAATTCCCGGCTCACAGTCAAAAGGATTTCCGGCCAAGGCTTGGATGCCGAAACGGCTAGGGCCATCCTGGATCTGAACGGACGCTACAACGGCACAGTATTCCATGAGCCGGTTTTCAACGAGATAGCTTCGGATGTGTTCCGGACCGAGCTGAGTTATTATGCTGCTTATCAAAAAGGTGAACTGGCCGGCTTCTGTCCCGTCCATTCGTTCCGACGCGGGCTGGCCGTCAGCAGCTTTTCCAACCTGGATTCCTATGAAGTGCCCTACGGCGGCTGGATCTATGACGCCGGCCGCGTGTCCCTGCCCGAATTGCTGAAACGGACGCCCCTGCGTCCCAATGAAGGGTTGCACATGGCTTCCTCCATCGAACGCCCCCCTGAATACATATATGCAGATCAAACTGGCAAAGCCAGGGCGGCCCACACCCTGCTCATGGCGCTGAAGGGAACATCCGCAACCGGGATCTTTGAGGGGATGAACCACAAGCAGCGGAACAAGATCCGCCGGGCTTACAAGCTGGGCCTGGAAGCAAAGGTCATTGCGCCGGCAGAATTTGGTCTTCTCTGGGACCTGATGGCCAGGCTCAAGGAACGCACGGGCTTGCCGGAGCGGGACAGGAGTTTTTATGAAAGGATATACACCCGTTATTACGATATGCAGAGAAGCGCTTGCCTGGGGGCCTGGCACGAGGGGCAATGCATCTCGGCCATGCTCCTGCTGGCCAACGCCAATTACGCCCATGCCTGGGTGGCGGGCCGCCTGACTGAGATCCCGAATAACCTCTATCAGAATGAGCTGTTGCTCTGGGAGTCCATCCTCTGGGCCCAGCAGACCGGGAGCGCCTGCTTTGATTTTTGCGGCCTGGATGAAGCGAAGCTGCCGCACCTGGCCAGGATCAAGCTCAGCTTCTCGCAGGACGTGGCAGACTTTTATTTTTATGGCAGGAAGACTTTCCTGTACCGCCTGTTGGGCAGATCAGGCAGGTTAAAGTAACATATACAGCACAAACGGATAAGGTCCTTGATTGGATCCGGAGGTGAGAATGGTCATAATAAGCTCTGTCAGAAACTGGCTTTTCCAGCTGGGGCTTCATCTGCGCTTCAAACGTCACAACCGGATCGGCAGAGGGGTCCGTTTTTCCCCTGACACGGCCATCGGCAAGAACTGCAGGATCGGTAACGGGGTAGTGTTCGGCAGGCAGGTGAAACTGGGTGATAACGTCAGCATCGGCAGCGGAGCCTGGCTGGAGAGAATAGAAATTGACGACAACAGCGTAGTGGAGGGACAGGTGATCATTACGGGTCATGGTGACGGCCGCATAAAAATCGGGAGAGAATCCTTTGTAGCCCACCATACCGTGCTGGATTGGAGCGCAGATATCACGATCGGGGACTATGTCCACATCGGATACAGTTATTTCTGGACGCATTCCAGCGCCAGACAGGCGCTGAACCGCCTGCCCCTGAATCAGAAGATTGACAAATACCGGCTCCGAGCGCCCATCACACTGGAAGATTGCGTCTACATAGGGGTTCACAGCACCATTTATCCGGGAGTTACGATCGGACATCACTCCCTCGTCGCCCCCAATTCCGTGGTTTCCAAGGATGTCCCGCCCTATTCCATGGTGGGGGGGGTGCCAGCAAAATTCATCAAGCATACCTATGACATGATAGATGGATATTCCGAAGAACAAAATCAGGCTCCGGGGGAGAGTGAAAAAAACTAAGATCATCCATCTGGCCGGGCCGGTCGACCGTTCCCTGACCAGGGAAAATGCGGAGGGAGCTTACTATATCCATTCCTGGGCGGCAACGATAGCCAGCAGAACCAAATCAAGATATCCCGGCCTGGACATAGAAACCTGGAGAACTGACTGGCATACGGACAGGATCAGCCCGGAATCGGAAAACGGATGCAATTACCTGCTTTTTCCCAAACGGCTGACCCTGTTCAACGAGGTGCTGTCAGGGGCGATGTGCCTGCGTCTGAGAAAACTGGCAGGGCAGTACAACCTGATCGTGAATTATCATGACGCCTTTGGCCTGGTCGCGGCCATCCTGCCACTGTTGGTTCCCCAAGCCAGGATAGTCCTGTTTCATCACGGCGGCCTGCCGCCCTTGGGCAACAGACCGCAGAGCCTGTTGAAGCGAATTATGTTCAGCCTGGCCGGGAAGAGGATAGCTTTTGCGACCTATCTGAATCGGCCGGCCCGGGATTTTCTCGAGCAATTGAAGTTACGGGGCAGAATGGGTTTTATTCCGGTGGGGGCGGATTATCAGCGGTTTGCCCAGTTGGATAAGCAGGAAGCGAGAAGGCAGCTGGGGTTGGACCAGGACTGCGTTATAGCGGTTGGCATAGGAGCGATCAGCAGGCAAAGGGGATATGACCTGGTTTGTGAAGTATACCGCGAATTGAAGGCCAGGTATAACTTCCAGGTGATCCTGATCGGCCCCCCTGTTCCTGAAGAGGAAGCGCTTTGCAGGGAAGCCGAAGCGGCCGGCATTTGCCTGACCGGGCGCATACCCTGGACCGAGGTTCACAAATATTTGTCAGCCTGCGATTTTTACCTGCATCCCGTCTTTGATGAGGCAGTGGGTTTTGACGTCAGCCTGCTGGAAGCCCTGGCCTCTGACCGCCCGGTGATCAGCACCAGGATAGGCGTGCTCCAATGCTCCCCCGAAGAGCTCGGGATATTGCTTAAAGACAGGGGCGATCTGCTGGCCCAAACCGATTACATGGTAAATAATTATAACAGATACAAGGAGATACGGTCAAAGACAATTGGTTTGTATGACGCTAATTCTTCCATCATTGACAGCATCTGCCAGGTTTACGTGAACAACTGCGGCATGGCTGCCATCAGCTGATCATGCTGAAGCAGAAATTCGTGCTCAGCTATGCCTCGCAGCTGGTCATCCAGTTCCTGGGCATAGCCACGGGCATAGTCATCGCCCGGGTGGCGGGGCCGGACGTGATGGGCAAGCTGGCTTTCGGAGTGTCCTATATCGGCATGTTCGGTTTTATTGCCCAGATGGGTCTGGGCTCCGCCCACATGAAACTGGTTTCGGAAGGATATCCGCTGGACAGGTGCCTGGGCACCTACATCCGGATGGTCACGGCCACCACAATCTTATTTGTGCTGGTGTCGCTGGGTTTTTTCCTGGTCCAGAAATACGGTTACAAAGTAAGTTTTGAGGGTTTTGACACTGAATTCTGCATCTATGCCACGATATTGGTAACTGTCATCACATCCGCGGTCGGGATAGTTCAGACAACTTTTGCCGCCAGGATCCAGCAGGCCAAGCAGGACGTACCCAACATCGCCGTCAACGTGATCTCGTCAGTGGCCAAGGTGGCAATAGTTCTGCTGGGATTCCGGGTCATGACCTTGGCAGGCTGGTCGGTGATTCATACTTTGCTGCTGCTGGCGGTGTCGCTGTTCCTGTTCCGGAAGCAGGCCATCGGCAGCTTTGACCGGGAGCTGGCCCTGAAATACGCGGCGATCTCAGCGCCGCTGCTGTTGGTGGTGATCGCCAACAGCCTGATCCACAACCTGGACAAGGTATTGCTCAAGTTCTTCGTGTCGGCGCAGGAGGTGGGCTATTACAGCGCCGGTTACAGGATCGGAGGATTTATCCAGATCATCGCCGCCAATATAGGTGCCATGTTTTTCCCGCTCTTTTCCTCTTACCTGGCTCAGGGCCGGCAGCAGGAACTGCTGTTCAAGATTGACCAGTACCAGCGGGCTTCGCTGATCTATATCCTGCCTTCGGTCGCCTTTATCATGGTGTTCTCGTCCTCCATCGTCAGGATTCTGCTGGGCAGCCAGTACGCGCAGTCAGCCCTGCCCATGTCCATCATCACGCTGGCTTTATACATTTATACTGTATCTGTGCCCTACGGCAATATCCTGGTGGCGGCAGGCAAGTATGTCCAATACGCTGTGATCCAGATGATCATATTGGCCGCCTATGTCCTCTTACTGCTGCTTTTCACATATCCCCGCCTGCTGGATCTGAGATCCCGGGGCACCGCCCTGGCCCTGCTGGCAATGTATGCTTTGTCCTACGCCGTTTACAGGCTAAGGGCCGGGAAACTGGTCAAGATCAGGGCCGGCTGGGATAGCCTGAAGTATATCCTGGTCGTTCTGGCCATTACCGGTGCTTTCCTGCTGGCGCACAGCTACACCAGGCAAAAGATGGTTTTTGAGCTTGTCCTTGGAGTCGCGTTTTACGCGGCAATGTATGGCTCCCTCTGGCTGCTGCGCCTGATCAGGCCCGATGACCTGCTTTTCCTGAAGCAAGCGCTCAGCCCCGGGCAGATGAAAAAGTACATCGCCTCTGAGCTGGCGGAGACCAGCGCGGACAGTTGAGGCGGAACCGGGGATAGGAGCGCCAAAGCAGTGAAAGTGATCTTCATAGTCTGTTACTCGCCGCCCTATGAGCTGTTTGAGGACAAGCGGGAGGGTCTGGTCACCTGGGCCACGCCGGACGGTTCCTGGGTGGGCGTGGCCGGCAATGACTGGGGGGACCAGCTGGGCAAGGCCCTGACAGATTATAATCCGGGGCTGGAATTTGAGATCTGGCAGAATGACCTTCGGGCAGACCAGGTTTATACGGCCAGAATCAGGGGGAACCTGCTGCACAGCCAATTCCCGGCCCGGATGAAGGGCTGCTGGTCGGGTCTGAGATGGGATAGGGCCATCTATTCGGAAGAGATGCTGGAAGAGGCGGCCGATTACAACAACAGCAATACTGTGGTTTTCATTCCCGCTACGGTCCTGACCCCCTTTACCCGGGATCTGCAAAAGGCATTCTCCCAAGCCCAAATCATCCACTATAACCTGGTCAATACCAAACTGCTGCTGCCCGCGCACGCGCACACCACCAACCCGGTGAAGCATATGCACAGACACCAGCTGGACAAGGCCAAACACCAGAGCCTGAGAAGTATGAAAAACCTTCTGACCACCAACGACAATCCCGCCGCGCTGCAGCAACTCATAGATGGGTATCCAGATATAAACGTTCACACATTCAGATTGGGTCTGGACCTGGATTTCTGGACCCGGACAAAGACCAGGGCTGAAGCAAGGGCGGGGCTTGGCATCAGCCAGGACAGCTTCGTGCTGGTCACGTCACAAAGGCTGGTGCCGGAATATCAGATCGACAAGCTGATCGGAGCGCTGGCGGGTTTAAGGCCCTTGTGTTCGTTTGCCTGTTATGTAACGGGGCACGGCCAGCCTGATTATGAGATGTACCTCAAGAGCCTGATCGGCAAGGCAGGGTTAAATGACATGATCAGGCTGACGGGGTATGTAACGGACGAGGAACTCAGGGATTACTTCACTGCCGCCGATGTATTCGGGACATTCGCGTCCATGTTTGCCGGATCCAGGGGGGCGATCAAGGCCATGGCTCTGGGAATCCCCGTCATGCATGTGACCGTCGGGTCCACCTATGAGTTTCTCAAGGCCAACCAGGCCGGGATTTTGATCGATGCCCATGATTATAACGATTGGACAATCAAACTGCAATCAGTCATGGATGGCCGGGAGATCAAAACCGTGCCCAGGGAAAAGATTATCTCTCACTACGGCTGGAGGAAAACTGCGGAGGAAATGCAATATGCCATTGACCACGCGTCAGGGGAAGGTAAGTAACAGGAAATGAGGAAAGCGGTAATCTTATCAGGCGGCTTGGGGTCGAGGTTAAAGCCTTTCACGGAAGTGATCCCCAAGCCTTTACTGCCTGTCGGGGAAAAGGCGGTGCTTGAGATCCAGATCGAGCACCTGAAAAAGTATGGCTTCAGCCAGATTTATTTGGCCACCAATTACAAATCGGCCTACATTGAGAATTTTTTCGGCGACGGCTCAAAGTATGGAGTGGAACTGACGGTCAGCAAGGAGGAGAGCCCGCTGGGAACGGCAGGCCCTGTGAAACTGCTGGAAAATTATCTGACAGAACCCTTCCTGGTGATGAACGGGGACATACTCACCCTGCTGGACTATGGAAAGATGTATGAATTCGCCGGCGCGCAGGAATCCCTGCTGACAATAGGGACCAAGGACATCACCATGCCTTTCCGCTTTGGTAATATCAGGCACGAGGGAAACATAGTGACAGGGATAGAAGAGAAACCCGATATCCGCACCACCATCCTGGCGGGGATATACGTATTCAAACCCGGGATTCTGGGCCTGATACCCGGCAAACAGGAGTACGGAATGGACAAACTGATTAAAAGCATGCTGGCGCAAAATCTGATCATCACCCGTTACCCCATCCGGGAATACTGGTTGGACATAGGCAATATCGACAGCTATGAAGAGGCGCAGATCATATATAACGAACATTTCAGGAACGGGGAGGGGCAATGAGGGCGCTGGTCACTGGCGCGGACGGTTTCATCGGGTCCCACCTGACGGAACTGCTGCTGAAAAGGGGGGATGAGGTTAGGGCGCTTTCCCTGTATAATTCCTTCAACCACTGGGGCTGGTTGGAGGACTTGCCCGCCTCGGACAGACTGGAAATAGTCTGCGGCGACATCAGGGACCAGCATTTCTGCAGGAAGATCAACAGGGACATGGATACGGTTTTCCACCTGGCCGCCCTGATCGCCATCCCCTACTCCTACGCAGCCCCGGAAAGCTATGTGGACACCAATGTCATGGGAACGCTCAACATGTGCCAGGCAGCCCTGGACAACGGAGTGCATAAGTTTATCCAGATCTCCACCAGTGAGGTTTACGGCACGGCCCAGTATGTCCCCATAGACGAGAAACACCCCCTGCAGCCGCAATCGCCCTACAGCGCCAGCAAGATCGGGGCGGACGCGGTGGCGATGAGTTTTTACAACGCTTTCCAGCTGCCGGCCGTCATTGCCCGACCCTTCAACACCTACGGACCCCGCCAGTCCGCCCGGGCGGTGATCCCGACCATAATCACCCAGATCGGATCGGGGGCGAAGCTGATCAAGCTGGGTGATACCAGGCCAACCAGGGATTTCAGTTATGTGGAAGACACCTGCCGGGGGATCGCCGGATTGGCGGATTGCGACCGGGCCGTGGGCCAGGCGGTCAACATCGGCACCAACAGGGAGATATCAATACGGGACTTGTTTGGGCTGATCAGGGAGATCATGGGCAGCGAGGCGGAGTTGTGCAGCGAGGCGGAGCGGCTCCGGCCGGAAAAATCAGAAGTTCTCAGGCTTTGGTGCGACAATTCGAGAATCAGGGAACTGACGGGATATCAGCCCGTTTATGCTTTAAGGGCCGGCCTGGAGAAAACCGTCCAGTGGTTTTCCAAGCCCGGGAACCTGCAGAAATACAAACCCGGCATCTATAACCAGTAAGAGTTGCATGATCAGAACAGCCGTAGCTGGAAGCAGCGGATTCATCGGAAGCCACCTGGTCAGAGCGCTGTCCCGCCGGGATGACACAGAAGTTATCACGATAGACATAACTGACGGGTTGGACTTGACTAAAAGCCAGGTAATGGAGCGGATACCGCAGTTTGATACTTTCATTTATCTGGCCGGCCTGTCGTTCATACCGGATTCCTTCTCAAGGCCGCATGATTTTTACAGGACCAATTACCTGCTGACCCTGAACGCGCTGGAGCTTTGCCGGAAATACCGGGCGAGGATGCTCATGATCAGCTCATATGTGTACGGCGAGCCGGAATACCTGCCCGTGGACGAAGGTCATCCCGTCCGGGCCAACAGCCCTTACATCCAGACCAAGCTGATCAGCGAACAGCTTTGCCTGGGGTATTGCCGGGATTTCGATGTGAAGTGCACGGTGCTGAGGCCGTTCAACGTCTTCGGCCCGGGCCAGAAAGGCAGTTTTCTGATCCCTGCCATTCTGAAACAGGTCAGACCGGGAAACGCGGCGGTCAAGCTGCAGAATCCCGCCCCCAGGCGCGATTTTGTGTATGTCTCGGACCTGTGCGATGCCATAGTTAAAGTGGCCGGGGCAGAATACGCGGGTTATGAAGTTTTCAATATCGCCTCAGGCTCCAGCCACTCAGTTCTCGAAACTTGCCAGGCTATCCTGCAGCTCACCGGGAGGACAGACATGGACATCTCCTTCGATGAGGCAGGACAGCGCCGGAATGATATCCTGGAGATCCGCGGCAGTTACGACAAGATACAGAGGCAGTACGGGTGGAAACCGGGAGTCAGCTTCAGAGAAGGGCTGCAGCTGATAGTTGAGGCTGAAGTACAGGGGTTCGAATGAACCAGACAAATAAAAAAAGGCAGGATGAGCCTGAAGGATTATAGCGCCCTGATCGGTTTTATCCGGTCACTGTACCCGGGCAAAGATAGTATTGCGCTGCATGAGCCTGTTTTCAGCGGAAACGAGCGGGATTACGTGCTCGACTGCATCGATTCCACTTATGTCTCGTCGGTAGGCAAGTATACCGGCCGATTTGAGGAGATGCTGAGGTCATACACAGGGGCCGCGCATACGGTCGCTGCAGTGAACGGAACGGCAGCGCTGCATCTGTCATTGCAATTGGCTGGAGTGGGCAGGGGCGACCTGGTGATCACCCAGCCTTTGACCTTTGTCGCCACCTCTAACGCCATCGCCTATTGCGGGGCGGAGCCGGCATTCGTCGACATCGATCCCCAAACCCTGGGTTTATCGGCCAGTGTCCTGGAGCAGTGGCTTTCGGATAATTGCGAGATCTTGGAGGGGGAGGGGGGCAGTTCCAGAACAGGCGAAGGGCAAAAAGGGGATAGCGGCAAGCTCGAAATGGCAGGCACTGGATTTTACTGCCGGCATAAAACAACGAAGCAAAGGATAGCGGCCTGCGTGCCGATGCACACCTTCGGGCACCCCTGCGAGATAGACAGGATCATGGACACCTGCGCCAGGTACGGCATCCCCGTCATCGAAGACGCCGCTGAAGCGATCGGGAGCCTGTATAAGGGAAAACACGCGGGAACATACGGGACCCTGGGCATCATCAGTTTCAACGGCAACAAGACCATTACTGCCGGAGGAGGAGGCATCATTCTTACCAACAGCGAGGAAATTGCCAGGCTGGCGAAACATTTGTCTACCCAGGCTAAGGTACCGCATCCCTGGCAGTTCAACCATGACCGGACAGGATATAATTACCGGCTGCCCAATATCAATGCCGCGCTGGGTTGCGCCCAAATGGAAAGAATCACGGAATTTTTGGATTTCAAGAGAAGCCTGGCGCAGCAATACAGCCGGTTTTGCGCCGAATCCGGCTTCAGCTTCGTTTCAGAACCCCCGAATGCCAGGTCCAATTACTGGCTGAACGCGATCCTGCTGGATGACGAGAAGGAAAGGGACGGATTCCTGCAATTCAGCAATGGCCACAAGGTCATGACCAGGCCTTGCTGGACCCTCATGAACAAGCTTCCCATGAACCGGGGGGCGATGGCCTCCGATTTGTCTGCGGCCCGGGATATCGAAGCCAGGCTGGTTAATCTGCCGAGCGGGGTAGCATCATGAAAAAACCTGTGCTGGTGCTGGGCGCCGGGGGACACGCCAAGAAGCTGATAGACATTATCATGCGGACCGACCAATACTATGTGGAAGCAATAATCAGCCAGGCAGGCGATCCGCATGACAATTTGTGGGGCTATAAAATACTGAAAGGCGACAGCCATCTGCAGGAATATCAAAGCAGGGGCATTGTTTCACTGGCCAACGGGATCGGTGGGTTCACCGACAACCTGAAACGGAAAGAGATATTCCTAAAGCTAAAAGAAGACGGGTTTCAATTCGTGAACCTGATAGATCCCTCCGCGGTGATATCATACGGGGTCAGGCTGGGGGAGGGAATTGCGGTCTGTGCCGGGGTTGTGGTCAATCCGGACGTGGTCATCGGCAACAACGTCATCATATCCAACAGCGCATCTGTTGCCCACGACAGCATCTTGGAGGACCATGTTCTGATATCCAGCGGGTCCACGGTGGGAGCAGGGGTCGTGGTCAGGGAGGGGGCCCTGTTGGCTTTGGGCTGCAATATCGTGTCCAGGGTAACCGTCGGCAGAAATGCTCTGGTCGCGGCTGGAGCGGTCGTCGTCAAGGACGTTCCGGACGGCGCCAGGGTGTTTGGCATCCCCGCCCGGCCCCAAAAGGCGTAAGATGCCATGCTGCATCGCCCGGTCCAGGTCTCAGTCGGACTGGTGTCAGGCACCTGAGTAGAATTGTCGGCATCAGTGGTCAACCAGCCCAAAGTCATTGTCCTGATCCTGAACTACAACGGCCGTGAACTGCTGCGGGACAGCGTCTCCTCCTACCTTGACAATGATTATGCGAACTTCGAAGTGGTCGTGATCGACAACGGGTCGCGCGATGGCTCTCAGGAGTTCGTCGCAAGCGCATACCCCAGGGCCAGGGTGCTGAGGAGCGAAACCAACCTCTATTACTCAGGGGGATTCAACCTGGGCCTGAAATACGCCTTCGAGGAGCGGAAAGCGGATTATGCGCTGATAACCAATAATGATGTCAGAGCGGACAAGCATCTCATCACAGCCCTGGTGGAGGCGGCAGCAGCTGACCCCGCAAGGGGCTTTGTCATAGGTAAGGTGTATTATTACGATCAGCCAGACGTTCTGCAGACGGTGGGGAAAAAGGCAGACCCGGTCATGTGGAACGGCGGCCACATAGGCATGGGTGAAAGGGACAGGGGGCAATATGACCAGGCCGGTCAACGGGACTGGTGCGATGATATCTATTGGCTGGTGTCCCGGCGGGTCTATGAAGCGGTGGGAGGTTATGACACAGAGTTTGCTTTCCAAGGGGAGGATTTTGACTGGGAGGTGAGGGCCAGGCAGGCCGGTTACGTGATTTACTATACGCCGGAGGCCAGGCTGTGGCACAAGGAAAGCGTGACCCTGGGACGCACTTCAGCCAGGAAAACATACTATGACAGCCGCAATCCCCTGATAGTGCACATGAAATACAGGACGCCGGATGAATTCAGGGCGTTCTTTCGCATAAGGGTAAAATCACTGCTGCGGAGCTGCTTTTCCCTGCTGCTGAGGCTCAGGCTGAAACACCTGTATGCCATGCTGAATGGCTTTGGCAGCGCGCTGCGCTGGGGGATCCGCAACAAAAGGCTGAGCTTTAGCCACTTTGTCAGGATGGGGCATTGAATCCGGCCAAGTTCGTTAAAAAACAGTTGTATGATTTGTTCCTGTTTTACACCTACACTGCCGGTAAAGTTAAAAAATACCGCAGCGGCCCGGAAAAATCTAGGCTGCAGATATTTGCCGATCTGGCCAGCTGGAAACTGAAACAGGGCGAATTCAACAAGCTTTACTATGCCATGGGCCTGAACCTGAAAGGTTCCCGGCAGTCTGACATGATCAGCCGCAGAGAATTTCTGCAGGTTAAGGCCAGGGTGGAATCGGGACTGAAGCAGAAGGCCGGTTGTGATGGCCTTGATTATGACATTGTCTGCAAGGATAAATTCATCTGCGGGGCCTATCTGAGCGCTAACGGGATTGCCAGCGCGGAGAACCTGGGCCTGATCAGCGGTTCACGGTACATGCCGGATGGCATAACATACGGTGAACTTGACCGGTTCTACCAAAACCCGGGTCGTTATGTGGTGAAACACATCACCAGGGAAGCCGGGGAAGGCGTGTTTTTTCTGGATGTCTTACCCGAAGGATTCCTGATTGACGGCAAACAGGCTGGCCGGGAAGAGTTGAGAGAAAAGACCGAATCAGGGATCTGGATCATCCAGAAGCCGATCCAATCCCATCCGGTAATCTCCGGGGTAAACGGGACCGCTCTGAACACCACCAGGATAGTGACCATTCTTAACGGTTCTGAACCGGAATACCTGGGAGGGTTCCAGGCCTTTGCCGCCAACGGCGAAACCACGGATTCCTGGAGCCGCGGTTCCGTGTATGTCGGCATTGATCTTGAGCATGAATGCCTGCTGGAATATGGAATCCATAACCTGTCGGAACCGGGAAGATCCGTTGCCAGGGAACATCCGGATACGCGCGAGCAGTTCAAGGGGCTTAAAATTCCTTTCCTGTGCGAAGCTGCGGAGTTATGCAAGGCGGCTCACAGATTGCTCTATTTCAATTTCATCATCGGCTGGGATGTGGCCATAACGGAATCAGGGCCGATCATTGTGGAAGCCAATGAAAAGCCAGGGATGGGGGCCGTGCAGTGCCTGGGAAAGGGGTTACGGAAGAAGATCCTGGAATATGCTGAAAGGACAATGGATGAAAACAGACAATGATACAACTGGAGCGAAAATGACTGTTGCAGTGTTCGGCCTTGGATATGTTGGCTGCGTGAGCCTCGGTTGCCTGGCACAGAACGGTTTCCGGATGATCGGCGTTGATGTCAGCGAAACCAAGGTGAATCTGATCAACCGGGGGAAACCAACGATCGTAGAGAAAGACATTGACCGGATTGTAGCCAGCCAGCACGCGGCCGGTAACATCAGGGCCGTCAAGGATTACAACGAGGCAGTGGAGGAAAGCGACGTTTCCATAATCTGCGTGGGCACGCCATCTTCCCCCACGGGACATTTAAACCTGGATTTTGTTTACGAAGTAGCCGGCCAGATCGGCAGGGCGCTAGCCCAGAAGCAGGGCTTTCATGCGATCCTGATCAGGAGCACCGTGCTTCCCGGCACAAACAAGCAAGTCGGCGATATGATCGCAGCGGCTTCCGGGAAAACAAACAACAAAGATTTTGCTATCGTCTCCAATCCTGAATTCCTCAGGGAAGGCACTGCGGTCCTGGATTATTACAATCCTCCTTATACCCTGATCGGGACTGACAGCGACCGGGCTGCCGTCATAGCCGAGGAGCTTTACAGCAAAGTCAACGGGGATTTTATCAGGGCCCCGATAGAGGCAGTTGAACTGATCAAGTATGTCAACAACAGCTACCATGCCCTCAAGGTGACGTTCGGCAATGAAGTGGGCAATATCTGCAAGGAAATGGGAGTAGATTCGCATGAAGTCATGAGACTGTTCTGCCTGGACAGGCAACTGAATATCTCCCCCTATTACTTCAAACCGGGCTTTGCCTATGGCGGATCCTGCCTGCCCAAGGACCTGAAAGCGCTCAGGATGATGGCAAAGGACTGTCAGATCAGTTCTCCGGTGATTGAGGCCATAGAAGCGAGCAATGACAATCATATCATCCGCGCGACCAAGGCCCTGGAAGAATACGACGGGCGGAAAATCGGCATTCTCGGAATAGCCTTCAAGCAGGGCACGGACGATCTGAGGCATAGCCCGGTCATCAGAATGATAGAACATTTTTATAACAAAGGCTATGAGATCAGGCTGCAGGACGATTTTGTCAACGAGGCAATTCTGATCGGGGCTAACCGCGAGTACCTGCATCAGCACCTGCCCTATCTGTCCGGGCTGATGGTCAGGAAGGAAGAGGAATTGGTCAGTTGGGCAGACATCATCATTATCAACAGGAAAAAGGATGGCGATGAGCAGATGCTGGCCGATCATCCCGACAAGCGGTTTTTTGATCTGGTGAGAGTATCCGGGCGAACTTCTGGGGGCAACTACCAGGGCATATGCTGGTGACAAAAATCCTGGCCGTGTATCCTGGCCCCATGTACCCTGTTCAGGGCATGAGCCAGGTGCGGGCCATCAACCAGATATCGAGGCTGGCCGCGGATCATGAGATTTACCTGGTCAATCTGGTTTCAAACCAGCGGCAGCTCGATACGGCGCGGCAGGAGTTGCAGGGGCGGGTCAAAGGGTATTTTCCTGTATATCTTCCTTCCTTCAGGCAATCCCGGCTGGTCAGGGCTTTCGGTTTTACTCTGACCCGGCTAAGGTGGCTGGCCAGCTTTCTGAGCATAGAAGAAATCAGTCTGAGCGCCAGGCCCGTAAAGCGGCAGTTAAGGCGGATTGCAGAGAAACTGGAATATGACTGCCTTCTGATTCACTATTGGTATCTGGGATATATGTTCGATTGGATTAAGCCCGGAATCCTGAAAGTGATGGACACGCATTACCTGGTCGAGGAAAATCAGGAGATCATCTCTGAATACAGGCTTTCCGGACTACTAAGGTTTAGGATGGGACATGAGCTGTCCCACTGTGCCCAAAGGCAGGACAGGTACTTTCAGCGGAGTGACCTGATTATAGTTAATTCTGTCAAACAAAGGTATATTCTGTTGGGGAAAGATCCTTCCCTGTACGTAGATGTGACGGTCAACGGCCAGGATATCGGGGAATACCTGGAATACCGCGCGGCTGTTGAGAGTAAATCCATCCTGTTTTATGGGGCACTATCCAATCAATTCAACCGCAAGGGCCTGGAAAGATTGCTGGCCGTGATATACCCCCGGCTCAGGCAGGCTGTCCCTGATTTGAAACTGTACATCGTCGGGAGCTGCCCGCCTAATGACATAATCGTCAGATATCCCTGCAGCGGAGTGGTGGTAACAGGTTTTGTGGAAGACATCAAACCAGTAGTCGCCAGCCGCTGCCTGATGATCCTGCCCTTGGAGACCGGTTCGGGTTTCAGGGGCAGGATTGTCGAAACAATGGCTCTAGGGGTGCCTGTTGTCGGCACCAACAACGCTTTGCAAAGCGTCGGATTAGTTGATGGCGAAGAAGGATTTATCGCTGATGCGAACGATCAGATTGTGGCCAAAGCTCTCGAGATTATTCAAGATGAGAGCATAAGAGACAGAATGTCAATTGCCTGCAGGCATTTTGCGGAAACGAATTTTTCCCTTGAATGCACTTTTGGGGTGCTGTCCCGCAAGCTGAGCGACCTGATCCAGGGGAAGCGGTCCGGTGAGTAAAACCGACAGCATCAGAGTCACGGTCACGGGCGACCTGTATCCTGACCCATCCCTACTCCTGAGCCGGAACCTGCTCGCTGAGATCGAGTCTATCCTGAGTGATTCCGACCTGGTCATCACCAATCTTGAATGCCCGTTGACTACCGCGACAGGCAGGATAAAAAAATCGGGGCCTTACCTGAAAGCGAATACCGGGTCAGGCAAGCTGCTGCAGGCCATAAAGGTCAACCTGGTAAGCCTGGCCAACAATCATTTGATGGATTTCGGGAGGGAAGGTTTTAATGATACGATTGATGCGCTGAGGGCGTTGGGAATTCCATATACGGGCGCAGGGCGCAATCTGGCGGAAGCTTCACAACCATATGTCCGTGAGATACGGGGAACCCGCATCGCAGTGATCAACGTAACCCAAAACGAGTTTTCCATTGCCCGGGAGGACGCGCCGGGAGCCAATCCCATCGATCCGATAAACAACTTTTACCAGATTGAAAGGGCCAAAGCCGAATCCGATCACCAGATCGTAATTGTCCACGCGGGCATTGAGGGATACCCATACCCCACACCCGGCCTCCAGAAACTGTACCGCTTCTATGCGTCCCTGGGAGTAGACGCCGTCATCGGCCATCACAGCCACTGCATAGGGGGTTACGAGGTGTTCAACAACGTACCGATCTTTTACAGCCTGGGCAATTTCATGTTTAACGAACCGGGCAATCCTCCCTCCTGGTATGAGGGGTTGTTGCTGGATTTAGCAATCGGCGGCGAAGGGGTGGCCTGCCAGGCTCATTACATAAAGCTGGAAGACAATTCCAATGATTTCAGGATCAGGCTGTTACGGACCGGTCTTCCCGAGATAGCGGACCCCGCAACTATCGGGCACAACTGGTCGCTTTATCTGGCGGACCGCGGCAGGAGAAGAAACACGCTCAACTGCTTGTTCCGCAGGAATCTGGCAATCAGATCCCTGAACCGGGTTTTTCCATCCCTGCTGAGCAGGGAATTGACTGCCTCAACCTACGGCTTGTTGCGCAACGAATCCAGTTACGAATATCTTGTTGGTTTGCTGGATAAATTCCGCAAGGAGTGAATGAATGCTGGTTGGAATCCACCTGGACCCCTACGGAACGGCGGGCAACTTCCTGCAGAAATACGAGAAGCTGCTGGACCACAACCAAATTGATCATGTCAGGCTGGAAGCTTCGCAGCCCGATTTCTGGGACATCATACCCCGGCTCGATCTGTTCATCTACCATTGGGGCCACCACGATGCGTACAAGGACAGGGCTGAAACGATCCTGCCTGTGATAGAGAATCATTATCACATACCGACGCTGCCGAATCAGGCCACCTGCTGGCATTACGATGATAAGATCAAGCAATACTATCTGCTGAAAAAATACGGCTATCCGGTGGTTGAATCCTGGGTCTTCTGGGAAGAGAGCAGCGCACTGGAATGGGCCTCCGAGGCAGATTACCCTTTGGTGTTCAAGTTGAAGGGAGGGTCCGGATCGAGCTGCGTCGTAAAAACCGAGAACTACAGGGCAGCGAGGCATCTGATCAGAAGAATGTTCGGGTCCGGGATCAGGACCGGGCATGTCCCATCCGGGAATAGCCTGAGGCTGGCGCATCTCAGCATAAAAGGAGAGCTGATGGGGATGGGCAGGTTTTTTTACAGAAAACTACAGGGCAGGGAAACCAGGGTATTCTGGCGCTTGCATAAGAATTACGCCTATTTCCAAAAATTCTATCCCGGAAACAGGTGGGACACCCGGGTCACCACCATCGGGGATAAGCTGTATGCCTTCAGAAGGTTCAACCGGAAAGGTGATTTCAGGGCGTCGGGCAGCGACAGCTGGAGCATTGACAGGACCGCCATAGATAAAAACCTGCTCCGGCTGAGCCTGGAAATCTCCAGGCGGCTTGGCTTTCAGGTCATGGCCTACGACTGGATCTACGATGAAACAGGATCTCCCAGACTGATCGAGATCAGCTACTGCTACGGGGACTTCCCGGAGTTTTCCAACGGCTACTGGGATAGTGAGCTTAACTGGCATGACGGCCAGTTCAGCACGCAGTACTTCGAGCTCCAGACAGCTTTGAAGCGGGAAGGACTGAAGAACCTGAACCTATTACCCACGGGACATTACGCCCATGTTGACGCAAAATAACGCTTCTCCCGGCCAGACTGCCGTCAATGCGATACCCTCGTTCCAGGACATAGCCGGATTTGTCATCATGTTCCTGGCTGTCGTCGCCATTTTTTACATGAACAGCATATCGATGATCAAATACCTGGCCATGCTGGCCATCACGGCAATCGTCCTGACTGGGCGTAAAAACTTCATCTGGGTGCTTCTGTATTTCTCGATTTTGGACCGGGTGGGAGGTTTTTTCACTGAAAGCACCCTGGAACTGGGATCAACCGGTCTCCCTTTGCTGACCCTGGCACCGGGCGTATCGATCGGGTTTGCCGATCTGCTGCTGCTGGCCCTGGTCTTCAATTTAAAATCCAGGAACAGGTTCAGGCCGATCAATGCGGACCATATTTTGATAGGCTGTTTGGTCCTGGGGGCAACGCTGATCGGGACCATCCTGTACGGATTTCAGTATAGGTTCATCATAGCCTTTGTGTTTAGGGGATTTTTCATCCTGGCGCTGTTTTTTGTCATCAAGGCAGATTTTACTCCAGAAATGCTGATCAAGCTGCTGCACATGATCTCACTGCTGCTGCTATTCGTCCTGGCTGACCAGATATATTCAGTGGTCGCGGGGCAGAGGCTGCTGGAGAGGCTGCTGAACCTGAATTTGGTGCTGGCCAAAAACACTCTGACCTCAGAAGTCAGGGCTGCCCCATACGGTAGCGGAGTAGTATTCATCTCGTTCGTATACGGTTTGTTTCTGCTGGCTGTCCGCAAGGGAAGCGAATACAGGGTAGCCACTTATACGTATGGGGCTTTTCTGGTCGTAGCGGCATCTTTGAGCATACTGATCTCCCAAACCCGCAGCGCGCTTGGCGTTTACGCTGTCATTCTTTTAGTGTCCGCGCCCTTCCTGATCATCAGGTTCAGGAATCTGGCCATCACCATGGGCATTTTCCTTTTGCTCGTGAACCTGCTGGGCGCGTTCGGCCTGACCTGGGATTATTTCTACAGGAATACGGTTGCCCGGCTCATGACAACGATTTCCCCGCTGCTCGCGGGATCTGAATTTTCGGAGTTGGGAACCGGAGGCAGGGATGTGGAACTGCCGATTTTGATCGAGCACATAAAAAGGAGCCCCTTTCTGGGTCACGGCATGACTTCGCAACTCAGCGAGATCTATAACAATAACATAGGGATGGTGAACTCAATTGCGCAATTTGGGATCATTGGGTTTACTGTGATCATTCTGGCCCTGTTCAATTGGTTTATAACACTGAACCGCTGTGTAAAGCAATTACCCAAACAGACAGTTTTCTACTCTCTGGGTAGAATTATCTTTGCCGCTCTCATGGGCATGATGTTAGGATATGTAACCACTTACAACTATTTTACGTCACCTGCCAAATGGGATATGATCAAACTCGCTATTGTTATGACAATGTCATCCTTTGTCTTTGACTATTACCGAAGATTTAAAAGCCTGAACAACCCTTAAAGAAACCTGAATGTGCCAGTTCTGCCACGTCTCTTTGTACGTCTTGAGCTGTACGGAGGAGTTCCTGCCAGAGATAGGCAGACGGTTTCAGGACCTGTCTTTGCAATGCTTTTTTATGAACGATCCTATAAAATAAAATCCTGGGGCGGTTAACATGGAACGTCTGTTTTTGTATTATACCGGCATTCGTAAAATGGAGGTCAGGGACAAACTGGTGCGTGAAATCGACGGGGCTTGTATTGATGATATCGATGCCAATTCCATCGTAGCCAATTATTCCAGTGGAATGCACAAAACCGCCAGGAAACTCAAGGCGGGCGATTGCAGCATTTGGATGCATGGGATCTATGTTCACGCGGAAAAAGGCGTGGGACCATGCATCGATGACGCAGAATTCGGCCGGCTGTTCGGAACCGGCATCGAACCGGAAAACATTCCCGCTATGTTTGTGAACGGGGCTTATTGCGGTCTTGTTCTGTGCAGGGGTTCGGTCAGTCTGTTCAATGATTTCATGGGACTGCAACCCATGTACATATACCAGAGTGTTGAAGAGATCATAGTATGCAGCAGTTTCCGTTTCATCCTGAAACTGGTCGAGGTAACAATTAATTATTCAGCCATAACGGAATATGTGTTAACGGGAAACAACTATTCTCTGCAAACCGCTGCCAAAGAGATCAAGTGCCTGAGCCCAGCTTCGCTAATCAAATTCGGACAACACGGCCAATACAGTGTTACTCAGTATGACCGGTTTTCTGAGCAAGCGGAAGTCCGCAGTTCCATGACCGATGTTTTGGATGAAATATCAGCCTTGTTTGTTTCTGCTGTAAAAAGACTTTATGACGGCAGGATTATCTATTCCATGAGTATAACTGGCGGCATTGATTCACGGCTGATCTATCTGGAATGGCCCGATAAAAACAACCTGCTCACAGAAACGGCCGGAAAAGGAAGTTCTGATTTTATCAAGGCCAGGCAGATAATCGAGAGGATCGGCAATCCAGACCTTCATGAACTCGAAGATCACAAATCAGAGAAATACGCTGAAGGCCTGGACATTTATTACCGAAATTGCGACAACCCACTCAGGATCACAGGTGACTTCAATGCATATCATCTGGAATGGAAGAAAGCGCGTGGTTCTTTCTTGCATATCAGTGGCGTGGGCGGGGAATTGCTGGATGGGGAGAACCTCTACTTATCGAGAAGCAAAAAGTATGTCATCCGGGAGGCATTCCGCCCATATGATTATCACGAATTGCGAGTTCATGATAAACCAAGTCTGATTGCAAATGTACTGGGAAGTAGCAAAAAAACCAGTAATCTGAATTTTTTACAGGCTCAGTTGGCCACCAGCTTCGATTTCGAAGAGATCACCAAGGCAATGGATAAATTCATCGGAGTTACCAAATTCCAGGAATGCTATACGGAGAGATTCAGGACCTATCATTACGCTAATGCAGGATTTAATCTTTCGGGTTCGCAAAACTTGGCGAGCTACCTTACCATAATGCCCTACAATGACAGCGAACTGGTCAAGGCTGTCTGCAAATATCATCCTTCCACCAGAGAGTTACGCAAACTTACAATCGAAATGCTGAGAAGATACCCAATACTTCATGATATTCCTGTTGATACGACTCATCTCAAGATTAACTCGCCATATTATCTGCATCGTTTTTTTAGAGTGCTCAGAATGGTCCTCAGCATAGGATACCATAAAAAAATCCCGCTGATTCAGAAGGGAGATCCACCCAAGTTTAGGGCGTTTCCCTATTTTGATCCAAAACAGCATGACTTCAGAGAGATGGTCAATCGGCAGTTGACTGCCTGCGATTGTTTTGATCGAGAAACGTTAAAGGGTTTCATTGATGAAATCAATAGCATCCAGGGTTATAATTTTTACATAAGGCATGGAGCTCAAACCAACATCATGATTCTGTTAAGGCTCTCTTATCTGTATCAGATGCTCGGAAAGTGATCTTATTGCAGTATAACAACGCAGTTGAGAACTCTATACGTTTAGGCATCTGATATTGATTTCAAAGCGGAAACGATGGTTAGTCAGAATTCGATCGTTCACATAATAGCAGCGTTGGAACGCGGAGGCCGAGAGCGCCAGCTTTCCATCATCTGCAAGTACTCTCACGCCTATGACAACCAGGTTTTGTTTTTTTATAAGACAGAAGCTGATTACATAACAGAATACGGACTGGAGGCTAAAACAACATGGATTGGTAAAACCGGAATTATACCGAGGATTATGCACACTATCAGGCTATGTGCAGGATACAAAGCAAAATGCCTTGTTGCATGGGGAACCATGGAAACGGTTATCGCTTTGATAGCATCAGTATTCCTGGGGATTCCAATGGTTAACTTTTCTATCCGGCATGGGATAAGAAAGAAACAATTCTCACATTATTTCAGGACTTTTCTGTTGCATTTCAGTAAACATATAGTAGCAAATTCCGTTGCCGGATTAAAGGCAAACAATCTGTCGAAAGGTATCGTGATATACAACGGAGTAGAAGATATTCCTCCCTTGCTGCCGATTAGTGAGAAACAAGCCAGGCGGATGCAATTGCTGGGATCCTCTGAGATGCTGGTCTTAGTAACCGTAGCGAATCTGGTTCCCTACAAGGATTTTTTCACTGTTCTGGAAGCCCTGAAAAATATAAAGAGTAAAAAGCTAGATTTCTTCTATATCATAATTGGAGAAGGGCCTAATCGCAAGCCGATAGAAGACATCGTTAATGACTACAACTTAAGAGAAAACATCTTAATCACTGGTAGAATACAAAACGTGAACGAATATCTGGCTGTATCTGATTTGATGATTCATTCCACTCTGGGAGAAGGATGCTCTAACGCCATTCTGGAAGGCATGAGATACGGGCTTCCCATAATAGCTACCAAGGTTGGGGGGATTCCTGAGATTGTTAATGAACGAAATGCATTGTTGTTTGAATACCAGGACAGTATTGAATTGCAGAAAAATATCGAGATGTTTTTTGCAGATAAAGCGATGATTGAGAAAATGGGGAGGGAATCGCGCAGAATGATACAGGAAAGATTTACTGTAACAACAATGATTGAAAACTATGAAAAAACCATCAGATCGATACTGGATCATGATACAGATACGATTAACGACTTGATAGTTCATCCTAGGTAGTTTTCTGTGCGCATAGCAATAATATCAGCTGATGAGTACGATTCCGAGGATTGGATTCGAACTCTAAAGACCCATCCTGAAATCGAATACCACACTATTGATATATCTTCTTCTATATGGATGGAAAAGTGCCTGGCAGTTGATGCTGATCTCTATATCTTGCGGCCTCCAGGCATCACCTGCAGGGGAAAGGATATGTTTGATGAGCGTGTGCGTATTTTAGCCACAGAGCTTAAGAAACCAGTATACCCTACTTTAACGGAAGCCCTGATATATGAAAACAAGAAATATCTTTCGTATTGGCTGAAAGCTTACCAGATACCATCGCCGGACATGCTGGTGTTCTATGATAAAAGGGAAGCCATTGAGTATTCCCGCAACGCACGCTATCCGATAGTTGCCAAAATAAACATCGGCGCTTCCGGACAAGGAGTCGATATACTGCGTGATATGAGGCAAACGCAGTCTTATATCAACAGAGCATTTGATAAGGGTCTCAGACCCAAGGTCGGTCTTAATATGAGAACTGCCCCCATAACAAAGAAATTGCGAAACGCCTTCAAAATTAAAGGGCTTATACAAAAGAGATATAAACAAATCAGGACAATTCTCGGCGAAGTGCAAAAATATGTTTTATTCCAAGAGTATATACAGCATACATTTGAATGGAGAGTGGTTGTCATTGGAGAGAGTTACTTTGCGCATAAAAAAATCGTAACTGGATCTAAGGCAAGTGGATCTTTGCAAAAAGACTATGGAAATCCGCCTCTGGATCTTTTGGATTTTGTCAGGGGCGTATGTTTAGAAACTAATATCAGCAGTGTTGCCATAGACGTGTTTGATACTGAATCCGGGTATATCGTAAACGAAATCCAAACGTATTTTGGGCAATCTGATGAGTATCAGATGAAAGTGGATGGAGTGATAGGAAGGTATCGTTTCATTAACAGCAAATGGATTTTTGAACCAGGGGATTATGCGTCTAACAAGTGTTATGATTTACGTCTCGAGCAAGCGCTAAAAATAATTCAACACCTTGATGCCAAACATGATTAAACAGATATACAATCGGATTTACAATCAGCTATCAGCTAAGCAAAAAGCAGATGTATCGAAATTTGTCATTGCACTAAGTGGAAAACCTCATGTAAAAAGATCCAGTATTCAGCCCGTGAAAAAATTCCCATCTCTTCAGACAGGTGGTTTGATTATATCTGCTGATTTCGAAATGGCCTGGGCTTTCCGGTATTCAAAAAGGAATGTCAATCCAATTACAATGGCAGATCTGGAACGAGAGAACATCCCAATTTTGCTATCATTATTTGATGAATATGCCATACCAATAACTTGGGCCACAGTAGGTCATCTTTTTCTTGAATCGTGTTCTGAAACCTCACATGACTGGATGAGAAGAATTCCCTATTTTGATCACCACTGGAAATATACGTCTGGCGATTGGTTCGATGCAGACCCCCATACAGGTTATCAACAAGACAGTGCTTGGTATGCTCCAGACATGATTGAGATGATTCTCAAAGCAGCAGTCAGGCATGAAATCGGGTGCCATACTTACTCGCATATCCTCTGCTCCGACCAGTACTGCCCGTCCGGAGTCTTTGAAGATGAGTTGAAAGCCTGTAAGCAGGCAGCTGGGCGTTGGGGAATTCAATTAAAGTCAATGGTTTTTCCCGGAGGTATACCAGGTAATAAATCGATCCTGAAACAACAAGGTATCCTTATCTATCGGGAAAAAACAAAATATGATCTTGCATATCCTTATCATGATGATCTCGGCTTACTTGTAACTCCTTCAACCATGGGATTTGCCAGAAGCTATGAATGGTCTGCTGATTATTATCTAAATCGGTTTAGGAAAATCATAGATAAAGCTATCGCCACAAATTCAGTGGCACATTTTTGGTTACATCCATCAGTCGATAAATGGACTCTGAAATATGTTATGCCCGATGTACTAAAATACTCAGCAGAGAAGAGAGAAGAAGGTGGTTTATGGATAGGAAGTATGGCTCAGATGGCAGAACATATAAACTTCAGCGGAGATTGATCAATGGCTGGAATTGCCGGCGCTGTCCTAAAACCGAATAGTAAGATTGTCTTGTCAGGTTCAACATTATGTCAAAACATGAAGAAAGCATTGCAATACAGTGATTCCCAAACCAGTAACACATACGCTAATGAAAGATGTGCTTGTATTAATGTCCTGCCCATTTCACAAAAAGAGAATTCTAACTTTGTTTTCAACAAGGACATAAATGCTGTTTGTGCTATTGATGGTTATATTTACATAAAAGAGTCCATAAAAAATAACCTACTTGCTGAATTCAATCTACCTGGCATAAAGAATGATATCGAATTACTTCCGTTTTTAATTCGCAAATATTCGAATCATGTTGGCTTGTACTTGGCAGGTTGCTATAATCTGTTTGCTTATGACATTAAAAATAGAACAACAATCATATGCAATGACAAACTTGGGTTTTACCCTATGTATACATATGAGACAAATGATTATATCGTATTCGGTTCCAAAATTGAATGTATTTTAGCCTCAGGATTAATGAATACTATCACATTTGATATAGCATCTATTGCGGAACACCTGTTGTTCAACTACCCAATAACAGATTACACTTTGATAAAGGATATCTGTACTCTTGCCAATGCAACTGTTTTAGCAATAGATGGCAAGGGCTTGACTAAAACAAGCTACTGGACAATAAACTCACTTTTTCAACAGCCAGTATTATCACATAAAGATAGTTTCGATGCTATTAATTTGGCATTATCCAAGGCTGTAAACAGAATGTTGCGAGAGTGTAGGGGGCAAATACTATTCTCGCTAACTGGTGGCTGGGATTCCAGGCTTGTGCTATCGTATTTGCTACCTGATTATAAGGACAAGTTAAAATGCTATTCGTTTGGATCAAAGGATTCATGCGACATTACAATACCCATAATCATATCCAAAGCAGAAATGTTGGATTACTATCCTGTTATTCTTGATGAAAACTACTTAGAGAAAAATTTTTTAGATAAAGCAAAGCTGACAATCAAGCTGTCAAATGGGATTAGAAGTTACAAACGCGCTCATTATCTTTATGCTATAGAGCAGCTTAGTAAAGAGTCAACTATTTTACTTACAGGTATATTCGGGGATGAAATACTGAAAGTTGGAAAACCCCAAGGAAATATAGTTCTCTCGTCAAATACGATTAATTTAGTTACAAGTGGTTTCAAATATGAATCGATACAAGCATGCTTTTCTCAGGATCGATTCCCAGTATTGTCAGACTCTTCAAGTGAAGATTTAAATGTAGAGTTGATCAATAGGGTCAAAGAACTCCAGGCAATTTATCTGGATTTCTCAAGTATCAGCGAAAAGCTATCTGCATTTCGTTTTATGGTAATGCTTCGTAAGTTCTTTGGTTCTGAAGCCAGCAGTTATAACGATTTTGTCTATTGTAGTTCTCCGTTTATCGATATAGATACTATAGAGGTATATTTGGGGTCAGAATTTTCATGCCATAGATGTAGTGTTGACTCACAAAATGTTTTCATAAGAAAAAGGAGTTCAGATTTATACACGAGTTTGGTAAAAGATAATTACCCTAAATTGATTGACTATAATTCTTCAAGAGGATACAGCATGGCTGATACTCAGAACAACTTTGGGAAAATAAAAATACTTTTCAATAGATATATGCGGAGTACCAGGTTTGAACATGACAGCTTTAAGACAGCTTCTGCAGACTCGTTATTTTATTCGATGCTTATTAAAAACAATGTTGTAATTCCAAGGATACTGGAGCAAATAGACAAAAGTAGTTTATGTTATATGTATGATAGTGCATTGTCTTTAGTATACTGGATGGATTATATAAAGCAAGCATATTTATGAAGATACTTTTTGTTTGCAGTGGCAATCATAAATACTTTGGTGTATCTCCATTTATTATAAGTCAGGCCAAATCACTTATTGAAAAAAAACACCAGGTTGACTTTTATACAATAAAAGGCAAAGGCATCATTAACTATCTAAGAAGCACAAAGAGAATCTACGAGAGAATTTATTCAGGCAAATTCGATATCGTTCATGCTCATTATTCACTTTGCGGCTTTATTGCTTATTTGGCCTATAGAAAGCCTATGGTCGTTTCACTTATGGGTAGTGACGTACATGGTAGTCTTATATGGAAGGTAATTGTTCGTTTTTTTAGCAAGTATCTTTGGTCATATACTATTGTGAAAAGCGAAGAAATGAAAAGAAGTATTAATTTATCAAGAATACAAGTTATACCCAATGGAGTGGATATTCGTGAATTCAGAGAGCTTCCGAAATCAGAGTGTCGAAAAAAGATAGATTTAACTAATGATAAAAAATATGTTTTATTTGCTGCAGATCCTAATAGGAAAGTCAAGAATTATGATTTAGCAAAAAAAACAATTGAACGGATTACAGAGACTAAAGTGGATTTAATCACATTGGGTAAAACGGAACATAGCAAATTGCCTTTGTATATAAATGCTTCCGATGTTGTTATCTTAACTTCGTTATGGGAAGGATCCCCCAATATAGTTAAGGAAGCCATGGCCTGTAATATTCCCATTGTATCAACAGATGTTGGTGATGTAAAGTGGCTGTTTAGTGAAGTAGATGGATACTATATTGCTGAGTTTGAACCTGTGCAATTTGCCCAGAAATTGCAAGCAGCTTTAGAATTTAAAAACAGGACTAAAGGGAGAGATAGGATTTTGGAATTGGAGTTAGATTCGGTTTCTGTTGCCACTCGATTAATCTGCATCTATCAAGGAATCGTATTTGGAAAATAAAACTAAGGGCGCTATAATAATAGAAGGACACGTTCAGGGACTCGCCAATACGAGAATTTTAGGCAAAGCAGGTATTCCAGTTATTGTAATAAGTAAAAATAACTGCATTGCACGCTATTCAAGATACTGTCAAAAATTCTTTCTCTGTCCGGATTATCTTTCAGATGGATTCATAGAATTTCTAATAAAACTAGCCATTGCAGAAAACTTGTATGACTGGGTTTTACTACCATCCAATGATCACGCTGTATATATTATAGCTAAGAATAAAAAGGAACTCTCTGAATATTACAGAGTTATCACAGAAAACTTCGATGTAATAAGCAAGATATATAACAAGCGGGCCTTACTAGGAATAGCATTGAAAGCTAAAATCTCAATTCCTGCTTCAGTAATGCCGGAATCAGAGTCCACTTCTTTACCTGTTTTAAATTATCCGATTCTGATCAAAGGCAACAATGGCTTGAATTTTTATAAAATATTCAAACGTAAGGTATTTCTGGCAAGATCCGAAATGGAATTAAAAAAACTCATAACTCTGATCAATAATAAGATAAGGCCCTCAGACTATTTCTTCCAGGAATTGATACCAGCAGGCACTAATACTATATCTGTAGCGGTGTTTTCTGTCAATGGAGAGATATATACATACTGGATGGGAGAAAAAATACGCGAGCATCCTATCAGGTTCGGAACTGCAACCTGTTGCAAAAGCACATATGAAAATGAAGTTATTAGACTTAGCAAAATTATTATTTCTGAGTTAAAATACACAGGAGTATGCGAAATTGAATGGTTAAAAGATAGAAGGGATAATGAATACAAACTGATTGAAATCAATGCAAGATCATGGCTATGGGTTGGTTTAGCTGATAAATGTGGGATCAGTTTCCCAATCATTCTCTTGAAATATATATATAATAAGGAAATTCCAAAGCAGCTTGATTATCGAATTGGATTCTATTGGATTAATATTTATACCGATGCTGTATATACTGTTAAAAGGATATTTCTCGGTATTGATAAAGTAAAAACGATTCTTTCATCTTATCAGAGATTTACAGAAGCCTGCTGGGATCCACAGGATCCGATTCCATTTTTCATGTATGGTTTGTTATCTATTGGTTTTTTGTGTGAAAGGTGACAATCAATGGATAACAGATTTCTCATAATAGACATTGGACATCCTGCGAACGTTCACCTTTTTAAGTACTTATATTGGGAACTGAGAACTAAAGGTTGGGGAGTGTTATTTACAGCTATTGACAAAGAAGTGACGATAGAATTACTGAAAGTATATGACATCTCTTACATACTAATTGGTAAAAACCATAAGGGCTTGATTCGGAAACTTGCACATCTGGTAGTGACTGTTAGGAACTTCTATCAAGCTGTTAATCAGCACAAACCGTCAATAATAATCAGCAGAGGATCTATTCATGCTTCAGCTGTTGCCAAAGTTAAAGGCATAAATCACATAGTTTTATCCGATACTGAATCTGCTGGCTTATTGAATCGGTTAACTTACCCCATGATTGATGTTATTCTTACATCTGATGTTTTTACCAAGACTCTAGGCAAAAAACAAATACGATATCCTGGATATCATGAACTCGCATATCTTCACCCAAGATATTTTAATCCTGATCCCAAGGTTTTTAACGAAATGAACATTGGAGAAGGAGAGAAATTTGCGATTATTCGTTTTGTTTCATGGGATGCGCATCATGATATTGGGCATAAAGGGATTACGCGTGAAAACAAAACAAAGTTGGTAGCTGAATTGTCAAAACTCTTAAAAGTATTTGTTACCTCTGAGTTAGAGATACCAAATTCGCTTCAAAAATATAAACTTAACCTCAAACCCGAAAAACTGCATTATGCCCTTTTTTTTGCTCATTTAACTGTTAGCGAAGGTGCAACAATTGCATCTGAAAGTGCTATATTGGGGACACCATCTATATATATTAACGATGCCCAGTTCGGTTCTACTGAAGATCAAGCTTCTTTTGGCTTGCTTTACCCATTTACTTGTTCTAAATCAGACCAGAAGAAAGCAATTGGTAAAGCTATAGAAATTGCACAAAAGAATACTATTAAGCATGAATATTTGTTAAAACGAGATAACATGATGAAGCTGAAAATAAATGTGACTGACTTTCTTGTTTGGTTTTTGGAGAATTATCCTGATTCTAAAACCCAAGTTCAAACGGCAACGTTTGATTTTCGAAAGTTCATGGATTAAACTTTATAATAATATACAAATGTAATAATCCACTTGCTGTACAAGCTGCAAAATGTACTGACTCACTTAGCTAGTTTGACCGAATCCCCAAAAAAAGATGTGCGTTTTTCAGTTGAAACAAACTAATGATGTGGTTTAAAATCAGTTAAGGATTGTAGCAGATAGGAAAAACAAAATGTGTTTAAATCCATTCAGATAAAAATGGATCTACTTTGATGTAAGGGATTCATGTTTCAATTTCTAATATATATCTGGCGCTAAGATGATTTAAAACACTGCGAATAGTATTTGGATTATGGAAAATCACTTTAGTCTTAGACAATTATTATATACAGGGAGATGCAAGATTTGGATATAAGGATCAAATAGCTGATAGAATTGAGCAGAATGCGGATGTGTCTATGTTTTCTTTACAAGATCTAAAGCAATATTTGTCAGAGCAGGACCGGATTGAAGGGAACTGTGAGTTAGCTATTTTCGATAAAGTTAAGCCAATTGAGGAAGCTGATGAGCACACAATTGTCTGGTTTAAGAGCAAGGAACAGAAAGAAACTGTAAGATTGACACATACCTTAGCCACTCTGATAATCTGCAGTAGCAAGCTCCAGGTTCCCCGGGACCTGATGGGAAAAAAGTGCTTTATACAGACTGAAAATCCCAAGCTGCTTTTTTCCAAGATAGTAGCAGCGTTGTTTGGCAGGAAACCCGTCCCTGGCATCCATCCGACTGCTGTGATCAGCAGTGACGCCGTCATCGGGGAGGGTGCAAGCATTGGGGCTCATGCTGTGATAGACAAGTGTATCATAGGAAAGAACTGCACCGTCGGAGCCAACTGCCACGTGATGGATAATACAACCATGGGCGACAATATATTAATAGGTTCCTCTACCGTGATTGGTGGAAACGGGTTTGGTTATTCCCGGGAGCCGGATGGTCAGCTTATCCTGTTTCCCCATGTAGGTGGTGTAGTTATCGAAGATAACGTGGAGATCGGTTCAAACACATCAATTGACAGAGGTGCCCTGGGTGATACTGTCATAAAAAGAGGAGTAAAAATAGATAATCTTGTACATATAGCGCATAATGTAGTTATAGAACAGAACTCTCTGATCATAGCTCATGCCATGATCGGCGGGAGTGTGCGAATCGGGCAAAGGACCTGGATAGCACCTTCCGCCTGCCTGAAAAATGGGATCAGAATCGGCAGCGATGTCACGGTCGGCTTGGGAGCAGTCGTGACAAAGGACATACCGGATGGAGAAACCTGGGTTGGCAATCCTGCCATGCCACTAAGTGATTTCATTAATATGCGGAAAAAAGGATAATTGCATGGAACATGAAAGGATCCTGATCTTGTCACCGCACACGGATGACGCTGAACTTGGATGTGGGGGACTGATCTGTAAATGCATGGTGGATAAGGCAGAGTTGTTCTGGGTGGTGTTTTCCACGGCCGAGGAATCGCTGCCAGCAGATTTGCCGAAGGATACTCTGATAAAAGAATTTATCTCTGTAACTCAGTGTTTGGGATTATCAGAAGATTCATACATGATAAATAATTTCAAGGTCAGAAAATTAACGGAAAAGCGCCAGGAAGTCCTGGAGATCCTGGTCAGGATCAGGAATGAATTCAAACCGAACCTGGTGGTCGGTCCCTCGCTCAATGATTATCACCAGGATCATTTCGTGGTTGCCAATGAAATGATCAGAGCTTTCAAGATGTCGAGCAGCATTATCTGCTATGAACTTCCTTGGAACCAGGTCTCATTCAATTCGCAATTCTTTATTAAATTGGAAGACGATCATCTGGACATGAAGATAAAAATGCTGCAGAAGTACCAGTCCCAGATATTAAACCAGCGGGGATACTTTTCCGAAGAGTTTATCAGGGGACTGGCCTATACCAGGGGTGCTCAGGTCGGGCATAAATATGCTGAAGCATTTGAAGTTATCCGCTGGATCGTCTGAAGGCATAACTGATGCTGGATAAAATCGGGATCATCGGTCTGGGCACCATCGGATCAAAATTGACCGCGTATCTGGCTTTCCTGAACATACAGGTGACAGCTTACTGCCGACGCAACAAAGATGCTCACAACCATACTTTAGAAGACTTGCTATTAAAAAGGTATGCAGGAATCAAGGATGAAATCAATGACAGGATATCTGTCACAGATGATTTGCGGGATTTGAAAGAACTTCCCCTTATAATTGATGCCACCAGCGAGAGCTATGATAATAAAAGGCAGCTTTATTCAGATTTGATTCAACTGTGTTCCCCTAATACAATACTGGCCTGTACAACCTCCAGTCTAGATCTGAATCTACTGGCCAACTATTATCGGCCAGGATCGTTTGTTGGATTTCATGTCTTTAATCCTCCCGACAAAATGCAGTTGATAGAGATAAGTGTCGGCGAGAACGTGTCACCAGCTTGTAAAGCAGTTATCAATGATTTGAAGCAGCTTTTAATAGACAAGGTCATCGTAGAACTGCCAATCATTCAGGGATACGTTGTGAACCGCTTGTTGTTTATCTATCTCAATGCGGCATACAACTTTCATCTTTCCACCGGGATTAGTTTTGATAAGATTGATGTCTGCATGAAATATGGCACCAATGTACCCATGGGGCCTTTTACCCTTTCAGATTATATCGGCAATGACATCTGCCTGGAAATAATTGAGCAAATGTATCAAACGTTAAAATTGCCTGAATATAAACCAAGCCAGCTGATCATTGATTATGTGAACCAGGGAAAGCTGGGCAGAAAAACGCATTCCGGATTCTATGAATATCCTCAGCATTAACTCGAAAGCGTAGAATAAGTTCAGGTTGGATAGCAAAGACAGGTGAGAGACTTTACTTTCCGGTCATATAAAAAGCTGCTTGATGCAATTGGAGAAGCTGGGTATTCATTCCAAACAGTGGAAAATTATCTCTCCGCACCCGGGGAAAAAGTTGCTATTCTGAGACATGATGTGGATTCCTGGCCATTCAATGCCATGCAGATGGCACAACTCGAAGCCGAAGCCAGTATATCATCAACCTATTACTTCAGAATTACGCCACTTAGTTATAATGAAAGGGCAATAAGGAAAATTGCAGATTTAAAGCATGAGATCGGTTATCATTATGAGGACCTTACATCGTATAACGGGGATTTTGATCAAGCGATCAGGTCCTTTCAGCAAAATCTGGATACATTCCGTGCTTTCTATCCGGTCAAAACCATTGCCATGCACGGGAAACCGCTATCCCGCTGGAACAATCTTGACTTATGGCAAAAGCATGATTATCATGAATATGAACTTATAGGAGAGCCTTATCTTTCGATTGATTTTAATCAGGTTCTTTACCTGACTGATACCGGTAATTGTTGGGATGGTTTCAGATACAGTATTAGGGACGAGGTTCAAAGTAATTACAAATACAACATCCACTCTACGGATGATCTGATGGCTTCTTTGGTGGCGGGAATACTGCCCGGACAGATAATGCTAAACATTCATCCGGCGCGGTGGAATGATAATTTACTCAAATGGATAGTACGTTACTACATATTGTCTGTTCCCAAGTATCAGATAAAGAAGTGGGTGAAAAGATGGCGAAAACATTAAAAGAAAAACAGTTTATCAGTATCCCGTTCTATATCCCTGCCAAAAACATTGCTGTGCAACTATCACAGGCCAGCGAAAAACGTAAGACCAGAATTACAAACTTTATCTGGATCAAGCTGAGAAACTGGATTTTGCAATGGCTGGCCTATAATTGCCCCGTAAATTCCTTCCGTGTCCAGATGCATAGATGGAGGGGAGTCACTATTGGTAAGGGTGTGATGCTGGGCATGCATTGCGTTCTGGATAATGCGCATCCCGAGTATATAATTCTGGAGGATTACACCGCCCTGGCAGGCAATAACTATATCATTACGCACTCCAATCCCTATTTGCATTACAAAGGCAGGCTTATCTCCTATCTTGCCCCTGTTATCCTGCGCAAGGGTTCCTGGGCAGGTGTTTCCTCAACCTTGCTACCCGGATGCGAACTGGGTGAGTGCTCTATCGTCAGCGCAGGTTCCACGGCTTCAGGAAAAATACCTCCAAATGTAATTGTGTGTGGTAATCCAGCTGTTATCATCAAGGAATTTCAAGTTAATGCCGAGATTTTTTCTTGCTACGAATGATGTGGAAAGCACCTCGATCAGCTTTAATAAGCAAAGAGAGGCTACAGCTGAAAAAGTTCTTCATGAGGGCATGCCGGCTTTGTTGGATCTCTACAGACATTATAATATCAGAGCCACTTTTTTCTTTACAGGCGAGATTGCGGAACAGTATCCAGAACTGGTCAGGATGATTATTCCTGATAAACACGAAGTAGCCTGTCACGGATACAGCCATGCAGATGAATATGCCTTTGATAAACTTGGTTATCATGACCAGCTGAACCATTTACGCAAGGCTAAGGCTATCCTGGAGGATATTGCCGGAACCAGAGTCATTTCCTTTCGGTCTCCGGCTTTAAGGGTGAATGAGTTCACTCCCCAAGCTTTGCAGGAAGCCGGTTTTGAAATCGACAGTTCCATATCATCACAGCGGGCAGACAGTATCTTTTCTTTTGGCACAATGCAAAAAATGAATCGTTTGGCAGCTCCCCGCAAGCCGTATTTTACCAGCAACCATAATCTCGCCCGCAGGGGGAAGAGCGGGATCTATGAAATACCTGTTTCAGCTTTTGCCATTCCTTATCTCGGGACGTTTATGCGGATCAGTCCTTTCGTAACCAGGAGACTTCGCAATTTGTTGAACTGGGAAGCCCACCGGACGCAAAAACCAGTTGTTTTTTTGATCCATCCCAATGAGTGCTTTGTGGAACAAGATAACGATATCGCGGCCAGGCGCTCCTCCAATCCCGTTAAGTACTTGCTGGCAGAGAAACTGAGAACCAGCCTGAAAAGAAAGAATCTTGGGGCTGCGACGATAGATCTATATAGGGAACAACTCAATTATTTTGTAGAAAAGGACTATTCATTCTGCACTTTGACTCAGTACAGAAATGGAGCTATTCAAAAACAAGAGGATCAATAAATGACAGAGAAGTTGCTTAACATTGTCAATACTGTAAGGGACAACAAAACCATGCCTCCAATGACAGAGCTCAAGCCTGAATTCGACCTACGGTCCGATTTGGGCTTTGATTCCCTGGACTTGGCGGAACTGACCGTGCGCGTGGAAAAGGAATTCGGAGTAGATATCTTTGCCGAGAGTTTTGTTCTGACAGTGGCTGACATTCTCGACAAGTTAAACAAATAATGCCTGATAAACTTTTTCTGTACGATTATAAAACAGGTGTTGCAGTTGTATATTCACAATTACTGAATGATCTTAGTGATACGCAGGAAATTCATGCATACAGTTACACCAGTGATCTCTACTCTACCTTTCTGCATATCATATCAGCAATTATACACCAAGTAAATTTGGTTCTGCTGGACTCGGATTTTTCGGAGCAGGAACTCAGTAACCTTAAGATTGATCGGTCCTTTACCAACCAATCAAGAAAAATCGGAAATGTGTATCTGGCTACTATTGGTGATTTGATAAATAGTTTAAGTCATAACCGTGAATGGGCACTGACTCTCTATACTTCAGGCACGACTGGTATCCCCAAGCAGGTTGTTCACAACCTTGGTTCCCTGGCAAGGGCTGTCCGTGCCTCTGATCGGCATTCAGAAGATATCTGGGGTTTTGCATACAATCCAACCCACATTGCCGGACTGCAAGTCTTTTTCCAGGCACTGTTTAATGGCAATACGATCGTTAACCTGTTCGACGCCCCTCGAGATAGAGTAATATCACTGATTAAGGACTATTCGATAACAAATATCTCGGCAACTCCTACTTTTTTCCGGATGTTGCTGCCTTTGTCTGATACTTATCCCTCAGTCAGGAAACTGACCTCCGGCGGCGAGAAATTCGATCTCAGGCTTTCTTCTGATTTAATGAAGGCTTTTCCCAACGCCAAACTCCGCAATGTATATGCTTCCACTGAGGCGGGCACCATCTTGGAATCCAAGGATGACACCTTCTGTATCGGTGATGCAAAATTATGCCGAATAAGGGACGGTGAACTGTATATCCACAGGTCTCTATTGGGGGATGGGACTGAACTTATGACTGATGATGACTGGTACGCCACCGGCGATCTGGTAGAAATTGTGGAATCTGAACCTCAGCGGTTTCGTTTTCTGCAGCGTAAAAACGAAATGATCAATGTCGGAGGCTATAAGGTCAATCCCACTGAAGTCGAGCAAATCATTGAGACCCATCCCCAGGTCAGGCAGGCTTATGTATATGGCAAGGCAAATCCTATCCTTGGCAGTGTTTTGATGGCAGATGTCATTCTTGCCTCTGAATTGAAAGAAAAGGAACTTCGCAACTTCCTGGTACCCTTGCTGCAGCCACATAAAATCCCCCGAGTAATCAACTTCGTGGATAATATTGAACTAACCCGTACTGGGAAAATGAAACGCACTGAAGGATGAGGGTATTATGAAAAAAATTCTGGTTACAGGGATCATGCAAGGTCTGGGTTTGCAGATCGCGACAACCCTCTTGGAAAAAGGGCATTCAGTTTTCGGAGTTGACCTGATCTTGAATGATGATCTGAAAAAGCTGAAACGCAAATATGGGGATAGGCTTGTCATCATCATTGCCGATCTGTCCGACCAGGAGAAGGCTCTCGACCTGATATTCACCCATACAATCGGATTTGACACGTCCCTGCACGGTTTTGTTAACAACGCCGCGATTGCTTATGACGACATCATCAGCAACCTGAATTACGAGCCTCTGCTGAAGATGTACAAGGTGAACGTCTTCACGCCCTTCATGCTCACAAAACATGTCATCCGCAACATGCTGCTTCATAATGTAAAGGGATCCATAGTTCACATCTCATCCGTCAGCGTGCATACCGGATACAAAGGCCTGGCCATGTATGCTTCCACCAAGGGCGCTTTGGAAGCCTTTTCCAAAACCACAGCACGTGAGTGGGGGGAGCGGGGTATAAGGTCAAATTGTCTGGTGGCGGGTTTCATGGAAACCGGAATGAGCTCCACTCTTTCCCAGACGCAGAAGGACAGGATATATAAGCGCACTTCTCTGAAGCAACCAACCGATACAGTTTCAGTGGCTAATATGGTGGAATTTCTGATTTCTGATTCAAGCCTATCAATCACGGGATCCAATGTGTTTGTGGATGCCGGAACGATATAAACGAGGTTGATATGATATATCTGGTCACCGGCGGTGCCGGTTTCATTGGTTCAAATATTGTAGCTGAGCTGCTTGTCCGCAAGGAAAAAGTACGGGTTCTGGATAATTTTGCCACTGGTAAAAGGGAGAATATACTCAAGTATAAGAACGATCCAAACCTGGAGATGATCGAGGGTGACCTGCGCAGCTTCCATATAGTGCGGGACGCGGTCAAGGGTGTGGATTTCGTCCTGCATCAGGGCGCGCTTCCTTCCGTGCCGCGCTCTATCAATGATCCCATCACGTCCAACGATGTGAACATCCTGGGCACGCTGAACGTTTTGGAAGCTGCCCGTGAATTCAAGGTCAAGCGGGTGGTTTACGCGTCATCCTCATCGGTCTATGGTAATTCCGAATACCTGCCAAAGAAAGAAGACATGGCTGTGGCGCCGCTTTCCCCTTATGCCGTGTCCAAGTATGCAGCCGAGCGCTATTGCCAGATTTATTATCAGTTGTACGGATTGGAAACGGTCTGCCTGCGCTATTTCAACGTGTTCGGGCCCAATCAGGATCCCACTTCGCAATACAGTGCTGTTATCCCGAAGTTTATCAAATCCATTCGTGAAGGCCGACAGCCCATCATCTATGGAGATGGTCTTCATTCCCGCGATTTCACGTATGTGACCAACAACGTGGAGGCGAATCTGCTGGCTTGTAACGCTTCTGGCGTTGCGGGCGACGTGTTCAATATCGCCTGTGGAGTCAAATACACTTTGTTGGATCTGGTCAGTGAGATCAACAAAGCTTTGGGGAAAAGCGTCGAACCCCTGTATGATCAGAACCGCAGCGGTGATGTCAGGCATTCCCTGGCTGATATATCCAAAGCCCAGAACCTGCTCGGTTACAAGGTGAAAATTCCTTTTACGGAAGGTATCCGTAAAACAGTGGAGTCCTTTCTCGTCTAATCTTTTTCCTTGGTAAGCATCATTGGAACAGGCTGATCTTGCACGGATCAGCCTGTTTTAACATGAAGCTCTTTTACCAAAGGAGATTACTTCTTAGTTGACGCTGCCAATTCCAGAATGGGAAAAGCACATGGGCAGCGACAAAAAACTTGCCAAGAAACTCCAGTCCAATTTATTGAAGGATGTAAAGGATATATAAGTTCGTGCGCTGGATTCTAGCGCTAAGTAAAAACCGGGAGATGTGAGCAAGACGGGATAGTATGAAAAGACAACTTACCAGGGTACTGTTCATTATAATTGATATTGGTATCATTATCTCTTCTTTCCTGTTTATCGCCTGGTTCAAAGCTGGTACCAAACTCATTGTGGTGAACTATGCCAGGACCCTGCTGGCCTTTGGAGCGATTTGGCTGGGAGTGGGTCTGTGGGGGCAAAAATTCACCATCAAACAATACCAAACCGGCAAATCATTCGCCAAGAACATGCTGAAGACGGATTTGGTGACTCTGGCAATAATTTTTGCTCTGATTGTGCTGTTCCAGCTCTTTCACTATTCGCGCTACATTGTCTTTGGCACCATCGGGCTTACATCCATTTTGGAATTCCTGTTTTTCGTCGGCTTGTTCTATGCCCTGCAATTCCACCGGGAGAATGAAAGCTACGCTTCAGCGCATTTGGTAACCCAATCACCCCAGTTGGAAGAGGCGTTTTCAGACCGGTATATCAAGGAAGACAAGAAACAAGTACCCAAACCCGATACCGGACCCTATCATCCAAACTTTGGTATACCGCAATGTGAATCCATTGTACTCGACCTGTGGAAGAATTATCTCGCCAATAATCAGAAACTGTACGAACTGCTCAACGATCAGTTGGATCTGTTTGATTTCTGCAAATCAAAGACCTTGGTACTCAATTCCGAGACATATTACAATATCTCCGGCTTGGATCCCTCCTCGCTTCAGATCTTTATCAACTTGCATAAAATTAATGACTTCCGGCGCTTGAACCAATACCTGATCAAGGTCAACCAGAACCTGGTGCAGGGAGGTGTATTCGTCTGTTGCGGGGAAACTATTACCGAACGCCGTGAGCGTTTCTTCAGAGCGTATACACCTTTCCTGGGAGTGTTTGTTTATTTCTTGGATTTTGTTTTTCGCCGGATGATGCCGAAAATCCCGATTTTGCAGGGGTGGTATTTCGCTCTCACAGCCGGCAAGAACCGTGCTCTGTCGGAGACAGAGATGATCGGACGCTGTTACTTTTGCGGTTTTGAACTGGTTTCCAAGGAAGAAATCGAAAACCGCATGTATTTTGTTCTCAAGAAGGTCAAACCCTGGCGTGAAGACTCCAATCCCTCTTACGGTCCGCTAATCAAGTTGCGCCGAATAGGCCAGGAGCGCAAGATAATCTACATAAATAAACTGCGAACCATGCATCCTTACTCGGAGTATTTGCAGGATTATGTTTATCAGACCAACGCCCTGCAGGAAGGCGGAAAGTTCAGTAATGACTTCCGGGTGACATCCTGGGGCAAGGTCTTCCGCACCCTTTGGATCGACGAACTCCCGCAGATCATCAATTTCATTAAAGGTGAAGTCAGCCTGGTCGGCGTCCGCGCCCTGAGTGAGCACTATTTCAACCTGTATCCTGCCGATCTCCAGGAACTCAGGTGCAAATTCAAACCGGGTCTGGTACCTCCCTTTTATGCCGATATGCCTAAAACCTTCGAGGAGATCCTGACTTCCGAACGCAATTATCTGGAACAAAAACAATACAAACCTATCTTTACCGACTGGAGTTATTTCTGGAAGGCCTTCTGGAATATCATGTTCAAGCATGCCAGGAGCAATTAGGGTCATTGGTTGTAAAACCCTGACATTTATTGCATGATCCTGAACCCAATTATAAATACTTACTTTCGATTGTTTTGAATATATAATTGACCCACAAAATATGAAGAAAAAGATAGAATTCGACGTCACCCTCTGGGCTCCAGATTCCAATCCCAATTCAGCGGCGCTGACCTTTCCCTTTGATGCGCAGGAAGTGTTTGGCACCAAGGCCCGGGTGCCCGTAAAGTTCTCTGTGGACGGTCACACGTTCCGTTCCTCGCTGGCGCCCATGGGCGGATGCCACATGATGGTCTTCAATCTGGAGATGCGCCAGAAGACAGGTTACAAGACCGGCGACACCATTCACATCAGCATGGAGCGGGATACCGAACCGCGTGTGGTGGATGTTCCCAAAGACGTGGCCAAAGCTTTGAACAAAAACAAAGGCAGCCTTGGACGCTTTCATGAGATATAACTACTCGCACAAGAAGGAAGTCATAGCCTGGATCAGTGATGCCAAGCACCCGGAAACTCGCCGGCGCCGCATCGGTAAACTCATTGACGTCCTGCTTGGGAAAAACACCCTATAACATCGGAGGTCCCCACCCATGAGAAAAACCTGCATCATTCTGGTCTTCATATGCTGCCTGCCCTTGCTGCTGCACGCTTGGGCCGATTGGCGCAATATCTCCAACCAGCATTTCCGCATATATTACAAGGACGGCTGGGACGCGGAAGCGGAAAAAGCGCTGCTGACCCTGGAACATTACCGTCCCCAACTGGAGAAGATGACTGGCAACGCCAAGGGCCGCATCCCCTTTACCATTGAGGATATCGGCGCCCTGGCCAACGGCTACACCGATCCCGTCGGCACGCGCATTGCCCTGTTTGCTTATCCGCCGACCTCGGATGTGCTGGCTGTGGGCGAGGACTGGTGGCAGATGGTGGGTTGCCACGAATACCTGCACATGCTGCAGATGACCCGCGCCAGCGGGACTCCGGAGCTCCTACGGCTGCTGTTCGGCAATATTTTTTATCCGCATCTTTGGCAGCCAGCCTGGATGACGGAAGGCATTACAGTGTACGGTGAATCTCAGCTTTCCGCCTATTCCGGACGCCTGAAGGGCGGGACCTATCCATCCATCATGACCGCCCTGGCGAAGGAGGGGAAACTCGCTTCGCCCACCAAGGCAAACTACAACAGCCTGGACACTCCGCTTGCCAATCACTACACTTACGGAGGCGCTTTTTATGATTATCTGACCCGGACCTACGGCAACGGCAAGCTGGCTGAGCTCTTTGGTTACACGTCGGGTTCCACCTGGTCCTATGCCAGCGTGCTCCTGCCCAATACCTATCTCGACAAATCCTTCCAGGCCGTGTTTGGCAAGACAGTGCCCGAACTCTGGTCCGACTGGCAGAAATACGAGGCGGGTAAATCATTTGCCATGCCCACCCACAAGCTAACCTCGGACGGCTGGACGAAATCTGACCTCCGTTTGGACGGCAGCCAGCTTTACTACATCGGCGGCAAAGGCGATAAGACCGGGCCTTCCAGCGTTTTTTACAGTAATAGGATCTGCCGCCTTGACCTCTCCGGAGAGGCGGCCCAGGCCAGCCGCAATCCACTGGACCAGGATCTGAAACCGGAAATCCTGGTCGAGCAGAACAGCGATTTTACGGCCGGAATCGCAGTGCAGAAAGGCAAGCTTTATTACACCCGCACCGAGTGGCAGCATGGTTTTGATAACAGTGAAATGGACGGACTGGGCGCCGTGGTGCAGCTCTGGCAAAAGGACCTGTCCTCAGGCAAGGCGGAACGGCTTTACACGGGACAACTCCGCGCTTTCTGTCCCCTGCAGGACGGCTCCATCCTGCTGTCTGAAGACAACGGCACCCACACCTCCTCTTCCTTGCTGAAACTGATGCCCGGCACTGCCGAACCCTCGCGTCTCTTTCAGGCGGAGGGACTCATTTCCGCCCTTCACGAATACGGAAACAAATTCGTGCTGGGTTATAAGCTGCCTTGGCGCAGCCATGGGATCTACCTGTACGATCCGTCCGCCACCCGGATCACCCAACTGGTGCAAACGCCCTTCTACACCATGCCGGTTTCTGTGCAGGGGGACGAACTGATCTTCAATGCCATCTTCGACGGTCTCACCGAAGCTTATGTCATGAACCTGCGCACAGGCTCCTATTCAAGGATCACGGCTTTTTCTGATGTCCGCTCACCCGTCCTGACGCAGGACGGGCGCGTCTGTTTCGTCAGCGTTAACTCGGACGGATATGACATCTACCGGGACAGCTGGACGCTCACGCCCTACCAGTTGCCGGCTCCCGCTTCAGGCGGGGCAGCGCCCGATCTGAGCGCCTCAAGATCAGCCTCGCCCCTGGCCCGGGGCGGGCACCGCACCTCCTATCTGCACAACATCGGCCATCTGCTTGTCCCGCGCGTCCTGCACCTGCCGATCATAACCTCGAACCTGGATACGCTGACCGTGGACAATGTCGAATCCGCCGATTACCGGTTGGCGATGCTCCTCTACGGCAACGATGCGGTGGGCGATTTCCCAGCCTGGACTGCGCAGGTCATCTATGACACCAACAGGGTCCTGCAGTTTCCTGATAACCTGAGTTATGCCTTCCAGTTGGCTAATTACTTCTTCCATCCTGTCAAGCAGGTCCTGAGCTATGAATACGAGCCTGATCAGACGCAAAAGCTGGCGGCCCAGCAATATGTGAATCTGGTCACCCGCCAGAACTACGGTCTGCGCAACCTGCTGGCCGGTTTCACCTTTTCCTTTGAAAAGGACTTTCTGCCCCAGCCGGATTTCTCCGCCTCCAGGCGGATCTGGAATCCCTTTGTGCAAATGGATCTGCAATGGGCCGGCGGCAGCTTCATGACCCGCCATTTCATTCCCTATGAAGCCAGGCCCCACGTGGGTTCAGATGAGCCCCGGCTGGGCTGGCAGAGCCTTTCCCAGCTTCATCAGAAGTTGCCGCTGAGCTCGGAATTCAAAGGTATGGCCACCGTCAGCAAGGACCCCGATGCGGCTCTGGACGAGGTTTTCGGCTCTCTGCGCAGTTATGGTAAGAAATATGTATCCAACCAGGGGGCAGTGCTGCAGGCCTCCATCTACAAGCCGGTGATAAAGATCCGTGAAGGGCTCTGGAGCCCCCAGATCTATTTGGATGACATCAGCCTGGGCGCTTTCTTCGATTATGCTTTCAGCTTTGATGAGAATGATTACAATCCAGAGTATTCCTACGGCGGCGAATTGCTGCTCGAGCTCGGGCTGGCCTATAGTTATGGCCTCAACCTCGGCCTGCGTTACGGTCTCAACCGCGATAAGGAAGCCCGTCTGGAATTCATCATGGGCACTCTTTTTTAAACACAACCTGAGAGAATAAAGGAAAAGGCGCTGCATGCAGCGCCTTTTTTCATTTCATGATCGTTTCAATATCTTTTAAAACTCCGATCTTGTCTCCTGACTATTACAGCTTTTTTCCACTGTCTCTACTTCCTCAGTATGTGTTTGGGAATTTGTAATGCTTCCCTATTCTTGATTGCTGGCGGAGAAACACTGGGTAGGCTTTGGTGATTTCTAAGTGGATCTGCCATGAACGCTTTTACAAAGTATAGTGACTGAGCTGACAGCAGGATGGCATTTTCATGCAGATAAAAAAGGGAATCTGAACTGCCTAGATAAGTAAAAATGCCAGAGACATAACCATCCTGGTTGTAGTATATGTTGTAATAATCCGGTTCAAGGGGCAAGCCGTGTATATCCTCGGTCACAGCAGCCCAACTGATCAAGATGTCGTTCTCTACATTCATTATCCGCAAACTGTCCGGAGCCTTGGGAGGGCCGCTGATATTGACCCCTTGCTCAACTGCAAAAGCTGAGCCTCGAAAGGCGGTGTCCACCGCTTGTACGCTCCAGTAGTAAGATAATCCATCCAGGATGTTTGATTGGATTTTCCAGCTGCAGGTGTTGGCATAGCCCCGTTGCGGTAATTTTCTGAAACCGCCGGATGCAGACATGGCTGCGCTGATCTCGCTACCGACTGAGGTCGTGCCTATCCGCAAAATGTAATTCAGTCCTGCCGGCGGTGTGTGGTCATCGGTTGAGGCTGTCCATGATAAGACAATGTAATCTCCGGAAGGATTGATTTGCAGGTTTGTGGGTTGGGCAGGAGGTGCATTGCTGGTATTGAGGTTGTTTTGCCAGATCTTCGAATAGTAGCCGGCAGAAGCTGCGCCAGTCAACAGGATATCCAGGTCACCATCGTTGTCGAAATCGCCCCAGTCTGTTGTGCCCCATCCAACGTCCATCAGCCCCGCATTGATGGCTGTGAATGTGTCTGCCCCGTCGTTCCTGTATACCTCGGTCAGGCAATAGGTGCCATTATATCCGCCCAACAGGATGTCCAGGTCCCCATCATTGTCATAATCGCCCCATTTGGCGGTGCAATCAGCCAATCCCGGTAATCCAGCGCTGATATCAGCAAAGCTGTTGTTGCCTTCGTTCCGGTAGACACGGGCTATTCTGTCACCAGACATGCCTTGGCACAAAATATCCATATCCCCGTCGTTGTCGTAATCACCCCAGCATACCGAACAATAACTGAGCCCGGGTAAGACAGCTCCTGAATTGGCGAAAAATCCATTGCTGTTGTTATAGATCCTGGTTAAGCCATTACCTGCAAGTAATACATCCAGGTCTTGGTCATTATCGTAATCACCCCAGGTTACAGAGCAGTGGGTGAGGTTTGGCAATCCGGCGACAAGATCCGAGAAAATCCCGTCGTTGTTTTGATAAATGCGGGCCATGGACGATCCCGCCAGCAGGATGTCCAGGTCCCCGTCATTGTCGTAATCGCCCCAGGCGCAGGAACTGTATCTGGCTCCCGTTAATCCTGCATTGATATCTGAAAAGATACCACTACCTTCATTCCTGTATACACTCGATATCGCAGTTGATCCTGTGTATCCGGCCAGTAATATATCCAGGTCGCCATCATTGTCATAATCACCCCAGGCGCAGCAACAATCAGAAACGCCGGGCAATCCTGCATTGATATCTGTGAACGCACCATCCCCTTCATTGCGGTAGATTCTGGATATGCGTTCACTGCCTGTCCATCCCGCCTGCAGGATATCCAAGTCTCCATCATTGTCATAATCGCCCCAGGCGGATGAGCTGTAATCAATCCCCGCCAGGCCGGCATTGATCTCTGTGAAGCTGTTATCATAAGTCCAGTTTATCCTGTGAAAAGGATCATCCTCAAATGCTGCTCCCGCAAAATCGCCGGTGGCATTGTAAAATGTGATGCCTCCGCGGTCGTATGGCGCTTCCACATTATGCAAACTGCCCCAGGTATTGGCCGGGAAAACCGCATCATGGACTTCAAAGACCGTTTCACATTCTGCTTTTATCAAAGTGCCGTTGGGTTTTCCGTTCCGGAATGTGCAGTTATTGAAGTTGTTGTAAGCATCCATCTGGGAACCACCTTTCAGCCACAGGCCGTTCTCACCCATGTATTCAAAGATGCAGTAAGCAGCGTATACACTGCCCCAGGAGTCAATTTCAACACTATAATAGCCTGTCCCGTTATGCGATATCCTGGCCTCGTGGCCCGCGGACCCCGTGCATTCCAGGATCCCCCCCATGGACGCGACTATTGAGCAGCTATCCGCCAGTTCCAGGACTGCATCATCATCCATGCGCAGCTTACCCGTGAGATTGATTTGGATGTTTCCGGTTACTCTCAACAGGTTGTGGTTGAGATCCAGGTTGCCATAGTCGATCTGGATCCCGCCGTTGTTCAGACATTGCACCTGTCCTAGCAGGATCAGGCTGATTCCGGTTTGTTTGTTGATCAGCAGGTTGTGGAAATTCTCCTGCGTATGGCAATACTGCGTCTCTGTACCAAAGAACTCAACGGTTCCTGTTCCTTCAATAAATCCGTCCGGCCCGACATTATTGATCCAATTCCCCCAGAGGCTGATGGTTTGATTTCCTGAATCAAAGATGCCAGAAGCAATAATCAAGTCCCCTTTGACTGTGATTCCAGATGCCAGGGTGATGGAAACTGTCGGATCTTTGTTTATGGTCAGATGCTTGAAGTAACAGCCTGAAGCAAAATCTATCTCCCTGACTAAAGAACCGTATAGCTCTACTGTACCGCCCGTAAAACCCATGTCCGGAAGATCGAAGATTATCCCTCCCGCTATGCGCACAATGCCACCTGTCACATTCAGATTCGCCGTGTAACCCGTGTTGGCGATTATCAGCCCCCTTTCTTTGATATCTATTGTCCCGCTGCTCTGCTCTATGCCTCCGTTGGCGGCAAAGGCCAGATAAATTGCTGTTGTCCCTCCGTGGATATTGTACGTCCCACCATAGTTATAGATGGTGCCGTTCAGGTCTATGCGGTGGTCAGCATCCTGATAGAGGTTGATTGTTCCACCGGGATTGTTGTAGAAGTTTCCCCAGATGCCGTCCTGGGCCAAATCATAAGCTGTAAACGTTCCGGACAGGACATCCACAGCCCCGATCAGGCAGGTATAGCTGCTGCAGGTTACAGCCGCACCATTGCTGATCCTGAAAGCCCCGCCCGTGTTGTTGACGGTCAGGTTGTGAAAATCCTCATTATGGCTGCAGTATTGATGGGCAGTCCCGATCAGTTCCACCGTCCCTGTGCCTTCGTTAAAGGCGTCGGGACCGGCGTTGTTGACCCAGTTGCCGCCCAGGGTTATTGTGCTGGAGCCTACAGACAGGGATCCGCTGTCTATGGTCAGGGTTCCGTATACGGTTATGGAGTGGATCAAACCGACTGAGGCAGAGCTCTTGGCAATGGTTAGATCATGCAGAAAGGAATTGCTGTTAAGGGGATTGATAAACTCCCCGGTACTGCCCTGCATGGCCAGGGTGCCCACACTCATGCCGAAAACGGAGGTTGCGCTGGTGGCCAGTGATCCCTGCAAAATTATTGTTCCCGGAGTTTGTTGAACCAGGTTGCCGTTGTTTTGGGTGGTTATGTTGTTTGTAACGGTCAAGGTTGAGTTGTTCATGTTTTGAATGTATAGTGTGCCAGTAAGCTTGTCACATGTTAAATTACACAATTCAAAATTCGCATAAAACTCAAAGTGTGAGTTTCCCGATCCTGCAAAGCATAGCGTCAGCGTATTTTGATTGTAAGCAATATCAACTCCGCTGAGAATCTTCAGATCTCTTTGCACGTTTACGGTATTATGATTGCTCTCAGAACCAATGCATACAAAACGGGCTCCACTGAAGAAGACGATATCCCTCCCGACCGTGGTTGCAGAATTGGAGTTATCACCATATAATATCAACTCCCCGGATACAGAAATGTCATTATAGGCAGTAAATGTCGTGTCATGAATTCGCATCCTTCCACCGGCATCGACAATCATGTTGTTTACAGCGGCGGGGCTGGTTACATCCGCAGGATGGTCATAATAATCGTTGTGCGGGATGACGGCGTCGTCATACATAGTGGGTACAGCCCCTTCATACCAGTTGGCCGGGTCATGCCAGTCCTCACTTGCAGCGCCCGACCAGTAACGGGTTAACCGGCTGCCCGTGTGAGAGCTTTCGGTGGCATATTCACTCTTATCCGGTGCCGTGTCCCTCCCGGTCAGGTAAGGAACTGAGTCACCCCCGCCCGTTATCTGATCTCCGATTTGGAATGGATAACTCGCATCCTGCCGGATTGTCTGATCTGATGTGGATTGCGCATGGCAATTGATAAACAAGCAAGCGGCGATAATAATAACCAACGTAAAAGCTCTGCACTTCATGGCAGCCTCCCTCTTTTAATATTATATGTTATCGCTTCCTAAGATACGGGTTTTATGAATAGCTATCATAATGGACTTTGTGAATATCTTGGCTTAATTGTCAATGTAAAATTTTCTGATTTTTACGGTATCTGATAATGCTGTCTTTTTAACTGATTGTAATCTATGTAAGCAACCGTATTTTTACTGAATTTCCAATTCTCCCGGTTTTGCCTGGTTTATGGGAGTGCTCGCCTTGGCCCCTCAAGGCCAGTTCTTGACGGCTGTCACCCGGTACAGCAGTTTTTCTCCCAGTTGTGGGTCATGGAATGATGTTTCGGTGACAGTCCCGATCAGGGTGGTAAAAGGCTGGGTGACATCCAGGCCGCTGTAGATTTTGAAACAGTCGCAGCCGAGGGGATAGGTCCAGTTCAGGTTCAGGCCGCCGGCCGGGTCCAGGGCTATGGACGTGATCTGCGGCTCCGGCATAGGCAGCCACTCTAAGGCCAGCGGGCCTGCGGCGTTGTTATCGTTGTTGGTTTCGCTGATCTCGCCCAGGGCGTCCACCCTGAACCAGGCATTGTGGGTCCCTGCTGTTTCGCTGCTAGCCGGGGCGAAATCCGCCATTGCGGTTTGCCCTCCTGCAATCGGGTCCAGATAGACATGCTGATCGCCCGCGAGTCCGTCCGGGGGCTCGGTGGCGCGGTCATAATAAACATCCACCCGGACCGGGCCGTAGGTGGGGAAGTCAGAACTGTTGAGAACCGTGCAACTGAAGACTACCGGGTAGCAGACATACTGGCCTGCTGGGCCAGCGCTAAAGGACGTGATCGAGAGCTCGCTCTGGCTGGAGGACCAGCTGATGCGGTTGTTGATGTCGTTATCAAAGCTTTCGCCACCGAATTCACCCGTGTAATTGACAAAGTTAACCACGCCTTGGTTGGCGGTTTTCGTTACATTGGAAGCTCCGCCCCAGGTATTGGCCGGAAAGTCCGCGGCATAGACTTCCAGGGTCTGGGCGTTGTTGACGGTTAGCAGGGTGCCGCCCGCCGTCCCGTTCTGGAATATGCAATAGCTGAAGGGATAGTCGGTGTTCACTACAGCGCCGTCTTTTACATATACGCCGTTGTTGGACATGTATTCAAAGACTGTGTATTGGGCGCTGATGGTCGAGTTGGCTTCCAGGATAAAGCTGTAGTTACCGGAAAGGTGTGTTATTCTGGCAAGGTGGTCGATACTTCCCAAGGCCTGCAGCTGACAACCGCTGTTGATTGTGAGGGAATGGGTCCCGCTGCCCACGGACAGTACTGCGTCCGGGCCCAGCCTCAGACGGCTGGTACCGCTCAAGGTCACGTTTTCTTGCACTGCGGCAGACCGGGAGCCTAGGTCAAAACAGGTCATTTCGCTGATCGCCAGGCAGCCGTGCACCTGCAGGGGAACGGTGCTGGACGTGGACAAGGCATAGATGATTTCGTAGTCTGTGTACATGGAGATTGTCAGGTCACCGAACCAGGAATCGGTGCTGCAGCTTGTGATGGTGCGGTCGTCGTCATCGGTCTGCAGCGTGATGGAAAGCGCGTCCAGATGGGCGGCGGAGCCGGCCATGAAGGCCCAGTTGCCTTCGCACAGGATGTTGCCTCCCGTAATATTGGTGGTGCTGCCGTTTTCCCAGATGAAGTCCGCTGTATAGGAATCGAGGGTGCCGGACGCCATCTGGATGTTGCCGCTGACCGTGATGCCCCCGTATGCGGTGAGGCCGTAACCGTTCAGGTTCAGGGTGCCGCTCAATACATTCAAGGTGTAGCCGACGTTAACTCCTGAGGTCAGGTTCACTGAATTGGTGCGCTGTGGCTGACCCTCTTCCGAAGCGGCCGGCTTGCCCGCCGAGATCAGTTCTGACTGCTGTCTGGCAGCTTTATTGATGGTTAGGATGCCCAGGCTGGAATAACCTGACATGCTCAGGAAGGCATCTGTCGATCCGTACATTTCGAAATTCAGATAATGGATGTGGAGATAGCTGCGCGCCACTGACAGATTGTAGGGAGTCCTGACAGTGCCGCCGGTGCAGCTGAAACCTGTTGTGCCGGAGGGAATGCTGATGCTGGAGTTTGGAAATTCAATCACTCCTGCGCTCATGGCCAGGCTTCCCCCGGTCCAGGTGGAAGTGCCGGCAGAGCCTTCCTGGACAAACCTGAGCAAGCCTCCGTTCATGGTGATCCAGCCGGAGAGGTTCAAAGTGCCGGCAGCATCCTGATGCACTTCCGCTTCACCTGCATCCACCCGCCATAAACCATAAATCCCATAATCAACCAGATCGTCTATCATCAGGAAACCGCCGTTAACCCTGAGCGTTCCCGATTGGTTCACCCAGTCATAGGAAGCAATCCTAACAGAGCTGCCTTCCGGGATTATGATCTGCTCGGTTTCATACTTCTGGTTTACCAGCGTATTAAAATGCTCATTGGTTATCGTGGAAGGCTGCTGCCCTGTAAAAGTGACGGTTCCAGTACCGCTCTGGAAGCCGGATTCACCCACGTTGTTGATCCAGTTGCCGTAGATTTCGATGCCGTTGTTGTTCGTGACCAGGGTGCCGTTACTGATCAGCAGGTTACCCTTGAGCTTGATGGGAGTGAGGAGGTTTGCCAAGTGGCTGTTTTGCAGATTTATGACCAGCGTATTGAAATACGATCCCCCTGTGCTGCTGTTGGTTATGTTGCAGTTTGCGTTGCCTAATAAGGTTATGTTTCCCGCACTGCAGGTTAACAGGCCACCTCCCACCAGGTTTCCATACAGACAGATGCTGCCGGTAAAGGCAACATTCATCCTGTATCCGCTACTGACCTGGAGACCACTGTTCAGGTACAGCGTTTTGTCCGCGCTTCCGTCCACAGTTAAAATGTAGGGGCTGGCTTTATATGAAACCAGCACTCCGATGTGGGCGTCCTCATTGACGTAAACCGTCGAATTGCCGTTGGCGTTGAAGTAAAAGATTCCGTAGTTCATATATACGTTTGAGTTCTGCTCAAAGGTCATGTTGCCGCTCACCTGGTACCAGCAGTCGTTGGACTGGGCACTGACAATCGCTCCGGCTTTCCAGTACAGATCGTTATAGACATAAACATGCGCGGCTGTGTTAATATTGAATGTTCCGCTCGAGACCAGGTCGCCTTCCACGGTCAGAACTCCGCCCGAGTTGATCACACTGCCGCGCGCGTTCATATCAAGGTCCACGGTCAAAGTGCTGCCGCTGGTCAGATTCAAAGAGGCTCCGTTGTTGATGAACAGGCTGCGGCAGACGGCTCCAGAGACTGTCAGGGTTGGGTACCTGCCATTTGTAACCGGATGGATCAACACATCCGAATCGGCGGTCGGAATGCCTCTCGACCAGTTCAGGCCGTTGTTCCAATTTGTGGAGATAGCGCCGGTCCAGACATTGCCCACCATTAGCAAAGCGGCTTCAGCATTAACCAATCCATAGCCGGTGTACAGATCATATCCTGCACCTCCGTCCACAGTCATGTCGGTGGCGGATGCGGTGATGATGTTTCTTATCTCTAAAGGAGAGAGATCAGATACTTTTGAAAGCATAAGAGCAGCAACTCCCGCAGCATAAGGGCAGGAACAGGAGGTGCCGTTAAACCACATATAATAGTCACCGCTGTTTTCACCCCCATAATTCATAATGTCTGTTGTTGGAAGGATAGTGGGGGCCATGATCTCAGGTGGATAGTTCGAGCCCCACCAGTATTCACCATCGCAGGAAGTGTGGCTTTTCCTTTCTCCGCATGGGCTGGCTGCCCCGACGCTGATCACCTGCGGATGGCATGATGGGTAATGATGATCACTGGAGCCATTGTCGTTCCCGGAAGAAGCGAACAGGACTGTTCCATTGACGTAAGCATACACTATTGCCTGGTCTGTCACCGGGCTGTCTCCAACATCCATTGAAAAGCCAAAGCTCATGCTTATGACATCAGCGCCCTGGTCTGCCGCGTAGGTCAGGGCATTTGCCACATAGGTAAGTAACCATATGCCATTTGTAGTGCACACTTTTAAGGGCATTATCGTACAACCGCCCGCTACGCCGGTTGTTCCGATGCTGTTGTTTGCCTTGCCACCGGCAATTCCGGCACAGCATGTGCCATGATAACAGTCGTCATAACCGAGGTTGGGCGAGGGATCTGCATCATCATCCCCAAAATCATATCCCGCGGTCAGGCGCAGGTCCGGATGAGTAAGGTCAACGCCTGTGTCAATTATAGCTATTATAATTGATGCTGCACCAAATCCCTGGGCCCCGTCCCAGGCAGCTTGCGCATTGCTGTCAAATCCAATGGTTCCCACCGGATCACCTGAGTGGCTTCCGCTATAGCCAAGAGGAATCCAGGCCGGCAGCTGTGCCGTGTTGTTGTGTCCCCAGTTATCTGCATAAAGGGGATCGAGGGGAACCGTGTCAGGATATCCCATATACTCTGGATTGGCAGTCTGGATCAGGGGGCTGGCCTTAAGCATTTCCACCGTCCTGAGTATATCCGTCCCTCCCGGAACCGTTAGTTGGAACCAGCGGTCAAAGCCGGTGGCTTTCTCCCAGGCAGTGTCCTTCACCTTGCGGTGAGAACGGATGGTCTTGCTGACCTTAAGCTGCGCCAGCAGGTCATCCAATTCCCTGATACGGAAAGACGGTACCTCAGCATACATGATCTCCGGGATATCGGTTTGGGCATAAGCCCCAGCCGTAAGCTGAATATTCACCTTGTCGGGCGCATATGCAGGCCTGATTACACGGTCTTCCGGCAAAGCGTGGGCGTGGATCAGGAGGGCGGTGCAGATAAGCAGAACAATTGACAAAACGGCTTTTTTCATCTTCTCTTCCTTGTGCGTCAGGCCTTTCCGGCCCGGACGCCGGTATGGATTCCGATTGATGTTTTTCTTATGTTTTCAGCTTGATTGTATTATGTTTCCGGAATTCATCTGGTGTCAAGCAATTATTTCTGAACCTGTTTCAGGCTTTCCCTCCCGCTTCGCCCCGGGAAGCATTACTTACCCATTACGGACAAAGTCCGTATTGGGTCCGTAATGGGTCCGTAGTGCAAGCAGGGGCGATCCGCAACGGGCATGCCCCGCAAGGGTGTTTGAAACCCTTAAAAAAAAGCTTGACAGGATAGAGTTTGGCGAGAATAAAAGAGTTGCATTCATAAATGTGCTTGAGCACAGGAGGCGACTCATGAAAGCAAACGTTTCGATCGCGCTTGTATTTGCGTTTCTCATCCTATCCATTCTCCAGGCCCAGACGCCCGCCGAGGCATTGCCGACCCCCGACACGGCAAGCCGGCCGGACCGCTTTTTCTTCGTCGATCCCCCGGAAATCCATTTTGGGGATGTGCGTATGGACGAGTCCAGGGTGCAGCTGATAACCATCACCAATCCCGCGCCGGCGCCGATGTTCGTGGGCGTTTTCGTCCTGGGAGACGGCGGGGCGGTCGATCTGCAACTGGCGGGACGGGAGCGGGCGGACACTCTGATCTTCGACCTGCCGCCGTTTGGATCGAGGCTCGTTGAGTTGCTGTACACGCCGCAGCTGCCGGGCTTTTGGGGCACGCTGCTGCAGGTGGTGGACATGGCCACGATGGAGATGAGCATCATACCGGTGGACGCGCATAACATGATGGTCTTTTATCCCCATCCCGCGAGTTACAACTTCGGGACGGTGCATCCCGGCGAGCTGCACAGCTTTGTGCTGGAGCTCCATAATCCCAACCTTGTAACGTGCGAACTTAACGCCAGGGTGGAATACCTGACGCCGGGGACGGGCCTGATAGATTTGCTGGAGTATGGCGGCGTCAGGCCGGAAAGCCTGTCCATCACGCTCGAGACCGACACAACCAAGATCCTGGTCAACCTGTTTGGGCAATCGCCGGGAGCAGGCTCGGCGCAGCTCTTTCTCGAACCCAGTCACGTGGACTGGTGGCCGGAAGTCATCACTCTCGGCTGGGAAAATGAGGAACCGGAGGATTCGACGCTGGGCCGTCCACGCTATCTCAAGTGCGGGGATTACATCATTCCGGGCGTGACGGTCAACGTGCCGATGACAGTCACGAACAACACCGGCGCCACTGTCGCCGTGGGTCAGGCTGCGCGCAACGCAAGCAGCGGCACGGTAGACCTGAACCCTTCCGGAGGGGGCAGGGCGGATTCGCTCTTCTACGTCCTTCCGCCCCACGGGTCGATCGATATCACCGCTTCCGTCTATACCTGGGAGATCGGGCCCTGGTCCGCCTGCATGTTTCTGCACGACCTGACCAACGGATACACTTTTGAGATCCCGATGTCGGGATATGTCAGAAACCCTTCCCTCTTCATCACGCCGCTGGAGATGAATTTCGGCAATATTTACGCCGGCCAGCAGTACAGCCAGGTCATGGACGTATACAACCAGTCTGACTCAATACTGACAATCAGCCACTACGTCACCGGGGATGACGGCTCGGTGAACTTCAATCTTGTGGGCCGGGACAGGACGGACTCCCTGTCCTATGACCTTGCGCCCCTATCGCACCAGATGGTGGAAGTGCAACTGACCCTGGCCGAACCGGGACCGATGATATGCAGCATCTGGACATCGGTGCCGGCCACAGGAGAACTGCACCAGACTCCCCTTTCGGCAAACGCGGCTCTGCATCTGCACATTGCTCCCCTGAGTGTGGATTTCGGTATCCTGCCGGTCAACGGCGAAGCAGTTCAGGTGCTCGATTGTTACTGGGACGGCACGTTCGCCACAAAAACCCACTGGTATGTGACGGGCGACGACGGCTCCACAAACTTCAACCTGGTGGGGCGGGAAAGGACAGGGGAGCTTGATTTCTGGATCAATCCGGAGCAGAGCTTCCAGGTTCAGATCACCTATACAGCACTGGTTGCGGGGCCTTGGGACAACACCCTGGTAGTGCACGATTCAGTCGGCGGAACGGACTATTTTATTCCGCTCCATGCCAACGTGCTGGCGTCCTCGCTGGTGCTCACGCCACAGGAGATCAGCTTCGGCACCGCCATCCTTGGACAACAGTATGTACAGCTTCTGGACGTTTACAACCAGACGGGCATCACGCTCAACATAGACCATTACATAGAAGAAGAGGACCGCTCCTCGGCGATCACAGTTCACTACAATAACAGAGCGGACACACTGGAGTATTTCATTCCTCCCTTCGGGCATATGCTCATTGATGTCAGTTTCAACGGAGAAATTCCGGGTCCGTATCAGAATCTGATAATCGCCCAGGTGCAGGAAACGGGGGAGACTTTTTTCACGCCTATGTATGCCAACGTGGTGCAGGCGCTGGAGATCACGCCGCTGGAAGTGCATTTGGGGGATGTGCTATCGGATGAAACGAGGGTACAGATCTTTGAGTTTACAAACTTCTATCCTTATCCCATCGAGATCAGCCATTACGTGACATCTGACGACGGTTCCATCAACCTGAACCTGATCGGCAGGGAAAGGGCGGACACGGTCAGTTTCGTGCTGGTTCCCATGCAGACGCAGCAGGTCGAGATGGTTTACACTCCGCAGACACCGGGATACTGGACCTGTGACATGCAGGCCTTTGACCATACCAACCTGGTCAGTTACTTCATACCCGTCGATGCCTACAACATCCCCGTGTTTTACGCTGAGCCGTTGTTCTATGATTTCGGGACAGTGGTGCCCGGATATACTTACAGCTCCACTTTTCAGATCTTCAATCCCAACAGCTATGATCAGGAGATCCATATCGAGACGGTTTACCTGTTCGGAGACATTGGCTGCATAAATCTGGAAATCATGGGCGGATTCAGGCCGGACAGCCTGACGGCGATTGCTGTATCGGAAGAAACTCTGAACGTGAAATTGGATCTGACTCCCCTGTCATCAACTCCCGGCGAAGTGCAACTTGAGTTAACTAATAGTCATGGATATCAGGAGGAACTTGTTCGCATTTGGATTCCGGGCCAGACAATAGAGTGGCTACCTTACTATCTTGATTTTGGCGTTGTTTATATCCAGAGCGATATCGAAGGCTATAATCTGATGTATCTGCTCCAGCATTTGCAGAGCGGCATTGATGTAAGCGCTTATGCGGCTGCTCATCCCAATGCGGTTTCCCTGACCGATCCTACGGAACAAGGAGGGCGGGACAGAGCGGACTCAGTCTATTTTCACATGGATCCGGGTGTGGAGTATGCCATGGAAATCAGGCTCTATCCGGAGCAAGTGGGAGCGTGGTCCGATTCGCTGGTGCTATATTGCCATACTACCGGTGAGACATTTTACGTTCCAATGACAGCTACAGTGATGGAAGAGCCTTCCATTCATATAAATCCGCCGGATCTCAACTTCGGCAATGTCTACCCGGGCGAACTGCGTGTCCTGGTCATGGACGTGCACAACGAGACGGATTCCATCCTGACCATCAGCCATTACGTAACAAGTGACGATGGAACCATTAACCTGAACCTGATCGGAAAATCAAGACCGGATTCGTTGTCTTACACCATCCAGCCCCAGGAAAACGTGATGGTGGAAGTGCATTTTCTCCGTACTGAGCAGGGACCGTATGACAATTCGATCATGACGAACATCCTGGAGACAGGTGAAGCATTTGAGACTCCCATTGCCGGTTTTGTGACGCCGCCGCTTTATATTGCGCCCGCTTTTTTGGATTTCGGCAATGTGCTGAACAGCTCTGTCGTATCCCAAGTGATGGGACTTCAGAATGCCAGCGATTCCACATTGACCATCAGCCATTACGTGACAAGTGACGATGGGGCCATTAACCTGAACCTGATTGGCCGGGATAGGACGGATTCACTTGCCTACCAGATCCTGCCCTGGCAGACGCAGGAGGTGCAGGTCACCTTTACGGCGCTGGAACCCGGCCCCTATGACAACACGATCATGGTGCATGAATCGGGCAGCGGGGCGGATTTCTACATTCCTGTACATGCCCATGTCGTAGATCTTCTGGACATCACGCCGCAGTATGTCAATTTCGGTGAAGTAACTGCCGGGGACACACTGTATCAGACGTTCAGTTTCACAAATTACAGCACCGAAACCATGAATGTCAGCCACTACGTTACCAGCGATGACGGCTCAATCAACCTCAACCTAATCGGCAGACGAGAGCGTTCGGATTCTTTATACTTCACGCTCCTGCCGGCTGAATCCAGGCAGGTTCAGATGACTGCAAGGATCAACGCAGTCGGGCCCTGGTCCCGCACCCTGATGGCAGGCAGCGCGGACGCCAGGAACTGGTTTGATATCATCGTAGATGCCTTCGGCCTGCCGGATGTCCTGATGGGGCCGCCCCACCTGGATTTTGGAGAGGTGCAAATGGGCGGCAGCTCGGAACGGACTGTCAAATCGGAGCCGCGAAGACAGATCGAATTACCCGCGTTTCAATATGAGTGGAGCTTTTACCACGGTGAAAATGTCGAGGTTGATTTAGAGGGCAATCCCAGGTCCAGGGATGACTCGCTGCTGGTTATTCAATCCTGTAATGATACTGTTTTTGTCAGAGTTACATTCACACCTGATATTCCGGGTCCCTGGTCTGATGAACTGGTCATTGCTGAGTTGAACAGCGGAATGATTTATAACATTCCCATGTCTGCCTATGTGCTGCCGCCTCCACCGCTGATCATTACTCCGCTGGAAGTTCATTTCGGCAATGTGCCGATGAACGAGACGCGCATCCAGCCGTTTTACTTTACCAATAATTCAGATGTGCCGCTCCAGATAAGTCATCACGTGACGGGTGACGACGGCTCGGTCAATCTGAACCTGATCGGCAGAGTGAGGTCGGATTCGCTGTATTTTGAACTCGCTCCGCACCTGACCGCCACTGTCATGATGGAATTCACGCCGCAGACGCCGGGTTTCTGGTCCTGCAACATGACGGCCTACGAACATACGACAGGCACGCTGCAGGGCTTTACCGTAGACTCGAACAACCTGCCCGTGGTATTCATATCCGTTCCCGTGGACAGCGTGGTCGTCAGGTATCCGGGCGAGATCGAGCTGACCAGCATTGAAGTGGAAAACCCACAGTCGTTCCCGCTGTTGATAACTGCAGACGTGGAGGATGACGACTGGCGGTCCAAGATCACCTACACGGGCCTGGAAAGGGCGGACAGCCTGGAATTCACGGTGGCGGGCAACAGCACTGCACACGTGGGGATCCGCATCGAGCCTCTGCATCCGGGGCTCAGCAGAACCATACTGGGCTTTCACATCTACGCCTACAATACTGAGTATGAAGCGGAGGTCGTGCTCAATATCGGCGCGCACGGGCCAAACCTCAGGATCTCCAGGCTGAGCGACAACATACTTCTGGAATGGGATCCGGTCCCCGACGCCATAGGTTATAATATTTACACTTCCGATAATCCCTATGGCCCCTTCCAGATTTACGGAACGGTACAGGGCACTTCCCAGGTCATGCCGACAGGCGGTTACTTTGGCGCTTATATTGTGACGGTGGAGTTTTAGACCCAGAATAAAAAAGGCATGTAGTTAGCAGAAGCTCTGTCAGATCGGGCCGGGTGGAATTTTCCTTGACTAAATTGATGTGTCCAAAATGAGATTGATGCATATGAAAGTGAAGGAGTTCCATCCCCAATGGCGATCATACTGAAGACCACCAAGGTCATCGAAGCGCAGCTGGACCAGTTTCTGGACATCCTGGGCGACACCGCCCTGCTGTATCAAAAGGGAGTGGAGGATTACCTGGCGGAGCGCGTTGAACAATTCGAAACAAGGCTGCAAACCGTTTGCGACAACGAACATAAGGCCGATGACATCCGTGTCCACATCGAGCGCTTTTTATACGAGCACACCCTGATCCCGGAAAACCGGGGTGACGTGCTGGCGATTCTGGAAAACTCGGACGAGGTCCTGGACAACATGAAGGACTCACTCCTGCAGTTCTCGATTGAAATGCCCAAAATCCCGCATGAGTTGGACGACCTGTTCCGGCTCACAACCAAGGCCTCGGTGGATTCGGTGGAAAACCTGACCATGGCTGTGCGGTCCTTTTTCCGCGACCTGGCGGCGGTGAACAACTACATCCACAAGGTCTATTTCTATGAGCGCGAGGCTGACCAGCTGGGCGAAAAGCTGCGCCGCCAGATCTTCAGCATGGACCTGGACCTGGCCCACAAGAACCAGTTGAAGTGGTTCGGAGTGCATCTGGAGCGGATCTCGGACTACGCGCAGGCAGTCTGTGACCGGCTGGCCATCTATACCATCAAGCGCCAGCTCTGACCAATAACATCGTCAAATAACGATATGGCATTTCAAAAGAAAGCGGCAGAAATGCAATAAAGCAGGCTGATAGAGCATGGACGCCTTTTTTCTGAAAGTGATCCCCCTGATCCTGGCCTTCTTTTTCGGCGTCTTTATCAAGAGCGTGAAGCTGATGAAAAAAGAAGACGCCGGCGTGATCCTGAAGCTGGTCCTCAGCGCTACCCTGCCGGCTTTGGCTTTGCTGTCCATCCTAAAGGTGGATCTGAAGCCGGAATTGCTCTATCTGCCTTTCACGGCTCAGGCGGTGGTTTTCATCGTTTACCTGATCGCCTGGTGGGCGGGGAAGCAATTGAAGCTGCCGCAGACGACCTTTGGCAGCTTCCTGGTGGGCTGCCTGATCATGAACACCGGTTTTTCGCTGCCGTTTTTCCAGGCCAAGTTCGGGATGGAGGGCTTCGCGCGGGCTTCGCTGTTCGATATCGGAAACAGTTTCCTGATCTTTACTTTCGCCTATTACAACGCCGTGAAATATGGCGAGAACTGCAAGACCTGCAGGTTTGACTGGATGAAGTTCGTGAAGCTGCCGCCGCTCTGGGGTTTGCTGATCGGGCTTACCATCCGGGCTTTGCAGATCAGGGTGCCGGAACTCGGACTGGGTTTTTTGAATCTGGTGGGCCAGCCCACCATTCCCCTGATCATGATCGCGCTAGGTCTGGTCTTCGACCCAAAACTGCACAGGCTGGGGGCGGTCATGACCGCCATCTTCATCCGCATGGGAGTGGGCTTGCTGCTGGGCTGGCTGCTGACAGTGATCTTCGGCCTGCAGGGTATGACGCGCACCATCATCATCGCCAATTCCGCCACGCCCATCGGCTTCAACACGCTGATCTTCGCCAACCTGGAAAACATGGACCGGGAGTTTGCCGCCAACGCGGTCTCCATCTCCATCCTGATCGCGCTGGGCTACCTGCCGCTGATCATCTGGCTATTTTCGTAATCCTTTACTGCTGCAGTTTTATCCCCATGCACTCCAGCAGGGAAACCGCTTCCGGCAGTCCGAATCTCGCGTCTTTGACATGGTTGGTAAGGGGATTGATCCGGTAGCCCTGGACGGCTGTGAAGTCAGCCCCGGCCAGGTTGGTCTCGTGGAAGGTGACGCCGTGCAGGACGCTGCCGGCAAAGCTGCTGCGGGAAAGGTTGCAGCCCACAAAGTCCGTTTCGCGGATCTCACAGCCTGAAAGACAGGTCCCGGGCAGGACCAGGTAATTGAAGTTACAGCTTGCGATCAGGCATTCCCTGAAGCTCAAGGCCAGGCCCAGGGAACTGCAGCGGGTGAAATCCACGCCCAGCAGCTTGCAGCGCAGAAAACGCACATCCTGGAGTTTGGCCTGTTCAAAGATGGTCAGCGAGAGGTTGCAGTCTTCGAATTCGCAGCGGTCCAGGATGCCGGCAAACCTTTGGCCGGAAAGGTCGCAGCCGGCCCATTTGCAGCCTGTAAAATCGTGCAGGCCGGGTTCCTGGACCCAAGAACCGGTAAACACCTCGTACTGGATTTCCTGGGGCCGGCTGTCCTTATTCATGATATTCCATCCTGTGTTTTTTCAAACATACTCACCCAAACAACTCGTCCTGTCAAGCCCCGTATCAGGCAGGCGGATCAAGACTGATGCCGGAAGTCCGGAAAACTGGCTTGCCGCCTGGTCAGGAGATCCGGTTCAGGAAGGATTTCAACTATGTTGATCCTCTACTGATAAGCAGGGGGGGACAGAGTATATAATTACTCATATTTTCCTTGACATTAGGGCTTTTTTTAATTCAAGGTAAAAATCTTATCATAATGAATCAGGAATTTTGGATAGAGAGGAGACAGGATGTCGCTATTTGACTTTTTTGGAATGATGGCCAACGACATCGCGATCGATCTGGGCACGGCCAATACACTGGTCTATAAGAAAGGGACGGGGATCGTGATCGACGAACCGTCCGTGGTGGCGGTTAGTTCTGATAACAAGAAGATCATCGCCATCGGCCAGAACGCCAAGGTCATGCTGGGCAAGAACCCTGACGAGGTCAAGGTGATCAAGCCCCTCAAGGATGGCGTGATCGCCGATTTCCAGGTGACGGAGCTGATGCTGCGCAACCTGATCCTGCGGGCGCAGAGGAAGCGTTTGCTGGTCCGCCCCCGAGTGATCGTGTGCGTGCCTTCAGGGATTACGGAAGTGGAAAAACGCGCGGTGCGCGACAGTGCTTTGCATGCCGGCGCCCGGGAGGTTTATCTCATTTCCGAGCCGATAGCGGCGGCCATCGGGGCCAACCTGCCGATCGACCAGGCCTATGGCAACATGATCATGGACATCGGCGGCGGCACCTCCGAGATCGGGGTGATCTCCCTCTCCCACATCGTGGTGCACAATTCCATCCGAGTCGGCGGCGACAAGCTGGACACGGACATCATAAACTACCTGAAGAAAAAGAACAACCTGTTCGTCGGCCAGCAGACCGCGGAAAAGATCAAGTGCGCGGTCGGCAGCGCTTATCCCCTCAAGGAAGAGCTGGTCATGGACGTGCGCGGCCGCGACATAGTCTCCGGCTATCCGGTGACCATCAAGATCAGTTCGGAAGAGATCAGGGAAGCTATTTCCGAAACGGTCAGCGTAATGGTGGACGCCATCAAGCGCCTGTTTGAACGGACTGCACCGGAACTGAGCGCGGACATCGCGGAACGCGGCATTTTCCTGACCGGCGGCGGTGCGTTGCTGAAAGGGCTGGACGAAAAGATCCGCCGGACTGTCGACCTGCCGGTGCACGTGGTTCCCGATCCGCTGGAATGCGTGGTCAAGGGCGCCGGTACCGTCCTGGACGATGTGGAGCGCTACCGGGAAGTGCTGATCAAGAAGATCGAGGATTGATCCACCCCGCATCCAATGTGTATAAGCGTTACATAGTACCCGGAATCTTTCTGCTGCTCGCCCTGCTGCTCTTCGCAGGCAGTGTAGAAACCCGGCTGGGGAGGGCGGAGTGGCTCTCCAAGGCGATTTTCCTGCCTTTCAAAGCATCCGTGCGAACCTTTTTCAACCTGAAAGAGTTGAGGGATGACAACGCCCGGCTGCGCAACCAGCTGGTGCGTCAGGCTTTGGCTCAAAGGGCTTTGCTCAACCAGTTGGACTCCCTGCAAAGCAACCTCAGCGGCAACCTTGTCCTCAAGGACGTGCCTTTTATCATGGCGGAAGTAGTAGGATACTCCGGCCAGTTCAACGACCGCAACCTGATCATAGACAAGGGTTCCGCTGCCGGAGTGGAGGTGGAAAGCCCCGTCATCACGGCCGAAGGCGTGATCGGCAAAGCGATCGTGGTCAACCGCAACAACAGCATCATCCTGCCCCTGACCAATTCCCAGTTCCAGCTGGCGGTGATGGACGAGCGCACCAAAGTGCAGGGCATCCTGCAGACCGACCTGCTGGGCGCTACCAGCATGAACCTGATCAAGCTGGGTTCGCAGATCAGCATCGGAGACACCATTGTCACATCCAACCTGTCGCAGCTGTTTCCCAAGGGTTATCCCGTCGGCAAAATCAGCCGGATCAGGGAATCAAAGGACAACCTTTTCCTGAGCGCCCAGATCATTCCCTTTGCCCAGGTGGAGAACCTGGAGCACGTCTTCGTGCTGAAAAAGACACGCGTTCGCAAGGTCTATCGCGCCCCGCAGTTGATCGTACCCAAAGATACAACGGAGATCGCAATTGAAGACACAACGCAGTCCGTGGATTGAAGTCGGGGGGATCCGCTTTGAGCGGCTGCCGGTCAAGACCCGCATCCTGAGCGGCGATGATGACATGCTTGCCATCGCGAAAGAATACGCCCTGCCCCTGATGCGGGAAGGGGATATCCTGTCCGTAAGCGAGAGTCCTCTGGCCATTACTCAAGGCCGTGCCGTGCCTGTCGCCGAACTAAAGATCGGCCCCCTGGCCAAACTATTGTGGCGCTTCGTGGCCAAAGTCCCTTACGGCATCGGACTGCGGTCATCTTCCAGCATGCAGTGCGCCATAGATGAATGCGGAGGACCGCGCATTTTGCTGGCCGCGCTGATCGGAGCTGCGGGCAAACTGTTAGGTATCAAGGGGCTGTTTTACCGGGTGGCAGGCAAGCAGGCGGCCCTGATAGACGCTTCCGGGACTTCTCCAGTGCCGCCCTATAACGAGACTGTGATCAAGGGTCCCCTGCATCCGGAGCGGGAAGCGCAGCGGATTGCCGAAGGAACAGGCTATCCTGTTGCTATTATGGATATCAACGATATCGGAGGCTGCTGGATGATCGGAGGCAGCCGGGAGCTTTCCCGGCAGTTCATGGAAGCCGTGCTCAAAGACAATCCCCAGGGCCAGGGCGACGAACTTACGCCGCTCTGCATCATCCGGAGAGTTAAGTGATCTATTGGCTGATCTTCCGCACCCTCTTGAGCGGAATCATCCTGCTCTACGTACAGGTGCTGTTCATGCCGAGGCTGGCTGTAGCCGGCATAGTGCCAAACCTGTTCCTGGGCTGGATCATCTACCAAGTGTGGAAAAAGCCGCTCAACCTGCTGGTGCCGATCATCTTCGTCCTGGGTTTGTGCCTGGACCTGACCACGCCATATCTGCTGGGGCTGCAGACTGCTGTCTTGATAGTCCTGATCACTGTGGCGGACGGCTTTCACCGTCCTCTGGAAAGGGACAGTTTTGTCACCATGGGGCTGACGACTGTTCTCATAGTAGTGCTTTACAGCCTGTTGATGTATGTCGTGTATGGCTTCCAGGACGGATTTAGCGGAGCTCTTTTCGGTAAGTTCCTGGGCATGCTGGCCTACAATCTGGTCATCACCGGGGTTCTGGTTACCATATTGGTCATGATCTCGCATCTGAAGCTTGATTTCAGGCATGACTAAACTCACTTTCGTCCATTTTTTTTTCGCCGTCACCGTTTTCCTGCTGGGGACGATCCTGGTGGCTGTCTTCAACCTGCAGGTCGTGCAGGGTTCCTATTACAAGGAAGTGGCGGAAAACAACGTCGTCAGGCTTCGACGGATCATCGCCACGCGGGGGGAGATCTATGACCACAAGTACCGCCCGGTCGTGGTCAACATCCCATCCCACACCCTGTACCTGATCACCGGCCAGATCAAGGACTATTCTAAACTGTCCGCTTTCCTGTCCTCGGAATTCAAAGTGGAGGACAAGGAATTGCGGGCTTTGATCGAGAAGACCAAGTTCCGATCTTATGAAGATGTGTTGATTGCCGACAACATTCCCTACGAGAAGGTTCTCACGCTGTCGGAAAAATTAAACTATTTTCCCGAACTCTTCTTCAAGGCCGAGACCACGCGCCAGTATCTTTATCCCAACCATTTCACGGGTTATGTGGGGCGCATCAACGAAGCCGAATATCAGCTCTATAAAAACGACGATTACACAATTAACAGCCAGGTCGGCAAGACGGGGCTGGAGAAGTATTACGAGGTGGTGCTCAAAGGCCGGGACGGGCGGGAGATTGTTCAGGTCGATTCTCGCGGGCGCAACCTGAACCTGTTCAGGGCGGAAAGCACCGTCCAGCCGGTTAACGGACTGGGGCTGGTACTGACGATCGACAACGACATTCAGGATTATGCCGAAAACGTATTCCCGGGAGGGATGCGGGGCGCAGTGGCGGTCATGGACATCCGCACGGGCGGGATTCTGGCCTATGTCAGTAAGCCGAGCTACGATCCCAACCTCTTCATGACCCGGATCAGCCATAAGGATTGGCAGGTCCTCAACAACAATGTGTCGCGCCCCATGCTGGACCGGGTGATCCACGCCGCTTATCCGCCGGGCTCCGTATTCAAGCCGATCACGGCCGGAGCAGGGTTGGAGATGGGAAAGATAGACCAATACACGCTGCTGGCCAACTGCGGCGGAGGCCTGAAGGTGGGGCAGAGGTTCTTCCGCTGCTGGAGCAGCTATGGCCACGGACGGAGCAATGTCATCAACGCGCTCAAGGTTTCCTGCGACACTTACTTTTATGACCTTTCCCTCAAACTCAAACTGGATGATTTCTGCGCCTACGCCCACCAGTGCATGATCGGGACGAAGACAGGCGTTGACCTCCCCAATGAGCGGATCGGTCTTTTCCCTGACGCTGAATGGTACTATGAACATGTCGGCAAAGGGGTCAGCCTAACCGGCCAGAAGGTCAACCTGTCCATAGGGCAGGGCGAGGTGTTGTGCACGCCCCTGCAGATCTGCGCCTATTACGCGGGCATTGCCAACGGCGGCATCTGGAACCAGCCGCATCTGCTGTCTGCCACGGTGGGTCAGGGAGCGTTGAAGAGGGATCAGATCCTGCCTGTCAGGAAAGTGCAGCTGCCCTATTCGAAACTCAATCTGGAAGTCATCCAAAGAGGCCTTTTTGCGGTGTGCAATCAGCCGGGAGGGACCGCCACGAGGGTCAAAGTGAGAGGCGCCACGACCTACGGCAAGACCGGATCGGCCGAGAACGTCTTCGGACGCGCAACACACGCCTGGTTCACCGGTTATATTGTAACGGAAAAGCCAGAGATTGCAGTGACTGTCTTTCTGGAGAACGCCGGGCACGGAGGCAGCATTTCGGCCCCGATTGCCACCCGCATCCTGAACTTTTACATGGGCAACTACCAGCGGATCACTGCCCCGGTTCAAGCCCCTGCTGAACTGCAGGAAGGTGAGACCGCTCCGGAAGCGGAAGCAGTGCAGGAGCCCCCGCTGGTTGTGGATCCGAACGAGGTGCCCCTGGAAACTCCGATCGAGGAGCCGGCCGTTGATCAATAAAAAGAAATTTGATTACATGTTGGCCGTGATGCTGGGCTTGCTGATCATTTTAGGGATCATTGCCATCTTCACTGCTTCCACGATCAAGATCGGCGACGCCATATCAGTAAGCAATTACTGGTGGAAGCAGCTGATCTTCTCTGTCCTGTTGGCAGCGCTGCTCTACCTGATCCTGAGATTGCCCATGCCCGTGCTGGACGTGCTTGTGGTACCGCTTTATGCGCTCAATCTGCTGCTGCTGGTGCTGGTGCTGTTCACTCCCGCCATCAAGGGGGCGCACCGCTGGTTCAATCTCATGGGCCTCTCCTATCAGCCTTCCGAAAGCGCAAAGTTGTTGACTATTTTGCTTACGGCCAGAATATTGGCGAAACCGCATCTGAGTGAAATGCGTCAGCTGATCTATGGATTTCTGTGTGTGCTCGGGCCTGTGCTTCTGATCGTTATCGAGCCTGACATCGGCACGACCCTGACGGTCCTGTTCAGTTTGTTTGTAATGTATGTCGCAGCCGGGGTGCCGTCCTTTTACCTGTTGCTGGCGGTCAGCCCCGTGCTCAGCATTGTTGCTTCGTTTCACTGGGTGTTCATAGTTCTTTGGACAGTTTTGCTTGTGATCATGCTGGTGAAGTTCCGGCTGTCCTGGGTGACGGTCGTGGTGGCATCCATCCTGAACCTATTTCTAGCGCTCATCATGCCGGTATTCTGGAACGGCTTGAGGGAATATCAGCAGGACAGGATTCTGACCTTTCTGGACCCCATGCGTGACCCCTTGGGCGCCGGCTACCAGATCATCCAGGCCAAGATCGCGGTCGGCAGCGGCGGCGCGTTGGGCAAGGGCTGGCTGGAAGGGACCCAGAAAAACATGAATTTTCTGCCCGAGCATCACACCGATTTCATTTTTTCCGTGATCGGCGAAGAGTTCGGCTTCATTGGCAGTCTGGTTTTATTGTTGGCGTTTTTCCTGTTTTTCTGGAGGCTGATAACAGCCATCCGGGATATCAGGGTCAGGGAGCGTAAGATAGCCACTGCCGGCATTTTCGGATATCTGGTGTTTCAGGCTTTCATCAATATCGGGATGAACATCGGCCTGGTGCCCACCACTGGAATCCCGCTGCCCTTTATTAGTTATGGCGGATCAAACCTGCTGATCAATGGGCTTGGTCTGGGGATCGTTCTGAAATACTTGAATGAAAGGGGATTTATCAAATGAGATTCATATACGCTTTTCTGCTGGCCGGCTGCCTGCTGCTGACCGGTTGCTTTACCGGCTCAACTTTGTTTTTCCGCGAGCCGGACAACAAGAACGTTCCCAACCTGATCCCCAATCCCGATTTTGAGGCTTCAGACCTGGCGGATTCCACTTTTCCCGCCAGGTGGCACGTGATCAGCAAAGATACAGTCAAGTCCCGGTTTGCAACCCTGGACAAAGGGGTGACCCTTTCCGGCCGGCATTCGCTGAAGATCCACAGAAGCGGCAGCAATCTCTATCTGCTCTCCGAACCCTTTGGCATCAACTTCACGGGCGGTTACTTCGTTAAATGCTCCATCCGGTCTGCCAAACCGATGCAGAAGGCCGCCAAGGTCCATTTCTGGGCTTACGATGCAGCGGGGGTGAAACTGAACGAATTCAGCACCCGGATCAAGGCGAAGCAGGACTGGAAGCAGGGCACGCTCAGCGTAGGCTTTCTGAAGAACCCCGTTACCTTTGCACGCCTGGCAATCCTGGTCCCCAGGGACGAGGATAACACCTACTGGATAGATGACACCGGCTGCTATCTGGTCCACCAGTTCACGCGCGAATAATCACTGTTTCAGATGCGTTTGCTGATCCAGAGAGCTGCCCGAGCCAACGTGGCCATCGAGGGCGAGACCTGCGCCTCCATCGGTAAAGGTTTGGTCGTTTTACTCGGCTTTGGAAACAACGACACCGCAGCCCCCATCCCCAAGCTGGCCAGAAAACTGGCGGAGCTGCGCATCTTCGAGGACGCCGCCGGCAAGATGAACCTGTCTGCCCTGGAGGTTCAGGCTGAACTCCTGGTCATCTCCCAATTCACTTTGTATGCTGACTGCCGCCGCGGCAGAAGGCCGGATTTCATTTCCGCTTTGGAACCGAAGCAGGCGGAAATCCTCTATGATTCTTTTGTGGAAGAGTTGCGGTGCACGGGTCTGAAGGTGCGGACAGGACGCTTCTCCGCCTATATGCAGGTGAGCCTCGTCAACGATGGCCCGGTCACTATCATGCTGGATTCGGATCAGCTGTGACCTTGGCCAGCGGACTTGCAGGCAAGCGTTAAGGTGCATGTGAAAAGCTCACAGCTTGCCTATCTGAAAGCGGTCCTGGCCATGACCTTCTGGGCTTTGACCTTTGTCTGGATCAAGCTTGCTTTTGAGGCAGGCTACAGGCCGGTGGAGATCGTGTTCTTGAGGCTGCTGCTTGCCAGCGCCCTGCTGTTCCTGTTCGCCGCCGCCGCCAGGCATGCCGAGCAGCCGCGCCGGCAGGATATCGGAGCTTTTATGCTGATGGCTTTCTTCGAGCCATTCCTTTACTTCATGGGCGAAGCGAACGGGCTGCAGTATGTCTCATCCACCCTGGGCTCGCTGATCATTGCCACCATTCCCCTGTTCGCGGTGCTGGCGGCCTGGCTGGTTCTCAAGGAAAAAGTGACCCTGTGGCTGTTTGTGGGTCTGCTGGTTTCCTTTGCTGGTGTGGCCCTGCTGGCTCTGGAGGGGGGAGAGATCAGGTCCACCGTCAGGGGGGTGGCTTTGATGTTTCTGGCCGTGTTCGGCGGCATGGGCTATGCCATCACGGTCAAGCGCCTTACTCTAAAATACCAGACCCTGACCATTGTCAGCTGGCAAAGCCTGTTCGGCATGCTCTATTTCCTGCCGGTCTTCCTGCTGCGCGATGCCGGGCATTTCTTCACCATGCAGCATTCCATCCGCGGGCTGGGCATCATCGCCGCCATGTCCCTGTTTGCCTCGGTCGGAGCTTTTGCCCTCTATACTGGAGTGATCCGCGAGCTAGGCGTGATCAGGTCCAACCTGTTCGCCAATCTCATCCCGGTGCTGACGGCCTTTCTGGCTTTTTTCATCCTGGGGGACAGGCCCACCCTCAGGACGGTGGCCGGCATCCTTCTCGTCATTGCCGGCCTGGTTGTCTCCCAGTCCCGGGACATTAAAAACGCCTTTATCCCTTACGACTGAGCATGCCTGCGACCTTTGGCCTGCCTTTGATGCAACTTGGGATCCTCCCGGTGTCCACGCTGACTCAGCCAAGGTGGATGCCGCGTGGATTACCGGCGATTTCAGGCTGGCTGAAGGGATGTAAGGCAGGGGAGATACGGGCAGCCCGATTTTATGGAATAAATCCTGCATATTTTTATGCGACAATTGGTGTTTAAGTGATTATGTGAATAAACAGAGGATGGATTAGTGAAAGTTAAAATCGGATTTTGCCTCATTCTGCTGATCCTGTCGGCAGTTGCGGGATTGAGCGCCAAGGCTGAAGTGCAGATAATCATCACGCCGGACGCGCTGCAGCCGGGCGGAAGCGGCGCAGTCAAAGCGGTCATGACCATCCCGCAGGGGATGCACCAATCCTATTTCCCAGGAGACAACGAATACTTTTATCTGAAAGCTACGGGAACGGGCCTGAGTTTCGGGCAGACCATTTATCCTGAGCCGGTCACGGTGGAGGAGGGCAACGAATGGATCTATGCCGGCAAGGTGGTCCTGACCCTTCCCTTCAAGGTCAGCTCCGGTCAGGCCGTTTCGCGCGTTGTTGTGCAGGCGGAAATGGGTTATAACACTTGCTTTGACACTGGCCAGTGCGAGATGCCCGAGGTCGTGAGTAGGACCCTTTACCTGCAGGTGATGCCACCCGCAGCAACAAGCACAGAGCAGGCCGGGAACGAACAGCAGACCGTGCAAAACGAGCAGCCTGTTCCCCTGACCCCAGAGAAAACAACCGATTCCCTGACGGACCTGCAGGACACTCAGTCCGCGAAAGAGGAAGCCCTGCCAGCTCAGCAGAAGCGGATCCCCGGCGACGTTTGGAAATACCTGCTGCTGGCTCTGCTGGGCGGTCTTGTCCTGAATATCACGCCCTGCGTGTTGCCCATCCTGCCGATCCGTGTCATGAAAATCATCAATCAGGCCAAGACGGACGACAGCAAGGTCCTGACCCATGTCTTCGTGTACACCTTCGGCGTGCTGGTTTCCTTTGCCGTCATGGCAGTGATTTTCATAATCCTGCAGCAGGCGGGCGAATCTGTCGGCTGGGGATTGCAGAACCAGAATCCGGGCTTCGTCATTGCCCTGATGTGCATTGTTTTCACGTTCGCCCTTTCTTTGCTGGGCATCTTTGAGATCAATCCCCCAGCCATGAGCCAGGTCTCGCAGGCCACCTCCAAAAGCGGTTACGGCGGCTCCTTCTTTGGCGGGGTTTTTGCCTTCCTGATGGCGATCTCCTGCACCGGGCCCTTTCTGGGCTTGGCTTTACCGTATGCCCTGCAGCTGCCGCCTTTGCTGCTGCTGATCTTTTTCCTGGTCATCGGCTTGGGCTTTGCCTCTCCCTTCATCATCATCGGCTTCTTCAAGGGTGCCCTGAAATTCATCCCCAAGCCGGGAGACTGGATGGTCATCTTCAAGCAGGTGATGGGCTTTGTCCTGCTCTGGATCGTTTACACGCAGCTCAAGACTTTGTTGGCGCTGACCGATCCCGATTATTTTCTGCGGGTGCTCTGGTTCCTGTTCATCCTGGGCTTTGCCATCTGGCTCTACGGCCGCTTTGTCAGATATGAAAACAGCCGGATAACGCAATGGGTGTTCACCCTGCTGCCGGTGGCTCTGATCGTGGCGGCAGGCTTTGCCTATCTGCCATATCATGCCCAACCGGAGACGGCGTCACATGCTTCCGCGGAAGGTCTGGTACCCTCGCCGCATGCGCCGGAGGGCTGGTATGTCTTCAGCGAGGAACTGCTGAACGGTGCGCTGTCCCAGGGCCGGCCCGTCTTCCTGGATATCGGCGCGGAATGGTGCAAGAACTGCAAGAGCAACGAAAAGAATGTCCTGTTCAAACAGGCGGTGATGGGTGAGTTTGCCGCGAAAAACGTGCTGTTGCTGCGGGGTGATTTCACTAAGGAGGATCCCGCCCTGCTGGCCTGGATCAAAATGCACGGCCGGGCCGGCGTACCCTTCAACGCTTTGTACACAGTGGACCAGCCGCCCCTAATCTTTAACGAACTGCTGTCCAAAGGCGACATCACCGACGCCCTGAACAGAATACCGGAGAAAAAATGAAACCGTACAGTTTTCTGATGCTGATAGCTGCTGTCCTCAGCCTTGCCTCCTGCGACAGGTTCAAGCACACCTTCGAGCCGGCAGACGGTATTGACCTTGAAGCTTTGCTGTTCACGCCCCTGCAGACCGCCTTACAGACAGCCGCTGCAGACAGCCTGAGCCAGGTAATGAGCTTTTTCGCTGACGATTACCTGCACAACGGACAGTACAAATCTGACCGGGAAAGCTGGTTCCAGAGCATCCTGCAGCAGGATGCCGATGCTGTGTTTGAAGTTGATTTCATTACCAGCGAAACTGTCAACGACACGCTGGCCAACGCCAACTGGAGCTTGACTGTTTACAGCAGTTCCAAACTAATTCTGGCAGACAGCACTTTTACCGGGGACAGGCTGGTCAGGCGTAACGAAACATGGTTCCTGCTCGGCAACGGCATTGACTGCGGCTGCAATCCTCAGAGCTATCAAAGAGTGGTCATCGAGTCCTTCTCCGGGGTGACTTGTACTTCCTGCCCCGACGTGGACGCCCTGCTTCACCAACTTCAGGAAACCTATCCCGCCAATCTGAGTTATCTATCCTACCATTTCAACGACCAGCTGGATAGTGGCAATGCTGACGTCTATTCATATTATTCCGTGAGCTCCCAGCCTACAGTGGTGTTCCAGGGGACGACCAGGATCATCGGCAACAATGATAATAACTGGCAGTTCTTCAGCCAACTGGCGCAAACTATCGATGGCACGCAAGCTGAAATCAATCTGGCCAACCTGGATTTCAGCCTGACTGATGCTGCGTTGAACGGGACGGTCAGGATCGATGTTTTGAATCAGAGCATTGTTTCTGATTTACTGAAACTCAAGTATGCCGTGATCGACAAAACTGCCGAGATCAATTACTCTGGAACGACTCAGCCCTGCCGCAACGTTGTACTCGCCAAAGGCGTCAAATCCCTGCAGGGATTGGACCTGGGCGAGGCGGTCAGTTTCAGTCTGCCTCTGAACAGCCTGCCGGCTGTGTATGGCAGCACCCTTCCGGATGACAGCTACCTGGTCGTCTGGGTGCAGATTCTGCCCGATCCGTTTGACAGTAACGCCCGGATCTACAACGGCCTGGAAACCTATATTTCATTAAAATAGACTTGAAAAACTGATAAAAAAAACATGAGGTAAAAAGATGAAACACATATTATTGATCCTGGGTTTGATTTTAGCTGCGGGATTCCTGGCGGCGGAAACCATGCCGGACTTTACTCTGCCTGATATTGAAAACGAAAACGTGAAACTGGAGGACATTCTGAATAAAGGCCCGGTGGTGGTGGATTTCTGGGCCACCTGGTGCGTCCCCTGCAAGAAAGGCATGGCAGCCCTGAACAAGCTGGCGGAGAAATATGATTCCCTGACCGTGATCGCCGTTTCCATTGATGCGCCTAAGGATGTTCCCAAGGCCAGGACCTACCTGAAGACCACCGGCTACAATTTCGTCGGCTTGTTTGATTGCGAAAAGAAACTCGCCGGCAAGCTGAACGTGGTCAATCCGCCCCATACCTTTATCCTGGACCGGGAAGGCAACATAGTGTTCTCCCATGAAGGCTACGAAGCCGGTGCGGAAGAGAAATACGAGGCAAAGATCCGGGAACTGCTCAACCTGCCCGAGCCGGAAACGGTAAAGCCGGCTGCTGAGAAGGAACCTTGCCAGCACGAAGGGGAAGAGCAAGAAGGTCATGATTGCCCCGACTGCGACGGCTCCTGCGGCGGATGTCAATGAAGATCTGGCTGTTTCTACTGCTGTTGCTTTTTTCGGCTGTCAGCCTGCTTAGCGCTCAGGACCTATATCTGAACGGACTGAACGAAGTGTCCTATATCTACAGGACGGCCGAGGATTCGCTCAATTCCCATTTCCGGGACGCCTTCAGCTTTTCCGTTGCCTTCAAGGATTTCTCCCTGGGCATGAAATTTCTGGCGGAACTGCCCAGGTATTCCACAGAGGAAAGCCTGCTTCTGGAAGAGCTCATTCCCAACCGGCTCAGCACTCAGTGGACGGAACGCTGGCTGGAGTTTGAACGGGACAACCTGATCCTGCGCGGTGGGACGATCTCGGAAAACTTTTGCAGCGGAATGGTGTTCCGGGCCTGGGAAGACGTGGAATTCGACCAAGACAACCGCCTGGACGGTTTTCTGGCCAGATACAGTCAGGGCCTGAAACTGAAAGCGCTGTATGGGGCCTTGCCCAATCTTAGCCAACCTTCCAGGAACGACATCGCTTACGGCGTGGATGGCGAATTTGAGCTCACGCAGGAAATCGACCTGTCTGCTTCGGCGCTTACCATGAGAACTCTTAACGCCCTCGGAGTTTACAATCAGCAGGATGTGTTCGGCGGCAGAGTCTTGTGGGGATACGATTTTATGGACGGAATAGTCGAATATGCCGTCACTTCCATGTTCAAAAACAGTGGTGCCAACTATGAGGGCTCTGCCTTAAACGCTGCTGCCAATTTCTATCTGAAACCCGCCTTTGTCAAATACCTTACCCTCGGAGCTGGTTATAAGCTTTATGACCGGTTTAATTACCGGCTCCAGGATCTGAAGACCTTCAATTACCACAATGAAACCCTGGCGGATAACCAGGTCACGGGCGAGGATGAAGAAGGCCTGCAGGGCTTGCTTGCACTCGGCCTGACCGACGCACTGAGTTTCAACGCCAACTATGGGGAAGCCTGGGATTCCTCTTTCCAGAAGCGGATGAGCGATCTCTATACAAGCCTCGAGTGGCTCTGGAAGGACAAGGTGATTGTGGCGGAATATGGACAGATAGAAAAATTGGACAAGAGCAATGACACCTGGCAGCAGGAGATAATTCCCTCCCTCAGCCTCAGCCAGCCTCTGGGCGAGTGGTCCTTAACCGGCAAAGCCCAATGCAAATACATCGAGAAGGTTTTCCGGGATGACAGCGACTGGCATTACGAGCCCCTGCTCCAGCTTGACCTGGGAAAGGGAAAGCTGTCTGCTTCGGCATCTGCCGAGTCGCGCTGGCAGACGGCCGGGGACATCACCAAAGGCAACTACTGGGCGAATTGCGAAATCAAGTATGCTCTGTTCAGCCACACGGATATCACCTTGTTCGCCGGCAGGGAATCCGGCGGCAAGGTTTGCCGCAACGGCATCTGCCGCTTCGTCGCTCCCTTTGAGGGTCTGCGCTTGGAAGCGGTCACGCGGTTCTGATGTGAAGACATTATAAGAATACAGGAGTCAAAAATGTTCAGGATAACACTGCTTTTATTACTGCTGGCCATGGCCGCCGGTCTGGCGGCGGAGCCCTTGTTCTATCCCCGGACGCAGATCGCCGAGGTGTTCTGCTCCAGCGGCTGTCCAGGTTGTCTGGACGCTTTCGCTGGTCTGGATATACTGCATGCCGGATTGAATCCCGGGGAGTTCATCAGCACCCGGCACTACATCCAGTCGGGCGATCTGAGCAATCCCTCGGCGGAAGCCCGGGCTGCTTATTATGGCGTCATGTCCACTCCCACGGTGATCTTCAACGGGATCAATACCGTCAACGGCGGGGGTGCCGGCATAGCCGATGGCAGCACTTACCAAAACATGCTGAATGCCAAGCGTTTCGCCGGCTCGCCGGTCAGGATCGATTTCAGCTTTTACAACGCTTCCCAAAGCACTCTGGGTGGGCGCGTCACCAAGCTGGATCCCGCCTTCACCCTGGCCAATGCCAACCTGCGTTTCCTGCTGTTGGAAAATGGCGTTTCCGCCGGGACGACGCATGTGGTCAGGGAGATCATCAGCCAGCCTTTCCAACTGACAGCGCAGAACAGCTTTTTTGATTTCTCCGCCTATTTCTCCGTTATCCCTCCCAATTACCAGGATTTCTGGGTGGCCGCTTTTCTGCAGACGGCAGACCACAATATCCTCCAGGCAGCTTCCACCCTCCCCCAGCCTCAGTTCCAGATCAGGGCCGCCATGGAATTCCTGCCCGCGCTGGTCGGGCCCGCCAATCAGAATTACACATCGCCCTCTATCTGGTTTTTCAATCCCGGTGAAGCCGAAAACTTCACCATCACCCTGATCAAGGATGACGGCCCCGCCGACTGGTACCTGAATTTCTGCGATGACGACAACTGCTATATCGGCGGGCTGCCGCACGCCTTTACGATGCAGGCCGGAGCCGTCACGGAGTATCATCTGAACCTGGGCATCGGTTCCAGCGGCATCTCCCACTTCCGTTTCGTTGTCGATTCCGATAACATCGAGCCTTACGTGATTCCCTTCACTTACCAGACCGACGATACGGCAGCAGACGATCTGCTGGCTCCCGGCCTGCCTCAGATCACGCTGCAAAGCTATCCCAATCCCTTTTCCAGCGTGATTAATTTCCATCTGATGGCTAAACAGCCTGCAGGACCCGTCAGCATCAACATTCACGATAGCAGGGGGCGGCTGGTCGGAAGCGCGGTTTCCGGCGCTCTCAAAGCCGGTGTCAATGAGGTTTTTTGGCGGGCAGCAGACACGCAGGGCAGGTTCTTGGCGAACGGCATCTACTTTGCCCGGTTGGCCGGGGACAACACTTCCGCACCTGTCAAACTGCTGAAATTGGATTAATGAAAAGCAGATATAGATTATGAAAAAACTGTTACTCCTCCTTATAGCCTGTTTTCTGATAAGCATCCTGGCCGGCGCGCCGGTCAGCCGGGAGACTGCTCTGGCCCTGGCCTCAGCCTGGCAGGAAGCGGTCCTGCCGGAACACGCCATTGCCTCTGTACAGGCGGCCGCCGCTCCAAATGATCCGTCTCTGGCCGACTGGTATGTGATCAACTTCGCACCGCGGGGATTTCTCCTTGTCAGCGCGGAGGACAAAGCGGTGCCCATCCTGGCCTATTCGACTGAGTTCAATTGCCCCGCTCAGGATCTGCCCTCCAACCTGCAATGGTTTTTGTCTGAGTATCATGGGGAACTCGGTCTGCTCAGGTCAGAACAAGAGTTAGCCGCTCACCCGCAGTGGCAACTGGTTTTGACGGGCGATCTGAGTGATTTCATTCCTCAGCGTCCGGTTTCTCCCTTGCTGCAGACCACCTGGGACCAAAGCTGGCCTTACAACTCGCTTTGCCCCAGCGACGCCCAGGGGTCTGGCGGCCACACTCTGGCCGGGTGCGGCGCCACCACCATGGGTCAAATCATGAAATACTGGCAGTACCCGGTGCACGGGATTGGATCGAATTCCTACTCGCATCCCACTTACGGGATGATCTCAGCCAACTTTGCCGATGCCACCTACAACTATGCCTCGATGCCGAACTCGCTCTGGTTTACGGCCAATACCGCTGTCAGCACCCTGCTTTTTCACTGCGGCGTCGCGGTTGACATGGATTACGGCCCCAATGCTTCCGGCTCCTCAATCTCGGACATCCGTCCCGCTTTCATCAATCACTTCGGTTATGAGTCAACCGCCCAAACCGTTTATAAATACGGCTACACCGCCACTGCCTGGGACAACCTGATGAAGAACGAACTGGACCATTCCCGGCCGATTTTCTACTTTGGCCAGGATCCCTCCAGCGGCGGCCACGCCTGGGCCTGCGACGGTTACCAGGGAACCAATTACTTCCATATGAACTGGGGCTGGTCCGGCTCCTACAACGGTTATTTTTATCTTTCCAACCTGAGCGCCGGCGGCTATAATTTCAGTTCCCAGCAAGGTGCAGTGATCGGCCTGCGGCCCCAGATGCCGGTGGCGCCGCCCACCAACCTGGTGGCGACCGTGGATGCCGGCAACAACGTTTTTCTGGAATGGCAAAGCCCCGCCACCCGCGCTCTGCTGGGTTTCACCATCTACCGCAACGGCGCGGTCCTGGCCACCATCACCGACCCGCTCACGATCAATCACTATGACATCAATCTGCCGGCAGGAACTTATCAATATTATGTGGTGGCCAATTTCACCCAGGGTGATTCAGAACCCTCCAACACAGTGGTGGCAACGGTCTATCCCGCGCCTGTAATCAACTATCAGGACAGTTTTGAAAATCATCCTGATTTCGCGGCGGACCTGGCGCCCTGGATCAGCCTCGACCTCGATCAGGCCAACACCCTCACCTTTGACTACACCGATTTTCCCGCCGAAGGCGAGCCCCACTCCTTCCTTGTTTTCAATCCTGCCGCCTGTGTGCCGCCCGTGCCTGAACTGACAGCCTTCGACGAACAGAAGCTGTTGGTTTGCCTGCCCTCCGACGGCGCGGCCAACGATGACTGGCTCTTCACGCCCAAGTGGAACACCGGCAACCAGGCCCGGATGCGTTTCTGGGCCCGCTCCGCCTTTGCGGACAGCGGCCTGGCGCAGATCCGGGTGGGCATTTCCACCGCCGCGCCCGATCCCGCCACCATGGAGATCGTTTCCGGCGGCCAGCCTTTGTCGGTTCCCGCTGCCTGGACGGGATACGAATATGTTTTTTCCACCCACCTCTACGCCAATGTCTTTGCCGGCATCCATTGTCTGTCCGATAACGGCAGCCTGCTGCTGCTGGACCGCTTCCAGCTTTGGTCATCCTATGTGGGAAATCCTGACGCGGAATCCGCGCCGGCGACCGGAACGGCTTTGAGCGTCCATCCCAATCCCTTTCGTGCTTCCGCCTCCATCCACTGGATCCAGAAAGCGGGGGAGACCGTGACCCTCGAAGTCTATGATGTCAAGGGCCGTTTGGTCACGACCCTGGCGTCAGCTCAAAAAGCCGCCGGTGAGCATGACCTGGCCTGGGATGGTAAAGATGACAGCGGTTCGCTGCTGGCTGCCGGGATCTACTTCTGCCGGCTCACGACAGATGCCGGAACCGCTCAGGTAAGGAAGATGGTCAAAATCAACTGAACCTTCCCTGACACGGCAGATCTTCCCTTATAGCCACCAAGGGTCAACGCGGGTGCCGCCTGAATTGACCCTTTTTGATTACGGTGGAAGTGCAGGTTTTGGCCTCCGGTTGCTCCGGATCAGAGCCTGACGTCTTGGATGGTGCCGTGGTTGAGCTTGAGGGCGGGAGCGCCGCGGATCATCAGGATGATCCCGAGGTCCTTGCCGCATTGGGGGCAGAGCGGCTTGGCAAAGGTGGGCAGGCCGCGCAATCCCACGAAATCGGCGGTGAGCCGATCCACAAAACACTTGATCAGCCTGCCCTTGCCCGCCTTGAAATAGCGAAAGAGCAAAAAGCCGCACTGGCAGCGTATGTCAATTATCTTCCCTGTTTTCATCCTGTAACCCTGCTCTCAATTTTCCGATATCATTTCCAACAGGACGGGAAGTTTAGTCAAGCCTGAAGGCATGTCTAGGGTCAACGGCAAGGTTTGCATGATTACATTTACTGAGCTTCAACCGCCCTGGCTCTTAATAGCATTACTTACCCATTACGGACAAAGTCCGTATTGGGTCCGTAATGGGTAAGTAGTGCAAGCAGGGGAGAGCTTATAGGAAAATACCTGACTTAATCGGCCGGCAGTATGCTAGACAGTATTTTTGACAGGGTGGATGAACCAGCCGGAGGGGCAGGCATTACCTATTGCATAGGAACAAGCAGTATGTGTGCTCCCGCGGCAATAGAAAGGAAACGGGGCTCAGTCTTCCATCAGGCCGTTGAGTTCGGAGGGATCGAACCAGGTGACCAAGCCGTCCAGTCGGAGGATCTCGGTTTCCAGGACTGTCTTGTGGAATTCCTCCTCTTGAGCCAATTGCAGTAAAAGCTGGCGCAATTCCGGGGTTTCGGCGGCAGCAGCCATTTCATGGTAGACCCCGGCAGCCAGGAGCTCTCTCGAGATGGCAAATTCCAGGACCTGTTCGGGGTTGGCCAGGTCTGCCGGGACGGCCTGGTGGAGCAGTCCGGGGTCGAGGCTGAGTTCTGTTCCCGGGAATTCGCGGGCAAAGGCCTCCCTGAGCTTGTCCTCGTGCTGCTTTTCCAAGGGGACGAGGCCGGCCAGGGTCCGGCTGATCTCGGGTTTGCGGCTGAAGCTGCGGGACAGGGCCTGATAAAGGTTTTGGGACATGATCTCGCTCTGGATGGCGAGCCGGTAGGCTTCCTTACGGTCGGGCATCTTTATCTCCTCTTGATTTCAAGTGATTTCGCGGATCAGGACAATGGGGTCGACCTGTCCGGCCTTGCGAGCCGGAAGGTAAATGCTGAGGCCGGTCAGCAGCAGGGCGGCCAGCGGGATGGCGAGGTAATCCTGCCAGCGGATATCCACCGGCAGGACCAGGTCGGGAAGATTGCCCACCGGCAGATGGACGATCCCGAATCTGGCCTGGAGGAAAAGAGCGAGCAGGGAAAGCAGGATGCCGGCCAGGATGCCGGCCAGGGCAATGATCAGGCCCTGCCTGACAAACAGGGCGATGATATCCCCGCTGCGGCAGCCGAGGGTTTTCAGGATCCCGATCGAGCGGCGTTTGCGGACGATGTTGCGGAACATGTTGCCGCTCATGTTGAAGGAGGCGATCACAAACATTAGCCCCAGGATCACCAGCATGATGTACTTCTCGAAATGGATGGCGGCGTAGAGGCTGGAGTCGAACTGGCTCCAGTTCTCGATCCGGAGTTTGGGAAAAGCCCCGGCCAATTGCCTGGTGACCTGGGTCAGCCTGTCAGGAGCGCGGGTGACGATATCAATGTG